>NZ_JBHTBN010000002.1:0-446025 GCF_042664795.1 Jejudonia soesokkakensis
GTAAGATCGTAAGAGATTATACCATTTTAGCAGGAGAGAATGATATCGACTTTAGAGGCATGGCCAATGGAGTATATGTGGTTCAGTTTGTAAGTGAGAACAGAACTTCAACTCATAGAGTCATACTAGATCAATAAAACGAAGAGAATAATCTTCTAAACAATAAACACCCTTCTTTTGTAAATCAAAAGAGGGGTGTTTTTTATTAATCATTGACAGGAAATTGTATTTTTACAGAAAACTGAGGCAACCTATGAATAATGTCCATTACATAAGTAGTGAATTATTGGATCTTCCTACGCTTAAAGATATATTACATCTTCAAAAGAAATTAGCACTTTCTGAAGAATCCATACTAAATATAAAAAAATCTCACAGCTATCTAGAAACAAAACTTAAAGAGGCTTCAAAACCTGTCTATGGTATCAACACTGGCTTTGGTTCTTTATGCAACGTAGAAATATCTCAAGAAAATCTATCCAAACTTCAAGAAAACTTAGTAATGTCTCATGCGTGTGGGACTGGTGATTTAGTGCCTCAAATTATTGTTAAATTAATGCTTCTTTTAAAGGTTCAATCACTAAGTTATGGTAATAGTGGAGTACAACTTGAAACCGTAGAACGATTAATTGATTTTTATAATCATGATATTTTGCCAGTCATTTATACTCAAGGAAGTTTAGGTGCTTCAGGAGATTTAGCTCCATTGGCGCATTTGTCGTTACCTTTATTAGGAATGGGAGAAGTTTATGTTGCGGGTAAAATTATAGCTTCAGAAAAAATATTAAAAAAACACGATTGGAAACCCATTGTGCTTCAGGCTAAAGAAGGACTGGCACTGCTAAATGGCACCCAATTCATGAGTGCTTATGGAGTATATACATTGCTAAAAAGTCATAAATTATCTTATTTGGCAGATGTCATTAGTGCAGTTTCAATTGATGCTTTTAATTGTAATATGAGTCCCTATAATGGATTAGTGCACCTGGTTAGGCCTCATCGAGGACAGGTAAAGACGGCAGAGCGTATTTTAGAGTTGCTGGATGGAAGTGAAATTGGATCCTCAGAAAATAAAATGGTTCAGGATCCATATTCTTTTAGGTGTATTCCACAGGTGCATGGAGCTTCAAAAGACACCATTGTTTTTGTGACCAAAACATTTAAAACAGAGATCAACTCCGTAACAGACAACCCTAATATTTTTGTAGGTGAAGATTTAATTATTTCCGGCGGAAACTTTCACGGGCAGCCACTTGCTTTAGGATTAGATTATCTGGCAATTGCCATGGCAGAACTAGGAAATATAAGTGAAAGACGTACTTTTCAGTTGGTTTCAGGGTTAAGAGGTTTGCCAGATTTTTTGGTGAATAATCCGGGATTGAATAGTGGATTTATGATTCCGCAGTATACAGCAGCGAGTATTGTAAGCCAGAATAAACAATTTGCGACACCGGCTTCAGTAGATTCTATCGTCTCTTCCAATGGTCAGGAAGATCATGTAAGTATGGGTGCAAATGCGGCCACTAAATGTTTAAAAGTGGTTGAGAATATAGAAACCATTCTTGCAATAGAATTAATGAATGCTTCGCAAGCATTGGCGTTCAGAAAACCTGAAAAATCTTCAGAATTTATAGAACAGTTTCTAAAATCATATCGTGAAGTTGTGCCTTTTGTTGAGGATGATCGTTTGCTGGCAAATGATATTCATGCGTCTGTTGCTTTTATTCAGAATATGGAAATAGATAATGAAATCCTTTTTTGAAGTTTTATTTAATAGCTTTTTTTAGCTTCTGAAAGCAACTCTACTACTATTCTCTTTCAGCCAATATATTTTAAAAACGATACCCAACCAAAAATCCGCCTTTAAAAATGCATTTGGTGAATCATTTGAATCTAACAGATAGCGACCCGCGCCTGCACTAAGTTCAAATACAAAACCATTGTTGCTTATCCATTTTTGTCCAATAGCTAATCCTATAGCTGTATCAAACCAATCCTCTAGCTCCATATTTCTTTTTTTTTAGAAAATATTGACGGTAATACGGCATAAAAGCAAATTTTTGACATTCACTGAAGCTCTCATCAAGACTAAAAATTATGGCGGCACCAGCAACAGAATATTTGCTAATTACATATTCATAGTTAATTCCAATATTGGGGATTGCTAAAGTTTCAAGCCTGTCAATACGGAGATCATGTTTTCTGTTTAATGTATCTTGAGTAGGTATTTCGTCTTCCTGAGAAAACGTGAGTGAACTGAAAATTAATACAATGACAAAAATAGGTATTTCAAAATGGTTGTTTCTAATAAAAAAATAAGTTCGAATAATTATGCTATTTTCTTATTTTTTAGCTACAATCTTAACAATATTTACAATGACTTCAATAGCTTTTTGCATACTCTCTACAGGTACATACTCGTAGCGACCATGAAAATTGTGGCCACCTGCAAAAATATTTGGACAAGGAAGGCCCATAAAGCTTAATTGAGACCCGTCAGTTCCTCCACGAATAGGTTTAATAATTGGTTCAATATCAGCATCCTTCATGGCTTGTTCTGCAATATCAACGATATGCATCACCGGTTCTATCTTTTCACGCATATTAAAATATTGATCTTTAATTTCTACGGTAATGGCTTCAGTTTCATATTGTGAATTCAATTCATCTGCTAATTTCTGAATCATTTCTTTTCTGGCTTCAAAATGCCCTTTATCATGATCGCGAATGATATATTGAAGTTTGGTGCTATCAACTTCACCATTGATACTATACAAGTGGAAAAAGCCCTGTCTATCCTCGGTGTGTTCTGGAGTTTCCAGTCGGGGAAGCGAATTAATAAAGTCTGTAGCAATATACATGCTATTGATCATCTTTCCTTTTGCATATCCGGGATGGACAATTTTTCCTTTTACCGAAACCACAGCTCCTGCTGCGTTAAAATTTTCGTATTCTAGCTCGCCTATCTGACTTCCATCCATCGTATACGCCCAATCTGCACCAAATTTTTCTACATCAAATTTATGAGCGCCCCGACCAATTTCCTCATCTGGAGTAAAACCTACGCGAATAGTACCGTGTTTTATTTCGGGATGTCGAATAAGGTAATCCATAGCTGAAATAATTTCTGCAATACCCGCTTTATCATCGGCTCCTAAAAGTGTGGTCCCATCTGTGGTAATCAGTGTTTGTCCTTTATATAAAAGCAAATCATCAAAATCATCTGGTGACAAGACAATATTCTGATCTTCATTTAAAACAATGTCTTTTCCGTCATAATTTTCAATGATTTTCGGATTGACATTTGCACCTGTAAAATCAGGCGTAGTATCAAAATGAGAAATAAATCCAATGGTTGGAACTTCATAATCCAGATTACTAGGTAAGGTTGCCATGATATACGCATTTGCATCAATAGTTACTTCCTGCATTCCTATTTGTTTCAATTCTTTGACCAGTGCATTGGCGAGATCCCATTGTTTTGCAGTACTTGGAGTTGTGTTGCTTTCTGGATCACTTTCGGTATCAACCGTTACATAACTTATAAATCTTTTTATGAGGTCTTCTTTATGAATCATTGAATTTTTGTTATCGTTAAAAACTTGTTGTACAAATTTAAAAGATTAGCCTAAATCTTTACGGCTTTACCCTTATTTTTGCTGAAGATTTTTTTAATCATGTACAAAACACTTATTCGTCCCCTATTATTCACTGTTGACCCAGAAAAGATACACCATACTATATTTAAAAATATCCGGTTTTTTAATAAAATAGGTTTTTCTATAGTTTTTAAAGGAATGTACGCAGTAGAAAACCCAAGATTGGAACGAGAACTTTTCGGATTAAAATTTCCAAACCCTGTTGGTTTAGCTGCAGGATTTGATAAGGACGCAAAATTGTACAGAGAGCTTTCCAACTTCGGATTTGGCTTTATTGAAATTGGAACTGTAACACCAAAGCCACAAGAAGGAAATCCAAAGAAACGATTATTTAGATTACCGGAAGACAGTGCATTGATTAACCGAATGGGTTTTAATAATGGAGGTGTAGAAGCAGCAGTTAAAAGGCTTAAGGGTAACCCTTCAGGAAAAAACCATGTACTTATTGGAGGCAATATTGGAAAAAACAAAATAACCCCAAATGAAGAAGCTGTAACCGATTATCTTATTTGTTTTGAAGCATTATTTAATTATGTCGATTATTTTGTGGTAAATGTGAGTTCACCTAATACTCCTAATCTAAGAGCGCTTCAGGATAAAAAGCCTTTAACTTATTTACTGAAAACCCTAAAAGATAAAAATTCAGAAAAAAAAACACCAAAACCTATCCTTCTAAAAATAGCTCCAGATTTGACAAGCGAACAATTACTAGATATTATTGATATTGTTTCAGAAACAAAGATTGACGGAGTAATTGCAACAAATACCACAATTTCAAGAGAAGGACTTACTTCAGCCAATCAAACTGAAATGGGAGGATTAAGCGGGAAGCCTTTGTCGAAAAGGTCCACAGAAGTAATACGTTTTCTGCATACTGAGAGTAAGGGCGCTTTTCCAATTATTGGCGTTGGAGGAATTCATACTGTGGCAGACGCATTGGAAAAAATAGAAGCCGGAGCAAGTTTGTTACAACTCTACACCGGCTTTATATATGAAGGTCCTCAATTGATTAAGGACATTAATAAGGCGTTGCTTAACGCTTAATCAATTTCTTGGTAGTAATATTATTTTTAGTGTCGGTTGCTCTTAAAAGATAGACCCCAGAATTTAAATTAGAAGTATCTATAGAGGTCTGATTGCTAATATTTCGTGTAATATTCATCACTCGTGCCCCTAAGACGTTATAGATCTCAATATTCTTTAACTGAATAGCATTTGTTTGAATGGTAATTTTATCTGTAAATGGATTGGGAAAAACACTTACGGTAACCTTGTCATCAATATTATTCGTGCCAAGGATATTTGATAGTTCGATGGTCATAGTCCCAATTTTTTCCGAAGAAAAAGGAGCAGTCCCTCGTGCATCTGCTATAGGAGCTTTAGGATTCGTATCACTATTAGCAGAAGTATAATCTGAACCACTGTCTGTTCCTGCGTCTAATGGGTACACATCCAAAACAATTGATTGTTTCCATTCACCATTAGTGTCTAAAAGAGAAACGCCATCAATAGCGATCATCCAGTCTGGACTTGGAGCGATCATGGATAGCAATGTTAGCAATGGGTAGTCCTCGGTTGTTGTAACTTGATCTATAACTATTTGGCCGGCTGCGGTTCCTAGCGCAGGGCCATTAATTGACTGATTTGAATTTCCGTTTGAAATCGCTGTGTTAACTTCAGAAAAGAATGCGGTGTTCGAACCTTGCTCTGCGATGTTCTCCACTCCTGTGGTAGCAGTTTCACCTACAGTATAAAAAGAAACATTATCATTGTGTGTAGCTCCTACTAATCTTGACCAATGCGCACTAGAAGGTAAATTTCCACTAGAATGAGGATGCGTAGCTTGTGACCAGGTACTTTCAAAAGTAATCTGATAGGTAGCTGTAGATTGTCCAAAGGACACTAAAGCTAAAAGTGAAAACAAAAATAGAAAAGTAATTTTTTTCATGTCAACTAATTTAATACCTATAAGACGTCAAATTTCGTGCCTTCTTACATAAAAAACGCATATTTTTAAAAAATGTTTGAAATAATATTGTCTTTTACGCTTGCAACCTTAATTTTAGCATTATCTCCAGGGCCTGACAACATTTATGTCCTTACACAATCGCTCGTAAATGGTGTAAAAAGTGGTATTGCCACAACTTCGGGTCTTATAAGTGGTTGTATCGTACATACGACATTTCTCGCATTTGGGATTTCTGCAGTGATCACAACTTCGGAAACTTTATTCTACGCCATTAAAGTAATTGGAGCAGCATATTTACTGTATCTGGCATTTAAAGTCTTCAAAAGTGATGCTCAGGTTACTTTTTCTGAAAATGCTCCTAAAAAATCTAATTGGTCTCTCTTTAAACAAGGAGTAATAATGAATTTGGTCAATCCCAAAGTAATGATTTTCTTTTTGGCTTTTTTTCCTGCTTTTATTTGGGATAACGAAGGGAATACAGTGATTCAAATTTATATATTAGGAATTACCTTTATGGTAGTTTCATTTATTACATTTTCTACCATAGCCTTATTGGCGGGGAGTATTTCTGGATATTTAAAAAGAAATAAAAACATAGGAATTATTTTAAAATGGTTACAAATAATTGTATTTATAGGTATCGCAGTATTTATTCTAGTTCCTTAAAAAATGTAGAAGGTATTCTTTTTTGAAACTTGGTAAATTGTATCTTTGAAAGTGATGCAAAAAGTGAAGATCATAGAATGTCCTAGAGACGCAATGCAAGGAATTAAAGATTGGATTCCTACCGAAAAAAAGGTACAGTATATTCAATCCTTGTTACGTTGTGGCTTTGATACGATTGACTTCGGAAGTTTTGTATCTCCAAAAGCTATTCCGCAGATGGTTGATACTGCCGAGGTGTTAGCAGAACTCGATCTTTCAACAACGGAGAGTAAATTACTGGCTATTGTTGCCAATCTTCGTGGTGCTGAAGCTGCTGTGAAACATAAGGAAATTCAGTATTTAGGGTATCCATTTTCAATTTCTGAAAACTTTCAGATGCGAAATACACATAAAACTATTGATCAGTCTATTGTATTGCTTCAGGAGATTTTAGAACTTTCAGAAAAGCATAACAAAGAAGTGGTTGCGTATTTATCTATGGGCTTTGGCAATCCGTATGGCGACCCGTGGAATGTGGAGATTGTAGGTGAATGGACCGAAAAACTTTCAGCAATGGGAGTCAAAATACTTTCCCTGAGTGATACCGTAGGAACTTCGACTCCCGAAATTATCGACTATCTTTTTTCAAATCTAATTAAAACGTATCCCCATATAGAGTTTGGGGCTCATTTGCATACCACACCCACTGCTTGGCATGAAAAGACAGATGCTGCCTATAAAGCAGGATGCAGAAGGTTTGATGGGGCAATTCAAGGTTTTGGAGGGTGTCCCATGGCAAAGGATGAGCTTACTGGTAACATGCCCACCGAAAAAATGCTAAGTTATTTTAATACCGAGAAGGTAGACAGCAATATCAATCCTATGTCTTTTGAAAGTGCTCATAATGAAGCGTCAAAGATTTTTAATCAGTATCATTAATATGAAAAAATTAGTAGGTTTAAGTGTGTTTTTTGCAACAATTATGATGAGTTGCACCGGAACTAAAGATGTAAACGGGACGGTTATAGATGATACTATTAAAGACGATGGTTTGATCACGCTACAATTTATCCAAGTGAATGATGTATATGAAATTGCCCCGTTGGGAGGAGGCTTGTATGGTGGGATGGAGCGTGTGGCTTATGTGGCAGATTCGGTAAAAGCATTAAATAAAAATTCGATGCTGGTCATGGCGGGCGATTTTTTAAATCCGTCGTTATTGGGAACGATAAAAGTTGATGGTGAGCGCTTAAAAGGGAAGCAGATGATCGATGTAATGAACGCCATGGACTTTGATCTGGTCACCTTTGGAAATCATGAATTTGATATAGGACAAGAAGACCTTCAGAAGCGATTAAATGAAAGTACCTTTCCATGGACGTCTGCCAATGTGATGGAAATTGATAAGGGTACTAAAGATTTTTTTGAGATTGAAAAAATGCCCGCTCCTAAGCCAATTCCGGAAACATACACCCGAACCTTTACAGATAAAGACGGAACTACAGTTAATGTTGGGTTTTTCAGTGTAACGGTAGCTTCTAATCCGTTAGATTTTGTACATTATAAAGAACCTGTAGCATCTTCGGTACAGGCTTATAATTATCTAAAAGACAAAACAGATCTAATTTTAGGGTTTACACACTTAACACTTTCCGAAGATAAACAAGTAGCAGATGCTATTCCAGAATTAAAATTTATCATGGGTGGTCATGAGCACAACGCCATGCTGGTTCCACATAATAATGCGATCATAGCTAAAGCCGATGCGAATGCGAAAACGGCTTATATTCATACCCTTACCTATAATAAGAATACAGATGAATTGTCCATTGATTCTCATTTAAGAGTTATCGATGATCGAACGCCATCTGACCCTGAAGTGAAAGCCATCGTGGATACCTGGACAGCGTTGCTTGAGGAAAAGATTAAAGAAGTGATTGACAATCCGTATGAAGTTATTTATACATCTAATCCGCCGCTAGATGGGACCGATAGTGCCAATAGAAGTGTTCAGACAGATTTAGGTGATATGATTACTTCGGCCATGTTATATTCTTATAGAGATGATGCGGATGCAGCGATTGTAAATGGTGGTTCTATACGTATTGATGATATGCTGCCAAACAATGTGGCGAGTATGGATATATTTAGAACCTTGCCTTTTGGGGGAAGTATCGTAAAAGTAAAAATTACGGGTGCTTTATTAAAAGAGGTTTTGGATTACGGAAAGCAGAGTAGGGGAACAGGGGCTTATTTACAATACCATAATATTTCTGAAAACCCAACCTATGGTTGGAATATAGGAGGAAACGAGATTGATACAGAGCAAGTTTATACTGTTGCTTTTAGCGATTTTTTGCTCAAGGGTTTTGATATTCCATTTTTAAATCGTGAGAATGTAGGAGTTTTGGAGGTGTATGATCCTAAAGAAAATGAATTGGCATACGATATTCGTAAAGCTATTATAAACTACCTTAAAACATTAAAATAATATGAAAAAGATTATAAAAGCCATTTTAGTTCTTGCGTTGATAGCGTTTGTAGTCATGCAATTTATTAGACCAGAAAAAAACAATGGAGGCTATGAATCGGTTATGATTTTTGAAAAGGAAACCAAGCCTTCTATAGAAACAGCTTCTATTTTAAAAGAAACCTGTTATGACTGTCATAGCGATCAAACACGATATCCTTGGTATGCAGAGATTGCGCCTGTGTCATATTGGTTAGATGAGCATATTCAAAATGGAAAAAAACATTTTAATGTTTCTGAATGGGATAATTACTCTCCAAAGAGGAAGAATCATAAATTAGAAGAGCTTATTGAAATGATTGAAAATAAAGAGATGCCTCTTGATTCGTACACTTGGATACACGATGACCTTACTGAAGAAGAGCGTGCACAACTTGTTCAGTGGGCTACGTTATCAAAGCTTCAATATAGAGGAAGATCACATATTTCATTTAAATAATTTAAAATAAATGTCTTAAGGTTATAACTTTATTTTTATTTAAAATAATTCTAAATAAACTTGTAGAAACCTAAATGTGTTTTTATTTTTGCACCTGATAAAATTAACTATTTGTAATCAGTCTAAATAAAAACAATGAATAAATTACTGCTATTTTCAGCTATCTTAATTGGTTTTACAACAATTGCCCAAACAAATCAGGATTCAATTAACAATCCTCAATTACAACAAAATGCTGCCCAACGTATACTTTCTGGTAACTACGGGAAACAGGTTACTATCGGTGCCTATGGTGAGGTAACGTATAATCAGCCAGAAGGAGATAATGGTGAATTGGATGTTCAGCGATTAGTACTCTTGCTAGGTTATAAGTTTAATGAACAAGTTCAGTTTGTAACAGAAATCGAATTGGAGCATGTTGAAGAAGTTTTTGTAGAGCAGGCTTTCGTAAATTATGCCATAAGTAATAATGTAAGTTTACGGGGTGGATTAATGTTAGTGCCCATGGGCATTGTTAATGAGTTTCATGAACCTACAACTTTTAATGGTGTAGAAAGACCCGCGGTTGATAACGCAATTGTCCCAACTACGTGGAGAGAAATTGGAGTGGGAGTAACAGGACGTTTTCCTGATGCATCGTTGAGTTATCAGGCATATATTTTTAATGGATTTCGTTCTACAACTTCAGACGGAGAAGGTGGGGCCACAGGTTTTCTAAGTGGAAGCAGCGGTTTGCGAGGTGGTCGTCAGAAAGCAATTCGATCCACAGTGGATAGCCCAACATTATCTACAAAATTTGATTACTATGGTATTCCAGGACTTCGTTTAGGACTGGCTGGATATTTTGGAAAAACTCAAGCAGAAGATGATGTTGAAGAATTAGAAGGTGCCAATATAGGTATCGCTATGGTAGGTCTCGATGCACGTTATGCCTTTAGACGATTTACGGCTAGAGGTCAGTTTATCTATGCTTCATTAAGTGATACCGAAGATTATAATGCCTTGACTGGAAGAGATCTTGGAAGTGCCTTACAGGGATACTACATCGAAGGAGCTTATAATTTATTGCCATTATCTGCAAAGCAACGTTTATTTGCCTTTGCTCGATACGAAAACTATAATACACATGCCAACACAGACGGTGCTTTAGCGGTAAACGATGCATTTAATAGAACTGATGTTACTACAGGGTTGTCATACCATATTGCTCCTGGGGTAGTATTAAAAGGAGATTACCAATTTAGGAGTAACGAAGCCGAAGGTAGTGATGTAGACGACCGACTTAATTTCGGAATTGGAGTTTGGTTTTAGTGAGCCAGCAAATCTTTGATTTGCGTAGGTGAATTAATCCTAAACAAACCTACCGAGTTTCACGATACCAGTTAGAAAAATCTCTTACAATAATAGTGTTGTAAGAGATTCTACTGTTGGGTTCAGAATGGCATCGAATATTATGGACTTAATGTATATTAGTAATAGTAAGAATTTAAATACCTTTGTAGTATGATAAAAAAGTTGTTTTTTCTCTTCGGAATATGTTTCAGTTTGGTGTCATTTTCAATCCCCGAAAAGATTGAAAAGAAAGCAGATAAAGTAATTTCAAAGTTTCTGGATACTGAAAACTTTCAGAAAAAAACCATTACTATTTCTGAAGCGCTTGATAAAAAAACAGCTTCAGAATTTACCAATGGAAATCTTTTTAGTATCTCCTCCAAAGGAAGTATTGTAGGGTATGGGTACATTGGAAATGCACCAAGTAAGACAGCCACGTTTGATTACCTTGTGCTTTTTGATCCCAATTTTATCATTACCAAAAGTAAAGTATTGATTTATCGTGAAGAATATGGAGGCGAAATTGGAAGTAAACGTTGGCTGCAACAATTTGACGGTGAATCTTCAAAATCTTCAGAATTAAAATACAATCAGGACATTATTCCAATAAGTGGTGCGACGATTTCGGTACGCTCTATGACAAAAGCGATGAATAATCTCTTGCAAAGTATTGCAGTCTTACAAAAGGAAAAAGCCCTATAATGCAATTTCACGGCTTAATCCATACATTTCCAAAGCATGTAAAGCTTTTTATCGCTGCATTTGTCATTGTATTAAGTATAGGATATATAACTGGATTATTATTTGTTCGTCAGACTGAAGCTACGACACCAGACGGTATCGAAGAAAACTATTTGGGAAATGAAGATTCCGAAGAACTTTCAGTAATGAAATTTGAAAAAGGGGACCGTGAAATGTTGACCATACTGCATACGCACATTTTATCAGTTTCTTTTATCTTTTTCTTTTTAGGAGGCCTTGTTGCAATGACTTCGCTACCTAAAAAACTCAAATCTTTTTTAATGATTGAGCCATTTGTTTCAATCATACTAACCTTTGGTGGTATTTATTTTATGTGGAAAGGGATGCTTTGGATGAAATGGATTGTGATGATTAGTGGTACGTTGATGACAGCTGTTTTTGTTGTTTCGGCTGGGGCGGTGTTGCTTCAGTTGTTTAAAGAAAGATAATTTTCTATATTACATAAAAATTGATACTATGAAAAATCTTTTCCTTTTATTTCTAGGATGTTGTATGTTTTCTTCTTGTGGTTCAAAAAAAGAAACATTAACCACTATTAACCGTGAAGCTAATCGGTCTACAGTAAATATTGATCCTTTTTTTGACATTACAGAGAATGCCCCAGACGACACCTATGGTCTAATTGGAGAAAATCCGGTAAAAGTTGGAGGTCAAAGCCCTAGCAACCAAAGGCGGTATCTTGCCTCACTTGCGGGACCAGAGGGAGAAATAGTGAGTTTTAATAGAAAAGGAAGTTGTTGTGCTTATAAAAGTGAAAACGGATTTAATGGTTCCGCACTGGTAGATGTATATGAAGTCACTTATGAAGGCCTTAAAAAACCAATAAATATTTATATTAGTTTTTATGATTTAGAAACATTATATATTCCAAAGGGCTTTACTAAAAGAATGTAGCTTTAGTATTGTTCTTTATTCATAATTTTTAGTTGTATATTTGCACGCAATTAATCAGTAATCACTTTCGGAACTTCGAGAGTTAAATTAATTGCGATGACTGCACACAATGAAAAAATTCTAGGAGAAGGCTTAACATACGATGACGTACTACTAGTCCCTGCTTATTCTGAAGTATTACCTAGAGAAGTTTCTATTCAAACAAAATTTTCAAGAAACATTACATTAAATGTTCCAATTGTTTCCGCAGCAATGGATACCGTGACCGAAAGCGCCATGGCCATCGCAATTGCCCGTGAAGGCGGAATTGGTGTGCTTCATAAGAATATGACTATCGAACAGCAGGCTGCAGAAGTTCGTAAAGTGAAACGTGCCGAAAGCGGTATGATACAGGATCCGGTTACGCTCAAAAAGACAAATACAGTAGGAGATGCGCAAAGCACGATGCGCGAATACAGCATTGGTGGTATTCCAATTACAGATGATAATGGAAAATTAATTGGAATTGTAACCAATAGAGATCTGCGATTCGAAAAAGACTATGCACGTCAGTTAAGTGATATCATGACTACTGAAAATCTCGTTACGGTGGCGCAAGGAACCTCCTTGAAAGAAGCAGAAATCATTCTTCAAAAAAATAAAATCGAAAAATTACCGGTGGTTGATGACCACGGAAAGTTATTAGGACTCATCACCTTTAGAGATATTACAAAATTGACTCAAAAGCCTACTGCTAATAAGGATAGCTTCGGAAGACTACGTGTAGCCGCAGCATTGGGAGTTACAGGAGATGCTGTTGAAAGGGCTGAAGCTTTAGTGCAAGCACAAGTGGATGCCGTGATTATTGATACGGCCCATGGCCACACAAAAGGAGTTGTTGCAGTTTTAAAAAAGGTTAAAGAAAGATTTCCAGAATTGGACGTAGTGGTAGGAAACATTGCTACTGCCGAAGCTGCACAATATTTAGTAGATGCCGGCGCAGATGCCGTAAAGGTTGGGATAGGGCCCGGATCTATTTGTACTACCCGTGTGGTAGCTGGAGTCGGTTTTCCGCAGTTTTCTGCTGTATTGGAAGTTGCTGCTGCCATCAAAGGAAGCGGAGTTCCAGTCATTGCAGATGGCGGAATTCGATACACAGGAGATATCCCAAAAGCAATTGCTGCCGGTGCCGACTGTGTGATGTTAGGATCCCTCTTAGCGGGAACTAAAGAAAGCCCTGGAGAAACAATAATCTACGAAGGACGTAAATTTAAATCCTACAGAGGAATGGGATCTGTGGAAGCTATGAAACAAGGTTCTAAAGACAGATATTTTCAGGATGTAGAGGATGATATTAAAAAGTTAGTCCCAGAAGGTATTGTGGGTCGTGTTCCGTATAAAGGTGAATTACTAGAAAGTATGACCCAATTTATTGGCGGACTAAGAGCAGGGATGGGCTACTGTGGTAGTAAAGATATTGCTACGTTAAAAGAAAATGGTAAGTTTATAAAAATCACTTCTTCTGGAATCAATGAAAGTCATCCGCATGATGTGACCATTACAAAGGAAGCTCCTAACTATTCAAGGTAAAATAAAAACACCCTCAATTTTGAAGGTGTTTCAACGGGTGATTATGTATTGAAGTTAGCTAATGGTAAAAGTCAGATATCTATAAAAATTGTAAAAAAGTAAGATTACTCTTCTTCTTTAACCGTAATACCAAGGTCTTTTAGAACTGCCAGAGTTACGTCATAATTAGGGTCAATATAGACAACAGTTTCTGTCACCTGAAGAATTTGCGTATACCCTTGAACCGAAGCAACTTTTTCCAGAGAGCTCCCTATTTTAGTATAAAGTGGTCCAAGTTCCTCTTCCCTTTTTAAGGCTAAAAGCTTTGTTCCATTTTGCTGAAACTTTGTAATTTCATTTTCATAAGCCATAATAGTATCCTGCTTTGCCTTTTTCTGTATAGGAGTGTATGATTTTTCATCTTTTTTGTAGGCTTCAATCAAAGAATTATAATCAGAAAGCCTCTTATTGAGACTCTCGTCTAATTGTACTCCATACGCTTCAACATTTTTTTGGACAGTAGAAAGTTCTGGCATCTTTGAAAGTATATAATCAATATCTACAGTGCCAACTTTAGATTGTGCAAAACCGCTTACACAGATAAATAATACAAGAGTTTTTAAAAATTTCATTTTTCAGGATTTAATAATTGTGTGCAAAAATACTATATTTTGCACGGTTTAAAGACGTGTTATTCGTAAAGATGTGACAATTATATTATTTAATCAGAAAATACCTGTCCGCGATGCGGTTTTAGTTGTTCTCTAAGACGATCCATATGTTCTTTTTCAACCACTAGATAAGCACTACAATTCATTTCTGAAACTTTTTGGATATCACAAATAGTATGCTGCAAGCCTTCAGCTTTTACAAATTCTTTTAAGTGAATTACGTGATGCTTTGCTGTTGGAATTGCTGTAGGGCCTCTAAAATCCCAAATAAGTTTGATTCGCTCCATTACTCTTTATGATAAACACTTATATTATTTTCAGCAAAATTTTTAAAATCAAGTAAATACTGTTTAGACTGCTTTTTAAAAGCCCTAGGCATAAGAAATCCGATTATTTTCATCATAAAAGAATTAAATTTAAATTCACTTTCAGAAATCCATTTTGTATGTGATGCGTCTATTTCTTCAAAAAAGTTTTTTTGAATAGTATGAACTCCTTTAGCATCGTAGCTAGCATGAAATTCATCTGGAAAATTATTTTTAATAATAGTTTCAATAAGTATCATATCACGCTTCCCCATTTTATACTGTAATTCCATTGTTGCTCCATTTTCTCCGGGAGTTCCGCTTAAGAATTTGTAGTCAACTAATCCTTTCTGCCAGTGTTTCATGTTTTCAGGATTATCAAGTTTTTTTATGACCTCGTTTTTGGGAAGATCAATACGTATATCAATACTGTAGCGCATAGTAACTAATTTATGAATGCAAGGTACATTTTTTTGGTATAATAGATGTTGAGGGTACTTCGTTAATACTATTGCAAATGGACATTAATTAGGCTTGTGAAACGGTATGATTTTGTTATTTTTGCGCTGCTTCAAATGAAAATAAATTATATGAAAATAAATTTAAAAATGTTCCTCTTTTTCCTAACGGTGGGAGTCACATTGGCTAGTTGTGGTCAAGAGAAAAAGGACGTGTTAATGACAATAGATGGATCTCCAATCTATGCTTCAGAATTTAAAAGAGTTTATAAGAAAAATTTAGATTTAGTAAAAGATGAATCACAAAAATCTGTGGATGCATATCTTGATCTTTTTATTGACTATAAACTTAAAGTAGCAGCTGCTTATAGTGAAAATCTACATGAAAAAAGCTCTTTCAAAATCGATTTTGAAAAATATGAAGAGCAGTTATCAAGGGATTATATTTATGAAGATAAGGTAACTGAAGAAATTGTAAAAGAAGCTTACGATAGAAGTATGTATGAAATCGAAGCATCTCATATATTGTTGTTGCTTGATTATACAGCTACTCCTCAAGACACACTTGAAGCTTACAATAAAATTAAGAATATACGACAAGAAGCTTTAGATGGAAAAGATTTTAAAACATTAGTTAAAAAGTATACAGAAGAACCGGGAGGAGCAGAAAGAGAAGGGTATTTAGGTTATTTTAGTGCATTTGCAATGGTATATCCTTTTGAGTCTGCAGCATATGCTACAAAAGTTGGAGAGTTTTCAGAGATTGTAAGAACCCAGTTTGGGTATCATATCTTAAAAGTAACCGATAAAAGGAAACGGTTACCTACCATAAAAGTATCTCACATCATGGTTGCTATAAAGGGAGATAGTACAGGAGTGAAATCTGAAAAAAAAATTAAAGAGATCAATGAACTTTTAGAGCAGGGAGAATCTTTTGAGAGTCTGGCAAAACAATTTTCTACAGATAAAGCTTCTGCAAAAAATGGAGGGGAACTTAAACCTTTTAGAAAGGGGATGTTGCGCGCTCCAAAGTTTGAAGAAGTTGCTTATTCTCTAAGTAAAAAGGGAGAGCTCTCTGCTCCATTTAAAAGTTCTTTTGGATGGCATATCATACAATTTGATAGTGTACTGCCAGATCCTTCTTTTGAACAACAGAAAGCTGAGTTGCAAGAAAAAGTTAGAAGTGGAGATCGCTCAAAAATTATTGTATCAACTACGCTGCAAAAGATAAAAGATCAGTTTGGGTTTTCAAAAAAGAATGACTACATGCCTATTTTCCTTGAATATTTAGGCGATTCTATACAGAATAGAAGAAAACAATTTAGACCTTTTCCAGCTTCCGAAGAAAAAGCACTTTTTAGTATTGGGGATAGAACTGTTAATTTTTCTGATTTCGACACCTATATTAAAACGAATAAATTACGGTATAAAATTCTTAAAACACCTGTAGAAACTCTTACAAACCTTTATGATGAATTTGAAACTAAGGAAGTAAAACGTTATTTTAAAAATAATCTCGAGAATACGAATGAGGAGTATGCCGGTGTTATTAGTGAATACAGAGATGGATTGCTTATTTTTGATGTAATGAATCAAAATGTCTGGACTAAAGCTAAAAACGATACTATTGGTCTGGAAAATTACTATAATACACATATTGACGAATATCAATGGAAACAACGTGTTAATGCGACAATCGTCTCCAGTAGGTCAAAAGACATCGCTCAGGAAGTTATTACGCTTTTCGAAAGTAATATGGCTATTGAAGAAATAAAAGCAGCACTAGCAAAACAAAATAGTGTCATTGTTGTTACAGAAGGCTTGTTTGAAGTAGACTCAAAAGAATTGCCAGAAAATTTTAAAGTTTCTCAAGGGGTTTCAAACATATATGCTGTTGAGGATTCTTTTGTAGTGGTAAAAGTTAATGATATTGTGGTACCTTCAGCGAAAGAAATTGATTTGGTAAAGGGAAGAGTAATCAATGCTTACCAAAATGAACTGGAAAAGAAATGGTTAACATCACTACGCGAAAAATATTCCGTAGAAATTAATGATAAAACATTAAAAAAAATCAAGAAAGACCTAAAGTAAGATGTATAAATTTTTTTACATACTGTTGCTTATAGTACTCTTTACGTCTTGCGATTATTTCAAAACCAATTCGTCTCAGGTTCCAGTAGCTCGTGTCAATAAAAGTTATTTATATCAAGAAGATATAAAAGCACTCATTTCTGAGAATACTTCAAAAGAGGATAGCGCCCTTATCGTAAACAGTTATATAAATCGATGGGCGACTCAACAATTGTTATTAGATCAAGCTAAAATTAATCTTTCTGAAGAACAACAAAGAACATACGAACGATTAATTCAAGAATATAAAAACGGGCTGTATACAGAAGCTTATAAAAATAAAATCGTATCTCGCCAACTAGATACAACTGTTTCACAAATTGAACTTGAAAGCTATTATGAATTAAATAAGGAGAACTTTAAATTGAACGATGAATTGCTTAAGATTCGTTATATTCATATGCCAACAGATTATAATGAAGTAGCTGTAACAAAGCAAAAATTTAATCGTTTTAATGAAGAGGATCAAAAAGACTTAGAGGCACAAACCTTTAAATTCACATCATATAATTTTAATGATTCGATCTGGGTCAAGAAAGAAAACCTTTTGAAGGTCATGCCTGTTTTAAGTACTAAAAAAGAGGTCTTATTAAATAAATCAAATAATTTGCAATTACAGGATTCCTTAGGACTATATTTGCTCGCTGTTGAGGACGTATTGAAAACTAATGACATTGCACCGCTTCCATTTGTGAAGCCTACGGTGCAACAAATTATTTTAAATAAACGTAAACTAGAGTTGGTTAAGAAACTCGAAAAAGATATTACTAAAGATGCTATTAAAAATAACACATTTGAAATCTATTAAATTTACTGTGATACTCATTTTTATGATGAGTCTCACTACATTCCACGCACAAGAAGTAGTTGTTGTAGACAGTACAGGTGTCGCCCAAGAAAATAATGAGGTGCTTACGACCTCAATAGTCAAAGATACAATTAAAGTTCCTTTTAAAAGATTTAAAGCCGAAGGCGTGACTGCTGTAGTAGGGGATTATGTAGTGCTTGATAGCGATATTGATAAAAGCTATCTTGAATTACAACAACAAGGTATAGGTGTTGAAGATATTACTAGATGTCAGTTATTAGGAAAACTTCTTGAAGACAAATTATATGCGCATCACGCAAAACAGGACAGTATAGTTGTTTCTGAAGCAGAAATTACAAGCCAGGTAGATCAACAAATACAATATATGGTAAGTGAACTTGGTTCTGAAGATAAGGTTGCAAAATACTATCGTAAAGATAATATAGCAGAATTAAAAACTGAACTATATACCGTAAACCGTACGCTAAAACTTGCCAGCGAAATGCAGCGAGCTGTAATTGAAAAAGTTGAGGTTACTCCCGAAGAAACCAGTCAGTTCTTTTACTCTATTCCTGAAGAGGATAGGCCTGTATTTAGTGCAGAGGTTGAAGTTGCGCAAATTGTCATTGAACCTGAAGTAAATGAAGAAGCACGCCAAGGTGTTATTGAGAGACTAAATAGTATTCGTGAAGATATTGTTGACAATGGTTCCAGTTTTGCTACCAAAGCAGTATTGTACTCTAAAGATGGTACAGCGCAAAAAGGGGGATTGATTGAAGGTATCCAACGAAATTCACCGCTTGCTAAAGAATTTAAAGACCAAGCATTTTCTCTACTAGAGGGTGAAGTTAGTGAACCTTTTGAAACAGAATTTGGATTCCATATTTTAACGGTTGATAAGATTAGAGGACAAGAAGTGGATGTTCGACATATTATTCTTTTTCCTGAATTATCTCAGGATGTTATCGATGCTGCCAGAGCAGAAATTGACGATTTGCGTGAAAAAATTGTAAATGGCGAAATTACCTTTGAAGAAGCTGCTAAAAAATATTCAGACGAAACAGAAACTAAAAATAATGGCGGACAATTAGTAAATCCAGTTACTGGTGATACTCGATTTGACCTTACAAAAATGGATCCTACATTAAGCGCACAAGTTTACAATCTCGAAAACGGAGAGGTTTCTAAAGTATATAATGATCGTGATTATACTGGAAAAAGTAAATTTAAAATACTTACCGTAACAAATAAATACGATGAGCACAAAGCGGATTATGCAAAAGATTATGAAAAAATTAAGGCGTTGGCCTTAAAAGAGAAACAGATACGAGAAATTGAAATATGGCAGGATAAAAAAATTAAGGAAACTTATGTAAATGTCAATGAAGATTATTTAGATTGCGATTTCTCTAGTAACTGGATCAAAAAATAAGAGTATATGTCCGACGTAGCAGCAGTAGAACAATTAGTAAAAAAGTACGCAGCCTTAAAACAGGAAATTAAAAAGATCATTGTAGGACAAGATGCTGTTGTAGAAGAGGTCTTATTATCTATTTTTTCTGGAGGTCATGCATTGTTAATTGGAGTTCCTGGATTGGCTAAGACATTACTTGTTAATACTATTGCTCAAACCCTCGGACTTCAGTTTAAGCGTATTCAATTTACGCCAGACTTAATGCCTAGCGATATATTGGGATCAGAGATACTGGATGAAAACAGAACGTTTAAATTTATAAAAGGACCTATTTTTGCCAATATAATTCTTGCAGATGAAATTAACCGTACGCCTCCAAAAACGCAGGCTGCGCTTCTGGAAGCAATGCAAGAGCGTGCAGTAACGGTAGCTGGACATCACTATAAGTTAGAGTTGCCCTATTTTGTGTTGGCGACGCAAAACCCAATTGAGCAGGAGGGAACTTATCCTTTACCTGAAGCACAGCTAGATCGTTTTATGTTTGCGGTAAACCTAGATTATCCTTCCTTTGCTGAAGAGGTTGATATTGTAAAAGCTACAACTACTGGCGAGTCGACACAAGTTAATGCATTATTTTCAGCACAAGAAATCATTGATTTTCAGCAATTAATCCGTAGAATCCCTGTAGCAGATAATGTGGTAGAATATGCGGTTACTTTGGTCGGAAAGACCCGTCCAAAAAGTCAGGCTGCTCCAGAGATTGTAAAAAATTATATCGATTGGGGTGCTGGTCCTCGTGCCTCCCAAAATCTTATTCTAGGTGCAAAAGCAAATGCGGCGCTCCACGGAAAGTTTTCTCCAGACATAGAAGATGTCCAAAAAGTTGCCACTGGAATCCTTCGCCACAGAATGATTAAAAATTATAAAGCAGAAGCTGAAGGCTTATCGATTGAAGAAATAATTAGAAGTCTGTTTTAGACTTTTTGTACGATCTGGCTCCAATTTTCTACAGAATAATGCGACACTCTATTTTTGATTCAGTTTGAAATTCTCAAATTTCATTATCAAAAATTACGAATACTTAATTTTATTTGCTCAAAAACAATAAATTATTGAATTATACTCAGTAAAATTCGTTTTTGATTGTAAATTTTTAAAATATTTCTATTTTTTGTAAATTTGCAATAATTAGAAAAGAAGCTACTATTGCTTCAGAAGAACTTCAGTAACACTAAAAAACACACCAATTATGGCTTTCGATATTGATATGATTAAAGAGGTTTATGCTCGTATGGCAGAACGCGTAGATAAAGCGCGTGAAGTTGTAGGTAAGCCTTTAACTCTTTCAGAAAAAATACTTTACAATCATCTATGGGACGGAATGCCTACCAAAGCGTTCCGAAGAGGAAAAGATTATGTTGATTTTGCACCAGATCGTATCGCTTGTCAAGATGCTACGGCTCAAATGGCATTGCTTCAATTTATGCAAGCTGGTAAGAAAAAAGTTGCGGTGCCAACTACTGTGCACTGTGATCACTTAATACAGGCAAAACAGGGAGCTGCGAAAGATCTTCAAAGAGCCAATGAAACAAGTAACGAAGTATTCGACTTCTTAGGTTCTGTGTCAAATAAATACGGAATTGGTTTCTGGAAGCCTGGAGCAGGAATCATTCATCAAGTGGTTTTAGAAAATTATGCTTTCCCTGGCGGAATGATGATAGGAACCGATTCACACACGGTAAATGCTGGCGGATTAGGAATGGTAGCTATAGGAGTAGGAGGAGCAGATGCGGTTGATGTAATGGCCGGAATGGCATGGGAGCTTAAATTTCCAAAACTTATTGGAGTTAAATTAACCGGAGAATTGAGTGGCTGGACCGCTTCTAAAGATGTGATCTTAAAAGTGGCTGGAATCCTTACTGTAAAAGGAGGAACAGGAGCTATTGTAGAATATTTTGGACCTGGTGCTAAAAATTTATCATGTACTGGAAAAGGAACTATCTGTAATATGGGGGCTGAAATTGGAGCTACTACATCAACATTTGGTTATGACGATTCTATGGAACGCTTCCTAAGAGCGACAGACCGTTCAGATATTGCAGATGAAGCAAATAAAGTGCGAGAACACTTAACAGGAGATGCAGAGGTCTACGAAAATCCAGAGCAGTACTTTGATCAAGTCATTGAAATCAACCTTTCAGAATTAAGACCACATTTAAATGGTCCTTTTACACCAGATCTGGCAACACCTGTAGGACAACTAGGAGAAAAAGCCAAGAAAAATGATTGGCCAATTAAAGTTGATTGGGGATTAATAGGGTCATGTACGAATTCTTCTTACGAGGATTTGACAAGAGCTGCTTCGATCGCGCAACAAGCAATTGATAAAAAATTAAAGCCTAAGAGTGATTTCGGTATAAATCCGGGTAGTGAACAAATTCGATTTACAGCAGAGCGTGACGGACTGTTACAAGTTTTTGAAAATCTAGGGGCAACCATCTTTACAAATGCCTGCGGACCCTGTATTGGTCAGTGGGATCGAAGTGATGCACAAGGTGACCGAAAAAACACCATCGTACATTCTTTTAACCGAAACTTCTCAAAACGCGCCGATGGAAACCCAAATACGCATGCCTTTGTAGGATCACCAGAAATGGTAGCAGCAATTGCAATTTCTGGTAGATTGGATTTCGATCCTATGAACGATACGCTGCTAAATGAAGAGGGTGAGCAGGTCAAATTAGATATGCCTAAAGGAATCGAACTACCACCTAAAGGTTTCGATGTGGAAGACAATGGCTATGTCGCACCGCCAGAAGACGGTAGCAATGTAGAAGTTAAAGTAGCTGAGGATAGTGAGCGTTTAGAATTATTAACTCCGTTTGAACCGATCAAGGACAGCGAAATGCAAGGCATGAAGTTGTTGATTAAAGCATTTGGGAAATGTACAACAGATCATATTTCAATGGCAGGACCCTGGTTGCGTTTTAGAGGACACCTAGATAATATCTCTAACAACTGTTTAATTGGCGCTGTAAATGCTTATAACAAGAAGACAAACTTTGTTAAAAATCAGTTAGATGGTGAATATGGAGGTGTGCCAGATACTCAACGTGAATATAAAAAGGCAGGTATTAAGACAATTGTCGTTGGAGATCATAATTACGGAGAAGGTTCTTCGCGGGAACATGCTGCCATGGAACCACGTCATTTGGGGGTTGCCGCAGTATTGGTAAAATCTTTTGCACGTATCCATGAAACAAACCTTAAAAAGCAAGGGATGCTAGGATTGACGTTTGCAAATGAAGCAGATTATGATTTAATCCAGGAAGATGATACTTTCAACTTTATTGACATTGCCGATTTTGCTCCTGAAAAACCATTAACAATAGAAATTGTTCATGCAGACGGCAGTAAGGATACTATTAAAGCAAATCATACTTATAACGATGCTCAAATAGCGTGGTATCGTGAAGGATCTGCGCTTAATATGATTAAAAAACAGAATGCATAAATTCTAATTATTTTAAACTAAAAAGACCTTCAATTTTTTGAAGGTCTTTTTTTAATAATACTTTTCTTGATATTGTATTTTGAAGTATGAAAAATTTTTTTCACAAAAATTGGAGCAATATTCTGTTTTTTGGAATCATAGTTTTATTAATTTTTCCGCAAACTAGAGTCCCAATTCAGGTATTTGTGACAAGATTAATTTCTTTTAGTCCTTCGGAAACTGCTCAAGAAGATCAACAGCTAATAAATTCCTTGGATTGGTCGCTTGTCACAATCGAAGGTGAGTCAATTAACCTAGCTTCTTCTGAAGGAAATGTAATCCTTATCAACCTTTGGGCAACCTGGTGTCCTCCCTGTATTGCAGAGATGCCTTCTTTACAGAACTTATATAATGATTATAAATATTCGGTTGATTTTTATTTTCCTTCTTCCGAAGAAAAAGAAATTCTGCAAATGTTTCTTCAGAAAAAAGGGTACACCTTTCCTGTGTATCGATTTAATGAACAGCCTCCATTGCAGTTACAAAGTCAGAGCATTCCTGCGACCTTTGTCATTTCAAAAAAAGGAGAAATCGTCATTAAAAAAATAGGACCCGCTGACTGGGATTCAGAAAAAGTAAGAGGAATTCTAGACCGCTTAGTTGCAGAGTAACTACGAAATATAATTCCAGATATTTTTATATTTCATTAGTTGTGAAAGCGCGACCTTAATAGGTTTGTTTTCTTCGGCATGAAGATTTGGATCATTTTTCAAAGTTTGCATTGCATAACTTCGGGCTATTTTTAGGATTTCTGTATCTTTTATCATATCTGCAATTCGTAAATTAAGAACGCCACTTTGTTGTGTTCCCATGAGATCTCCAGGACCCCGTAACTTAAGATCCACCTCTGCAATTTCAAATCCGTCACTAGTCTTCGTCATCGTCTGTAGCCGTGTTTTAGCGTCTTCAGAGAGTTTATGACTCGACATTAATATACAAAAACTTTGATCTGCACCACGGCCAACACGCCCTCTCAATTGATGCAGTTGTGATAATCCAAAACGTTCGGCACTTTCTATGACCATAACCGAGGCATTAGGAACATTTACACCAACCTCAATTACGGTCGTTGCAACCATAATCTGTGTTTCTCCATTGATAAACCGATTCATTTCATATTCTTTATCGGCTGGCTTCATTTGTCCGTGCACAATTGAAATCTGATAGTTGGGTAATGGAAATTCCCTTACGATGCTTTCATAGCCATCCATCAAATCTTTGTAATCTAATGCCTCGCTTTCTTGTATTAATGGGTACACAATATAGACTTGTCTACCCTTAGCAATTTCATCCTTTAAAAACCGAAAAACCTTCAGCCGATTCGCATCAAATCTATGGACTGTTTTAATCTCTTTTCTGCCGGGTGGAAGTTCGTCAATTACACTAATGTCCAGGTCACCATAAACACTCATAGCAAGGGTTCGTGGAATGGGTGTTGCAGTCATAACAAGTACATGTGGAGGGTAGTTGTTTTTATGCCATAATTTGCTTCGTTGTGCAACTCCAAAACGATGTTGCTCATCGATAATAGCGAGCCCTAAATTTTTAAATTTAACCTTATCTTCAAGGAGTGCATGTGTGCCAATTAAGAGATCTAATTCCCCATTTTCAAGCTTTTTATGTATTTCTTTTCTTTTTGAAGCTTTGGTTGAACCTGTAAGTAATTCTATACTGGTATTGAGTGGCTTACATAATTCTAATAATCCATTATAATGTTGGACTGACAAAATTTCAGTAGGCGCCATTAGACAGCCTTGAAAACCATTGTCAAGTGCTATTAACAGTGACATGAGTGCTACTATGGTCTTCCCAGAACCAACATCTCCTTGCAACAATCGATTCATCTGCGCATTACTCCCTAAATCATGTCTAATTTCTTTGATTACACGTTTCTGAGCATCAGTTAATTTGAAGGGTAAATGATCGTTATAAAAAGTGGTAAAATGCTCCCCTACTTTTGAAAAATGATATCCTTTTATTTTGGATTTATGGAGTAAATTTTTACGAATTAATTGCAACTGAATGTAAAATAATTCTTCAAATTTTAACCGATATTGAGCACGTGCTAAATGCTCTTGACTTTGTGGAAAATGAATATTAAAAAGTGCTTCATTTTTTGGCATTAATTTCAGGTTTTTCAGAAGCGGTTTTGAGAGACTTTCAGTAAAGCTATTTTTAGCTTCAGAAAACAACTGTTGCATCAGTCCATGGAGCACACGATTCGTGATATTGCTATTAGACAATTTTTCGGTAGACGGATACACAGGTTGCATCACTGCACGAATGCTTTTTTCATGATCTGCCAATAATTCCATCTCAGGATGAGGCATCGAAAAATGTCCATTAAAGTAGTTCGTCTTTCCGAAGACCACATAAGGAACATTGATCTTTAAATTATCACGAATCCATTTATGACCCCGAAACCATATAAGGTCCATTTTGCCAGTATCATCTATAAAAGTGGCGACCAATCGTTTGCCACGCTTTTCACCCATCATTTTAATATGCGTTATTTTACCAATAATTTGTACTTCGGCGTTTGTTTGCTGAAGTTGCCCAATCTTATAGTATTGAGTGCGATCCAAGTATCTGTTTGGAAACAGGTGAATAAGATCCTGAAACGTATGAATTCCCAACTCTTTCCGAAGCAAATCTGCGCGATTTGGTCCAACTCCTTTGAGATAATCGATAGGTGTTTGTAATAAATTGGCATTCATACAACGAATTTAGGTATTTTGGCAAAACTATTGTAACATTGAAATATGCGCTATCTACTTTTTATTCTAATTCCTATTGCAAGCTTTGGTCAACAGACTGATGTTGTTGATTATTTACGTATTAAAGCAGACATTCAACCAAATCCGTTCACAAAAGAAGTGACGGGTAGTATCGAAGTTACTTTTAGAATGAAAAATAATGCAACTCAAGTATATTTGGATGCGGTCAACATGGACATACGAACTCGCCAGTTAGAAAAAATTATTGCTACGTACAGTGATAACAAAGTACTATTAAAAGCAAATTTTAGGAGAGATAGCACTTATACTGCAAAATTCTCCTACACAGCAGCGCCTAAACAAGCACTTTACTTTACGGGAGATCAGATCTGGACACAGGGACAGGGAAAATACACATCTCATTGGTTGCCGAGTTTGGATGATATGAATGACAAGATTGAATTTGATATAACATATCGCATTAGGCACATTCCGGCCCTTGTTGCAAATGGTAAATTAGAGTCTTTTTCTGAAGATCCTTTTGGAACCAAAACTTATGAATACGATATGAATCATCCCATGGCGAGCTATCTGGTTGCTTTTGCCACGGGAGATTTTCATGTAAAACAACTAAAGTCCTCTTCTGGAGTTCCCATCGAGCTTTATTATGAAGTCAAGGACAGCGCAAAGGTAGAAGCGACGTACCGGTATTCTCAAGATATTTTTGATTTTCTAGAAACTGAAATCGGAGTTCCTTATCCGTGGCAAAATTACAAACAAGTTCCCGTTCGGGATTTTCTGTATGCAGGCATGGAAAATACAACTTGTACCATCTTTTCCGAAGCATTTTTAGTTGACAACATTGGCTTTAATGATAAAAACTATGTCAATGTGAATGCACACGAACTGGCGCATCAATGGTTTGGAAATCTAGTTACTGAAACTTCTGGTACCCATCACTGGCTTCAAGAGGGTTTTGCGACTTATTATGCGCTTTTAAGCGAGAAAGAAGTCTTTGGTGAGGATTACTTCTATTGGAAGCTATTCACATCTGCAGAGCAGTTAAAAGCACTAAGTGAAGAGGGTAAAGGAGAGTCGTTGTTGAATCCAAAAGCAAGTTCGCTTACTTTTTATGAAAAAGGGGCGTGGGCGCTTCATATTTTAAGAGAAACCATAGGCGATGCAAATTTTAGAACAGCCATTAGAAATTATTTAACAAAGTATCAATTTAAAAATGTATCTACTGAAAATTTTATAGCCGAAGTCAAAGCAATAACTACTATTGATATTTCCTCATGGCAGAAAAACTGGTTGCAGCAATCTGCGTTTCAATCTGAAGATGCCTATCAATCCTTGATAAAGTCTCCATTTATCAACAAGTATCTTGAGCTTACTTCACTGCGAATGGTACCACTTTCTGAAAAAAAATTGCAATTGATGACTGCACTTACATTTCCAAATGATTATATGGGCCAAGAAGCCATTTACCAAATAGCTGGAGAACCTATTTCTGAAACGCTAGCACTTTATAAAAAAGGATTTGCGAGTGACAATCTGTATGTAAGACAAGCAATTGCACTAGTGTTGGAAACCATCCCAAAAGAGCTTCAGGCCGATTATGAATCGCTTTTAAATGATGATTCGTATGTGACCAGAGAAATTGCATTGCAGCAGCTATTTATTAATTCTCCAGAGAATAGAAAACGCTATTTAGACCTTTCAAAAGAGTGGATTGGCTTTCAGAATAAAAATTTAAGACAGATGTGGTTAGTCTTAGCTTTGGTTGAGCCATCTTATGAGCCTGATAATACTTCAAAGTATATCGAAGAACTTTTAGCCTACAGTAGTGCTGAATTTAGTTTTGAAATACGGGAAATTACCTTACAGTATCTTTATGAGCTATCGCTATGGCAGCCTTCGTCATTAAAAAATGTGTTAAATGCGGCGACACACCACAATTGGCGTTTTAGAACTACTGCCAGAGAAATCCTTTCCGAAGTGCTTAAAAATGAAGATTACAAAGGTTTTTACCGAAATAATTTTGATACCTTTTCTGAAAATGAACAGGAATATTTAAATAAAGTTCTAACACAATGAGAGCATTAGTCATTTCTGGGGGTGGGAGTAAAGGTGCTTTTGGCGGAGGTGTAGCCCAATATCTCATTGAGGATTTAAAATATGAATATGAACTTTTTGTGGGTACTTCTACTGGTAGTTTGTTAATATCACATTTAGCACTTAACAAACTTGAAAAAATTAAAAAAGTCTATACAAGTGTTACTCAGGATAGTATTTTTAGTAATTGTCCATTTGTAATAAAAAAGCAGAAGTATGGTGGGAAAGAAATAGCCATTAATCATTTAAATGTACTTCGAAATTTTATAAAAGGGAAAAAAACTTTTGGAGAAAGTAAAAATCTTCGGAAACTAATAGAAGAAACATTTACTAAAGAGGAATTTAAAGAGCTCAAGGAAAGCATAATAGATGTTGTAGTAACGGTTTCAAACCTATCTTTGAGTCAGGTAGAGTATAAATCTATTAACGATTATGAATATCAGGACTTTCTAGACTGGATTTGGATTTCCTGTAATTACGTACCTTTTATGAGTTTGGTGTATAAAGAGGGCTGTGAGTATGCAGATGGAGGTTTTGGGAGTATGGTACCTATTGAAGAAGCATTAAATAGGGGCGCTACCACAGTTGATGTGATCATTTTAGAAACAGAAGTAACCTATTTTAATAGATTGCCTTCAAAAAATGTCTTCTCATTGCTTACATCTGTCAATGCGTATTTATTAGATCGTGTTGAAAAACAGAATATACGTATAGGAAAGTACGTAGCTTCCAAAAATAATGCAATTATCAATCTTTATTACACACCAACGGTGCTTACTACAAATTCATTAGTGTTTGATAAAGCAATGATGCAGCAGTGGTGGGAAAGTGGTTTGGTCTATGCGAAACAAAAAAATATCGAACTGAATGAAATTAAAGAACAGGATACTTAATACAATTCACTCACTTCCTTTCTAATGTACACCAATGCTTTTTGAGAAGGTGTTAATTGGTCCATAAAGTGATTGAGCACCATCTCTCTAAGCTTGCTTGAGGTTTCGACCTTCTCATTCATAGCAGTTTGCCTAATTAGCTGAATTGTAGCATTTTTTGTGGTTTTTACAACATTCCAAGATTCGGTTGAAAGATAAATTTGCTGTGTAAGATTATGTTCAAATTCTTTTTCAATGCTACCAATCAAGGCATTTTCATAGGTATCAAGGTTACCAGAGGTAGGTTTAATTCGAATCAACAAACTGTTTGGGTCAATTCGTTCTAAAAACAGCGTTACCCTTTCATACGCTTGTAATCGAAGCGGTAGGATTTTACCTTGCGCATCTTTATGAATTAAGAAACGTCTTCTTCCTTCTTCATTGTCGGTATGGGTTTTAAAAAACACATAGGCAATTACACCTACAATGATTGCAGAAAGTAGGGATGCAAAATAGGGGAGTAGTGGTTGGAATTCCATAGATTTTGAAATTTAGGGATTGATTTTGTATCGAATTAATAACGTACCTCTTCGTTCTTAATTGCTTTTTTAACGTCTTTCTTTTCCTTTTTTGGTTCGTAACCCCCACCCAAATGAGGGCAATTCATGATATCTTTGATCCCTGTAAATGGAACAGCTACTTTATGGTAATGGTATACATCTGCAAGTGTATTGATCATATTTTTATCACCTGTAGCCATGTCCACATCATCCATAGTAAATTGAGCAGGATGTTCGTATCCGGCAGCGTGAGTCATTTCTAATAATTCTTTTCTGAAATTTTTAAAATAGAAACTTGTTCGTATAGATTTGTCTTCAATATTGATTCCTCTCTGTTTCCATTTACTCTGTGTTGCCACACCACTTGGACAATGGTTGGTATGACAGATCTGAGCCTGAATACAGCCAATTGATAACATAGCTTCACGAGCCACATTGATGCAATCAACTCCCATAGCAAAAGCCATGACAGCTTTGGCTGGAAATCCTAACTTTCCGCTTCCAACAAAAACAACACGCTCTGTTAAATTATGTTTTTTAAATAGCTGATACACTGCCGAAAATCCGTATATCCAAGGTAATGCAACATGATCTGCAAAGCTTGGAGGGGCTGCTCCAGTACCTCCTTCGCCACCGTCAATACTAATAAAATCTGGCCCTTTTCCGGTTTCAGCCATTATTGTAACGAGTGCTTGCCAATCCTCTAATTTTCCGATAGCTGCTTTGATCCCAACGGGTAAACCTGTAGCCTCGGCAATATTTTCAACAAATTCAACGAGCCCGTCAACACCTTTAAAAGCGCTGTGACTTGGAGGGGAGAGCACATCTTTTCCTATGGGGACATGTCGTATTTCGGCAATTTCAGCAGTAATTTTAGAGCCTGGTAATACTCCTCCTTTTCCAGGTTTGGCTCCTTGAGAAAGTTTAACTTCTATAGCGCGCACCTGCGGGTTTTCAGCAACAAGTTTTTTCATTTTTTCCATGGAAAAATTTCCATCATCATCTCGAACGCCAAAATATCCCGTTCCGAAGTGAAAAACAACATCGCCTCCTTTTTTGTGATAGGGTGAAAGTCCGCCCTCACCTGTATTATGATACGCATGAGAAAGTTGACAGCCTTTGTTTAAAGATTCTACTGCACGTGCCGATAGGGAACCAAAACTCATAGCAGACACATTTATGACAGAGGCAGGTCTGTACGGTCTTCTTCTGCGACCTTCTCCCATGATTTTTGCACAAGCTAGAAAATACGGATCCTTCTGGTTTGGGTGTTTGTTCTCAACCTTAAAAGGCATCATTGCATTTTTTACAAAAATATAATTGGGTTCGTAAATATCACGGTCGGTTCCAAAGCCTTCGTAATTGTTTTCATTTTTTGCTGAAGCATAGATCCAGCTACGCTCAATTCGATTAAAAGGAAGCTCTTCACGATTGTTGGCTACAATATATTGGCGCAATTCGGGACCAATACTCTCTAATAGATACCTAAAATGACCTACAACCGGAAAGTTATGTAGGATAGTGTGTTTTTTCTGAAGGATATCGTATAAAAATACAAGGACAATGACTGCTAATATCCACCCCCACCATGGAATGTTGCCTAAAAATTCTAAAACCATCTCCATTTATTTGGCGTTGAGGTAATCAAGTGAAAGCTGTGCCATTGTTTTTACTCCCAGTAGTAATCCGCTGTCATCAATCTGAAAGTCAGGCGTATGATGTGGATACGGTGTTTTATTACCAGGGGTCATTCCACCTAAAAAGAAATAAAAGCCCGGCACTACTTCCTGAAAGTACGAAAAGTCCTCTCCACCAGTTGAAGCTTTCATTAAGTTTACATTTTCAGTTCCTGCAATCTTTTGAAGCGTAGGTAGCATCTGAGCCGTTAACGCAGGATCGTTATAGGTGACCACCGTATTATTCTGCCATTCGATCGTTGCTTTTCCGCCATGTGCTTCCGCAATTCCTGAAGCCATTTCGGTCATACGTCTAATAATATGTTCTCTCATGTCTGGATTTAATGTTCGTACCGTTCCAATCATTTCGGCACTTTCAGGAATGATATTAAACCGAACACCACTGGTGATTTTACCAACGGTAATAACAGCCGGAGCTTCAACCAAATTTGACTCTCGACTGATAATACTTTGAAATCCGTCAATAATCTTAGCCGAAATATAAATAGGATCCACACCTGCCCATGGAGCAGAACCATGCGTTTGTTTTCCTTCCACATTCACCACAAAACGTTCAACCGCAGCCATCGTGCCTTCGGGTTTATATCGAATGGTTCCCACAGGAGTACCAGAATTAATATGCAATCCAAAAATTGCATCTACGTCTGGGTTTTTAAGAACCCCTTCTTTGATCATTAATTTAGCACCTCCTTCTTCACCGGGTGGTGGACCTTCCTCGGCAGGTTGAAAAATGAATTTTACAGTCCCTTTGATAAGGTTTTTATTAGCGGCTAAGACTTCTGCTACGCCCATTAAAATTGCAATGTGAGTATCGTGCCCACAGGCGTGCATGACGCCCGTTTCTTTGTCTAGAAAAGTCGTAGTTACTTCACTTTTATAGGGAAGATTGTTTCTCTCGGTTACAGGTAACGCATCAATGTCGGCTCGTAATGCCACTACTTTACCTGGTTTATTTCCTTTTAAAATTCCTACGACACCTGTTTTTGCCACACCTGTTTGCACTTCCATTCCTAAGGATTTCAAGTGTGCAGCTATCTTTTTGGCTGTTTTAAATTCTCTGTTCGAAAGCTCTGGATTTTCATGAAAATAACGACGCCAGTCGATCACCTTTTCTTCTACATTCGTGATATCTTTCAAGAGTTTAGAATCCATTTGAGCCGTTAAAGAAGTAGTAGTACCTAGTAACAGTAAGCAGTAAATTATATATTTCATCTTCAATTTTTTTACTGGCAACTGCAATTAGCAACCGCCGACTATAAGATGGCTAAAGATATTCAAATTTCAGTAGAACGGAAATGAAAATATATTTTACGAACTTTTCGGGTTTTTACAACATATGAACTGTTATATATAAATAGTACAAATGCCCTATTTCAAATTTTTAGAATATATTCATTATTTGTAATTACAAATCATATCTTATGAGAGTAGTACTTTTTCTATTTTTTGGAATTTTTTATACTTTTTGTAATAGTGCTGCACAAGAAAAACAATTAGTGCCGATTGATTATAATGTAGTTACAAATATTCCTAAGGATGATTTAATAAATGCTGTTTCCTCGGTGCTATATAATTTGCGTGGTATTGAAAATAAGACTTGGTGTGATGGTGAAAAATGCAAAGTGAATAAAATCTACAATAAAATTTCAATTCTTAATAATAAATCTGAACCGATACTGTATGCAAAAGGATCCTTACGTGTCGCATCAGGAGAGATAGCTTATACCTTTGATGGAAATACCGCGATATATTATAAAGATACTAATCAACTGTTTGGTAATGTAACCTATACTGATAAAGGCTTTATAAATTTTAAAGACCATGCCGTTACCTTGTTTCATAAAAATGGAAATATATTATTAGAAACTATTCCAGAAGGAACTAATCAGGCATATGAAAGAGGATATGATGAAGATGGACAATTAATTTATAGCATTCTTAGAGATTATTCTGAAAACGAGCTTGAATATAAGCCGGCTTATTATGATGTTGTAAATCACGGTACGATTCTTTTTAAAGAGAGGCGACCAAAAATTCTTGCATCTTCAAAAAAGCTTCATTTTATTAATCATAAAGAAAATGGTGTGTATATGGGCAATAGGTATTTTGGAACCTATACAACGGCATCTGCAATTGATATTACAGGATTTTTGCTTACTACTATCGAAAGCTTAGGCAATGGTAGTGTTGTATTTGTAAGCAATAATGAAGAGAATGGTAGTGGTTACTTTACAATATATTTTAATGGCCAATTAGACGAACGTTACAAAACACTAGAAACATCTTTAGATATTACAACTTTTGTTGAGAATCTTATTGAGACCACAGCTGTAACAGACACTTATAAGGACTGGAGAGGTTATACTTATAGCATGCCCGTTTATAAAATTAAAACTAATAATCTTGAAGCACACGTAGGGTATGGGATAGATTATTTCACAAAACAAATTCAAAAAAATATTAATGAATATCAACTTAAAATTGGTTTCTATAAAAACGGAAAACTAAATGGATTAGGGTATAAGGTAAAGCTTACACAAGCGGTAGATGGAATTTGGTCGTATCAAGATGTAGCTTATGAATACGGTTTTTTTGAAGAGGATGTTCTCATTCAAGGTGAAACATACAAGAAAGAAGGCAAAATGAACGAGAAGAACTGGACAGCAAGAGACAGTCGATTTAAGTATACATCCAGAGATTCAATAAAGGGAACCTATAGCAAAAAAGGGATTGCACTCTCAGAATTAAATTTAAAGAAGGATACTCTTGTTTATATGCCGTCTGTAAATGGAATTTTAAAATTGGACTCTATCGATATTACAAACAAAAAACTTTTCGTTAGAGAATTCTATAATAGAAATACGTTAGACAAGACTGCCTTAGGTTTAGTTGAATTATCGTTAAATGAACAACTTTTCCTAATGGAAACTGAAGATTCTGGAGTAATTGTCGGATTCTGCTATGCTTGTAATGGGGCAGGCACTCTTAAAAACGAGTTTGTAAAAACCTTTGCAAAGCCTGGGTTAAGAGGTAATGTTAGAAATGGCTTGGTTGGGTATTTTGATCCAAGTACGAACTCATACTATTACCTAGAAAAGAAAAAAGTTATAGAATATATTGAGTGTAAGGTCTGTAAAGGAGAAAGAATTTCAAAAGCAACTGTAGCAAAACACTACATGCTATATCCTATAGTGAATTAATATAAGGTGACCTTTTTTCTATATAAAGTTGCGATAAATTACAAAGACTTTTTTACTAATACTCATAAGCTAATGTAACCTCATTTTGTTTATAATTTCTGAAAATTTCAAGGGTTTTTGTATCTGAATTTCTGTATTTTTCGATTTCAGAAATTTCCTCAGAAATAAAAATCTTGCAGAACTATTTAGAACAATTAAACGACGCCCAAAGAGCGCCAGTCTTACAAAAAGACGGAGCAATGATTGTCATTGCTGGTGCAGGATCTGGAAAGACCAGAGTACTTACCTATCGTATTGCTTACTTGATGGAGCAAGGAGTCGACCCCTTTAATATTTTAGCATTGACCTTTACCAATAAAGCGGCTCGTGAGATGAAAAAACGGATCTCACAGATTGTGGGTGCGAGTGAAGGGAAAAATCTATGGATGGGTACCTTTCATAGTATTTTCGCGAAGATCCTTCGATTTGAAGCTGATAAGCTAGGGTATCCCAATAACTTTACCATTTACGACACCCAAGATTCACAAAGTGTCATTCGTGCTGTGATTAAAGAAATGATGCTCGACAAGGATGTGTATAAATACAAACAGGTATATTCACGAATTTCTTCGTACAAAAACAGCCTGATTACGGTGAAAGCGTATTTTTCTAATCCGGAACTAATGGAGGCCGATGCGATGGCCAAAATGCCACGTTTGGGAGATATTTATAAGTCTTATGTCGATAAATGCTTTAAGGCAGGCGCCATGGATTTTGATGATCTTTTGTTAAAGACAAACGAACTCCTTACCCGTTTTCCTGAAGTGCTGGCAAAGTATCAAAATCGCTTTAGGTATATTCTAGTGGACGAGTATCAGGATACAAATCACAGTCAGTACCTTATTGTTCGGGCGCTTTCAGACAGGTTTCAAAACATTTGTGTGGTAGGGGATGATGCCCAGAGTATTTATGCTTTCCGTGGAGCGAATATTAATAATATTCTCAACTTTCAGAAAGACTATGACGATGTCAATGTATATCGTTTGGAACAGAATTACCGTTCCTCAAAGAATATTGTAAATGCTGCTAATAGCATCATCGAAAAAAACAAAACACGTCTGGACAAAGTAGTCTGGACCGCAAATGAGGAAGGAACCAAGATCAAAGTAAATCGTACGATGACCGATGGTGACGAAGGTCGTTTTGTGGCGAGTAGTATTTTTGAAACTGCCATGAACAATCAGGTGGGGTATGGAGATTTTGCTATTCTTTACAGGACCAACGCACAATCCCGTGCGATGGAGGATGCATTGCGAAAACGTGACATTCCGTATCGAATTTATGGCGGACTAAGTTTTTACCAGCGTAAAGAGATCAAAGATGTGATTGCATATTTACGTCTTATTTTAAATCCAAAAGATGAAGAAGCACTTAAGCGTGTAATTAATTATCCTGCCCGTGGCATTGGACAAACCACAATGGAGCGTTTAACAGTCGCTGCCAATCATTATAACCGCTCTATTTTTGAAGTGATTAATGCCCTCGGAAAGATCGATCTTAAAATCAACGCTGGAACAGCAACGAAGCTTCAGAACTTTACCTTGATGATCGAAAGTTTTCAAGTGCTCAATCAGACCTATAATGCGTTTGAAATTGCAGAGCATGTGACTAAGAAAACTGGTTTGGTTCAGGAATTAAAAAAAGACGGAACTCCAGAAGGGATCGCGCGTATTGAAAATATTGAAGAGTTGTTAAACGGAATGCGCGATTTTGTAGAAGAGCAGAAGGAAATGGCAGATGCTACGGGTTCTCTGGCCGAATTTCTGGAAGATGTAGCATTGGCAACCGATATGGACAATGATAAAGGAGATGAGGATCGTGTTGCTTTAATGACTGTGCATTTAGCGAAAGGACTAGAGTTTCCCTATGTCTATATTGTAGGAATGGAAGAAGAATTATTCCCTAGTGGAATGAGTATGAACACGCGTAGCGAACTGGAAGAAGAACGTAGATTATTTTATGTAGCGTTGACAAGGGCCGAAAAGCAAGCGTATCTCACGTATACGCAGTCTAGATATCGGTGGGGAAAACTAATAGACGCTGAGCCTAGTCGATTTATTGAAGAAATTGATTCTGAATACCTAGAATACTTGACGCCTATTACCGAACACCGGTTTAAGCCTTTATTGGACGCCGATATCTTTGATGATATTGATAAAAGTAAGCTACGTTTACGTAAGCCAAGTGCTGGAAATCCACCTAAGGGACCTACCGAAGAACAACTTCGGAAACTTCGCAGATTAAAACCTGTGACGAGTGATACCAGCAAAAATGTTGATCTATCTAGTACCAATTTAAACGTAGGAAGTAAAGTTGCACATGTACGCTTTGGTAAAGGTACCATTACCAAAATAGAAGGTGTAGGAGCAGATACGAAAGCTGAGATCAATTTTGAAAACGGTGGTCTTAAAAAGCTATTGTTACGATTCGCAAAGCTCGAGGTGCTAAACTAAAGAGATCATCTGTCTTTCGACTTCCACAACTCTATTCAATTTCTAAATACGTATTAATAAAAACACTTGTTTTTTGCTGAAGATCCAATGCATCTGTAGGAGAAAAATCTCCATGACCTGCATTATAAACGGTGTATGAATGTGTCACATCATTATTGGTAAGTGCCGTATCTAAACGGTCGCCATTAGTTAAAGGAACTAATTCATCTTGATTGCCATAAAACATTAAGGTTGGACTACTAGTTGCCGAAACTTGCTGCGCAGGACTTGTCGCTACAGCATAATTGGTGCCTGTTGGATAGGCACTTTCATCTACTAATAGATCCTGTAATACTTGAAATTGCGAATTGTTAGCAAAAAACGGATCAGTAAAGTCGGTAGGACCTACGATATCGACTACCATTTTTACTTGGTCATCTGTGTCATAAACATAATCATATTGAAGTGACAAATGTGCGCCTGCACTTACTCCAATTAATCCAAATTCTCCTTTCACTGCATACTCATTGCTATTGGATGTGACATGATTGATGACGCGATCTATATCAAGAAACTGATTGGGAAAGGCTGGAATTTGAAAAGTAGCTAAGACATAATTCATATTTATAATAGCATGATTTGGGTGATTTGTTTGTACCAATTCAATAAAGCTATTCATATCTGCTTTATCGCCTTCAATCCATCCGCCACCATGAACGAGTACAATCACTTTCGTTTTAGCTGAAGACCGATTGGCAGGCAAATACAGGTCATAAACTTGTTGCGGATCACTACCGTAAGAAACATTCATTCTGGTTTCTGCTTCTAGTGCAACCGCCTCATCATCTGTGGACGCGTTATTTTCCGAAGAACAAGAAGAAAACAACAATAAGGTAATAAATGATAGTAAGGGTAACATCATCAAGTTTTTCATAGCAAAGTCAGGTTTCAGTAATTTGTTATGATCTCAAAACGTGCGAAAGAGGGTTTTATGATGCTTGCTTAAAATTATTTGTTAGTATGTCGTTAAATTGCTTTTATAGTTTCTGAAGTTTACTAACTTTAAGAAAAAAAATAGTATGATCAAAAAAGGAACGAAAGTTAGTTGGAAATGGGGTAATGGAACAGCCCAAGGCAAAGTAGAAGAAACCTATACGAAAGAGGTGACAAAAACCATCGATGGAAATGAAGTAACTCGAAAAGGAGAAGAAGGGAACAAGGCACTATTCATTAAGCAAGATGATGGTGACAAAGTTTTAAAGTTGGAGAGTGAGGTAAAACGTGTTGACTAAAAAAAATAAAGTAATTTAAAGATAGTAAGATATGGCTGTATTGATAAAATTATATGAAGAGAACCCTAATCCGAAAGACGTTCAAATGGCAGTAAAAATTATACGCAATGGCGGATTAGTTATATATCCAAGTGATACGGTCTATGCGCTAGGTTGTGATATCACTAACACCAAGGCGTTAGAGCGTGTAGCTCAAATAAAAGGTGTTAAGTTAGAGAAAGCCAATTTTAGTTTTGTTTGTGAAGACTTGAGTAATCTTTCAGATTATGTTAAGCAAATTGACTCTGCTACTTTTAAATTATTGAAACGAAACCTTCCAGGTCCTTATACATTTATATTGCCGGGTAATAACAACCTTCCTACTGTTTTTAAAAAGAAAAAAGAAGTTGGAATACGTGTGCCAGATAATGCAATTGCTCAGGCATTAGTACGAGAACTTGGAAATCCTATAGTTTCTACTTCAATCAAAGATGAGGATGAGGTTATCGAGTATACTACAGATCCAGAACTTATTTATGAAAAATGGCATAAACTAGTTGATGTAATTATTGATGGTGGATTTGGAGATAATGTTGCTTCTACTGTAATAGATCTAACCGGTAATGAGCCTGTATTAATACGAGAAGGAAAGGGAAGTATAGAGATTTAAAAAAGCCTTAACACACTGCGTTAAAATATGATTAAACCGTACCACTATCTTTTGAAGCCTTTCTGTTATTATGTATCTTCAAAATAAAAAATTATGGGATATATTAAAACAACTTCAAAAGAAAGAACAGATTACATTAACCTATATTATGAAGACTATGGAGAAGGACAACCAGTGATTTTAATTCATGGTTGGCCCTTGAGTTCTGCTATGTTCGAGCAACAGCGTTGGGCGATTGTAGAAGCGGGTTTTCGTTGTATTTCTTATGATAGACGTGGGTTTGGAAAAAGTGATAAACCTTGGAATGGGTATGATTATGATACTTTGGCAACTGACTTGAATGACATTATACAAGCGTTGAATTTGGATAATGTTATTTTGGTTGGATTTTCCATGGGTGGAGGAGAATTGGGACGTTATGTCGGGAAGTTTGGAACCAGTAAACTTTCAAAAATGGTTTTCTTAAGTTCGATTGCACCATTTATGTTAAAGACTGCTGATAACCCAAATGGGGTGCCTGAAAAAGTCTTCGAGGGGTTTAAAGATGAACTAGAAAAAGATCGACTGGATTTTTTAAAAGGCTTCGGAAAGAATTTTGTTAATTATGACGACAACAAAGACATTGTAAGTGAAGCCCTATTAGAGTATACTTGGAACATTGCAGCACATGCCTCACCCAAGGCAACTATTGATTGTGTGAATGCTTTTGGAAAGACAGATCTTAGAGACGATCTAAAAAAGATTGATATCCCAACATTATTCATACACGGAGATGCCGATGAAGTAGTACCTATTGAACCTACAGCAAAGCAAGGGCATAAATTAGTCGCAAATAGTGAATTAGAAATTATTAAAGGAGCTCCTCATGGATGCGTCTTTACACATAAAGAGGAAGTAAATAAGATATTGCTGACCTTTTTCAAGAAATAGGAAAAGAAAAATTTTAACTAGAAGCCACTTATTAATTTGAGTGGCTTTTTTTATTCAATTTTTCTTCAAAATCTGACAAACGCTTACGTACTTTACTTCTAATTTTCTTTTTGAAGAAAGCGGTCCAGCCAACAAGAAAGCCTTTTAGGCCAGTTGCTTGTTTTGACCACCTATATAAATTAAATGTGTCAATATGATTGATAATTTTACCCTCTTTAAAAGTAAAGCGAGCATTAATACAATTATGAACCTTACGACCCTCTTTCCCAAATGTATAAAACTCATCCCAACGAGCCGTACCCGTACTTTTATTATACTGAATGTTGCTCGCTTTCACAGTAAAGTTTTTTCCTTTTTGAGACTCACACACCATACGCCACATATTTTTTGCACGTTCTCCTTTTAAAATACCAAAAACAGGGTCTTCAAAAGTGATATCTGGATGGTACCATTCGACCATGCGTTCTGCATCAAGCTCTCCAAAAGCTTCATAGAACTGCTCAATGATATTCGATTCTTCCATACTCCTAAGATACTTAAAAACTAGATACTTTCAGAAAACAAAAAACCCGTTTTCTAGTTGAAAACGGGTTTTCCTTTTAGATTATAGTTGGATTATTGACCTCCGCCAGCTTCCAAAGTTTTCATTTCTTTTTCGATCATATCGTAAAACTGATCAATCTTAGGAAGAACCAAAATTCTAGTTCTTCTGTTGGTAGCTCTGTTAGCAGCTGTATCATTAGATACAAGTGGTACTTTATCTGCGCGACCAGCAGCAATAAGTCTATTTGAACTCACCCCAAGATCTTCAAGAATACGTACAATAGTAGTCGCACGTTTCACACTTAAATCCCAATTGTCTAATAGTACTCCGCTTCTGTAAGGTACATTGTCTGTATGTCCTTCTACCATCGCTTCAAAATTAGGTTTTCCGTTTATTACAGTAGCAACTTTTTGAAGAATTTCTCTCGCTCTTCCCGTTGGTTCATAGCTTCCACTTTTAAACAATACTTTATCTGATAATGAAATGTAAACCACTCCTTTTTCAACATCAATATTGATATCTGGATCGTTAATACCAACTTCTTTTTTAAGACTGGTAACTAAAGCAAGTGTTACGCTATCTTTTTTATTTAATGCATCTTGTAATCTTGTGATTTTAAGGTCTTTTTCTTTAAGACTTTCTAATGACTTTTCTAGGTTTGTAGCACCTTTTGAAGTTAACATAGTAAGGTCTTTAGAACTCTGAATTAAATCTTCATTCGTTTTCTTCATATCTGCTAAGCGTGCCTGTAATTCAGAATTTCTAGCTGAAGCAGCCGCTTTTTCAGTTAAACAGTCGTTTAACTTTACTGTAGCAGTGTTGAGAAGGTCTTGTGTTTGTTTTTGTTTTGCTTCAAGTTCTGCATATTGTTTCTTAGAAACACATGAGGTTAAAAAGAAAGCTGCACAAAGTGAAAAGATCACTATTTTTTTCATTGTTGATTTAAATTTAAGTTGTTATTTGAGATCAAATTTATCAAATCTAATGCCACAACAGATACGATTAACAATACTTTAAGTAAAATATCAAAGTTGGTGATACTTCTTTTTTTTCTGAATAAAATAAGCCCAAATTATTGAATTTATTTCACTGTATTTGAGTTGAGTAGCTTCTTTTTTGCGTTTCCGAAGAAAGGAGGGCAACAACCGATAGAAACTAAGATGTGCTCTAAATATTGCCCAGGCGTGATTCGGTTTTCCTTCTAATAAAAACTGAAAAAATGCCACGCCATCAAGTATCATACGAATTAAGATTTTATACCAGGCCTGTATACCTTGTACATTTTTGACTATTAATAATAATGTATTTCTAAAGTTGTAAAATGTCTTTCTTGGATTAGCTGAAGTTAAGGTAGCTCCGCCTACATGGTACACCTTCGAAGTTCCAACATATTTAATTACACCTCCACTGGCCTGAAGCCTCCAGCAAAGGTCAATCTCTTCTTGATGTGCAAAAAAATCTTCATCAAAACCTTCTACAGTTTTAAAAGCATCATTTCTTACAAACAAACAAGCGCCTGTGGCCCAAAAAATGGTTTTGATATCATCGTATTGACCTTCATCTTTTTCTAAGGTTGTAAAAATTCGACCTCTACAAAAGGGATACCCTAATGCATCCAGAAATCCGCCAGCAGCTCCTGCATATTCGAAATACTCTTTATTTTTGAAATCTAGAATTTTGGGTTGTGCTGCAACGAGTTGTGAGTCTTTTTCAAATTCTGAAAGTAGTGGAGACAACCAGTTATGGGTTACTTCAATATCACTGTTTAAAAGCACTATAATATCTTCGGAAAGCTTTGCTAACGCATCATTGTATCCTTTTGCATAACCTCCGTTCGCTGTATTTTGGATGATGTTTACTGAAGGGTAATTTTGCTTCAGAAACAGTACAGAATCATCTGAGGAATTATTGTCTGCTACGTATAGTGTAGCTTCTTTAGAATAAGAAACCACAGAAGGTAAAAATTGCTCCAGCAATTTCCTACCGTTCCAGTTTAGTATAACGACTGCTACTTTCACTTTGTAAAGGAAGCATTATTTTTTTAAAACATAAAGCAGAATTGAGAACAGTTATACTTTCAGAAGAAATACTACAAAAAGTAAACTGGGTTACGTACTTTTATTTTTTAAAGAGGTATTTATGAGAAAACAATATCAATATTCAGTTAATACGAGACTTTGTTTTTTGGTCTTTTTCAGTTTTAGTTTATCCATTTTAGGTGTAAATGCTCAAAACTATTATTTTCCAGAGCGAAATGTAGTATGGCAAAACAAATCACCTGAAGAATACAACATTGATTCAGCAAAACTCGCAGCAGCCGTTGATTTTGCAAAGGAAAACGAATATTCGGGCTCTAAAGACCTACGAATTGCCATACTCGAAGGATTTGCCAGTGAACCATTTCATGAAATTCTGGGACCTACCAAAAAGCGAGGAGGTCCTGCTGGGATGATTTTAAAGAATGGGTATATTATTGCACAATGGGGGGATATTAAACAAGTGGATATGACCTTTAGTGTGACTAAAAGTTATTTGTCCACTATAGCGGGCTTGGCAGTTGATGACCATTTAATTGCCAATGTAACCGATAAAGTTAGTCAGTATCTCTGGGATGGTTCTTTTCAAGGCGCACATAATAGTAAAATAACTTGGGATCATTTGCTTACACAGTCTTCGGACTGGAGTGGAACATTATGGGGCGGACATGATTGGGCAGACAGACCACCTCGGGAAGGAACAATTGATGATTGGAAAAACAGAACTTTGAAAGAGCCAGGAACTAACTTTGAATATAATGATGTACGGGTTAACTTACTGGCGTATGCGCTTCTTCAAGTGTTTAGAAAGCCATTACCAGTTATTTTAAAGGATAAAATTATGGATCCAATTGGGGCTTCAACTACTTGGAGATGGCATGGTTATGATAATGCTTGGGTCAATATTGACGGACTTAACATGCAGTCGGTAACTGGAGGAGGGCACTCTGGAGGCGGATTATTTATTTCTACCGAAGATCATGCCCGATTTGGATTGCTATTTTTAAACAACGGAAAGTGGAATGATTCCCAGTTAATTTCAGAAAAATGGATTGAAAAAGCAATTACTCCATCTAATGCTAATGTAAATTACGGATACATGTGGTGGCTTAATGAAAATGGACCTCGCCATTGGGAAGAAATTTCAGAAACCGTATACTATGCTGCAGGATTTGGCGGAAATTATATTGTCATAGACAAAGAAAAAGACCTAGTTGTTATTACACGTTGGCTAGAACCAAGCAAAATAGAAGAGTTTTTAAACATTTTGTATCAATCACTGTAATTCGTAAATTTAAATGTTAAATTTTTATCAATGCTGTTGAAAATTAAATAAAGTATCGTATATTTATTCAACTATTATATCGGGGTGCTTAAGTTAAACAGCTGAGAAAATACCCGTTGTACTTCGTAGGATAATGCCAACTGAAGAAATATAATATGCAAAGGGAATCAAAACTTCAAACGTTTTATTCCCTTTGTTTTTTATACTAATTTGATCTACAATTCATCCTTTACTTCTTTCTGTCCGGTCATCATCAAATACGCTTTTAAGAACTCATCAATATAGCCATCAAGAATAGCATCTGTATTGCCACTTTCATGACCTGTTCGAACATCTTTCACTAATTTATAAGGATGCAACACATAATTACGAATTTGCGACCCCCATTCGATCGCCATTTTGTTTCCTTCAATTTCGGCTCGTTGTGCTTGTTGTTTTCTGAGTTCTATCTCATATAATTGAGACTTCAACATTTGCATCGCTTTTTCGCGGTTTTCAAGCTGCGATCGGGTTTCAGAATTATGGATTACAATCCCAGAAGGTTTATGAGTTAAGATCGCTTTTGTTTCTACTTTGTTTACGTTCTGTCCACCCGCACCAGAACTCCGTGCAAAATCCCAAGAAATATCTGCCGGATTAATGTCAATTTCAATCGTATCGTCTGCTAGGGGATATACATACACACTTGCAAAACTTGTGTGCCGTTTCGCATTACTGTCAAAAGGAGATATACGTACTAGTCTGTGAACCCCATTTTCACTTTTTAACCAACCAAAGGCAAATTCACCTTCAATTTCTAAAGTTACGGTTTTAATACCTGCTACATCACCAGCTTGGTAGTTAAGTTCTTTTACTTTGAAATCATTTTTTTCTGCCCACATTAAATACATACGCATCAGCATGTTTGCCCAGTCACAACTTTCGGTACCACCGGCACCTGCTGTAATTTGGAGTACTGCGCTCATGTCGTCACCTTCTTCGCTTAACATGTTTCGAAACTCTAAGGCTTCAATAACTTCAAGTGCTTTACCGTAACGGATTTCTACATTTTCTGCTTCGCCTTCGCCTTCTTTAAAAAATTCAAAAATAACTTCGGCGTCTTCGGTGAGGGTAATGGCTTGTTCATAATCTTCGACCCATTTTTTTTTATTACGCAGTTGCTTCATAAAAGCTTCCGCTTCCTGCGGATTGTTCCAAAAATTTGGGTCAAAGGTTTTTTCTTCGTCGTTTGAAATTGCAATACGTTTACCAGCAATGTCAAAGATATTGCCTTAACGCATCTAGACGAGAGCGAAGGTCTTGGAGTTGGTCTTGTGTAATCAAGGTGTGAAATTTTCAGTAAAAATAAAACTTATGATTTTCAGAAAAAAGAAAAAAGAACAGGGAAGTGTAAAATTAAATGCATTCTGCTTATTTTTATCGCTTTACTTATCCAGATTAAAAAGCATTGCTTATGAAATATATAGTACAAATTTATTTATTATGCTTCGGAACGTTCCTCTGTAACGCCCAATTTCTGGAAAAAAAAGAAGACCTTAAAAAACAGGATGGATTTTTTAGTTTTTACTATTCTGAAAGTGACGATGAACTCTATCTCGAAGTGCCTGCTGAAAGAGTTGATGAAGAATTTCTCTACGTTCATTCGCTTCGAACGGGCTTAGGAAGTAATGATATTGGCCTGGATAGGGGTCAGCTGGGCGATCAGGCAGTTGTAAAGTTTATTAAAAGTGGTAATAAGTTGTTACTTCTTCAACCCAATCTTAAGTTTAGGGCAGACACAGATAATCCCCTCGAAAAAAAATCGATTACTGAAGCTTTTGCGAAATCGGTACTCTTTGGCTTTGAAATTAAAGAAATAAAAGACGGAAACCATATTATAGATTTGACTCCTTTTCTATTATTAGATGCTCATAATGTAGCCGAGAGATTGAAATCACGAAACGAAGGTACTTACAAACTAGATAAATCTCGAAATACGCTTTGGATGGAGCGTACCAAATCTTTTCCTAAAAACACAGAGTTTGAAGCACTACTCACTTTTGTAGGAGAACCTAAGGGCAGAAATATTCGAAGTGTGGCTCCAGATGCAGCTTCACTTTCGGTAATTCAACATCATAGTTTTGTAGAATTGCCAGACAATAAGTATCGTCCAAGAGGTTTTGATACCCGCAGTGGTTCTTTTTCCATAGACTATCAGGATTACAGCACGCCTATCTGGGAACCTCTTACCAAGCGATTCATTACACGTCACCGATTGGAAAAGAAAAATCCAATGGCGGTTACAAGCGAAGCTAAAGAACCTATTATCTACTACCTTGACCCTGGAACTCCAGAGCCAGTTCGCTCAGCATTATTGGAAGGAGCTCGCTGGTGGAATGAGGCATACGAAGCCATTGGATATATCAATGCTTTTCAAGTAAAATTGTTACCAGCAGATGCAGACCCTATGGACGTACGCTACAATGTGATTCAATGGGTACATCGCAGTACGCGTGGCTGGAGTTATGGAGGCAGTGTGATCGATCCGCGAACGGGTGAGATTATTAAAGGGCATGTAAGTTTAGGAAGTTTGCGTATCCGTCAGGATTTTATGATCGCACAAGCATTGATGAATAAACCTTTTGCCGAACGTGATGATAACTATCAGCCTATGTTGGAAATGGCGTTAGCTCGAATTCGACAATTAAGTGCGCATGAAGTGGGACATACGTTAGGTTTTGCACATAATTTTGCTGCTAGTACTAATGCCAGAGCCAGTGTAATGGATTATCCGCACCCGACGCTAACTCTGAAAAATAATGAAGTTGATTTTAGCAATGCGTATGCGACTGGAATAGGGGATTGGGATAAGGTAACAGTAGCGTATAGTTATAGTGATATCCCCGAAGGAACTAACGAAACTTCCTATTTAAATGGAATATTAACAGCGGCTTCGGAAAGAGGATTGCGGTATATTAGCGATCCAGATGCTAGAGCAAGTGGCGGCGCACATACAAAAGCCCATTTATGGGACAATGGAGCAAATGCTGCGGAAGAATTAAAGGATGTTTTAAAGCTTCGGGAGGTTGCTATGGCTAATTTTTCTGAAGACAACATTCGTACAGGAGAGCCCTATACGGTATTAGAAGATGTATTTGTGCCTTTGTATTTTTACCATCGCTTTCAAACAGAGGCTACAGTTAAATTAATTGGCGGCTTGGATTACAATTATGCGGTAAAGGGAGACGGACAGATTATCCAACAAACCCTTCCGAAGAAACAACAGGAAGAAGCATTGAAGGCTATTTTATTGACATTAGAACCTACTACTTTAGCTATTTCAGAGACCACATTGGCTTTATTTCCGCCGAGAGCGTACGGCTATAACAGAAGCAGAGAATCCTTTAAAAGTGATACAGGTGTTACTTTTGATGCCTTGGGCGCTGCTGCTACGGCTAGTGATATGACCTTAGGCCTGTTGCTACACCCTCAAAGAGCCAATAGATTGGTGCAACAAAAAGCATTAGCTCCTAAAAACATAGGACTTTCAGAGGTTTTGAGTGAGTTAAAATCCAGCGTATTTGCTTCAGAAAATGAAAATGAATATTATCGGGAAATTAGACAGACCATTCAGTTTGAAATGGTGCAGCATTTAATTAACTTAGTCGCAAGTCCGCAAAGCATTCCGCAGACAAAAGCGATTGTCAATAAAATATTGGATTCTCTTGTAAAAGAATTGAATGAGAACAAAAGTGTTTTTGCAGAACAATTGCTTCGTGAGATTAAAATGTACAGAGAAAAACCAGAAAATTTTAAAATTCAAAATCCTCCTGAAATTCCAGATGGAAGTCCGATAGGGAGTTTTGAATGTTTCAGAAATTAAAACAGATAAAAATGAAAAAAATACTATTGGCATTCGTAATGCTAGGTGCCGCAACAAGTTTTGCTCAAAACGATAAACAGGCCGTACAAAGTATGGTTGACACGTTCACTTCGGCTTTAGAAGAACGAGAAATATTTACGTACCTAACCACTACAAGGTATTGCGATGGTAATATTCAAATGATCAAAATGCCTAATGGACGTATGTGTGCCAGTAAGGGTACTTTTTATGAAACCTATATTTTTTGGCAGGAGGAAGGAAAAAGCTATGGAAAGAAAATTGATAACTGTGGTATGTTTGGTTCCATAGAATTGCCAGATAGTGAAGTCTATGATTATTTTACAACTCATTTTGAAGCTATTAGGTCAAATCCAGTTAAAGGGTATGAAATTGCTCAAAAAGAAACTGGACCTTTGCAACGAACCGAAATTAACAATTGTCATAAGTCATTTACGCTAAGTAATACTGACGATACATTTTCTCAAAAATTCAATCCGTTTGATCTTACAAACGATGCAGTAGAGGCAAATATACATTATGAATACAATCAAAAATTAAAGATTGTGCACTTGGATTCATTACTGGACACTGCGATTAAGCAAATAGAGGGAAGTGCTAATTTTATCCGTATTTAATCTATGATTATAGACTTACGAAGTGATACAGTAACAAAACCCGGCACAGGTATGATGCGTGCTATTTTGAGTGCAGAAACTGGCGACGATGTATATAAAGAAGACCCAACGGTTAATAAACTAGAAGCATATTTAGCGACACTTTTTGGAATGGATGAAGCCTTATTTTTTCCTACTGGAAGTATGGCAAATCAAGCAGCAATTAAGTTACATACGCAACCTGGAGAACAACTCATTTGCGATAAATGGGCGCATGTATATAATTATGAAGGCGGTGGTGTTTCATTTAACAGTGGTGTTTCCTGCAAGTTGGTAGATGGGGTTAGGGGTATGATTACTGCAGCCCAAGTAGAAGAGAATATCAATCCGCCAGACTTTTACCACAGTCCGTTGACAAGCTTGGTATGTCTTGAAAATACAACCAACAAAGGAGGAGGTGCATGTTACGATTTTTCAGAAATAAAAAAAATCAAAGCGGTTTGTGATATGCACGGCTTAGGATTGCATCTGGATGGAGCTCGTTTAATGAATGCGATTGTCGCAAAAAAAGAATCTCCTTTAGCCTACGGAAAGGTTTTCGATACAATCACAGTCTGTCTTAGTAAAGGACTGGGGACCCCGCTGGGAACTGTTTTATTAGGTACTAAGGAACTCATGAAAAATGCCATACGGATTCGAAAAGTATTAGGAGGGGGCATGCGACAGATAGGATATATGGCTGCTGCTGGTTTGTATGCTATGGAAAATAATGTGATGCGACTTGCGCACGATCATACAAAAGCTTCAGAAATAGCTATGGTGTTAAAGAAGCAGGAATATGTCTTAAAAATTGAACCTACCGAAACCAATATTGTAATCTTTTATCTAGCTGAAGGTCTTTCTGAAGAAAAATTTATGAGTGATCTGGAAAAAGAAGGCATTCGAATTAGCAATATGGGACAAGGTAAATTGCGGATTGTTACTCATCTTGACTATACCCAGCAAATGCACAAAAAAGTGCTGGAATACCTAGCAGCATATAAGAAATAAAAAAAGCTCCAAGTAAGGAGCTTTTATAAAATGTAAGATGTTACATTAAATTTCTTTGATTTCAGCTCCTGGAGCATTTTTTCTTACCGATTCGATACCGTTATTCATACCACTTTCTGCGGCATACATTTGGCTACTTCCTACTATTTGACCATTAGTTGATTTAAGGTTAAAATGAAATTTTCCATTTTTTGCAGTTTTTCTTTCGAATAGGTTTTCATTACTACAATTTTTCTGTACGGAAGCAATTCCATTTTTTGCAGAAGCTTTTGAATTATACATTTCGCTTGAAAGGATTACTTGTCCATTTCCAGCTTTTAAAACAAAATGATACTGCTCTCCTTTTTTCTTTAATTCAAACATATTTTTTAGTTTAAGAGTTAGACTTGTGATTATTAAGTGTTAAATATCGTCAAAAAAAATTAAGTTTTAAATTATTTTAGGAGTGGATTTCTTTAAATGTGTCAATTTTTACACAAAAAGTGTACATAAATAAAATATTCGTTTGCAATAGTATAAAGGTATTAGCCATTGTCAAATTTCTGGACAAATGCCTACCGCTATTCGTAATTTATTTAAATAGATCCATACCCGGAATGTTAGGCATTCCTTCTTTGGCCACAGCACCAAGTTCGGCTTCATTAACTTCTGTCGCTTTAGTTATTGCCTTATTTAGTGTTAGTACAAGATAGTCTTCCAATTGTTCCTTGTCTTGTAGTAGCTCTTCAGAAACAGCAATATTCTTAATTTGTCTGTTAGCCGTTAACGTAACTTTTAAGAGTCCGTCATTACTGCTTTCATCAATTAAAACTGTATCAAGACGTTTTTTTGTGGCTTCTACTTTTTCCTGGGTTTCTTTTAATTTACCCATCATTCCCATAAGATCTCCAAACATATATTTAATATTTAAATGTGCTACAAATTTACTACTTTGCGATGATAACAGTCAACCTTTTCTTTATGAAAAATATAATGCTCTTTTCTGTGGTGTGTCTTATTTTTGCCACCTCTTGTAAAAAAAATGAAACTTCTAAAAAACAAATGGATATCAAACCCCCTGTAGCCGATAAAATTGCAAAAAACCTTGAAATACATGGCGATGTGCGGACCGACAATTATTATTGGTTGAATCAAAAAGATGAACCCGAAGTTATTGACTATCTGGAGCGTGAAAATGATTATTATGCAAAAATGACGGCTCATACAGATGATTTAAAGCAATCACTTTTTGAAGAAATTAAAAGCCGCATTAAAGAGGATGATGAGTCGGTTCCCTATTTTTACAACGGTTACTATTACATTACCCGCTACGAAACTGGGAAAGATTATCCCGTTTATACTCGAAAAAAAGGATCATTAGATGCTGAAGAAGAAATTTTGTTCAATGTAAATGATATGGCTCAGGGCCATTCGTACTACAGCCTTAACGGAATTAATGTAAGTGATGATAATAAATGGGTCGCTTTTGGAGTGGATACGGTATCTAGAAGAAAATACACTATTTACATAAAAAATCTTGAAACCAAAGAAATCCTAAAAAACTCTATTGGTATAACTACAGGAAGTTCTACTTGGGCGAATGATAATAAAACATTATTCTATACTCGCAAAGATGATCAGACGTTGCGTTCCAATCAGATATTTAGACATGAAAGAGGAACGTTGCCTTCAAAAGATATCCTTCTTTTTACAGAAGAAGATGAAACGTATAGCACTTATGTGTATAAAACCAAGTCTAATGAGTTTCTGGTCATAGGAAGCTATAGTACGGTTGCTTCAGAATTTCAAATTCTCAAAGCAGATAATCCTCTGGGAACATTTAAAATGTTTCAGAAAAGAGAACGAGGATTAGAGTATGACATTTCACATTATGAAGATAGTTTTTACATTGTAACAAATAAGGATAATGCGACCAACTTTAAACTGATGAAAACTTCAGAAGAAAAAACTGAAAAAGAACATTGGATAGAAGTGATCGCTCATCGTGACGATGTATTATTAGAAGATATTGATATTTTTAAAGAGTTTCTCGTAGTTTCCGAACGCAGTAATGGTTTAAACGAACTTCGTATCATTAATTGGGCGACCAATGCAGAGTATTACCTACCGTTCGACAATGAAACGTATACCGCCTATACGACTCAAAATCCTGAATTTGATACTAAAATATTGCGATACGGATACCAATCGTTGACAACTCCAGCTTCTGTTATCGATTTTAATATGGAAACTAAAGAAAAAACCATAAAAAAAGAGGTAGAAATATTGGGAGGTACTTTTAACAAAGATAATTATGAATCAAAGCGTATTTGGGCAACCGCACGAGATGGGGTTAAAGTTCCTATTTCGATAGTCTATAAAAAAGGGATCAAGTTGGACGGAACAAATCCTGTACTGCAATACGCCTATGGTTCATATGGATATTCTATGAATCCGACTTTTTCAGTGTCAAGATTGAGCTTGCTGGATCGTGGATTTATTTTTGCCATCACACATATTCGTGGCGGTCAGGATCTCGGTCGCGACTGGTACGAGACAGGAAAACTGCTAAATAAAAAAAATACATTTACTGACTTTATTGATGCTTCAAAATTTTTAATTAGTGAAGGATATACCTCTAACGAACATTTGTATGCCATGGGTGGTTCTGCAGGAGGTTTGTTAATGGGAGCGATTATTAATATGAATCCAGAACTTTATAACGGAGTCGTAGCTGCTGTTCCTTTTGTTGATGTAATTACTACAATGCTTGATAGCAGTATTCCATTAACTACGAGTGAATACGATGAATGGGGGAATCCCAATGATAAAGAGTATTACGATTATATGAAGTCGTATTCTCCTTATGACAATGTTGTGGCAAAAAAATATCCTAATATGTTGGTAACTACAGGATATCACGATTCTCAGGTGCAATATTTTGAGCCTGCAAAATGGGTTGCAAAATTAAGAGAGTTAAAAACAGATGATAATATTTTATTGTTCCATACTAATATGGAGGCTGGTCACGGTGGAGCTTCAGGAAGATTTGAAGCACTTAAGGAAACTGCCATGGACTATGCGTTTTTGCTGGATTTAGAGAACATTACAGAGTAATTAATTTTTTTGACGTACCTTTGTCCGGTTTTAAAAAGCATTTTTAAAGTGCTATTTATAATGAAATCAAACTATATGAAAGAAGGCATTAAAGCGCATTCAAATATTTTGGAATTGATTGGGAACACACCATTAATTCAGTTGAATAAAATTACCGCTTCTTTAAAGGGTAATTATTATGCTAAAGTTGAAGGATTTAATCCTGGACATTCTGCTAAGGATCGTATTGCATTACATATTATTGAAGAAGCTGAAAGAACTGGGGTTTTAAAGCCTGGGGATACCATTATTGAAACGACTAGTGGAAATACTGGCTTTAGTATAGCAATGGTGAGTATCATTAAAGGCTATGACTGTATTTTGGCAGTTAGTTCTAAGTCTTCAGCAGATAAAATTGACATGTTGCGAACAATGGGAGCAAAGGTCTATGTGTGCCCAGCTCATGTCAAAGCAGATGATCCACGCTCTTATTATGAAGTAGCGAAGCGTTTACATAATGAAATAAAAGGGTCGGTATATATCAATCAGTATTTTAATACTCTTAATATAGCTGCTCATTATAAATCTACAGGGCCAGAAATTTGGGAACAGACCAATGGACAAATTACGCATCTAGTAGCTTGTAGTGGTACTGGAGGAACTATTTCTGGAACAGCAAGATTTTTAAAAGAACAAAATCCAAATATTAAAATTATTGGTATTGATGCCTACGGAAGCGTTTTACAAAAATACCACGAGACTCGTGAGTTTGATACTAAGGAAATCTATCCTTACCGAATAGAAGGCTTAGGAAAAAATTTAATTCCTACCGCAACAGATTTCGATTCTATCGATCAATTTGTAAAAGTAACAGATGAAGATAGCGCGCATACCGCACGCGAAATTGCAAAAACTGAAGGGTTGTTTGTTGGTTATACCAGTGGGGCAGCAATGCAGGGAATTAAACAGTTAAATGAACAAGATGTCTTCTCTGAAAACAGTAACGTAGTTGTGATCTTCCCCGATCATGGTTCTCGCTATATGAGCAAAATTTTTAATGACGAATGGATGGAGCAGCAAGGTTTCTTTGATGCTGAAACTGTTGAGGTAGAGGCTATTCATTACATAAAATAAATTAGAATTAAAAAATAAGTATCAACCCGGTAGCTAAGCTATCGGGTTTTTTTGTTCATAAAATGATGATTAATCTATGGGAGTAGTATGCAAATAATATTGTCAGACTATAATAATTACCTATTTTTGCCTATTAAAATTCTCATACCGACTTGATGAAAGATTTATTTGATAAGATTTATAAAGACAAAGGACCCTTAGGAAAGTGGGCAGAACATGCTGAAGGATACTTTGTTTTTCCAAAATTAGAAGGTCCAATTTCTAACCGTATGCGTTTTAGGGGCCGTGAAGTTATTACTTGGAGTATTAATGATTACCTAGGGCTTGCAAATCACCCTGATGTGCGAAAAGTAGATGCTGAAGCTGCAGCTGAATATGGGTCGGCGTATCCAATGGGTGCACGTATGATGAGTGGTCATACCGATCTACACGAACAATTACAAAACGAATTAGCAGATTTTGTTCAAAAAGAAGCTGCCTATTTATTGAATTTTGGATACCAAGGAATGGTTTCAACCATTGACGCTTTGGTTTCTAAAGATGATGTCATTGTTTATGATGTGGATGCACATGCGTGTATTATAGATGGAGTACGACTGCATATGGGTCAGCGTTTTACCTATAAGCATAACGATATGGAAAGTATCGAAAAAAATCTTGATCGTGCTACAAAAATGGCTGAAAAGACAGGTGGAGGAATTCTTTTAATTTCTGAAGGTGTTTTTGGTATGCGAGGAGAACAAGGGAAATTAAAAGAAATCGTAGCCCTTAAGAAAAAATACAATTTCAGATTGTTTGTAGATGATGCTCACGGATTTGGAACGCTCGGTAAAACTGGAGCTGGAGCAGGTGAGGAGCAAGGTGTACAAGACCAGATCGATGTGTATTTTGCAACCTTTGCAAAGTCCTTAGCAAGTACTGGTGCTTTTATTGCAGCAGATGCAGAGATCATTCAGTATTTAAAATACAATCTTCGTTCACAAATGTTTGCAAAATCATTGCAGATGCAATTGGTCGTGGGAGCATTAAAACGCTTGGATATGCTTCGAACGATGCCCGAACTAAAAGATAAACTTTGGGAAAATGTAAATGCTTTACAAAATGGACTGAAAGAAAGAGGTTTTGATATTGGAACAACCCAAAGTTGTGTAACCCCTGTTTACCTTAAAGGAAGTATTCCTGAAGCGATGGCATTGGTAAAAGACTTACGTGAAAATCACGGAGTATTTTGTTCTATTGTTGTATATCCAGTAATCCCTAAAGGATTAATATTACTACGAATGATACCTACCGCTTCTCATACTATGAAAGACATTGAAGAAACCTTGGAAGCATACTCATCTATTAGAGAACGTTTAGAAAACGGTACTTATAAAAGATTATCGGCAGCTGTTGCAGCTGCTATGGGAGAGTAGGAAAGAAATACGAAATAAGAAAATTGAAAAAGCCACGAATTTTAATTCGTGGCTTTTGTTATTTACAATGATTTTCTAAACGTACTTCGTTCTTTATGCTGAATGGGATTATAATCTTTCCAAAGAAGTTGAACAGCAGTATTTTCTTTTAATTCAGGGTTAGTTTCAACCTTCTCAATGCCTTTAGAGTTGAACAAATATTGCATTTCTTCAAAAATAATGGCAGTAACTCCTTTTCCTTGATATTCAGGGTCTATACCTATGAGATAAAAAGCTGCTCTATCGTTTTTACGTTGGGCCTGCCATAAGTGGTACCAGCCAAATGGAAATAAGCTTCCGTTGGCTTTTTTGAGTGCTTTGGTGAACGAAGGCATCACTATAGAAAAAGCGATAAGGTCCCCATCTTTATCTTGAATACAGGTAATATAATCTGGCTGAATAAAAGAGAAGTATTTTTCTTTGTAATAATCTATCTGGTATTGCTGAATGGGAACAAATGTTTGTAAGGTGTTGTACGTATTATTCAGCAATTCAAACATCGTATCTACATAGGGTAAAATTTCCTTTTTATTTTTAAAACGAATGACCGAAAGTCCGTAGCGTTCTTTAACGATACCAGAAAACTTAGCAACTTTTTCTTTAATTGAAGGAGGGATACTCAGCTTAAACTCAACCCATGTTGCCTGCTTCTCAAAACCAAGTTGTTGAAAGTGTTCTTTGTAATACGGATAGTGATACCAGGTGATCATGGTATTCATTTCGTCATAGCCATCAATTAGGATTCCAGCTTTTTCCATATTAGAAAAACCTACAGGTCCTTCGGCATATTCTAAATTGTGTTCGCGCCCTTTTTCGTATACTTTTTCAAGTAGAGCTTTGGTGACTTCGATATTGTCTATCACATCAAACCATCCAAAACGGACTTTTTTCTTTCCAATTTCATTAATTTCAAGATGATTGAGTATAACGGCAATACGTCCTACAATCTTTCCGTCGATATAGGCTAGAAAATATTCGGCTTCAGCATTTTTAGAAACAGGATTGGTTTTAAAATCCAGAGTTTCCATTTCATCTTTAATAAGCGGTGGAACCCAATTATCACAATCTTTGTAAAGTGTAAAAGGAAACTTCACAAATTGTTTTAATTCTTTTTTGTTAGTTACTGGTAGTACTTTTATCATATACTTACTTCATAAGGCCTCCTTCATTTTCGAAGCCATCTTTTCTTTTGTTGTTTTTCTTTTGAGCTTTTTTCTTGGCTTTTGCTTCTTTCCGTTTAGCACGTCCCTGGCTGCCTGTGTTTTCCAAAAATACATCTTTATCGTGCATGTCAAAACGATAAGAAATACCTAGTCTTCCGTAGGTTCTTTTAGGTGTATCCTTAAAATTTAAGAGAATAGAGCCATCAATCTGAAAATTAGGTGTAACCAAAACAGCAGCTCCACCACGGAAAATCTGATCGGCATAAAAATCACTTTTTATTCCTTGATTTTCTACAAATACTGAAAACCATGCCGTAGGTGTATGTGTTAAAGTTACAATATAACCATATGATGGAAAGTCTGTAGTGACACGATCTGCAATTATATTGGTGACAAATACAAATCCACCAATGAAATTATTCTGAGTCGAAAGGACAATTTTAGGACTGATAGTGGATTCCTGTTCTGGGGTAAATGGATTGTCGGCAAAATCAAAGTTAGCACCCGCGTATAATGAGATTGCAGGAATGAGGTCTGCCCACTGAGTTCTATTGTTCGCTTTCCAGCTGTATAAGTTAGGGCCTTCTAATTGTCTTTTTCTATTGGGATCATAAAATAAATATTTTACACCCACGGTATTATTTCTAAAATTACTAAACTTTCGCTCTGTAGCAATTGCTCCACGGGAATCGAGAACAGTATTTGATTGAAACTCTCCCATCACACTTACTTCCAGCTCTTCCTTAAAAAAACCATAGCGAACAGAATAGTCTATTCCGTAAGCATCCGTTTCAGTGCCTAACAAACGGTGTTCTTCTGTACCTAAATTAAAACCTGTTTCAAACTGGAGTACATTGGTACCCACAGAGAATGCTCCTTGAGATCCACCAGGACGATTAGAATTAAGTGTTTCTGTATATTGAGCAACAACGATTGTTGTAGAGCCAAAGAGGAAATAAATAGCGATTAAAAAAGGGTGACGCATATTTTTTGGGTTTAGTTCAAAGATAGAAGATTTTATCATTTATTTAATAATTGGTTTTTTCTTTTTCAGAAAGTGATACGTACTTTTGAAAAATTAGATGGAAACTGCTATGATGACTTTCTTAAAAACGCTTTTAATTATTCTTCTCGTATATTTTGGCTTAAAGTTTTTAATCAAATTTACGTGGCCATACATCATGCGTTACATCACCAAAAAAGCAGGTCAGAAATTTGAACAGGCTTTTAATAATACGATGCATCGGTCAACCGAAACAAAAAAAGAAGGAAGTATCTCAATAGATAAAATGCCTTCTACCCACGCTAAATCAAAATCTACCGTTGGAGAGTATGTGGATTATGAAGAAATTGAGTAATTTTCACAACTCATAATACATTTCCATCTTTATGCAGCTATTTAAGCGTTTTATCCCACATCTAATAGTATTTGTTTTATTTGTAATTGCTTCTTTGGCATACTTCAATCCTGTATTGTCTGGAAAACAAATATACCAAAGTGATATTGTTCAGTATATTGGAATGTCGAAGCAGCAAAAGGATTACAAAGCCGAAACAGGCGAAGAAACCTATTGGACAGATGCTGCTTTCGGTGGCATGCCAACCTATCAGCTAGGAGCTAGATATCCTCACAATTACATAAAACAGTTAGATCTTACGCTTCGCTTTTTACCAAGACCTGCCGATTACCTCTTCCTGTATTTTATGGGAATCTATATTTTATTTCTCGTTTTAAAAATAGATTATAAACTTGCCTTTCTGGGCGCTATTGCGTTTGGGTTTTCCACTTATCTCATTATAATTTTGGGAGTAGGACATAATGCCAAAGCGCATGCAATTGCCTACATGCCGTTAGTGCTCAGCGGAATTCTCCTTACATTCCGTGGAAAATATCTCTGGGGTTTCCTGCTTACTACAGTTGCCATGGCGCTGGAGTTGGTCGCAAACCATTTTCAGATGACTTATTATTTGCTATTTCTGGTAATTTGTATTGGAATAGCATATCTGGTAGATGCTTTCAGAAAAAAAATGCTGCCTCATTATTTTAAGGCAATCGGAATTATGGCATTGGGTGTACTTATTGCCGTAGGTCTAAACGCTACAAATATTATGGCGACCAAGGAATATGCAGATACTTCTACGCGTGGCAATAGTGAATTGACTATTAATCCAGACGGTTCTCCAAAAGAAAGTAGCTCAGGCTTACCCTATGAATATATCACTGAATATAGCTACGGAAAAGCAGAATCACTCAATTTATTTATTCCAAAATTTATGGGTGGTGGCTCGGGGGACGAATTACCCGACGATTCCCAAGTAACTGAAACGCTCATCAAATCTGGTATCCCAAGGGAACAAGCAGGAGAGATTTTATATTATACGAGACCCTACTGGGGAGATCAACCTATCGTCGCAGCTCCTGCATATATAGGTGCTGTGGTTATTTTTCTAGCTGTGTTGGCATTATTCTTAGTAAAAGGGAGAATTCGATGGTGGATCTTAGGAGCGTTCTTTTTAAGTCTTTTATTGTCATGGGGTAAAAATTTCCCTTTACTAACCGATTTCTTTATTGAGTATGTTCCATTATATGATAAGTTTAGGGCAGTTTCCTCCATACAGGTTATTATTGAGCTCGTCTTGCCTATTCTGGCAATCGTTGGTTTGCATCAATACTTTAATGAGTTTGTTAGTTCTGAAGCTAAAAAGAAAGCACTCGTATGGTCAACGGGAATCGTTGGCGGACTTACAGTTGTCCTTATTCTATTTAAAGGTACCTTATTTGACTTTGCAACGCCAATAGACCGCCAAATTGCAGATGCCTTTCAATTGCCTTTTACCTACATTGAGGCGCTCAAAGAAGACCGTATGGCACTAATGACAGAGGACGCTATACGATCACTCATATTTGTTTTGCTAGCTGCTGGCGTGCTTTGGTTGTTTTTAAAATCGAAAGTAAAAGAAGGCTTAGCTATTGCTGGATTAGTTCTATTAATTGCCATAGATCTGGTTGGGGTAGATACCCGGTATGTGAATAATGAAGATTTCGTACAGGCAAGAATTATGGAGCAGCCGTTTCAAGAGAATGGTGCGAATATACAAATTGCCAAAGATGATGGACATTTTCGAGTATACGATGCCACAAATGATGCGTTTACCAGTGGACAAGCAAGTTATTTTCACAATGCACTCGGAGGGTACCATGCCGCAAAACCACAACGTATCAATGATATCAATGAGTTTTACATTCGGAAAGGAGATATTGGTATTTTAAATATGATGAATGTACGTTACATCATTGTACAGAATGAAGGTGGCGGTCCAGTAGCCCAAAGAAATCCATATGCAAACGGGAATGCATGGTTCGTTGAAAATGTGCTCTTTGCTGAAGATGCCAATCAGGAAATTAAACTACTGGACAGCTTAAATACGAAAACGACAGCCGTTGTTCATCAAAAATATAAAGATCAATTACCCTTAGCAAAGATAAAAAGGGATTCCACGGCAAGTATCGATTTGATTAGCCACGAACCAGAACATCTCATATACGAAGCTTCTTCTACCTCACCACAATTAGCCATTTTTTCTGAAGTCTATTACAAAGATGGGTGGAACGCTTACATTAATGACAAACCCGTCGACTATATTCGTGCAGATTACGTGTTAAGAGCACTTCCCGTACCTTCAGGAAATAATAAAATCGAATTTAAGTTTGAACCTTCAGTAATTAAAACCGGAAGTACGATCACCCTGGCAAGCAGTATTCTATTACTTCTTGTATTGGTAGGTGGTATTTATTATACTTTCAGAAAGAACAAACAACCTGAAGCTTAATCTCTATGAAGCGCGTTCTCATACTTACATATTACTGGCCACCTGCGGGAGGCCCTGGAGTGCAGCGCTGGCTAAAGTTTGTTACATATCTTAAAGAATTTGGTATTGAACCTATTGTTTTTGTTCCTGAAAATCCAAATTATCCACTTATTGATTCTGAAATTATAAGCGAAGTCCCCAAGGATATTGAAGTCGTTAAATTTCCAATTAAAGAGCCCTACAAACTGGCAAAATTATTTTCTAAAAAGAAAACTAAAAAGATGAGTAGTGGCGTGATCCCTTCGGAAAAGCCTTCGGTTCTAGAAAAAATGATGTTGTATGTTCGAGGTAATTATTTTATACCCGACGCTAGAGTAGGGTGGGTCAAACCTTCCGTAGCCTTTCTAAAAACATATCTTTCAGAACAAAAAATTGATACGATAGTGACTTCAGGTCCTCCACATAGTTTGCATCTTATAGGAATGGAGCTTCAGAAATTAATAGGAGTGAAGTGGTTGGCCGATTTTAGGGATCCTTGGACTACGATACATTACCATGCATCTCTTCGACTGAAGGCTTCTTCAGAAAAAAAACACAAAACACTAGAAAAACAGGTACTACGTGCTGCAGATAGGGTGGTAGTTACAAGTCCCAGTACAAAAAAAGAGTTTGAGGCTATTACTGAAAAACCTGTAAAGGTTATAACCAACGGCTATGAAGAAACAGAAGCTGTGTATCCGGTGCTGGATGATACGTTTTCCTTAGTTCATATTGGTTCGTTACTAAGTAAGCGAAATCCTTTGGTTTTATGGAAAGTACTGCAGGAAATAGCTTCAGAACATTCAGATTTTAAAAAGGATCTAGAAATCAAATTGGCAGGAGTGGTGAGCGAAGATGTATTGAAAAGTATTACTGATTTTGATTTGCATCATAACGTTTCAAATTTAGGATATGTGCCCCATTCTAAAGCTATTCAACTGCAGCATAATGCACAGGTTTTACTACTTGTCGAAATGGACACTCCAGAGACAAAAGCGATTATTCCTGGTAAATTCTTTGAATACTTAATTGCACATAGACCTATTGTTGCTCTGGGTCCTAAAGGGAGTGATGTGGAAACAATCATGAATCTCACCAAGAGTGGTGCTTATTTTAGCTATGCTGATAGCGAAAATTTAAAAAAGACCCTTTTAAAGTATTACCAGCTATTTAAAGAAGATTCGCTTACGATTACTTCGGAAGGAATTAAAAAATATAGTAGAAAAGCACTTACTAAGCAAATGGCAGGTTTGCTTCATGAATTATAATAACGAAACTCCTGATCTGCATTACTGCTTCACAGGAGTTTCTAACTAACCAACCAAAAAATTCTTAAATTCCTCTCCCTCTTTTAGAAGAACCTCTTGAAGAAGTTCTACTTCCTGAACTTTTAGTTCGAGTAGAAGTACTTTTGCCAGCACTTGATTTTCTTGAGGAAGATCTTGTTGCAGATGTGCCTCTCGTTGAGCGAGCGTCGCTACTTTTTCGTACATTTCTATTTTGCGTCGTTCTAGAAGCCGAAGCGGTTCGCTTTTGACTAGATCGGGTCACATTTCCTGCTTTTCTAGAAGTGCTTCTTTGTTGAACACTTTTTTCAGAGCGTTGATTTCCACCTCTAGATGTAATTGCTCTGGCGTTTCCATTTCTCGTCGTAGCACTTCGAGTATTACTTTTCGAATTTCCGGAGCGAGCAGTAGTTCCTCTTGTAATTGCACTTCTGGTCGTTGTACCTCTAGTTGTAGTTGCTTTAGAATTTCCATTTCTAGAGGTAGTAGCTCTCGAATTAGCAGATCGAGTTGTTGTACCTCTCGTATTTGCATTTCTTGTAGCACCAGATCGAGTTGTTGTACCTCTCGTATTTGTATTTCTAGTAGCTGAACGATTAATCGTTCCGCGATCATTTCCTTTTCTTGCAATACTGTTATTGCTTCGAACATTATTTCTATCTCCAGAACGTGCAATCATAGTATTTCGTCTGTTTGGATTGTAACTATTATTCCTAGCTACACGACCATTTTTATAGTGCACTCTACTTCCTGGACGGTAAAAATCTCTTCGAGCATTTCTATAAGGCTTGTAATGTCTATTTCTATAAAACCCTAAATGGACATTAAAACTAAATCGAACAGGGCTATAATAAGTTCTATATGGATAGTCATAAACTACACAGCTGCTATAGATTGGAGGCGCATAATACACATGCCATGGACGGTACACATAGTATGGGTTCCAGGTATTAATAAAGCCTGAATAATGTGAATAATAACCATAATTGTTATAGTGTACTCTTAACCCACCTACACGAACGATACGTCTATCATTGTATCTAATATCTACTTCTCCTGCTTGGGTAATACGTCCATAGTCATCGTAATAAATAGGGACATCTTCTACTTGAATTACTGCACCATAATCATCATATTGAACATAGGTTTCATAATCATACCCTGAATTATAACTAATATTTACATTAGGGGTATTTATATTTACGTTTACATTCCCTCCATTTTGAGGACCAACATAAACGAAATCAAACTGACCATCCGGGAACACCGAAAATTCTACGCCACCTTCTACAAATATGTAGGATTTACCATCATATCCCCTTATAGGACCTTCTGCAGCTTCTGCTGCTTTTGTTGTTGTCGTTAGTCCTACTAATAAGAAACTAAAAACGATTGTTGCGAACTTTTTCATAATTTTGAAATTTAGGTTGTACATCACTTTATTTTTTTGGTCAGTAACAGTACATCATTTTAAATACAACGACCGTGCCAAAAATCATAGGCATGGGCTAATACCATTGTCTACAGGGGTTTTGAAATTTTCATTAAACAAACCACGCTCTATTTTAACTTTTGATCATACACTAGTACGCTATTGATTGAATAGAAAATAAAAATCCGCCAAAACCTTTTAAGGGGTCATGACGGATTTAAAAACTAACCAACCAAATTTTTATTTCTTTATTCTAATTCGAGTATTTGAATGTTGATATGAGAAATCATTTCTATACTCATTATATACGTACCAATCATCGTGCCAAAATTCTCTATTAAATTTATTAATATGTCCATATGTTGCTCTAATAGTACCAAAACGTGTATAGGTTATTTTCATGTTTCCTGCTTGAACCAATCTTCCTCTGTTGTAATAAAAAGGTACACATCCAATAGTTCTCACTTTACCATTTCGCTTATAATCAATCTCAGTTTTACCTATTCGAATGATAGTTCCGTAGCGATCTTTTTTAATTTTTGGAAAGTGTTTACCTCCCTGATTATACCGAACAGCACCAAAATCAGAAGCATGATAATTCACTGCTTGATATCTACGGTTCTTTTTCTTTTTATATTTTGGTTTTGAAGGGTGAATCACCTCAAAATCAAAATGACCATTAGTAGTTACTGTATACAGAACACCGTCTTCAACAAATCGAATCGTTTCATTCGAATTGTAATAGCGATCATTTGTTCCCTGATTTATAATTACATTTTGGTGGCGTTGCGCAAAAGTCTGCGTAGCGTTTCCAATGAGGAATACTGCTACTAATAGAATTATTTTTTTCATAATTAACTATATTTTGGGTTTGTTCGATATGATAAGCGATACCGAGTTACGCTATTGAGTTAAAGAATTTCAATAGCCATGCCAAAAATATAGTTGATTGATTTGTAATGATTTACAGGTTATATCTTTTCCCTAAGATACTCCGCTGTATAAGAAGTCTTATTTTTTGCTACTTCTTCGGGAGTACCTGAAGCAATCACATTACCACCGTTTATTCCGCCTTCCAATCCAAGATCGATAATATGATCTGCACATTTTATAAGATCAAGATTATGTTCTACAACTATAACTGTATGACCTTTATCTAATAAAGCATAAAACGAGGCCAGTAATTTTTTAATATCATGAAAATGAAGTCCGGTAGTAGGTTCGTCAAAAATAAAAAGTGCCTTGTCTTTGGTATTTCCTTTTACAAGAAAGGAAGCTAGCTTAATCCTTTGCGCTTCCCCGCCCGAAAGGGTAGAAGAGCTTTGTCCTAATTGAACATACCCTAACCCCACATCTTGTAATGGTTGTAATTTATTGACGATTTTTAGCTGATTATTTTCAGAAAAAAAAGTAATAGCATCATCTACAGTGAGCCTTAAAATGTGATCAATATTTTTATTCGCAAATTGAACCTCCAGCACTTCTTTTTTAAAGCGTTTTCCATTGCAAGTATCACACTCTAGGTGCACATCTGCCATAAACTGCATCTCAATAGTCACTTCACCTTCTCCCTTGCAGGTTTCACAGCGACCTCCATCAACGTTAAAGCTAAAATGCTTTGCTTTGTATCCTCGAATATCACTTAATTTTTGAGAAGCGTATAAATTTCGAATATCATCATACGCTTTAATATACGTCACCGGGTTGGACCTGCTGGAACGACCAATAGGATTTTGATCGATAAACTCGATGTTTTTTATAGTATCAAATGTTCCTTCTAGAGCGGTAAACTGTCCAGGCTTTTCACCATAGCCATCTATGTGTCGCTGTAAAGCCGGATACAATATTTTTTTAACAAGTGTACTTTTTCCGCTTCCTGAAACTCCAGTAACCGCCGTAAAAGCTCCCATTGGAAATGCAACATCTATATTTTTTAAATTGTTATGACGTGCACCAAGAATCTTGATGAATTTTTTTGAAGAGCGCCTTTTGGCAGGGACTTTAATTTCTTTCTTACCATTCAAGTATTGAGCAGTAAGTGAATTAGATTTTAAAATATCCTGATAGGTTCCGGTGGCTACAACTTCACCTCCAAAAGTTCCAGCTTCTGGGCCAATATCGATGATAGCATCTGCAGCCTTCATGATGTCCTCGTCATGTTCAACAACAATAACGGTATTTCCCAAATCTCGTAAAGATTTTAAAACAACAATAAGCCGTTCGGTATCTTTTGGGTGTAATCCAATACTGGGTTCATCTAAGATGTACATGGAGCCGACTAAGCTACTACCTAACGAAGTGGCTAAATTAATTCGTTGCGATTCCCCACCAGAAAGTGTGTTGGATTTCCGATTTAGGGTTAAGTAGCTTAGACCAACATCCATTAAAAATTGTAATCTGTTGGTAATTTCCAGTAATAAGCGTTTTGCTATCTGCTGGTCGTATTTGTTTAGTGTAAGATTTTTAAAAAAAGTGGCAACATCGTTAAGAGGTACCTCTACTAATTCTTGTATGGATTTGCCACCCACTTTTACGTAGCTTGCTTCAGGTCGTAACCGTCTGCCATGACAGGTACTGCATCTAGTTTTGCCACGGTAACGGGATAACATCACCCGATTCTGAATTTTATAACTTTTCGACTCAAGAAATGAAAAGAAACTGTTGAGTCCTTCAAAATGCTTGTTTCCTTCCCAGACAAGTTGCTTTTGTGCTTCGGAAAGTTCAAACCAAGGTTTGTGGATTGGGAACTCAAATTTATACGCATTGTTGACCAGTTGATCCCTATACCATCCCATACTGTCACCACGCCATGGGAAAATTGCATTTTCGTATACCGAAAGGGCCGAGTTTGGAATTACTAAATCTTCGTCAATTCCAATAACATCACCATACCCTTCACAAGTAGGACATGCACCATACGGATTATTAAAACTGAATAAATGTACATTTGGTTCTAAGAATACTTGGCCGTCTGCTTCAAAGCGATTATTAAATTCTTGAATTCTTTTTTCTTCGGAAAGATGTTCGATATATAATTCGCCTTTTCCTTCAAAAAAGGCTGCTTGAGTTGCATCTGCAAGTCGGTTATAAAAATCCTCATCATCTTTTGTAATCACTCTATCGACAACCAATTGAATTTCTTCGGAAAGCATAGAATCCTTCAGTTCGTCAATTCTTACAACGTCACCCTTCACTTTAACCCTGGCATATCCTTGCTGCGCAAGTGCTTGCAGTTTATTTTTCATATCTCTGCCTTCTTCCAGATGTATTGGAGCGAGCAGCAGGAGTTTTTCACCTTCAGAAAGTGATTTTATATATCGAATGACATCACTAACGGTGTCTTTTTTTACTTCAGAACCCGAAATTGGCGAAAAAGTTTTACCAATTCTCGTATATAATAATTTGAAATAATCATAAATCTCTGTGGAGGTTCCTACAGTAGAACGAGGATTCGTAGCATTAACTTTCTGTTCAATGGCAATAGCGGGAGCAATTCCTTTGATCGAATCTACTTTTGGTTTGTTAAGTCTGCCTAGAAATTGGCGTGCGTAAGATGATAGACTTTCGACATACCTTCGTTGCCCTTCGGCGTAGAGGGTGTCAAAGGCGAGACTAGATTTTCCACTTCCCGAAAGTCCCGTAATCACCACTAATTTATTTCGAGGAATTGCCACCGAAATATCCTTAAGGTTGTGCAGTTTTGCCCCCTGAATTAAGATATTCTTTTTCGTGTCTAGCGTTTCAATTTCCAATAGAATTCTCCTGTTTTTTTAAACGAATTTTACAAAGATACTACATCCATTTTGGGTATGCACATTCAAAGAAATTATATTTTTTTATCGAAAACTTTAACTTTTTTTTGCATTTCTGATTTCTTTGTTGTTATATTTACAGCCAATAACGTAATTAATAAAATTTATTGCCTATAGCATATTACTACTTTTAAATGTAAGATTACCAAACAGCTAGTCAACCAAAATACATAGTTGTTTATTTTTAAAAAGTAATAATATGAAGCAAAGCACCCCAACAGATGCTGTACTCGTTAGCGCGTACATGAAAGGCGACGAAAATTCACTTTCTATTTTAGTTACGCGTCACAAACAAAGAATCTACAGTTTTATTTATTCGAAGGTCTTTGACCGAGATATTTCCGAAGACATTTTTCAAGATACGTTCATCAAAGTAATTCGTACCCTAAAAAGAGGTGCCTACAATGAAGAAGGTAAATTTCTACCTTGGGTAATGCGAATTGCTCATAACTTAGTTATAGATCATTTTCGAAAGAATAATCGTATGCCGAAGTTTGAAAACAAGGATGATTTTAATATTTTTTCTGTGCTTTCAGACAATTCTTTAAATATAGAAAAAAGAATGATCAAGGGACAAGTTGAGAGTGATGTTCGAAGATTGATTGAAGAACTTCCAGACGATCAAAAAGAAGTGCTCATCATGCGTATGTACAAGGATATGAGCTTTAAAGAAATTAGCGAGCAAACCGGTGTAAGTATTAATACAGCATTAGGTAGAATGCGGTATGCACTCATAAATTTGCGCAAAGTTATTGAGAAGCATAACATAGTATTAACTAATTAATTAGCTGGTATACAATAAACTTATTTTTGCTCCGTTATTTAGAAATAGTAACCTCTAAATTACGTTATATGCAAAAAATGTACTCTAAATCACGTCAGGAATGCGTGAATGAAAACTTAGTTCCAAAAGACGAAACTGTAAAGTTTCTTCTGGATTATTCTAAGGCTTTAAGTGTTATAGATTACCATAAATTGAAGTTTGAAGCGCTTCTAAACTAAACTTTGGAAAACCCCGGAAAAACACCAATTTCGGGGTTTTTTGTGTCGATTGGTTACTTTTTAGCTTTCTTTTTCTCATAAGCTGCCAGTACAGTTTTTCTCCCAATAGTTTTGGTAATACTATCTTTTTCAAGATCCCAACGGCGAGCTGGCGAGTACTGACGCCCATACCATATGATCTGTAAATGCAGGTCGTTCCAGATTTCTTTAGGAAATAATCGTTTTGCGTCTTTTTCGGTTTGAGTCACATTTTTTCCATTGGAAAAGCCCCAACGATACATCAATCTATGGATATGTGTATCTACTGGAAATGCAGGAATACCAAACGCCTGACTCACAACGACACTTGCCGTTTTATGGCCTACAGCGGGTAATTCTTTTAAGGCTTCTATACTTTCAGGAACACGTCCTCCGTACTTATCAATTAAGATGTGCGATAACCCATAAATTCCTTTTGCCTTCATAGGTGATAATCCAACTGGTTTTATGATTTCACGTATTTCTTCTTCGGAAAGTTGTATCATATCATACGGATTATCGGCAACTTCAAAAAGTAAGGGGGTAATTTTATTGACTCGAACGTCTGTACTTTGAGCCGATAGTAATACGGCAATGAGTAATGTGTAAGGATCTTTATGATCTAGCGGAATAGGAATTTCAGGATATAACTTGTTTAACGTTTCAATAACAAAATTTACCTTTTCCTGTTTGGTCATAATGTGTAGTTTTACACAAAAATAAACAAATGAAGACGTTAAAAGAAGGAGATAAAGTACCAAATTTTACAGTAAATGATCAGGATGGTAATGCAATATCTTTATCAGATTATAAAGGAAAGAAACTAATCGTGTTTTTTTACCCTAAAGCAAATACACCTGGTTGTACCGCAGAGGCATGTAATCTTAGAGATAATTTTAACGAATTGCAGAATCAAGGGTATGAATTGTTAGGCGTTAGTGCAGACACTGAAAGAAAACAAAAGAATTTTAAAGAAAAATTTGATTTTCCTTTTCCGTTGTTAGCAGATACCCAAAAAGAAGTCATAGATGCTTTTGGTGTTTGGGGAGAAAAGAAATTTATGGGACGTATCTATGATGGCATATACCGCAAAACCTTTGTTGTTAATGAAAAAGGAATTGTGAGTCGTGTGATTGATAAAGTAAAAACAAAAGATCATGCAGCACAGCTGCTCGAGGATTAATTTGCTTTGGAAATTGCTTCTTCTAAATGAAACAACTTTTTCTCTTTAATAATTTCTGAAACACCTTCAGGGAGCATAGTTTCCCAATCCTCTTCGCCGTTCTCGATCTTCTGAAGCACTTCTCTTGAGAATATATTCAGAATATCGGGATTAAAATCTTTGATGTCAATTACTTTTCCGTTGTACTTAAAGAATTTGTATAATTCTTTCATACGTGGGTGTACTTTTAAGTTTTCGCTAGTAGTATATTCTCCAGTTTCAGGATCACGCATAGGGTATAAGTATACTTTTAAATCCTTAAAAAATAACTTTCCGAAGGCTTCCAGAATTCCACCACTTAAGTGACGGTAATATTTTTCATCAAATATGTCTACGAGATTATTTACTCCCATCGCCAAACCTAAACGCATTTTAGTATATCGAGAAAAATACTCCACCAATTTATAATATTCCTGAAAATTGGAAATCATCACATTATGTCCCAGAGAACACAGTAAGCGTGCTCGATCCATAAAATCCTCTTCGTCGATTTCACCTTCAGCTCTAAGATTGGATAGTGTGATCTCAAAAATTGTTTCGGTACGCTCTGCATCGACACGGTTCTCGTCCAAAAACATCTCATATGATTTTTGATACATGTCGATGTTTACTTTGGTCACAGGTCTAAAGCTACCTCGAAGTGCGAGTATATTTTTCTTATACAGAATCCTTGCAGGCAGAATGTTATTTCCATCTGGTCCAAACATCACAGCATCTGTCATCCCATTCTTAATGAGCTGCAAACTCATTAAGCGGTTGTCCACAGCTTCAAATTTAGGTCCAGAGAAGTTGATAGTGTCAATCTCTATTTTGTCTTTATCAATATGATCGTATAAGTAACGAAGCAGTTTTCTTGGTGTATCATACTTGTAAAATGCTCCATAAATAAGATTTACACCTAAAATTCCGAGGGTTTGCTGTTGCTGTACGGCATCATTTTCATGAAAGCGTATGTGCAACATGATTTCATTATAATCCTCATTTTGGTCAATCTGATAGCGAATTCCTACCCAACCATGACCTTTGTATTTTTTTGCAAAGTCTATGGTAGCAACAGTATTTGCATAAGCGAAAAACATTTTATTGGGATGCTTTTCACGAACAATACGTTCTTCAATTAAATTGATTTCATGCGACAGCATTTTTTTTAGTCGTGCCTCTGTCACATAGCGTCCATCTTCTTCGATTCCATAGATTGCGTCACTAAAATCTTTGTCGTATGCAGACATTGTTTTTGCAATGGTGCCAGACGCACCTCCTGCTCTAAAGAAATTACGTACGGTTTCCTGTCCTGCACCAATTTCAGCAAAGGTTCCGTAGATATTTTCATTTAAGTTAATTCGTAAGGCTTTACTTCTAATGGAGGGAATATTTTCAAATTCCTTATCACCTTTTAACGTTTCTGGCATAGCAGGGTAGTATTATTCTTTTTCGTGTATAACAAAGGTATGAAATAGCATAGGCAAACAAAAAAAATACTGTTATTTTTGTGTGAATGAAAAACCAACTTTCAATTACTTTTTTAGGTACTGGAACTTCTCAGGGAATACCAGTAATTGGAAGTGATCATCCTGTTTGTTTAAGTAACGATTCTAGAGATCAAAGATTGCGTGTTTCTGTACTTTTAGAATGGAACGATCACACGTATGTGATTGATTGTGGTCCAGATTTTAGGCAACAAATGCTACGAGAACAAGTCAAACGACTTGACGGAATTTTTCTCACGCATGAACACAGTGATCACGTCGCGGGCATTGATGATATTAGACCTTTCAATTTTAAACAAGGCGGAATGGAGTTTTATGCTTCTAAAAATGTTTTTAATATTCTACATACGCGATTTGCTTACGTTTTTGAAACTGAAAACAAGTATCCCGGAGCGCCTACCATCATTGAAAAAGTAATTGACAAGGGGAGTAGTTTTGATCTCTTCGGAAAGCAGGTGATTGTTATTGAAGCATTTCATAATACGTTGCCGGTTTTTGGGTTTAGAGTTGATGATTTTGTGTATCTAACCGATGTGAAAACTATCGAAGCTTCAGAATTTAAAAAGCTTAAAGGAGTGGAGGTACTTGTTATAAATGCATTGCGTAAAACACCTCATCATAGTCATTTTAATCTTTCTGAAGCCTTAGCATTTATTAATAAAGTAAATCCTAAGAAAGCGTATTTAACACACATAAGCCATTTACTAGGTTTTCATGCCGAAGTAGAGCCAACATTACCAGAGAATGTTTTTCTGGCGTATGATGGTCTTAAAATTATGATATAATTAAAATAAGTCTGTCATTATCATGGCAGCCAGATAAACTCAATGAAGAATAAAATTTTTATGTACCTGTTTTTTTTTGCTGTATTGTTCATCATTTTTCAATACATGAATGAAAAAAAAATCTTTGAAGATCAGGATGCCAAAATCCAAAAGCTTACTACTTCAACAAAGAAGAGTGATAGTATCGTTAATAGGCTGGAAACAAAATTGCTCGATGAAAATTATTTTACGTTGCTAGGCAATGATAATGCTATGACCTATTTTGAAAAGAAAGGAGTAGAGGCAATTGATGTTCAAAATAAAGTGAGCAATGCTATATTAGATAAAAATGCCGCCCCCGAAGGAAACTCTCTTGTTCCATATAATGGTATCAACGGAGAGATGCGGATTAATAAAATCAAATTTTTAAATCACCGATGGGTAATTGCAGATTTTACCGATGGTGACTACTGGGGCGAAATGATCTTTGAATATTTTATCAACGAAGACAGCTCAGTGGACCTTACCACGCTAGGATCAGTTTTATATACGAAATAATATATTTTAATTACTCATTAACCATTCTTTTAGCTCGTAGAAATTTTGTGGTGCGACTCCATGACCTACTGGGAATTCTGAGTATTTACAATCTATATTCAGATTTTTTAAAAATGGTTCGGTCTTACGTGCCCAATCTACAGGAATTACCTGATCTACACTTCCGTGAGAAGTATAGATATTTAGATGGGAAAAGTCATTTTTTTCGTAGCCTTCTTTCAAAATTTCCTGATTAATATAACCGCTTAATCCGATGACGTTTTTCACTTTTTTGGGGTAACTGAGCGCGATACTAAAACTTAAAATTGTTCCTTGACTAAAACCTAAAAGTGTAATAGCTTCAGCATTTACTTGATATTTTTCTACAATCTCATCCATGCATTTCACCACCAACTCGCGAGAGGCAATAGCTTGTTCGTTATCACTAAACTTTCCGTCGTTAGAATCAAAATAGATATTATACCAAGCATTTCCATAGGGCTGCATTGGAATAGGAGCTTTCAACGAAATGATATGATAGTGGTCTGGCAATTCGCTGGCAAAAGAGAAAAGGTCATTCTCATCACTTCCAAAGCCATGCAACAAAATAATCGCAGGAGCATTTTTTGAAGTAGTTTTTGGTGCTTTATAATTGTGTTCTAAGAGTAATGTTTGTTTTTCCATAGGACAAAAATAACAGAAGTAATGAGATATATAAGAGATTAAATTCCTTTAAACCATTCCTGAAAATATGCTCCAAACAATGGAACAGGTTCTTTAAGACCTTTACCTGCCGAAAGTATTCCTAATAACCATAAAACAAAGGTTCCTAGTTGTAGAATCCAACCCAAAAATGGAATGCTCACCAGAAAGTTAATCGCAGAGAGAAAAATAGAAACTATAATAAAAAGCAAAATGATGCCGAGACTCTGACGGATATGATAGGCGACTAAACTATTTTTCTTTTCTGAATTATTTACATACGAAATGATCAACCCAATCGCAGTGAGATACGATATGATCGCCATAGTTTTTCCCTCTTGTGCTCCTTGAGTCTGCATGTTTCTTAGTCTAAAAATTTAAACCATTTCTGAAACTGCTCACTTAGAAATGGAATTCCTTGTTGCTTATTCGCAATGGCCATAATAAAGGAAAATAACCAGAAAACCACCGAAATCCAATAAAGGATGTCTCCAGCCAGCAAATTAATATGAAATTGAGTGATCACCGCCACAAAAAGCATAAGTACAAGTCCGAACATATTTTTAATATGCCAAGAAGCAAAACTGTCTTTATGGTCCTTGTTCATAGAAATTGCAATAAACATTCCAATAAAAGTTATGTACGCAATGATGGCTTTATTTTTTCCGGGAGGAGTAGTTACCATTCTTTTGAGAGTATTAATTTTTTATTTCCAAAGACTCCGTAAGCTTTTCCTTTTAATGCTTCTCCTAACAACGCAGCGTTTTGAGAACTGGAAAGAATGTGATCTATAGTAAAGGTCCATTCAACCTCTGGATTAAAAAGAGTAAGATTTGCTAATGCGTTTTCAGTAATAGAATGGTTTTCAATATTAAAGTGTGATTTTAATTGAGTGAAAGATTTAACTGCTTTTTCAAAACCAATAAGCGTATTTAATGCACCAAAGCAACTCTCAAGGCCAATGCTTCCGAAGGCAGCATGGTCAAACTCTGTATTCTTATGTTCAATATCTATAGGATTGTGGTCGCTTGTGACACCGTCTATAACACCTTCTGTTAATCCCTTTATAAGTGCTTTTGCATCTTCTTTTGCTCGTATTGGTGGCAATAGTTTATAATTTGTGTCAAAACTTTCTAGGACTTCATCGGTTAAAAAAAGATTGTTGATAGCCACACTACAGCTCACATTTAGCCCATTTTTTTTGGCTTCTTTAATCAATTCTACCGATTTCTTTGTAGAAATAGTTGGTATGTGGAGTCGTCCGCCAGTATATTCTAATATATACAGATCTCTTGTGATTTGAAGCTCTTCTGAAAGTGACGGAATTCCTTTTAACCCTAATTTTGTACTGTGGGTATGCTCGTGTACCATTCCTTTTGGTGAAATGGTTGCATTTAATGGAAAACTTTGTACCAATCCGTTAAAATTTTGCACATACTGAAGCGCGATCTTTAATAAATTTGCATTGGCGATAGGCTTTTTATAATCATAGAACGAAATAGCTCCTTCATTTTGCATATCATAAAGCTCTGCGAGGTCCTCGCCTTTACTTCCTGCACTTAAAGTTCCAATAGGGTGTAGGGTAACCGCATTCTTAGCTGCTTTCGATTTTAAAAACTGAATGGTACTTTTAGTATCTGCAACAGGATTGGTATTGGTATTGACGGCAACATGTGAAAATCCGCTTTGAGCTGCTGTCATAAGGCCATTCTCTATAGTTTCACGTTCTTCGTAGCCTGGTTCTCCAAAGGACACACTAGGGTCGAACCAACCTTGAGAGACGTGTAAATTGTCAAGTGAAATTTCTTTGGCTGTAGGATTTGAAATTGACGCTGCAATTTTGGTAATTGTTCCGTTTTCAATTAAAATATCGCGCTTTTTTAAATGATGTTTGCTAGAAGCGTCAACAATAATAGCAGATTTTAAAAGTACGTTCATCTTGTGCGTCAATTGATTAAAAAATGATTTTCAACGTTTATAAAATTTCAAGAACAACATTTCCAATAATAGGAATATAAATGCAAAAATAGCAAACCATTTCCAGAAACTGTTCATTGAATTTTCTTCAGATAGGGTGTAAAATAAATCTGAAACCGAATCATACACCGCTACGCCTTCCCAATCTCTGGGATTGGCATATTGCAATACACTTTCAGATCTATCATAATTATAGCTCACATTTTGTAAAACTTCCTCCTGTTTTGTAATCGAATACGTTGCTGCAGTTGCTGGCTCTTCATTTGTTGTGATGTCTACCTGATTGGCTTTGGTTTGTTGCAAGGGTATAAAGCTTTGTGTGCTATCTTTTATAGTGAGAATCTCATCTTGTATTAAAGTAACAGGCACCGAATAGTTATTTTGTTTCCCCACTTCATAATACAATTGAGGGAGTGGCAAACTAAGTTGCGCCATATTGTAAAGGGTTGGAACGATCAAAGGAGAATTCTGAAAGTTGGAATTTTCGGTATTAAATGCTGCCGTACTAACATACACAGAGCCACGATTTACGATAAACGGCTTGTTGTCTTCAAACTGAAGCACAGCCGTGGCATTGGAAGTAATCGTGTTAAAAGAATTTACTTTTGGGTACTGAAAGTTTACGACTCTTTTTTCAAATACATTACTATACAATGGATGGTCGAATACGATTTTAGTAATTTTTTTCTCTTGGTTGATGGCTTCAGAAAAAGTACCCACTCTAAGACGATTCAGTAATGCGTTATAGCTACTAGTATTTCCATTTACTGGCGGGATAATACATAAGCTTCCGCCGTTATTGACAAATGTATTCAATGCAGTCGTCAATGACTCAGGAATAACGTTTAGCTCATTGATGATTACAAAATTCTGTGAAGCAATGGTATTGTAGTTAACCGTCCGATTTGTTTGTTGTGTGTATTCAAATTCTGGTTGGTCGAAAATACGTTGCAAAAAGTTAGCTTCTGCTTCATTGACGGAAAGTACCTTGATTTTTTCTGGCGGATTAATACTAAAAAATAAATCATTGTCATACGTAAGGTTTGCTTCAGAAATAGAGAGCCTACCTTTAAAATTTGTTACATTTTCTATATCGAAGAAGACTTCGTTTTGAGAACTATTGGAGAGGTCTGCTGCGGTTTTTGCAATGAGGCTGTTTCCATTATAAAGTGAAACCGGTATAGTCTGCGCAACATCGCCTGTGCTAGAGATAACTACTTTAAGCTGTGTATTTGTTGTGCTTTTTGAAACTATGTACGCAGTATCAATAGCGATATTCTTGGTCACCACAGGAGCTAAAGGGACCACATTTACTGAGATTTCTTCGGAAAGAACAGGGAAGGCTTCTTTTTGCTGAAAGTCTGAAACATAGATCAAACGTTTATCTGCCGAAGTACTTTTTGAAAAATATTGTTTGGCTTTCAGAAGCACTTCTGAGGGAGTTAATTGTTTATTTGAATACGTAATCTTTAGGACTTCATTTTTAAAATCCTGAATCGAAACATTTTTTCGTGCATAGTCATTGGTAAACCAGCTTATGTTATCTGTACTCTTTATATTTTCGTAAATATCCTGAACTGCACGTTGCAATAAGGGGCCTTGAGATCCTTTCGCCTGCATGCTAAAGCTCGTATCCAGATATAAAACGGTTTCTTTTTCGGTATTTAGGGCAGTTGTTGACGCTGTAAATGGCTGTGCGAAAGCAATAATTATGCAAGCCAGCGCTACTAATCGTAGTAGTAATGTGATCCATTTTTTAAGCTGTGAACTTTTTCTGGTCTGGAAATTCACCTTTTTCAAAAAAGCAACATTGGTAAATGCGACCTTCTGAAACCTTCGTAATTGAAACAAATGAATAAGAATAGGAATGAGCAGTAAAAAAAGTGCGTAAAGAAGTTCTGGGTGTTTAAACTGCATTCCTGTTTCAGATATTTTTCAAAGATAAAAAACCGAAAGCAATTAAACTGTTTTCTTTATAGTAAAGGTGATAGAAGTACCCTTTCCTAGCGTTGACTCGAGTTTTATCGTACCATTAAGCTTTTTAACTAAGTTCTTTACAGTGGCCAGTCCAATACCAGAGCCTCTCTTTCCGTCTTTATCGGTATTTGCAGTTGTTTTAAACATATCAAAAATTCCCTTTTGATCTTTTGGTGAGATTCCTTGACCATTGTCTATAACTTTAAAAATATAGTTTTGGAAGTCTTCAGAAAATTCAATGGTTACTGTAGGATTTGAGTGGTGACTGTATTTTAGAGAATTGGCTATTAAATTTAGCAGAATCTGATAAAGGGCCTGTTTGTTTGTATGTATCGAAATACTTTGCGTTGGATGAATAAAGTTAGAGTTGTCAACAAACAGCATTTCTTCCAATTCTTCAAAAAGTTCATTGAGTAAGAATTGAGTTGCTTTTTCTTTTAGTAAGCCATCTGATTTGTAAAAATCAAGCATGTCGTTCACATAATTCTTCATTGTGACAGAGGATTCTTCAATATAGTCTAGATATTGATTACATTGATCACTTACAGCCGTTAAACATTCTTCTTTTAGCATTCTGGTAAGTGTCGTAATATTTCCTAAAGGAGATTTAAGGTCATGCGTTACGAGACCCGCAAATTTTTTAAGTCTTTTATTACGTTCTTCAAGTTCTTTATACGTTTTATTTAGTTCATTATTTTTTTTGTGAAGTTCAAATAATTTGACTACCTGGTTTGCTAAAGCCACTATTATTTCTTTTTCTTTATGCTGAAGCGTTCTAGGCTTCATGTCAAAAATGCATAAGGTACCTAAGGCAAATCCTTCTTCATTAACCAAGGGAGCTCCTGCATAAAATAAATGACCTTGTTCACTAACAATTGGGTTGTTTTTAAAGCGACTATCTTTTCTTGCATCCTCAACAATAAATAAATCTTGTGGAGTAAGAATCGCATGCCCACAAAATGAGGTGCTTCTTGGTGATTCGTCTATATTAACTCCATAATGAGACTTTAAAAAATTTCTATCCTTGTCAATTAGGGTAATAAGACAAATGGGAACATTGCAAACTGAGGCTACTAACGAAGTAATATTGTCATACTCATCTTCGGGAAGGGTGTCGAGGAGTTGATAGGATTGTACGGCATTAAGACGCTGTACCTCGTTTTGGGGGATTTTAGGTTCTAGCACGTTAATATTTACGGAAAATTCCTACTTATAGTTTTTGGGAAAAGGGTTAAATAACTGTTAAACTGAAGCTTTTGGCTTTCCATTGTTTTTTGCAACCGTAAAACTTATGACTGTGCTTTCACCAACTTTGGATTTAATAGAGATTTTTCCACCAAGATTGTTAACTAGATTTTTAACGGTCGATAATCCAATACCGTTTCCTTTGTTTCCATTTCGATCTACAGAACCAATTGTTGAAAATAATTTAAAAACCTCTTTTTGTTTATCTTCTGGAATTCCAATTCCATTATCACTTATTTTAAACCTATAAAAATCCTCTTTTTCCTTGAAAGTGATATTGATAACAATTTTTTCTTTATCGTTATATTTGATACTATTCCCAACCAGATTTAAGAATATTTGCTCTAAAGCAGCTCTGTTGCATTGAATTTCTATATTTTCTTCAGGAAAGTTAATCTCACAGTCAATATTGATCTTAAGCAAATCAACAATATCCTCTAGCAAATCATGTATGTCAAATTTTTCACTATTTCTGGAAGCGACATTATCACTTTCATAATGGGCTAATAGCCCTGTAATGTAGTCACTCAACGTAAAAGAAGAATGTTTAAGGTAATTTAAGTATTCTTTTCCTTTGTCATCTATTACGTTGCTATATTTTGCTTTAAGAATGTCTGACGTGACTATCATATTTGCCAATGGCATTTTCATATCATGAGAAACAACACCAGCAAATTTCTTCAACTCAACATTTTTATTTTTAAGTTTTTTCTGAAGTCTTTTAAGTTTTGTATTCTGCTTACGAACCTCAAATAGGTTAAGAACCTGCTCACTTAAGGCCAACAATGCTTCTTCTTGTTTTTTATTTAATTCTCTTGGCTTCGTATCAAACACACATAAAGTCCCTAAAGCATATCCAGCTTTATTTATTAATGGAACACCCGCGTAGAAAACTACATTTCGTTCTGTAACAATAGGATTGTCTTCAAACCGAATGTCTTTACGAGCATCCTTTATGGTAAAGATAGGCGATTCATCTATTATGGTATGACCACAAAAGGAAATATCCCGGGGGGATTCTGTGTCTTCAACTCCATAATGTGATTTTAAAAAATTACGGTCTGTATCTAGTAGCGATACTAAAGAGATAGGTACTTCGCATATAGAAGCTACTAGTTTTGTTATTCCATCAAGGTCAGATTCTGGAAGTGTATCCAGTAAATTATATTCCTTAAGAGCTTTAAGTCGTTTTTTTTCGTTTTCAGGAATAGCTGGTGCTATCATAATGAATAAAAAATTAGGTGTTTTTTTGTTAGTAGCATAACTATTAAGTCAATTCAAATAAACCAAATTTATTAGGTTTACACTAAAAATTGAATACAACTGCTAACACTACTGCTTTCATTAGTACCTTTAAGGTAAGGGACTATGGTTAGGTTGGGTATTGTAAATGTAAAGAAATTTTTAACAAACATTCGATTAAATGTTAATATTCTTAACACTTATAACGGAATGGGTTAATAAGAATTTAAAAAGCTTCAAACACACCTAATCCAAAAAGAGCAAAATCATATTTTACAGGATCTTTTGCATCTAATTTCCGGAGACTTCTGTCAAGTTCTGAACGTGCTTTCCCATCATTTTGCTTTCGCTTTAAGAGTCCTAATTTTCTGGCAACATTGCCACTATGAACATCAAGCGGACACGAAAGTTGAGCGGGTGAAAGCTGCGTCCAAATCCCAAAATCTACTCCCGAAGTGTCTTTTCGAACCATCCATCTTAAAAACATGTTTATTCTTTTTGCTGCGGAATTTTTTAAGGGATCACTTACATGTTTCTCTGTCCTAGCTTGATGCGGAAGTTCAAAAAAAGTATTTTTAAAGTGATGAATGGCCAACTGAAGCGATTCCTTTTCGGCATGTGCTGCGAATACAGCTTCTAGTCCGCCATAATTGCGATAAATATTTTGAAGGGCTTTCAGAAAGTAATACAAATCATCTTCATTAAAAGTTCGGTGTACAAAGCCTGAAAGATTTTTTTTGTTTTCTTCTGAAAAGTTCATCACAAAATCATACGGGGAATTCCCCATGATAGCTACTAGTCGGTTTCCATTGGTAATGATACTTTTTCGATTGCCCCATGCAATAGTCGCGACTAGAAATCCTATAATTTCAATATCTTCCTTGAGCTTAAATTGATGTGGAATTTGGATAGGATCACTTTCGATAAACTTCGGCTGATTGTACAACACAACTTTTTCATCGAGAAATTCTTTGAGCTGGGCTCTGTTCATGGTTACATTAGGATTTTTCCGTCCTGCATGACCAGTTTTCGATCTGCCATTTCAGCCAGTTCTTCATTGTGAGTAACAATGATAAATGTTTGTCCAAACTCATCTCTAAGCTTAAAAAATAGGTTATGAAGATTTTCGGCACTTTCGGTATCCAGATTTCCACTGGGTTCGTCTGCCAGAATAATACTGGGGTTATTAATTAAAGACCTGGCTACAGCTACTCGTTGTTGTTCTCCACCAGAAAGCTCGTTGGGTTTATGGTGTTCTCTTGCTGAAAGCCCTAAAAAAGCAAGTAATTCTTTCGCTCTTTTTTCAGCTTCAGCTTTGGGAGTTTTTTTTATAAATGCAGGTATGCATACATTTTCTAGAGCCGTAAACTCTGGTAATAATTGGTGAAACTGAAAGATAAATCCTAAATGTTCATTTCGAAATTTCGCAAGTTGTTTCCGCTTTAATCCACTAATCTCTGTATTGTCAATAATGAGAGAACCTTCAGAATAAGTATCCAGCGTACCTATTATTTGAAGCAAGGTCGTTTTTCCTGCACCAGAAGCTCCAACTATAGACACAATTTCTCCTTTTTTTATATGCAGATCCACACCTTTTAATACATGAAGCTCATCGTAATATTTATGAATATTCTGGGTAACAACCATTTTTTTTGCTGTGTTTTAAGGTATAGTAAAGATACATCTTCTGTAATTTCTTTTTAGGAAGAACTTTTATTAAACAGGTATTTTACATTATTATAGTCTATAAAGTAAGTAACTCGAAGTGAAAGTACATGTTGTTGTGGTTGGTCAAATAATCTACTCAAACTTTCACCATACCCTATGGTAGACTCATTATCCTGATTAAAAATCTGGTTTCGGTAAAGGAGAGTAGCTTCACTTCCAGGAGCAAATCTCCAACGAAAACTTAGATCCAAATTCCAAATATTAAAATTTCTATTGGGATCTCCATTTTCTAGATCATAGATGGCATCAGATCGGGTACCATCTTGATTAAGAGTTGTAAAAACATTCTCAACATAATTTACAGTACTCCAAAAATTTCTAAAGCGTAAATCAATTGCTTTATAAGGGTCAAAATTATAACTCCCTGCTATGGAATTTTCTATATTGGTAATATCTCTTTCCCCAAAAAATATAGCATCATCTACAATATTCACAAAACCAAAGTTCTTATCTCTTACTGAAATATCAGTTTCTAGAATTAATAAGAATTTATCACTAAAGCGATAGCGAGGTTCAAAATTGACTGAATAACTACGTTGTGGATCTCCTTCTAGCCAAGTACGATAATTAACTCTAAAATCATACGCAAACTTTTTTCTGAAATCTGAAGATAAAAAAACCCGTGAACCTATATTCGGATTAAAAGTAACAAAACGTCCAGCGACCCGTGGTTCAAAATAGTCGTCACTTTCTGTGTTATAATCGACATTGGCACCAAAAGCAAATCTGTTTATGGTAAAGAAAAATGAATCTAAATCATAACTAGTTCCTGTTGAAACGTTAGGCTGATACAATCTACGATGTCTCGCAGTAACACCAATTCTATAGCGGTTAAAAGCTTTGGTAGGCTCAAAAATTTCATACGAAGCACCTGCTACAAAATTATTGAAGTTATTTCTGAAATTTACACCGAGATCATTGATGTCGTAGGTTGTATTAGAGAAATCATGCCCAACTCGATACCTGAAATTACCTTTTATTCGTTGAAAATCAAATTCAGATAAGAACCCCTGTGTAAAACCATTGTCTCCATTTACGTTACTTACTATTGCTCTTCCTGAAGCTCTAAAATTATTACCCTTATCTGCCACATCAAATATAAATCCGCTGGTATTGGCATCTCTAAAATGGCCTTCTCTGGTTACGTTGGTATTGATTATTGAAACAGATGAGTTGTCATTGATTTGTTGATCAAGTACAATGATGTTGTAATTGGTTAATGGTTCTACTAATACTTCACGAGTTTCATTGGTGTCTTCATTTCGGATAGTAGCAAAAGTTTTTTCACTAATGGCATTAAAAAAACCAACGCCTAGTCCATCTTTCGTTCTTCCAGAAATTTTTAAAGCATTTAATAAATTTACACGGGAAGGAAATTCTTCTATAAATTCATTTTCTTGAAGGTCATCAACACTTCCTGAAGGCCTACCACCTACACGACGAGAAAAGAAAACTCTTCCTTTATTAAAAAGTTCGATTCCTTCTCTAAAAAATTGACGGTTTTCTCCAAAAGTTTGTTCAAATGGTCCCAGATTAAGCGTTACTTCATCAAAGGCTGCCTGCCCAAAATCTGGAATTAATGTCGCATCCAGTGTAAAGCTATCACTTAATCCATATTTAATATCCATACCCGCACTAAAATCGGTGGAGGTCTCACCATCAAAGGTACCAACATTGGCCTGTCCAAATGGGAAGAGGGTAAGTCTTACAGGTGGATCAATATTTCGAACTCCTGTGATAGGAGCACTGTATTGTGGTTCTCTACCTACACCATTTTCAATAAAACTCCAAGTGTGTATTTCATTTTCTTTTTTAAGATTTCTATAAAAGTTAGCACTCCAGTTTTGTAGTTCTACCTTCGGAAAGCGAAGGGCATTGTATGGAATTCTGTATTCTGCATACCATCCTTTTGCATCATAGGATATTTTACATTCAAAAACAACATCATACCCAAAATCCTGATCGTTTAAAGTTACTCTTGAATCTCCAATAGTTCCTGCACTAGTTACAATAAAGCGGGTTTCGTTAATACCATCATTATAGGTGTTTAAAGCAAACGTAAAGCTGTCTGCTTGGACATTGACATTGTCTCGTTGCGAGAATTGCTTCAGCATCTGGTCAGGGTTTGGATGATACATATATGCAGCTACATAGACTGCCTGATCATCATAAGCAAGCTTGATTTCTGTTCTATACGCTTCAGGAATGGTGCCTTCATTGCCAGGCTGGTATTTGTAGAAATTGCCATAGGCTTTTAAATCATTCCAGATTTCATCGTTTAACAATCCATCAATTTTGGGCACGTTAGTAATACGCTCTGCTTGAAGTGATTTTTGATTCTGTGAAAAACTTTCCGAAGGAATAATAGAAAGCATAAAAAGTACAGAAATAAAAACTTTAATTGAAAATACTGTGTTGCTCAAACCCTTTTAAATTATTGATTGAAAGTTGTAAGAAGATTAGCGACAAAACTACGGTAGTCCACTTCGGACAAGTATTAACAAAAAGTTAAAACCTTAAACTTATCTTAGCAAGGAGTTTTTATGGCTAACTTTGTTTAATTATTTATTATAAATATGGAACAAGCAGTTTTTGCAGGAGGATGTTTTTGGTGTACCGAAGCTGTATTTCAAAGGCTGGAAGGAGTAACAGAGGTCGTTCCGGGGTATACAGGTGGGAATATCAAAAATCCTGCATATAGAGAAATATGTACAGGGCGTACGGGCCATGCAGAGGGTATTGAAATTACATTTGATCCTTCTAAAGTAAGTTTTGAAACCTTACTTGAAGTATTTTTTGCAACGCACGATCCAACTACATTAAATCAGCAGGGGAATGATAAAGGAACTCAATATAGGAGTGCTATATTTTTTACTTCAGAAGTTCAAAAAGAAAAAGCAGAGGCATTTATTACATTGTTAGAAGATAATCACGTATTTGAAAATGAGATCGTAACAGAAGTATCCCCGCTGGATGTTTTTTATGTTGCAGAGGTAGATCATCATGATTATTATAATGAACATACTCAACAGCCTTATTGCCAGTATATCATTCAGCCAAAAATTGATAAGATTAACACCTACTATTCAGATAAATTAAAAAAAACATAAATGGGATCATACAAGTATTTTGAAGAGTACAATGAAGAAGTAACAGACAATCTAAAATCGAACTTTTCAGAAATTCTGAAAGAAGTTGGAGAGGACATTTCTCGTGAAGGCATTTTAAAAACCCCAGAACGTGCTGCAAAAGCGATGCAGTTTTTGACCTCAGGAAACTGTCAAGATCCAGCAGCAATACTTAAAGGAGCTATGTTTGCCGAAGACTATAATGATATGGTGATCATCAAGGATATTGAATTATATTCTCTTTGTGAACATCATATATTGCCTTTTTTTGGAAAGGCTCATATTGCATACATTCCTAATGGCCATATCGTTGGACTAAGTAAAATCCCACGAGTAGTGGATGTTTTTGCAAGAAGATTGCAGGTTCAGGAAAGACTTACTCATGATATTCTAGAATGTATTAATACAACATTAAAACCTAAGGGTGTCGCTGTGGTGATTGAAGCATCGCATATGTGTATGATGATGCGTGGCGTTCAAAAACAAAATAGTGTTACTACTACTTCTGGCTTTAGAGGTCAATTTGAAAAAATTGAAACTCGAAACGAGTTCTTAAAGCTAATTAGCAGTGATTTAGCTTAATTATAGTGCTTCGGAAAGTGTCGAAACTGACATTAAAATTTTTGGCAACATTATTGCGTTGTAAGAACTAGTAGTAACTCTGATTGTTTTATACATTTTCAGAATTAAATTTTTTAAAATGAAAAACCCAAAATATAAATTATTAAAAAAAGGACTCCTATTTGATGCTATTGGTATGATTACTATGGCTATTCCTGTAGTTGGACCTTTTCTAGACATTATCTGGGCGCCTATAGCTGCCAAGCAAATGAGTAAGATGTACAAAGGTGAAGCAGGTAAAATTGCCTCAGCTGTGGTGTTTATCGAAGAGATTTTACCAATGTCAGATTTAATACCCACATTCACATTGATGTGGTTGTACACATTTGTGTACAAGGGTGTTAAGATGCCAGTTCCACAAACAATTGAAGTGGAAGCGAATGAATAAGTAATTATAAGACTTCACAATTAATAAAACCCCCGAGAATGTTATGAAAATGTTAACATTCTCGGGGGTTCATTTTTGTACTTTGTTGAAAATTTTTAAAAAACCTTCCGAATGAAAAAAATGTTCTACTATTTCACCCTTTTGGTGACCATTGTCTTTGCAGTTTCTGCTTGCTCAACAAGTAAAAATGCCAAAGGGAAAAAAGGAGCTGCAGCAACAGCCGAAAAAAAACCAAGTAATGATAAGGATGCTATCCAACCTTATGACAAAGTCGTTACTAAAGAAGCAATTACCGATAGTGGTCTGTTTCATGTCCATAAAGTAAAAGAAGATTACTTATACGAGATACCCGATACATTGTTTGATCGTGAGATGCTTATGGTAACACGTATTGCTAAGACAGCTTCAGGCATTGGTTTTGGAGGTGGAAAGCAAAACACACAAGTGCTAAGGTGGCAGAAAAAAGATAAAAAAGTATTGCTTCGAGTTGTTTCTCATGAAGTTTTTGCCGCAGATTCATTACCAGTTCACGAAGCAGTAGTAAATTCTAACTTTGAACCTGTTTTATATACATTTCCTATCAAAGCTTTCAGTAAAGATTCTACTGCAACAGTAATTGATGTAACTCCTTTATTTGAAAAAGATGTCAAAGCATTAGGCTTTCCTGCTAGAAGTAGAAGTAACTATAAAATAACTAGAATGGACTCAGACCGTTCTTATATCGAAACGTTAAAAAGCTACCCATTAAATATCGAAGCAAGACACGTTAAAACCTATGAAGCGAACGATCCACCATCAAACGAGAGTACAGGGTCAATCTCACTTGAAATGAGTAACTCAATGATATTACTGCCAAAGGAACCTATGAAGCGACGCTATTTTGATCAGCGTGTAGGATGGTTTGCCAGAGGTCAAACAGATTACGGTCTTGATGCTCAAGAGAGTAAAACAGTACGCTACTTAGACCGATGGAGATTGGAAGTAAAAGATGAAGATATCGAAAAGTTTAAAAGAGGGGAACTAGTTGAGCCTAAAAAACAAATAGTTTATTATGTTGATAGAGCAACTCCAAAACAATGGGTTCCTTATATCAAACAGGGTATCGAAGACTGGCAAGTAGCCTTTGAAGCCGCTGGATTTAAAAATGCCATCATCGCAAAAGATCCTCCTACTAAAGAGGAAGATCCAGACTGGAGCCCAGAGGATGTTCGCTATTCTGTAGTACGTTACCTTGCTTCTCCTATTCCAAATGCCAATGGACCTCATGTAAGTGATCCAAGAAGTGGAGAGATCTTAGAAAGTGATATTAATTGGTACCATAATGTAATGACACTATTACGTAATTGGTACTTTGTACAAACAGCTGCCATTAACGAAGATGCACGAGGTGTAGCATTTAAAGATGAAGTCATGGGGCGTTTGATTCGTTTTGTATCTGCTCACGAGGTTGGCCATACCATAGGTTTACCTCATAATATGGGTAGTAGTGTTGCGTACCCAGTAGAAATGCTGAGAGATGCAGATTTTACTCAAAAATATGGAACAGCACCATCAATTATGGATTATGCACGTTTCAATTATGTAGCTCAGCCAGAAGATACAGGCGTGGCATTAATGCCAAATATTGGACCTTATGATAAGTATGCTATAGAATGGGGATATAGACCTATTTTAGACAAGTCTGCTGTAGAAGAAAAGAAAGTACTTGATGAGTGGATATTAGATAAGGCAGATGATCCTAAGTATCGCTTCGGAAGACAACAATTTGGGGTTATTGATCCAAGTTCCCAAACTGAAGACCTTGGTGACGATGCTGTTAAAGCAAGTAACTATGGGATTATGAATCTGAAGCGTATTGTACCAAATTTAATTACCTGGACAGCCGAAGACGGTAAAAATTACGATGATCTGGAAACAATGTATGGTCAGGTTTTAGGACAATACAATCGCTATATGGGACACGTTACATCAAATATTGGAGGTGTTTATGAATACTACAAAACCTACGATCAAGATGGCGCAGTATATACACATGTAGCTCCCGAAAGACAAAAAGAAAGTATGCAGTTTTTACAGGATCAATTATTTACGACACCAGAATGGTTAATAGATCCAAATATTTTTAATAAAGTTGAAAGTGCTGGGTCAATTGAACGTTTACGAGGTACCCAAGAACGTACTTTGAATAATATTCTAGACTTCGGAAGAATGGCAAGGCTTATTGAAAATGAAACGATGAATGGTAATAGTGCCTACGGATTAGTAGATATGATGACCGATCTTCGTACCGGTATCTTCTCTGAACTATCTAGAGGAAGAGCAATCGACACCTACCGAAGAAACCTTCAACGTGCTTATGTAGATAGAATGGAATACTTGATGAACGAAGAGCAGAATATTCCTTCAGCCTTTAGAAGATTTGGTGGGGTAACAAGTGTAGAGGTGAGTCAAAGTGATATTCGACCAGTCGTTAGAGCAGAGCTAAAGAATTTACAACGTAACGTTCGTGCTGCCATTGGAAGAACGTCAGACACGATGAGTAGATACCATCTTGAAGATTTAAATGAACGTATTAAACTGATACTAGATCCAAACGGATAGAATTAATTTACCCATAAAAAAAACTCCCGGATTTCCGGGAGTTTTTTTATATATAATGTTAAAAGAATGCTTATGCTCTTCCGTAGAGCTTTTCATATAAGTCATGATACATTTCCTTTATCACCTTACGTTTTGGTTTCATAGTAGGAGTAAGGTGTCCTGCTTCAATCGTCCAAACCTCTGGAGTTAATTGAAAGGTTTTAATTTTTTCCCACTTCCCGAATCTTTCATTATAAAAATCTACATCTTTTTGTATGGCTGCTATTAGAATTTCATCTTTTACAGCATCTTTTGGATCTTTTGGTAGCGCCGAATGATTGGCTTGTGCCCAGCCTTCAATAAATTCCCAGTTAGGTTGTATTAAAGCGGCAGGCATTTTCTCACCGTCACCTACTACTAGAATTTGCTCAATGAACTGAGATTGTTTCATGGCATTTTCGATTAGTTGAGGTGCTACATATTTACCTCCACTTGTTTTAAACATTGATTTTTTACGGTCTGTAATCTTTAAAAATCCATCTGAATCAATAACACCTATATCTCCTGTATGGAAATACCCATTTTTAAGCACCTCGTTTGTTTGCTCTTCATCTTTATAATAACCCTGCATTACCTGAGGTCCTTTGGCAAGTATTTCACCATCTTCGGCTATTTTGATTTCTGTTTCGTTTAGTGGTTTTCCTACAGTTCCAATTCTAAATCCGCCATCACGCATGTCATTTACCGTAAGAACCGGGGAGGTTTCAGTAAGTCCATAGCCTTCCATGATAGGAATTCCTGCAGCATTAAATACTCTCGCTAAACGTGGTTGCAAAGCAGCACTTCCGCTGGCAATTGCCTTTAAGTTTCCACCTAAAGCTTCCTGCCACTTACTAAAGATCAACTTTCTAGCGACACCAAGCTTTGTTTCATACCACCAGCCATTTTTTCCGTAGGGTTCCCATTTTAATCCGAGATCTACTGCCCAGAAAAATAATTTTTTCTTAACACCCGTAAGGTCTTCTCCTTTTGCAATGATTTTGTCATATACCTTTTCAAGTAAGCGAGGTACTGCTGTCATTACTTCAGGTTGTATTTCCTTAAGATTGTCACTTATAGTTTCAAGGCTTTCAGCAAAATGAATACTAACCCCACAATACTGATACATGTACAATAACATCCGCTCATAGATATGACAGACGGGTAAGAAGCTAAGTGATTTTGAAACTCCAAAATCTATAGGCAGCCTTTTTTCACTATGAATGGCATTACATGCGATGTTTTTATGACTTAACATAACTCCTTTTGGGCGCCCAGTAGTACCAGAAGTATAAATCAATGTTGCCAGATCATCTTCATGTACAGCAGCCATACGTTTTTCAACTTCTTTTTGTAAATCCATATTGTCATTACCAAGTTGTAATACTTTATCCCAGTTAGGACAACCTTGTACAGCATCAAAGCAATAAACTTCTTTTAAGGAAGGAACATTTGCTCTTATCTTATTAATTTTTTCAAATACTTCTTTACATGACACAAAACAATAGGTGGACTCACTATGATTTAAGACATATTCATAATCTTCCTCACTAATCGTAGGATAAATAGGAACATCCTGAGCACCTGTTTGTAAAATACCTATATCACAGATATTCCATTCGGTGCGATTTGTCATCGATATAATCGCAATTTTATCATTAGGTTGAACGCCTAGTTTTATAAGTCCGCGGCTTATAGCACAGGCCTTATCTATATATTCTTGTGTTGAGGTTTTTACCCATTCTCCATTCACTTTGCTTACTAAAGCGCCCTCTTGCGGATACTGCTCTAACTGATAGTATGGAAAATCAAATAGTCTTTTTACTTCGGTCATAGTTTTATAGTATTGTGAACCTGCAAAATAGGAATTTTTTTTCAGTTTTCTGAAATAAAAAAAGAAGCGCAATTGCGCTTCTTTAAAGTGTTGATATAAATTACATTACAGCTTTTTAATGCAGAATTTCAAATTCCAATCGACTTTCTTCAATTTAAATATCGCTAAAGATTTACTGTTTTATTCTTATTTCTGTTCCAGCCATTTTCTTGCATTTACAAATGCTTCAAGCCACGGAGAAACTTCGTCTTTTCTGTTTGTTGGATAGTGGCCCCAGTTCCATGGAAAGGTAGAGCGTTCCAGGTGCGGCATCATTACAAGGTGACGACCTGTAACATCTGTCATCATAGCGGTATTAAAATCACTTCCATTTGGGTTTGCGGGTAATGTTTCATACCCATAATTTCCAACGATGTTGTAATTGCTTTCTTGGTTTGGAAAACTAAACTTGCCTTCACCATGTGCCGCCCAGATTCCTAGCGTACTCCCAGCCATTGTAGATAACATGACCGAATTATTTTCCTGTATTTTTACCGAAGTAAAACTACATTCAAATTTGCCAGTATCATTGTGTAACATGGTAGGTTTTTCAGAATCATTTGGTGTGAGTAATCCTAATTCTATAAACAGTTGACACCCATTGCATACTCCTAAAGAAAGGGTATCGTCCTTTGCGAAAAAATCATTAAGGGCCTTATTGGCTTTTTCATTATATAAAAATGCTCCCGCCCAGCCCTTAGCGCTTCCTAGGACATCACTATTTGAAAAACCGCCCACCGCAGCAATAAACTTAATATCCTCTAGTGTTTCACGACCCGAAATCAAATCGGTCATGTGAACATCTTTAACATCAAATCCTGCTAGATACATTGCATTTGCCATTTCACGTTCACTATTACTTCCTTTTTCACGAATAATCGCTGCTTTAATTCGAGGTTTGGTGTCGTCTAAAGTGGGTAATGCTCCTGTAAATTGCTTCGGAAAGATAAATTGTAACGGTTGTTCTTTATAGTTGACAAAGCGCTCTTTAGCTTTTGCTTCGCCACTTTGACGTTTGTCTAGCAAATAAGATGTTTTATACCAGATATCGCGCATTTCAGGAATGTCGAAGTCCAAAGAGGTTTTGTGAATCTTCAGTTGAAGGGTCTCACTTTCGGTAACGGTTCCCAGTTTTGTATATTGGATATTTGCTTCGGAAAGAGCCTTTTTCACCGAAGAATCTTCCGCAGCCTGAATCACAATTCCACAATTTTCAGAAAATAATAGCTTTACCACATCCTCTTCATCTAATTGAGAAAGATCCAGACAGGCTCCCAGATTTGTATCAGCAAAACACATTTCTAATAATGTGGTGATCAATCCGCCTGAAGCAACATCATGTCCGGCTGCTATTTTTTCTATGGTAATTAACTGCTGAATTGTATTGAAAACATTTTTAACATAGCCAGCGTCTTTCACAGTTGGTGTTTCTGAACCAATCGCATTTTGAGTTTGTGCAAAGGAAGAACCTCCCAGTTTAAAATTGTCCTGCGAGATGTTAATATAATACACACTGCCTTTATCTTTTTGAAATACAGGCTCAACAACTTTTGAAATCTCATTACAGTGAGCAGCAGCAGAAATAATGACTGTTCCTGGAGAAATCACCTCTTCATTTTTATATTTCTGTTTCATCGACAACGAGTCCTTCCCAGTAGGCACATTGATTCCTAAATCGATGCTAAATTCACTTACAGCTTCTACAGCCTTGTATAAACGAGCATCTTCACCAGGATTGTTACATGGCCACATCCAGTTAGCCGACAGCGAAATACTCTCGATGCCGTTTTCTAAAGGAGCCCAGATAATATTTGTAAGCGCTTCCGTAATTGAATTTCTGGCGCCTGCGACAGGATCGATTAATCCAGAAATAGGGGAGTGCCCTATACTGGTCGCCACGCCGTTTTTACCGTTATAATCTAGGGCCATCACGCCACAGTTGTTTAGTGGAAGTTGTAATGGTCCTGCACATTGTTGTTTGGCAACCCGTCCCGTTACACAACGATCGACCTTATTGGTAAGCCAGTCCTTACAGGCAACAGCTTCCAATTGGAGCACTTGTTCAACATATTTTTTTACAGTAGTTGGTGTGTATTGTGGATTCTTATAATTACGAGTGATGGTTTCATCTTTCATGATCGTTTTTGGAGAACTCCCAAACATATCTGCCAGCTCGAAATTCATGGGAGTCTCACCCGTAGTTTCACTTTTGAATACAAAGTTATAATCACCGGTCACTTCTCCTACTTCATACATAGGCGAACGTTCTCGTTCTGCTACCCGTTGTAAAGTTTCTATATCTTTTTTGGCAATAACAAGCCCCATACGTTCTTGAGACTCATTACCAATAATTTCTTTTGCTGAAAGGGTTGGGTCTCCCACAGGTAGTTTATCCAAATTAATTTGTCCCCCAGTATCTTCTACCAGTTCGCTCAAGCAGTTTAAGTGTCCGCCAGCTCCATGGTCATGGATCGATACAATAGGGTTATGGTCACTTTCAACCATTCCTCGGACCGCATTCGCTGCTCGTTTTTGCATTTCGGGATTAGAACGCTGAATGGCATTCAGTTCAATTCCGCTAGAGAATTCACCTGTGTCAGCACTAGAAACAGCAGCGCCACCCATTCCGATTCTATAATTTTCACCTCCTAGAAGAACAACAGTATCTCCTTTTTTTGGAATGTCTTTTAAAGCCTGATCCGCTTTTCCGTAGCCGATTCCACCTGCAAGCATGATTACTTTATCAAATCCAAGTTTACGTGCTTCTTCTTCATGTTCAAATGTTAAGACAGAACCTGCAATAAGAGGCTGACCAAATTTATTGCCAAAATCTGAAGCACCATTACTTGCTTTGATTAAAATATCAAGAGGAGTCTGGTATAACCATTCTCTTGGCTGCATGTTCTGTTCCCAGGGGCGATTTTCTTCAAGTCGGGAATAGGATGTCATATACACAGCGGTTCCTGCTAAGGGTAATGAGCCTTTTCCACCCGCAAGACGATCTCTAATTTCTCCTCCACTTCCAGTGGCGGCTCCATTAAATGGTTCAACCGTAGTGGGAAAATTATGAGTTTCGGCTTTTAAGGATATAACACTCTCGAACTCTTTTTTTTCGTAATAATCTGGTTTATTGGGTGATTTTGGAGCAAATTGCGTAGCTGTTGGTCCCTTTACAAATGCAACATTGTCTTTATAGGCAGAAACAATTCCGTTAGGATGTGTTTCTGACGTTTTTTTAATTAGTTTAAATAAGGAAGTAGGCATTTCTTTACCATCGATAATAAACGTTCCGTTGAAAATTTTATGGCGACAATGCTCACTGTTTGCTTGACTAAAACCAAACACTTCACTATCTGTTAAGGGTCTTTTTAATTTGACTGAAAGATTATTTAGGTATACAACTTCTTCGTCGCTTAGTGCTAAACCTTCAGCAAGGTTATAAGCTGCAATATCTTTGATATTTTTTATTTTTTCAGGAACGATATCAATTTTAAAAATATCCTGATCTAGTGCTTTGTATTTTGAAGAAAGCATCGGGTCAAATTCTGAAAAATTTTCAGCAACATTTTTAAACTCTTCAATTCTGGAAATTCCAATAATTCCCATGTTTTGAGTTATTTCTACAGCGTTCGTGCTCCAGGGAGTTATCATCGCGGCTCTAGGGCCAATAAAAAAATCCGCTATTGCGGACTTGTCTATTTTAGATTGGTTGCCAAACAACCAGGCTAATTTTTGTATGTTTTCCTGAGATATTTCGCCCGAAGTTTGGACTGCAAAAACAATGTTTTTAACGTCGCCAAAAAAGTGAATCATTGGTTTGAGTATTTGAATGATTTTAAAGGTGTAAAGATATTAAAATTTGGTCAACTTTTTTTGGTATTCTACCTCACAAATACATATAAATTCGTTGTTATTATTTTATGTTTACTGAATTGTTATTTTTTTTGTTACTGAATTAGATCCGCTTCTTAATTCGAGCAAATATAAACCACTAGTAACTGATGATACATCAATAGAGGGTTGATTTTCTAAAAGAGTACCTTCTGAAACTTTTTTGCCAGTTACCGAATATATTACATAGTGTTCAGCTATAGTACTGGATGAATTTTGAACATAAATTATTTCTGAAGCAGGGTTAGGATAAAAGGTAATAGTATCTAAAGCAGAAGTGGTTACACCTAAAATTCCCCAACGGTCTTCTGCTTGTGGACCTCCCCAGATAACAGTGGCTAATGCCGGATTGTCAATAAAAGGATTACGGTTTCCGTATTCTATTTCAGTACGCGGATTTCGTTGATCCTCATATTCACTTACTGGATCGTCTGCATTCCATTGTAAATAAATTTGAAGCATATCTGTACTCCCTTGCGTTGCACCTGTACCATTTAATGAAGGCAAGCAGCGATCTCCGTAACGAGTGTACATATACATCATCATACGAGCTACATCACCTTTCCATTCGTCTCCAGGGTACCAGTTTCCACTCCCTACATTACCAGCGTTTCCAGAACCTGAAGCAAATTTTTTACTGCCGCGGTTATTGTTCATTTGTTGATCGCTAGAACGTAAGTTGTGGGGGTCTGCTCCAATACCAGTGGTGCTATTACTTACATTTCCCATTTCAGGATTTGCATTCGATCGAGAGAAAACATGTTCCCGATTATATTCACAATTTGAGCCACCAAAAGCGCCTTTATCCCTAGAGCGATCTGTTGTGCAATCGCTATTATCTTGGAAACCATAAATTAACAAAACATCGTTTGTGTTATCTGGATTTTCTTCCGTTATTAAAAAAGTATCTCTTACATCTCCATAGTTGTAGGAGTTACTCGCAATATTAATTTTTTGTTGTAATTCAAAATAGAGATCCTGACCAGTCAAGGTTAGATCTACGTTATCGTAATAAGGTTGTTGGGCATTAACAATATAACTTAGACAGATTGCTACTAGTACTACAATTTTTTTCATGCTTATTCTTTTTCTTTTTTCTGAAGTTTAGCCATATAGAATCCGTCAAATCCAGAACTACTTGGCATAATGTTATCGTCTTTTATAAAGGTAAAACTTTTACCTTCTTCTGAAGCTAAAAAGGTCTTTACCTGGGCTTCATTTTCCGAAGGTAATATGGAGCAAGTTGCATAGACAAGTTCCCCTCCCGGTTTTACCATTCGTGAATAGGATTGTAAAATTTCCTGCTGGGTATTTTTTATAGATTCAAGGAATTCTGGCTGTAATTTCCATTTTGCATCCGGATTTCTTTTTAAAACGCCTAAGCCAGAACAAGGAGCATCAATCAAAACCTTATCGGCTTTTTCTACTAGTTTCTTAATAGCTTTTGTAGTATCAATAACTCTAGTTTCAATATTATGAACTCCATTACGTCGGGCTCTTCTTTTAAGCTCATTCAATTTATTTTCATAAATATCCAGAGCTAGAACCTGTCCCTTATTGTCCATTAACGAAGCTATGTGTAAACTTTTTCCGCCAGCTCCTGCACAAGCATCTACAATACGTTCTCCTGGTTTTGGATTTAGAAAGTCTGCTACTTTTTGAGAGGAAGCATCCTGTACCTCGAACCATCCATTTTTAAACTGTTCGGTTCCAAAAACGTTAGCTCTTTCTTTTAGTTTTAATGCAAAAGGATACCCTTTTAAAACTTCAGTTTCTATATTTTGATCTGAGAGCTCATTTTGTACTTGGGTCACAGTCGCTTTAAGCGGATTAACACGAAGTACAACATCTGCTAACTGATTGAGAGCCTTAATTTCTTTATCCCACTTTTTACCTAATTCTTTGACCCCTAATTCATCCAGCCAATCTGGTATTGATTCTTTGATCTTTCGAATATTAGATAATTCATCAAATCGTCCTTTGATCCTTCGGGTGGGGGTATCTTCAAATTGTTTCCAATCAGGAATTTTGATTCCGTTTAGCGTTGCCCAAACAGCAAAAAGTCTAAAGAGGTTGGGTCTGTCAAAAGGTTCTTTGACTTCAGCAATTTCTGCATACAAACGCTTCCACCTCACAATATCATAGGTAGTTTCAGCAATAAAACCACGATCTCTGGATCCCCAGCGTTTATCTCTCTTTAATGTATTTTTCATCACCTTATCGGCTTGCTTTCCTTCATTAAAAATAAGATGAAGTGAGTCGATGGTTGCAAAAACTAAATTACGATGTAATCTCATACAGTACTTTTAAGACATTATTTTAGCATGTCTTTAAAGTTGCAAAGGTATCATTTTACCAACGAATAGATTTGATTACTTTTGGCAAAAATTTTTAATATGCGATATTTGTTTTCCCTCTTGATGGTTTTAGGATTCATTTCTTGTGATTCTTTTTCTAAAAAAGATATTGTTTCCGTAGAAATCACACCTGTTTTTGAAGACAGCTTGAGTATTAGAGCTATTTCTCCGGTAGATGAAACCAAAGTCTGGTTTGCTGCAGACAAAGGAATTGTGGGGTTGATTGATGGAAAAACACCTAAATTGGCAACAATTAAATATGAAGATTCTTTATTGCATTTTAGATCAATCGCACAAACCAAAAATGCCTTTTTTGTATTAAGTATTGCAAATCCTGGAGTTTTGTACAAAATTGGGTATAACGGAAATGAAGCCACTAATATTGAAGAAGTGTATCTAGAAAGAGGGGAGAAGGTATTTTATGATGCGATGGCTTTCTGGAATGATTCTGAAGGCATAGCTATGGGCGATCCTATAAATGGCTGTCTTTCTATTATTAGAACTAAGGATGGTGGAAATACCTGGAGCAAAATATCTTGTGATAATTTACCTAAAACAGAAGCCGCAGAAGCTGCTTTTGCAGCTAGTAATTCTAATATTTCATTAGTGGGCACGCATGTCTGGATCGTGACGGGTGGGAAAAGAGCGCGTGTTTTCCATTCGGCAGACAAGGGTGAAACTTGGGAGGTTTTTAACACACCTATCATTCAAGGGCAGGCGATGACTGGAATTTACAGTGTAGACTTTTATGATGAAAACTTAGGGGTCATCTTTGGTGGTAACTGGGACAACAAAACGTTTAATGAAGGAAATAAAGCCATAACGAGAAATGGTGGAAAAACTTGGGATTTAATTAGTAATGGAAAAGGACCGGGGTATCGGTCGTCTGTACGATTTATTCCTGGAACCCAAGGAGAAAGCCTGGTTGCGGTTGGTTCCCCAGGGATTTCATACAGCCCAGATCAAGGTGACAGCTGGACCGAACTTTCAGAAGAAGGGTTTTATGCCCTCGAATTTGTAAACGATAGTGTTGCTTTTGCGAGTGGTCAACATAAGATTTCAAAGTTAGTATTCAGAAAATAAAAAAGGAGGCTTTAAAAGCCTCCTAAACAATCTAACAAAAACCAATTGTCGACTAAAACGAAACAATTATCTTTTTTCGCGCCTCTTATTGCGATATCGTTCTAAGAGTTGCTTTTTAAAATCGTCTTCAGCTTTTTTAAGCTTAATGACTTTTTTGGGGGAGATTACTTTACGCAATGCATTGAGCATTTCAGTTCTATACGTCACATCATTTTGCTTAAATACCAATGCTTTGTCAATAAGAGCGTTAGCTTGTGCGTCTGTCATGGTTTCAAGACCTTCATTTCGTAGAGGCCCTAAAATTTCTTTTCTTTCAGCTTTGCGCAAATCGTGCATTTTATCTTCGTAGGCATTGTATATAGGCCAAAACTTTTCAGCTTCGGTAGCAGTTAAAGAAAGTGCTTCGGTTATGTGAGCAGCCTTTAAGGCTTTAATTTTTTCGTGTTTATCTCCCTGTGCTGCTAAATTTGCAGTCATAACTAAGGAGAGTATTAAGATTATTTTTTTCATATTATTCGGTAATAAATGAGGTGTCTTCTAAATTGTTAAGTAAGTAATCTTCCAGGTTTTCAGCTGAAAATAAATTTGACTGTTCTGAAAAAGCAGCAATGGTCTCATCATCCAACATGGCGAGGACATCTTCGGTATCAATATCTAAATTATCATCATTGATATAAGCTTCAACCATCGCAGCATCAATATTTGAAAAGCTTGCTGTACTATTAAAATTGACTACTGAAAAGAGGAAAGCAACACATGCAGCTGCAGCTGTTACTAACCAGAATTTTTTAGAAGTAAACAACGTACGGACAGGAGTTTCTTTTTCTGAAACTTTTATTGAACCCATCACCACATCTTCTAATGCTTCAAAATAGGATGGTGGTGTTTTAAAACCAGTCTCTTTCACTTTTTCCTGAAGTGCAATTTCTGCGAATAGTTGATCTTCAAAAGAGTCAAAATATCCTTCAGGAATTTTAAAACCGTGTATGTGTTTATTCGTTTTCATTTGTTACTTTGACTATTATTTTATAAAAAGGTTTCATCGGTTTTTAAAATTTCGGTTATTTTCTTAACTGCGATGTGATAACTACTTTTCAATCCGCCAACCGATGTTTCCAATATTTCTGAAAGTTCTTCGTACGTATGTTCTTCAAAATACTTCATGTTAAAAACCAGTTGTTGTTTTTCAGGAAGGGTGGCAATAGCTTTTTGCAGTTGCAACTGAATTTGAGAGCCTTCAAAATAAACATCGCTTTGTAAATTTTTTAAAGCAGTGTTTTTCACCTCTTCAATATTCGTATTGGCTCTTTTGGCTTTTTTGTTTAAGAATGTGATAGCTTCATTGGTAGCGATACGATACATCCAGGTATAAAGCTTACTGTCCCCTTTAAATTTACCAATGTTCTTGTATACCTTAATAAACGTATTTTGTAGCACATCATCTGCATCGTCATGATCAAGAACCATTTTTCTAATATGCCAATACAACCGCTCCTTGTATTGGGAAACAAGGGTTCTAAAAGCAGTTTCTTGCCTGTTTTTAGTTTGAAGGTCTACTATAAGTGTGGTTTCTTCCAACAATTCTATAAAAATATGATATACATATAGACTTAGAGAAACGAAAATAGTTTAATTTTTGATGAAAATAAACATAATAAACACTTTCACAATCGATAAAATGCAATTAAAATCGATAAAATGTAAAAAAATTTTGTTTTGTAGGAAAATTCTGCTTAGCTTTGGACTACATTTCTTATGTAATCGTTTTTATTATAAGCCCCAACTGTAGTAAAAACAACTAAGACGGGCTTATGCGGGGGCTAGCCCGTCTTTTATTTTAGATTCTATTTGCGTATTGAAGTTGTAGGAAAAAAGTAAACCTAAATTGTATTTTATCGATAAAATGCAAATATTTAAGATAAAATGCAAAATAATTTTGCAAATATTAAAAATACGTTTATATTTGAATATACTTATGAGATTAATAACGTTGCTAGCCCCAAGGTAATGTTATAAAATAAAAAGCGGTCCCCAAGCCGCTTTTTTATTTTTTAATATTTTTGAATTGAGATTACTGAAAAGACTGCATCTCTACCAATCCGTAGTAAACTCCTTTTTGATCTAATAATTCTTGGTGTTTACCTTGTTCTACAATTTCTCCTTTCGACATGACTACAATAGTATCTGCATTTTGGATTGTTGATAACCTATGCGCAATAACCACTGAAGTTCTGTTTTTCATCATGTTTTCCAAAGCATTCTGAACCAATCGTTCACTTTCGGTATCCAAAGCAGAGGTAGCTTCATCTAGAATCATGATGGGTGGATTCTTCAATACCGCTCTCGCAATACTTAGACGCTGTTTTTGTCCGCCGCTAAGTTTATTTCCACTGTCCCCAATATTTGTTTCGATACCTAAAGGAAGTTCTTTTACAAATTCCCAGGCATTTGCTATTTTAAGTGCTTCAACAATTTCTTCATCTGTTGCATTTTCTTTTGCTATCAACATATTGTCTTTAATACTGTCATTAAAGAGAATTGAATCCTGAGTAACAAGTCCTAATAACCCTCGAAGTGATGACTGAGAAATGTTTTTAATATCAAATCCATCTATGCTAATAGCCCCTTTATTTACATCATAAAAACGGGTAATAAGATTGGCGATGGTACTTTTCCCGCTTCCGCTTTGACCTACCAAAGCAACAGTATGTCCTTTAGGAACCGTTAGTGAAAAGTTTTTCAGCACATATTCATCATCGTATTTAAATGAAACACTTTCTATGGTTAGCTTTTCGGTAAAGTCTTTTTTATAAATAGCATCTGGCCTGTCTTTAATCAAAGGCTCAGTTTCTATAACTTCCAAAACACGCTCTGCTGCAGCATTTCCTTTTTTCACACCATAGCTTGCTTTACTAATGGCCTTCGCAGGAGTTAAAATATTATAGGCAAGACCCATATATACCAAAAATGCTTCAGGTTCTAGCGTGTTCTCAAGCACCATCGTACCGCCATACCACAACAATACAGCAATGACAACTATCCCTAAAAACTCACTCATAGGTGACGCTAGGTTTTGTTTATTCAGCAAAGAATTTGAAAATTTAAAATAACGCCGTGTTGAATTTTTAAAACGGTCGTTAAAGATGCGTTCTGCATTAAACCCTTTTATAATTTTTAATCCGCCCAACGTTTCTTCCACGATAGAAAGAAAGGCTCCTTGTTCTCTTTGAACCCGTTCTGACTTCTTTTTAAGGTTTTTCCCAATTCTTGAAATGATAAATCCACTTACTGGTATAAAAATAAAGACAAACAAGGTGAGCTGTGGACTCAATAAAACCATGGTAATAAGCGTGAAAATAATTGTTAAAGGTTCACGAACAATCAGTTCCAAAATGCTTAGAAATGATCCTTGAATAACTTCAACATCATTCGAAATTCTAGCTATAGTATCCCCTTTTCTTTTTTCAGAATAATATGATATAGGTAACTCTATGGTTTTTTTGTATAAGTCATTTCGTAAATCCTTTAACACACCATTTCTAAAAAATGTAATAAAATACATTGCGAGATACCCAAAAAGATTTTTAAGTAAAAAGGTAGCAATCACAAGACCAATTAGATACATTAGTGTAGTTTCAACACCTACTTTATTGATATATGTATTGATAAAATAGTTGGAGTACTCTTGAAAATAATCTTTAATAGTTAACCAACTCTCTAATATTGGTTTTTCGGTAACGGGTTCTTGATTCTCAAACAACACCTTCATCATTGGCATTAAGGATACAAAAGCAAGCGTACCAAAAAGCGCATAAAAAATATTTGAAATGATGTTCAAATAGGCATATCCTTTATAAGGCTTTGCGTATTGAAAAATTTTTTTGATGTATTCCACTAGTGTATATTTAAGTGTGCACTTATTTTTTCTATTTTCTTCTGAAACTCTTCGGGTGCATTTTGGCTATGTTGCACACTCATGTAAAACTTTATCTTAGGTTCGGTACCGCTAGGTCTGGCTGCGATCTTGCTTCCGTCTTCGGTATAATAAATAAGTACGTTAGATTTTGGTATTTCCATCTCTTCTGAAGTTCCCTCTACAATATTCTTACGCTCTCCTGTACTATAATCTTCTAAACAGATTACCTTGCTGCCAGCAATTTCAGTAAAGGGATTTTCCCGAAGCTGTTTCATAATTGCTGAAATCTCTTCGGCTCCTTTTTTGCCTTTCTTTACTAAGGAAACCAAATGTTCCTGAAAATATCCGGTTTCCATATAGATTTCCTGAAGGTACTCAAACAGACTACTTCCTTTTTCTTTTTGCTGAGCTGCAATTTCGCATGCGAGTAGGGTAGCGGTTACTGCGTCTTTATCACGTACAAAATCGCCCACCATATATCCAAAACTTTCTTCGCCACCACCTATAAATTCAAGTTCAGGATGGTCTTTAACCATTTTTGCAATCCATTTAAAGCCCGTAAGTCCTTCTTTGTATTGTACTCCAAAATTTTGTGCAATTTTTTGAATCATTGGTGTTGATACAATAGTAGATGCGACAAATTGATTTTCGTTGAGTATATGTTGCTTTTTATATTGTGATAGTAAGAAATGGGTCATAATGACCATTGCCTGATTTCCATTTAAAATCGTCATCTTACCTAAAGAATCTCTTACGGCAATACCTAATCTGTCACAATCTGGGTCGGTACCAATGACGATATCGGCATTTATTTTTTCTGAAAGCTCTGTAGCCATTTTTAATGCTGCGGGCTCTTCAGGGTTTGGAGAAGACACTGTTGGAAAATCACCATCCGGCACTTCTTGTTCTTTTACAACTGTTACATTCGTATATCCTGCCATTTCTAGCACTTTTGGAATCATTGTGATAGAAGTACCATGAAGCGACGTGAATACAATTTTTAAGTTGTTTTTTGCTTCTTTTGGTGTATGAAAGCTTCCGTTTTTAAGAGATGCTTCAGCAAAGGCTTCGTCTACCTCTGTATCGATATATTCAATTAACTCTGAATTTTCTTTAAATAGAATATCTTCATATCGAAGTGAATTAATTTCAGCAATAATTTCACCATCCTGAGGGGGGACTAACTGGCCACCATCCTGCCAATACACTTTATAGCCATTATATTCTGGCGGATTATGGGAGGCAGTTAATACAATTCCGCAGTGGCATTTGAGATGTTTTACTGCAAATGAAAGTTCTGGCGTTGGACGAAGGTCGCTAAAGAGATAAACTTTTATTCCGTTTGCCGAAAATACATTGGCAACCACTTTTGCCAGCTCTTTACTATTATGGCGACAGTCGTAAGCAATAGCTACCTTATAAGTTTCATTAGGAAACTGTGCTTTGATATAATTTGAAAGTCCCTGAGTGTTTTTTCCGAGGGTGTACTTATTAATACGATTGTCGCCAACACCCATGACGCCGCGCATGCCGCCCGTCCCAAAGGCTAAACTTTTATAAAAACTATCTTCAAGACCTTCAGGATCATGAGCGATCATTTCTTTGATGGTATGTTGTGTGTCCTTATCAAAAAAAGGAGTTAACCAAGTATTTACGCGCTCCAGAATTTTTGGATCTACATATATCATGCTGCTGTTTTAGGTTGCAAAAATAAGGATAATAGTTGAGAGGATTTGTGTGGTAAACTTAAAGCGACATCAATTTACAGCGTCGTTTCTTTAATGATATAAGCTGCACTGTTCTTTTTGGTTCTAAGTAATAATTCGCCAATGAATCCAGCGAGAAAAAATTGCGTGCCTAAAATCATTGCTGTGAGAGCGATAAAGAATTCTGGACGTTCTGTGATCAATCTTCCTTGTGGATGAATAAAAAGTTTGTCAATGCCAAGGTACAGAGCAAAACAAAATCCAATAAAGAGAATAATGGCTCCCCAAGCACCAAAAAGGTGCATAGGACGCTTTCCGAAGCGGGATAAAAAAGAAATCGTGATAAGATCTAAAAATCCTCTTGTAAAACGTTCTAAGCCAAATTTTGTTTCTCCATACTTTCGTGCTTGGTGTTGTACAATTTTTTCTCCAATGGATGTAAAGCCCGCATTTTTGGCGAGAACGGGAATGTACCGATGCATTTCACCTGTTACTTCTATATTCTTGATAACATCTCTGTGATAGGCCTTAAGTCCGCAATTAAAATCATGCAATTTTAAACCAGACGTTTTTCTAGCGGCAAAATTGAAGAGTTTTGAAGGTAAGTTTTTACCAATGACACTGTCATATCGTTTCTTCTTCCAGCCAGAAACCAGGTCGTACCCTTGTTGTGTGATCATGTTATAAAGTTCAGGGATTTCTTCAGGATTGTCCTGTAAGTCTGCATCCATGGTTATGATAACATCTCCAATTGCTTTTTCAAAACCAGCATGGAGCGCTTGTGACTTTCCGTAGTTTTTAAAAAAACGAATTCCTTGTACTTCTTTATGTGCTGAGGATAATTTTTCGATAATCTGCCAAGAATTGTCCGTGCTACCATCATCAATAAGAATTAATTCATATAAAAAACCATTGGACTGCATAACATTTGCAATCCAATGGTATAATTCCTGTAGTGATTCTTCTTCGTTAAGAAGAGGTATGACGATGGAGATATTCATTCAGTAAATTTACTGTAAATATTCGGGTTTATTAACCTTCATGATTAAACCAGCAATTAATGATATGATAAATCCGATAAATAATGTTGATATAATACTAATTGCAAATAAAATTCCTGGACTCATCATTTTTTCCTGAATACTAAGTGCCATGTCCATTTGTTCATCTGTCATATTTGGGTTGGATTCGATCATTTTATCTCTAGACGTTTCCATCATCTGAATAGCAAAATCTGGTTCTATTACGGTTACAAATAAAAGTGTAAAGAGACCGCCAAGAAGACCAGCAACAAGAGCAATACCAAGTCCTGTTTTTAGCGCTTCACCAAGAGAAAGGAAGCCACCGTTGTCTGCTTTAAAAGCCTTAATACCGTATACGATACATCCTATCGAGATTAAAAAACCAGTTAGAGATTGCCACCAGGGTTGTTGTGTGTGCATTCCCATTACATAAACGATTACTGAGAGTCCAATGGTTAGGAGTGCTAAAATAAGTCCGTAGGACAATGCGATTTTTTTTACTGAAGCTTTTTGAGTTTCCATGTTGTTGATTGTTTTTTGGTTTGGCAGATTAGTAGACAAATATAGCAAAACGTTACGGATAGGTTTCTAATACTTTTTTAGAAATAAAAAATCCTTCCAGAAATGAAAGGATTTTTTTGTAGCGAGAACGAGACTTGAACTCGTGACCTCCGGGTTATGAATCCGACGCTCTAACCACCTGAGCTACCTCGCCATCATAAGTAAAGCTTACATGTCATGTAAGCGGCTGCAAAGATAATAACAATTTAATCTGACGCAAGTATATATTTTGTTTTTTATAGTTTAAAATTTATATCTAAAAAAAACTAACTTTCTTTTTCCTTTTGTTTTTAATATCTATATTGGCGACAACTAACAAATAATTATGGACGATAAAATTAAATATGAGATGGAATTCCCTATCCAGGTGTCGCCGTCTTTGTTGTACACTTATATCTCTACGCCTTCAGGCTTGAGCGAATGGTACGCAGATAACGTAAACTCGCGTGGTGAATATTTCACATTTATTTGGGAAGGAAGCGAAGAAAAAGCGAAATTATTGAGTAAGAAAAGCCCAGAACGCATCAAATTTCGTTGGATCGATGATGAACATACCGACTATTTTTTTGAGCTACGTATACAGGTAGATGAAATTACTAAAGATGTTTCCTTAATGATTACAGACTTTGCCGAAGAAGACGAAATAGAAGAAGGAAAAATGCTGTGGGAAAATATGATCTCTGAACTAAAACAAATATTAGGATCTAAATAAAGACCTTTTAAAATATTTACCTTTGCACCGTCTTTCTAAAACAAGACGGTTTTTTTATGATAAATTTCAACGGAAAATTGCTCGATGCAACCAATTCAAATATATCTTATGCCAACAGAGGTCTTGCCTTTGGGGATGCTCTTTTTGAAACCATACGAGTATCTGGTGGCAAAATTTTCTTTTGGGAAGATCACTATTTTAGATTGATGGCCTCTATGCGTATCCTTCGAATGGAAATTCCCATGAACTTTACTATGGAATACCTTTCGGAACAAATATTTAGTGTGATAGATACTTCAGAAAAAAGTAAAACGCATAGAGTCAAAATGTTGGTTTGGAGAGAGGCAACTGGAAAGTATACTCCAAACTCTAACGATATAGGATTTGTAATTTCTTCGGTAAAACTGGAAGAGTCGTTTTATACCATACAGGACAGTTCCTACGAAATAGAATTGTTTAAAGACCATTATGTTACCTCAGGATTGCTTTCTACACTAAAGACCAATAATAAAGTAATTAATGTCTTAGGTAGTATCTATGCAAAAGAGAATGATTTTGCGAATTGTTTGTTGCTCAATGAAAAGAAGCAAGTGGTTGAAGCATTAAACGGTAATTTATTTCTTGTAAATGGGTATAAAATTAAAACACCACCCATTTCAGATGGTTGTCTAAACGGAATTTTGAGAAAACAGATTATTAAAATAGTGGGTACCATGCCAGATTATATTTTAGAAGAATCTTCAGTTTCCCCTTTTGAGCTTCAGAAAGCAGACGAAATATTTATTACTAATGTAATTACTGGCATTCAACCAGTTTCAAAATATCGTAAGAAAGAGTATGCTTCAGCAGTGGGTAAAGAACTTATAGGAAAATTAAATGCTGCAGCTCGTTTGGGTTAATTAAAACTTGGATTTTCGGGAGCGTTTGACCATAAGACATAATCACCTCCAAATTCTAACATTTTTTCTTTCCAGAAATTTTCAATTTGCTTTCCAATAATATTATTCTTGTAGGTATTGGGAGTTACTACCCAACTATTCACTTCTAATTCCTGTTCCAGTTGTTCGCTATCCCAGCCAGAATATCCTAAGAAAAATCTAATTTCATCTTCGGTAATTTTATTTTCTTTCAATAGATCAAGAATTGCAGTAAAATCACCTCCCCAATAGATACCGTTTGAAATTTCGATACTATTAGGAATGATATCTGGGACTCTGTGAATAAAGTATAGATTGTCCTGCTCCACAGGACCTCCATTATACACGGGAATCTCATTATCGATTTCGGGAATAAAGTCCTTAAGTGTATATTCTAAGGGCTTATTAAGAATAAAGCCTACCGAACCATCTTCGTTATATTCAGCCAGTAATACGATGGACCGATTGAACGAAACATCTCCTATAATCGAAGGCTCTGCGACGAGTAAGACGCCTTTTTCGGGTTTTAGAGTGGTCATAAGTTATTTGATTAGTCAAATAAACTTAACTATTTATAATTACACTACCAACTTAAACTTCAAAATATGTAAAATAAAAAATCCCACCAAAGGTGGGATTCTTAAAAACTTTAGGTCGATTAGATTAGTTTACACTACTCTGTAAATCTGAACCAGCTTTAAACTTCACTACATTTTTTGCAGCAATTTTAATAGTTTTTCCAGTCTGTGGGTTTCTTCCTTCTCTTGCAGCTCTTCTAGTAACTGACCAAGATCCAAAACCTACTAAAGAGACTCTGTTTCCTTTTTTAAGAGATTTCTGTACGTTTCCTAAGAAAGACTCTAATGCTTTTTTTGCTGCTGCTTTTGTTACACCGGCATCTTCTGCCATTGCATCGATTAAATCTGATTTGTTCATAGTTTGTTTTAATGATTATAGTTAAACTTCAATTTTATTGCTCTACAAATGTAAAAGGATTATCGGTTCACACAAGGAATGACGCGGTAAATCCGCGTTTTTGTTAATAACTTCACAGGTTTGTTAATAAAGATGCCCTCTTTTTTGATGTTTTTAAAGAAATCAGTAATGATAAGGGTTTACATAACTTTCGCATCTTTTGTAAAAGTAAAACCATTTAATAAAGAAAGGGTAGCCATTTTTCGCTTTCCGGGAAGCTGCAACTCCTTTATAAATAGGAAGCCGTTTTTTGCAGCAATTTTTAACTCTTTTTTGGTCGTACTAATACTCCCAGGTACTTCAGAATGTTTTTCTTCTAAACTTTCAGCCTCATAAATTTTCATCATTAGCGTTTCTCCATTCATATGTACTTCTGTCCAGGCCACCGGATAGGGAGAAAGCCCTCGTATAAAGGCATCAATATCTGAAACAGATCTGTTCCAATCGATTCTAGTATTTTCTGAAGTTAATTTTGGAGCCTCTTTAAATGTTTCGGTTTTAGGCTGCGGAAGGGTTTTAACTTCTGAAGTTTCTATACGATTCACAGTCTCTAGTACGAGCTTGCTACCCAACACCATAAGTTTATCGTGCAATGAACCTGCAGTTTCCCTTTCTTCAATAGCAATTTCTGAAGCTAAAATAATCTCACCAGTATCGATTTTTTCATCAATAAAAAAAGTTGTCACTCCCGTTTTCTTTTCTCTATTCATCACAGCCCAGTTAATGGGTGCTGCACCACGATACTGTGGTAGGAGAGAGGCGTGTAAATTAAAAGTTCCGTATGCAGGCATTTGCCATACAGCTTTGGGTAACATTCTAAAGGCCACTACGATTTGTAAATTGGCTTGTAATGCTTTCAACTCTTCGAGAAATGCTTCGCTTTTAAGATTAGTAGGCTGTAACACGGGGAGATTTTTTTCAGCAGCAAACTTTTTTACAGCAGAAGCATGAAGTTTTCTACCACGACCAGCTGGTTTGTCTGGGGCAGTAATGACGCCTACAATGTTTTTTTTTCCTTCAACAAGTTTTTTTAATACACCTACCGCAAAATCGGGGGTTCCCATAAAGACGATACGCAAGTTTTTTTTCATACTAAGTAATATTGATTTTTTGTGTTAATTCCAATTTGATCGGCATCCAAAAGCAACTGTAAAACTTTCAGGATTTTTGCTTCGGTAAAGGTACCCTTTTCAACTAATTCTCGTGAGGTGAGTGGAGCTTCTTCTAATAGAATTTTAATTTTTTCAGAAATGAGTTGTAATTCTTTTTTGCTTACTGAAGTATTTTGCGATGCGCACACAGAGCAAATTCCGCAGGCAACTTCATTTTCTTCCCCAAAATAGGAAACTAGCTGAAGACTTCTACACTTTTTCTCATTTGTGATATACGTTAGCACCGAATCTAATTGTGCTTCTTTTTTTGCATTGAGTTCGTTAACGTCCTTTGCAATCACATGAATTGTTTTATCATCTTCGCGTGGCACTAAAAAAGTTATGGTAGCATCGGTAATACGAAGGCTTAATTCAATGATCTCATCACGTTCCATTTTACGGAGCACTTCAATAATGGTATGCAAAGACTGTCCGGTTTTTTTTGCCAAATAGTCAAGATTAACAGCTGTACTGATTTCAAAAATACCACCATAGATTCGTAATAAAGACTTCCCAATGACAGATGCTGTGGGGTCTTTTTCAAAATAGGTAAGTAATTTTTCTGAAGGTATTAAAAACTGCACCTGAGACTTTCTTCCAAATTGTTTGGATAGTTGTAGTACACCCAACCTATCTAATGTTGTTAATCCATTAAATGTAATAAGGGTGTTTAATTGGTATTGTTCACAAAATTCTGAAAAACCAAAACTATGCTCTGTAAAAACTCCTTCTCCATACGATATTTGAAAATAATTGTTTAATTTTCTATAGATGTGTTTCAAATCCTCTACGGAAGCTAGCGATTTTACAAATTGCTTATGTGCTAAAACTTTATCATATTCGTTGTAAAGTACAATCGCTTGGGCGTAATTTCCATCACGACCTGCCCGACCAGCTTCCTGGAAGTAACTCTCCAGACTCTCTGGGAGTTGAATATGAATTACAAAACGAACATTAGGGTTGTCTATGCCCATTCCAAAGGCATTGGTTGCAACTATTGTTGATATAGTTCCGTTTTTCCATTGTTCTAATTGGCTGTCTTTGTCTTTTTTTGATATGCCACCATGATAAAAAGTGCTACTTATTCCAATAGCATTAAGTTGGTCGCTGTATTCAATGGTTGCTTTTCGGTTGCGAACATATACTATGGCACTTCCTGCGTTATTTTTTAAAAACTGTTCTACATAATATAGTTTGTCATCTGCCTGATATACTTTATACGCTAGATTTTCTCTGGTAAAACTATTCTTAAAAATAGCAGGGACTTCAAGGTTGAGTTCATTGATGGTGTCCTCAAGTACTTCTGGAGTAGCTGTGGCAGTAAGCGCTATGATTGGAACCAATGGATGAAGTTGGCGTACTAACACAATGTTTTTATACGCGGGTCGAAAATCATTTCCCCATTGCGAAATACAATGTGCTTCATCTACTGCAATAAGATTTACAGGCATTTGCCGTATGGCATTTTGAACAACTTCCTGTTGTAACCGTTCTGGGGAAAGGTATAAAAATTTATAATTGCCATGAATAGCATTGTCTAATAGTGTACGCAGTTCTTCAAAAGAGATGCCACCAGTTATTGCTAAGGCTTTGATTCCTTTTTCTTTCAAAACACCTACTTGATCTGTCATTAGGGCAACTAAGGGAGAAATTACAATACATATTCCAGGTTGTAATACTGCTGGAACTTGAAAACAGATAGATTTTCCACCACCTGTAGGTAATAAAGCTACGGTATCTCGTCCGTCGAGCACCGCTTCAATAATTTCTTCCTGTCTCGGTTTAAATGCCGAGTATCTCCAAAATTCTTCTAAGATCTGGAGGGGTGTTTTCAATTATTTTGGAGTTTAGTTTGTAAAAAGGTAATGCGTTCTTCTACCGTTCCAGTGGGAATTTCTATAATGTCATAGCCGTACGAAGCATACCCTTTTTTTAAAAACTGATAGATTGTTTTAGCCTGTTCAAAAGACTCATAGCGTTCATTGTCCTGTTGGTATATTGCCTTCCATGGCGGGAGCATAAATACAGCGTCGTATGTGTTATTGCTGCACGTTTCCCGAAAATATTCGGGATAACTAACCTTTATAAAATCCATATAAATAGGAACATCTGGAAGGCCTCGATCAAAAAAAACAATATCTGTTTCCCAATCTGAAACTGCGTTAAATTGTTCTAATCTTCCTTCTAGTAAGAGTTTACTGAATAGGATAGGATCTTCTAAAAACAACTGATCGATACCTTCTTCCTGAGCTTTTTTAGTAACATCTCTTGAAATTTCATGCATTACAGCATGTCCAAGCTCTTCAAGGTGATTGATTAAAGTTGTTTTTCCAGAGCCTGGTCCTCCAATAATCGCGATTCGTTGCGGCATAGGTTTCTTTATTCTGAAAATTTTTCCGAAGTAAAAACTACGAATTCTAACTCACAAATATCGTAACTATTTATTGAGACTGAAAATGTATCTTTGTAAACAAAAGCACTAGCGCTATGAATGAAGCAAAAAAAAGGGAAGATTTTTATAACCGATTACGAGAACAGCTGCAAGGGGATACCCAATGGCCTTCGGAATATCTGTATAAATTTATTGTTCCTGCCAGCAACGAGAAGATAGCAGAGATTGAAGCAATTTTTGATGGTACAGGAGCCTTGATACAAAGAAGAGATTCATCGAAAGGCTCCTACACCAGTGTTTCAATTAAAGTCACTATGGATTCGCCCGACGCGGTGATAAAAAAATATCTTGAAGTTTCTGAAGTAGAAGGCGTAATTTCCCTATAATTTTAGTATTTTGCAACCAATATACTTCCAGAGTACAAGCATATTACTTTCCTTATTATAAATACAAATTATTTTGATTGACAATTTAGAATACAATACCGAACGTCCGCATTTGATCATACCTGAGTATGGACGTCATCTTCAGAAAATGGTAGAACAAGCAATGGCTACCGAAGACCGCGATGAGCGCAACAAACAAGCTAAAAGCATTATTGCTGTGATGGGAAATTTAAATCCGCATTTGAGAGATGTTTCAGACTTTCAGCATAAGCTATGGGATCAACTTTTTATCATGTCTGATTTTAACCTTGATGTTGACTCACCATTCGATAAACCTTCGAAAGAGGAATTAACAGAACGCCCAGAAACATTAGAATATCCACAAAATTTTCCTAAATATCGTTTCTACGGAAACAACATCAAACGAATGATCGATGTTGCAATCCGTTGGGAAGACGGAGATAAAAAGGACGGACTTATTTTGACGATTGCGAATCATATGAAAAAATGTTTTCTTAACTGGAATAAAGACACGGTTGAGGACGATGTGATTTTTAATCACCTTTTTGAACTTTCAGAAGGAAAAATCAATCTAAAGAACAGTGATGAAGACCTTCGCGACGCTCAAAAGCTTCTAAAGAACAAAAAGCGTTACAATAGCAGTAACAGCGGTAAAAAGAACTACAAGTCTAACAATAGAGGGCGTAAGCGCTACTAAATTTTTCACTCATACTTTATGGGAACTTTTCAAATTGAAGGCGGTCACAGATTACAAGGTGAAATCCGTCCGCAGGGTGCTAAAAATGAAGCGCTGCAAATTTTGTGTGCCGTATTATTAACTTCAGAAGAAGTCATTATTGAGAACATTCCAGATATTAGGGATGTCAATAAACTTATAGGAATCCTTAAAAACTTGGGGGTTAAAATTAAAAAGCTTTCAAAAGGAACTTATTCTTTTATATCTAATGAAATTGATCTTAGCTATTTAGAATCCCAACTTTTTAAAGAGGAGGGAAGCTCTTTACGTGGTTCTATTATGATTGTAGGGCCTATGTTGGCTCGTTTTGGCAAAGGATACATTCCACGTCCAGGAGGCGATAAAATTGGTCGAAGACGATTGGATACACATTTTGAAGGGTTTATAAAACTTGGGGCTGATTTTAGATATAATAAAGAAGAGCGATTTTATGGTGTAGATGCACCAAACGGACTTACGGGTACGTATATGTTATTAGATCAAGCTTCGGTTACCGGAACTGCAAATATTGTGATGGCTGCAGTCTTAGCAAAAGGTACCACGACCATATACAATGCTGCTTGCGAACCTTATTTGCAGCAATTGTGTAAAATGCTCAACAGCATGGGAGCTAAGATCAAAGGAGTTGGCTCTAATCTTTTAGAAATAGAAGGCGTTGAAAAACTTGGGGGTTGTACTCATCGAGTATTGCCGGACATGATCGAAATAGGGAGCTGGATTGGTCTTGCGGCTATGACTCGTAGTGAAATTACCATAAAAGATGTAAGCTGGGATGATTTAGGGTTAATTCCGAATACTTTCAGAAAACTTGGAATAGAATTAGAACGAAGAGGAGACGATATATATATCCCTACTCAAGAAAGTTACGAAATTCAAGGTTACATTGACGGATCTACACTAACCGTTGCCGATGCCCCTTGGCCTGGATTTACCCCAGACTTGCTTAGTATTGTATTGGTCGTTTGTACCCAAGCGAAAGGAAGTGTGTTGATACATCAAAAAATGTTTGAGAGCCGATTATTTTTTGTAGATAAGCTAATTGATATGGGAGCTCGTATTATCTTATGTGACCCACACAGGGCTACCGTTATTGGACATAATTTTGAATCACAGCTAAAAGCAACAACAATGGTTTCTCCTGATATTAGAGCTGGAATCTCATTATTAATTGCGGCTTTATCTGCCAAAGGAACCAGTGTGATTCACAACATTGAGCAGATAGACAGAGGCTATGAAAATATTGACGAACGTCTTCGAGCGATAGGTGCTAAAATTACCAGATTAGAAGCATAGTCTTAGAACTTAATAATAATATAAAAGCCTTTAGAGAACTAAAGGCTTTTTTGTTTCAAATAAAAAGGTGGGAAATATTATCCTTTTCTGTTTTTATTAATTTCGTCTTGTAATTTTCTTCGAAGTTGTTGTTGTTCTTCCAGTTTTTTCTGTCGGTGTGCTTCAAATTCAATTTCTGTTTCTGCCAATTTCAATTCGGCATTTTTAGTAACAGCATGACTATTTTTAAACTTATAGATAAAGAATCCGAGTCCTATGAGAAGGATACCAATAATTGACCACATAATGGTATTGTAGGTGGATTTTTCAGTAATAATCCCAAAAATTTCTATCCCATTTTCCTTTTTTTGAGATAGTGCTAGATCTTCGTTGACTTTCGCTAAATTATTCTCTAAAGAAGAAATCGTAGCTTGCTGTGTGTCAATTTTAATTTGAGCAGAATCTACTCTCGCTTCGAGTGAAGAGACACTATCCATGATGTTTTCCCGTAGTTTATTGATCTGAAACTTCTTGATTACTTTATAATCCTGATAATTGTTTGAACCATCAACCACCTCATTAAATTGCTTTTCTAGGGTATTTATAGAAGAGCTAGGGATAGAATCTTGGGCATAAATCGAAACTGTTAGTACGAATAGCGGTAGAAAAGCTGCTAATTTTTTTGTCATAATAGCGATGTTAGGTTTTGTTAGTCTTTTTAACTCTACAAGAGTATAAAAATTGTACAAAAACGCCCAAAATAAGCAGGTTTTTACAAAATCTTTAACAGGGTCTAATTTTTATCGTAGCAGAAATTTAGTGCTCCAGATGGACATCTTTTTATCTGTCTCACAATGTGTTTTGTTTTTGCTGCATCTAGATTAATCCAAGGTATTACAGTAGTTCTAAAAACACTGGATAGTTCTTTTGCACATTTTTCAGCATGAATACATTTCTTTGGGGTAAAAGTTACTGTGATTTCACCATTCGAAAATTCGTTCGTATACGTTCTCATAAGCATAAATTTGGGGGTTATGAATACATTTTAACACAAAAACTTCGATAAACATACAAAAAAATACGACAAAAAACAATTTTGAAGAAAAAACTTACAATTTAACTAACAGCTTCTTTATAAACTTTTAAGCAACGTTCTCTTGCTTCTTTATGGTCCACCATTTTTTCGGGATACGATTCTGAACCAAATTCTGGAACCCATTCTTTTATATAGGTGTGGTCTTTATCATATTTTTCAATTTGTGTTGTAGGATTAAAAATCCGGAAGTAGGGAGCTGCATCCACACCGCTACCGGCCGCCCATTGCCAATTTCCTACATTACTAGATTGTTCATAATCTAAGAGCTTTTCTGCAAAATACGCCTCACCCCAGCGCCAATCGATAAGTAAATGTTTGCACAGAAAACTAGCTACTACCATACGCACTCTATTATGCATGTATCCAGTTTCATTAAGTTGACACATACCTGCATCTACCAAGGGATATCCAGTCTGTCCTTTTTTCCAGAGTTCAAATTCTTCTTCATTATTTCGCCAGTTGATACGATCGTATTTGCTTCGGAAAGCATTATCTACTGTTTTTGGAAAATGCCATAAGATTTGCATAAAAAATTCTCTCCAAATTAACTCCTGCCAGAATACTTCGTTTTTTTCAGCAATCGCTTTTTTTATAATTTTTCGAATACTGACTGTTCCAAAACGTAAATGCGGACCTAAACGAGAAGTACCTTTTTTTGCAGGAAAGTTTCTAGTTTTTTCATATTCCTGAATCGTAGTGGGAGTTACGTCATATTCGGGAATTTCTATAGAAGATTTTTTAAATCCGATATCAGATAATGAAAGGTTTGGGAGTCTTGAATGCTGAATTAAATTCTCAAGGTGTTGAGACGTATAGTGTATTGTAAGGTGTTTATCGCTATCGAAAGTCTCTTTCCATAACTTCATATAAGGTGTGTACACAACATAGGGATCACCGTCGCTTTTAACAATTTCATCTTTCTCAAAAATCACTTGGTCTTTGTAGGTGTAAAAGCCAATCTCTTTATCTGAAAGGTAGTTTGCGATTTCTTCGTCTCTATTTTGAGCGTAGGTCTCGTAATCCCGATTTGTTATAACATTCTGAATGTCAAACTCTTTTAATAACTTTTTATAGACTTCTAAGGGTTTTCCGTGGTAGATAGCAATACTACTTCCGTATTCTTGAAGCTCATTTCTCATACTCTGAAGCGTCTCAAAAATAAATGTTACACGTGCATCATCTTTAGGAAGATCCTCCAAAATTTCAGAATCAAAAATAAAAATGGGTAAGACAGGAAACTTTCCGTGGAGCGCTTTATAAAAGCCAACATTGTCATCTAATCTAAGATCTCTGCGAAACCAAAAAACATTTACTTTATCTGCCAAACTATTGGATGTTTAAAGTTGAAAGTCCGCCATCAACACCCAGTATTTGGCCAGTTACCCAAGAAGATGAATCTTCTAATAAGAATGTTGCAGTTGCAGCGATATCTTTTGTCGTACCCACTCTTTTTAGCGGGTGACGATCTCCCATTTTTTCTTTTTTATCATCACTCGATAATAACTTTTTTGCAAGCGGTGTATTTGTTAAGGAAGGCGCAATTACATTAACTCTAAAGCTTGGCGCATATTCTGCTGCCATCGCTTTTGCAAACCCTTCTATGGCTCCTTTTGCGGCAGCAACACTTGTGTGAAATGGCATCCCTACTTTTACAGCTACGGTGCTAAAAAAGACCAAACTTGCTTGTTCTGCATTTTTTAAATTTGGCAGTAATGCATGCACTACTTTTACTAAAGATAAGAAATTTAGTTCCATATCTTTTGAAAAAGCTTCAGGAGAGAGCATTTTAAAAGGTTTTAAATTGATGCTGCCTGGGCAATACACCAATCCATGTAAAGTATCTGGCAGGTCTAAATTTGCGATGTCATCTTTAAGTACATCAAATTTATGGTGTGTAATCCCTTCCGATACGTTCTCATTGCTTCTCGAGGCTACGTGAACAGAGTGTGATTCTTTAAGCTGATTTGCAATTTCAAAGCCAATACCGTAAGATCCGCCAATTAAAAGTATGTTTTTTTTCATATTGTATAGGTTCCGAAGAGCTCTTCTAATTTTTCTTTCCTATAGTCAAAAATTTCTTTTAACTTAGGTTGTACCAAGATAGGATGTAACAAACGGCCTAAGAACCCGAAAGGTAGTTTGTAATCAATAATGTCCTCCATTTCCACACCGCCTTCTATTTCTTTAATAAAGTGTTTGTGATGCCAAAGCGAGTAGGGGCCAAAGCGTTGTTCGTCCACAAAATAAGCTTCATTTTTACTGTGTGTAATTTCAGTGACCCATTTAGTTTTAATTCCTAATACAGGTGTCACAATATATTGTATAATTTGTCCAGCGAACATTGGTCTGTCTGCTCCCGAAAGAATATTAAAGCCCATGTAATCTGGTGTGATGGTTTTTAAATTTTTAGGATTAGACAAAAATTCCCATGCTTCCTTTTTAGAAATAGGAAGATTTTGTTTCGCATGAAGCGTGTATATTTTCATAAATGCTTTTCTACAGTCTTAAAACTGAATTTTTCTATTCATGCGTAACAATCTGTACAGCTCATTTTGAGCTGTATTTCTTTGCCTTCTGAAAGAAATAAAAGCGATGAAATTTTTTAGGAAACTTGACATAATGATACTTTTTTTTGCTAAGTTAGAGTTGTTTCATGATATTCTGAAACACTTAAACAAAACATTAACAGTTATCGTCACAACATGAATCATCTTTTACTAATTTACAACTCAAAACAGCTAAAGCACATCCTAATAAAGGACCCAGAATGTAAATCCATAAATGTTCTAGATGCCCTGAAAGGAGTGCGGGAGCTATAGATCGAGCAGGGTTCATGGAAGCACCAGTAATAGGTCCAGCAAACATTGCTTCTAAAAGGACAACCCCACCTATAGCTATTCCTGCAACGACTCCAATTTCTTTTGCTCCAGTAGAAACATTAATAATGACTACCATTAAAAAAAAAGAAAGTATAATTTCTAAGATAAATACTTTAAATGGTTCAATCTGGGGCAGGGTAGCTCCTAGAAGTTCATTTTCAGGAAATAGAAATAATATTAAAGCACTAGCAATACATGCACCGATAAGTTGTGATACAACATAGCCAGGCACATGTTTCCAAGAGAATCGTTTTGCAACTGCAAAGGCAATGGTCACAGCCGGGTTAATATGGGCGCCACTTATGTCACCAAAAGCATAGATCATGCCCATTACAATAAGCCCAAAAGTTATTGCAACACCAGGATGTGTTACTACACCTTTGGTAACTTCATTAATAACGATGGCCCCTGTACCACAAAATACAAGTGCAAAAGTGCCAATAGCTTCTGATAGATATTTTTTAAACATTTTACAAAAGTAGGAACTTATTAGTAGTTTCTATTTTATATTTTTGTTAACAAGTAAGTTACAGGTCGAATTGTACCTTCGCTGAAACACTAAAAATCAATATACAAATCATGAAAAAATTACTAGTATTATTTCTTGGAGTAGTATTTGCAACGCAAGTACAGGCTCAAATTACAACGCCGGCACCTAGCCCTTTTCAGAAAATAGAACAGAAAGTTGGATTAACAGATGTTACTTTAGAATATTCTAGACCTTCTATGAAGGGAAGAACAATATTTGGAGATTTAGTTCCTTATAATAAAGTTTGGAGAACTGGAGCGAACGCGAATACTAAAATTACATTTAGTGATGATGTAATGATTGGTGGAAGTGAAGTGAAAGCTGGCACCTATGCTATCTATACAAAACCTATGACTTCAACTTGGGAAATCTATTTTTATTCAGATAGTAATAACTGGGGAAATCCTCAAGAATGGGATGAAAGCAAGGTGGTCGCAACTGTAAAAGCAGATGCCTATCCAATGCCCATGGAAGTAGAAACTTTTACGATGAGTTTTGACGACTTAAAAAACGACTCAGCTGTAATAGGTATATTATGGGATAAAACTTATGTAGCTGTTCCTTTTAAAGTGAATACAGATGAAATGGTAACTGCTAGCATTAATGGCGTTATGAATGGTCCAAGTGCAAATGATTATTATTCTGCTGCAGTTTACTATCTTGAAAATGGAAAAGATATTAATCAGGCTAAAACTTGGATTGACAAAGCAGTAAGTATGCGTGCAGATGCTTTTTGGTATAAAAGGCAACAATCTTTAATCTATGCAAAGTCTGGTGATAAAAAAGGAGCGATTAAAGCAGCTAAAGAATCGATGGCTCAAGCTAAGGCTGCTGGTAACGCAGATTATGTAGCTTTAAATGAAAAATCTTTAAAAGAATGGGGTGCAATGTAATACTCCATTTTTTAATAATTAAAATAAAAGCCTCAATTTCTTGAGGCTTTTATTTTTTTAATGTACTGATCTTCATCTTATTAATTTACAAATGAGATTCCGTGGTTTTCACAAATTTTTACAACCTTATTAAAGTCAGGAGGTCCAGCTGGCAGATCGGCCAATTCTCTAAACATAAGTTCAATACCAGCAGGAAAGGCACTTGTAATCATTTTTGCTTTTTCTGTTCCTACAACAGTCCATGAATGAGCTACATTTTTTGGTGCAAAGGCTGTATCACCAGGCTCCAGTATAGTACTTTTATTATCTATCATAATTTCAATTTTGCCCTTAATCACTCTAAAAATTTCATCTTCTTTAGTGTGAATATGTGGAGGAATACCTACTCCTGGGTCGACATTATCTACCCATTCCACAATTTGATTGTTGGTATCACTCCCCAGTAACTTATGGGTTTGTATATCTCCAATAACATTTAACACTTCTCCTTCTTTGTCTTTTATGATTTTTGGTTTGAGATTATTAATTGTTTCGGTATTTTCAAAAAATTGCTTGCTATTGGCTATCCCAGGAAAAAGTGCAAAACTAAGTCCTAATCCAGAGGTTTGAATGAATTTTTTTCTATCCATGGCTTTAAATTTATTGCTTAGATAAATATAAATGATTGACTAGGGTATAAAGTATAGATTACTACGGTAAATCCTTTGAATATCGGAAATCAGCTTTTTCGAATTTGAGAAGGTGTTGTTCCTGTATGTTTTTTTAAAAAATAACTGAAATAATCGGGTGAAGAGAAACCAAGTTCATACCCTATTTCTTTGATAGTCTTGTCTGTGAATTTTAAGCTATGGCGGCTACGCATTACCAGTTGTTCTATGATAAGATGTTTGGCATTTACACCTAAAACTTCCTTGACGCTTTCATTTAAATATTTTCTGGATACGTTCAGTATATTGGCAAATTGCCTCACTTCGTGGTACTGCGTTATATTATTATCAATGCTCTTTTTGAATTTATACACTAACGCAGACTTAGCATTTGAATCTGAAATAACCGATTTTATATTACACTTTCCGTCGCAATAGACAAAAAAGGTATTTAGTAGCGAAATAATGGCTTCCTCGCGATGTTTTAGATGGGTACTCAATAGCTCATCCAACATTTCAAGAATTGCTTGTACACGTGTTTCAATGCCTGGGGAAAGCTTTATTTTAGGAATCTCGTCACTATTTAAGAGACGAACTTCAGTAATGTGTAGATTTTTAAAAGTAGGATGATTTAATATACTTTTTGGGAGATATAGCACATATCCTGATGAAGTTGTTAAATCTTGTTTTATAATTTTCCAATTGCAATTTGGTTTTAAAAAAAATATTGAATTAGATACGTTCTTATATAAAGTATCATTAATTTCAATTGCTTTTGCTCCATTTTGAATCCAACAAACCGCATATGAAATCATATTCTGATTTGAAGTAATTTTATTTAAAATACCCGATATTTTAATAGTATCAATATTCATTTTGACCATATTACTATCATTTGTAGCTATAATTAATTCAGTAAAAAACAACAGTTTACCAAGAATTTTTTAATTAAAATATACTTAATTTCTGTGTAAAAATATCATTGTTCCAATCCAGCTTCCCCCTATAACTAATTTTCTTTCAGTTTTTGCTATTTATCTAACACATTTAAATACCTCTCAATATTTTCAATTAAGTTTTGAGCTTTTTCTTTGACTTTTTTCGACCAGCTTATTTCTGCTCTAGTTTTAAGCAATCTGCCCACTACAATACTTTCAAATTCAATACTCTCTAAAACGGCTTCTCTATTATTTATTCTTGCGATTCTATTTTTAAAGTATGGATTAATTCCTGTTATGTAATCAGCTAAATCCCAATTTTTGTAAACAAATCCTTCTACATTATCTCTTGCAAACTGATTATGTCCTTCAAATAGCTTAGAGAACCTTTCGGTATCTTCGTAATAGGTGTATTAATAGATTCCTTTAAAAAGTTATCATTTATCCATTTAAAATGACCTCCAGATTCCATTGTTTTTAAGGCAGTAGAAACAGAATAGAAGGATTTTTCAAGAGCAACATCACCAATGTCATTTAGCGGTATATCTTTTGTTCCTTCAGGATTTGAAACAATTTTAAAAAAAATATCTATGTGTCCTTGAATAGATTTATTATACAAAATTTGCTTATCTAATTTTCTTAGATCTTCTTTTAAATTTAACTGCATAAGCTCAAGTGATGCTTCAAGTTGTTCTTTTTCTTGAGCTTTCTGATTTAAATTATTGATTTGAAGAGCTATTAAAATTCCAATTACTACAAGTACAATTTCTCCAATTGCATAAAGAAGATATTTGCTGAACTTATTTTCAGTGAGTAATCTTTGACGAATTTTTCTGAAAAATTTTAACATTAGAGGTTGGTTTTCTAATAGATATGATTTTTATATTATTGGAGTTTCAAATTCAGTTTTAGCAACTACTTGCCCTATAGTTTAATATATTTTAAATCAATTATGTACTTCTATATATTCATTAATTATAGTAATTAATTTATTGGCTTTTAAGATTGCATCTTTTGAAAGATCTATTTCTCCTGTTGCTCTAAATTTTCTTCCAATTAAGGCATTTTCCAACACGCTACTTTCTCTCAAAATATTAGTATTATTTTGTGTTGGATTTCGTTCTTTTGAATTTGAATAAGGATTTGAATTTGGTAAAAGTGAACCAAACTCTATTTTGTTATAGGTAAAGCCTTCTATATGATTTTTTACAAATTGATTATTTTCATTTGTAAGATTTGATAATTTGTCAACTATAGCATAATAACTATAAATCGATTGTATTAAATCTTGATTTTTAATCCATTGAAAATGAGATCCTGATTCCATTGAATTAAAGGTTGTAGTAGTAGGAAAAAAAGTTCTTTCCGTAGCTATATGAAATATGCTATCAGCAAAAGTAGATAATTGAAGGTCTTTATATTTTGGTATTGAAATAATTTGAAAAGTAAAATCTACAGCTTTTAATACTGTTTTATTATACTCGATTTGTTCATTTAGATCATCTATATCGTTATGAAGATTTAATTTTAAAGAATTTAAAGATGCATTTACTATATTCCGTTCTTTTTTGGATTCATTTAAATTATTGATTTGTAATGCAATCAAAATCCCGATGACCACAAGTATAATTTCTCCAAGAGCATAAATAAAATATTTACTGATTTTGTTATCAGTGAGCAATTTGTGTCGAATCTTTCTGAAAAATTTTATCACAAGCCGTTAGTTTCTCTAAAGATATAATTTTAATTTAATTAGGGAGTTTAGACTTTGAAAACAAATGCCTCTAGTTATTTATTTTCGTGAGGATTGACAGCTTAACGCTGGCGCGTGATTATCTCGCCATTCGGCCTTCGTAGCCGAGCCACTTCGGCGAAGGAGGCAAGGCGAGGGGAAGCGCAGCCTATTTTTTGGCTGTGCGTGCGTTTCGGAAGCGCAATGGCAAGCTGTTGTTCGAAATCCAGTCAGATTAGTTTTAATGTTTAAATATAAGATTAATTATCAAGCTATGATTTCAGCCCCGCTGAATTATAACCATTGTTATGTGCAGTTTTTTACTTCAACCGTTTCTTAATATCCATTCTTTGATGAAGAACCCTAACAATTTCAATTTTGTTGTTGTTAATTTTTCTGTAAAAAATAAGATGAGATTTAATTTTAGTTACTCGATAATTCTTTCGAGTCTGTTCAGCCGATTTACCAATGAGATAATTTTCTGCAATGAATTCTATTTCATTAATAATTAAATTGTAATATCTGTCAGCTTGCTCTTTAGACCATTTTTTAAAAGTATATATCCAAATATCATCTAAATCAATAATCGCTTTTTTACTTATTCGGTAATTGTCTTTACTCATAAGTACTGCCGATGTAGCTTTTCTAAATTTTTCTTAGGATCGAAGTTTTCTACAAAACCACTTTCTTCACCAACTTCAAGAGCTTTTATTAATTCTCTTTCTTTTTTTTCTTCTCTTTCTAATAATCTTAATGCTGAACGAATTACTTCGCTAACAGAACTGTATCGTCCAGATTTTACTTCATCTTTTATAAAATCTTCAAAATGATCTCCAAGTGATATTGATGTGTTTTTTCCCATTGTATACTGAAATTTTATCAAATATACCAAGTTTTGGTAACTTGACCAAATTGCACATAACGTCTACGGTTATGATTTGTTGGGGACTGACAGCTGTAGCGATGGCGGGCGAAACGGCAGCAGCGAAGCTGCGTGTGTTTCGGAAGTGCCTCAGAAAGCTGTGCATTCAAACCTTTCCGATAAATTAATTGTTTAAATGTAGTAAAAAATAACCTCGCTTTTGTGCAGCCCAATAAATTATGAACCGTTGTTATATAATGTTTGTATTCCAAATGAACTTTTTTTGCATATTTTTCGGCGTAGTTCCGAATAAAAAAGAAAGTTCCGAAGAATTGTATCTCTTTCGGCAAGTAGTAGAGTAGAAGCTTACCATAGAATATCAGATTACTTTTTCAGGAGTAGCTAAAGAATGCTCCCTATGAAATATTTTATAACGGTTTTGTGTATGGCTCGTTGCGGAAAATCAGCTATGATTTTCCGCCGTAACCGAAAGATAGCAAATTGCAATGAATTCCGATTAGGAATTCAGCCGCAATGAGCTATACACGGTGTTGCCACACGTTTTTTATTTTTCCGACCAGACTTTACTTGTCCAAAATCGGTTGTCATTTATATTAAATCGACCATCAATAAATTCCATTTCGGTCAGATAAATTTTCCGAATTGATTTTTGGACTCTGTCAAATCCATCCAATTCATCAGAAGTCGAACTGTATTTAAGGCGGTCGTAAATTTTTATTTTTTTAGATTCAGCTTCTTTGATTCCGATGTAACATTCTCCAGAGTACGAAATTCCATCGTCATTCATTGCGTATTTGTTTTCCTTTTTGGTAATTGATAGAAAAACAATTTTATTATCTGAATTGTAAAAAATAGTGTCAATATAAACTTCTAAAGATTTTCCTTCTGGCGTTGCAGAAGAAAGTCTAATAGAATCACGTCTTAATTTTGTCAGATTCGAGAGTTGTTTTTTATCCGCTTTATATTCAGATTGTTCAATTCCATATTCGTTCAAATATTCATTCGGTGTTGATGTTTTCTTACAACTCAAAATGAGCAAGAACGTTAGAATTATTATATGGATTGCTGGTTTTCTCAAATGTGTGGCAACGTCTCTGGTTATGATTTCGGTGGGGATTGGCAGCGTTGCGTTGGCGCGTGATTATCTCGCATTAGCGAGGGGAAGCACAGCCTGTTTTTTGGCTGTGCGTGCGTTTCGGAGCAATGGCAAGCTGTTTGTCGAAATCCAGTCAGATTAGTTTTAAAGTTAAATATAATGATTTTCACCAAGCTATGAATTCAGCCCCACTGAATTATAACCGCTGTTGGGCAAAGTTTTTTACCTTTTCTTTCTAAACATTTGAAGAAACTCCTCTTCTTCAGATTCTAATATTTGTTCATAATCAAATAATTCAATTCCCGCTTCCTCGTATGCATCTTCCCATTTACCATAATTATGATTTTTTTGAATAGCCACTAATCGTCTATTCTCGTCTGGGGTAACTAAAATATATTTTCCAAGTTCTTTTTGATATAACTCTTTTAAGTTTGTTCCATCTCCATTCAGACTGATTTCAGCATCAGTTAAGAGTTTCTTAGCCGAGTCTTTTCTTGGGTATATATGATCTCTTGTTAATCTTACCTCTGCTGAATCTCTCAAACTACTTATTGCTGCCTTAGAAACTTTATTGTTCCAATAATCCTTTCCATGTGGTAAATACCAAATTGCAGCTCCAATAATAGTTTCTATAAATGCCCTTTGATTTTTTGAAGTGCTTTCTTCGGAATAGTATTCACGTATTGAATTGATTAAATTTTCTAAAGCTATACACCGTTCTCTTAGTCTTTCTTCTGTTGTCATTTTTCTAAATTTTGCCCAACGGCTCTGTATAAGAACAGTAGGGCTGAAAATGAGCGCAAACCATTCGGTTGAACACAAGCCGAATTTTTAAATTTTACTTATTACTTTTCTTTTTTCAATAAGCCAAATTTTAAAATTTGGCGACTTAGCAAATGCGCCCAAACCTTTTGGTTTTACGAGAATTGCCCTATTGTTTTTATACTTTGTTGCCCATAGTACTTTTGCGTTCAGCTTTGATTAACTCATTATCTTTCTTCCAAATATAAATCGGACAAGTTATAAAATTAAACAAAATCAAATACCAAGTCCAATTTGATTTGACAGATTTTTCAATATTCTCAAACGACCTCAAACGGACGATTAAAAAAATCAATTGTCCGACCGTTAAAATCTGCAAAGTGAACATTTGAATATAATAGACTTTTATTGACGGAATTAACCAAACAAATTCTTTCGGAAACCAAAATGTAAACATATACATAAAGGAAAGTACCGATGGAATTGTCAGTAAAACTTTAATCAGATTGTTCAGTTCGTTTTTCTTGGTCATTAATGCTTAAATAATGGATTGCGATTATTAATTTGATGTTAGGATTTGATAAATCAAAACTTTCTTTATTAGTATAAATCCATTGTTGTAACAGTGTCGAACTTTCAAAATCGCCAGAAGCAATTAGTCGGTCTGCATATTTTTTTAAAAACTTATTATTTTGCCCAACCGCAAGTAAGAAATCTGCATATTTGCCTTCTACACCTTTTGCGCAAAGTGATTGATAACTTTTATTTGTCTTTAAATTTGTTGTTTTGCAAAAATTCCAAATTTCGTTGAACGTGGTTTTTCCAATTGAATTATAAAGCACTTTCTGCATTTGGAAATCAACAAGCTCAAAAATCGGTTCGTAACCAACATCAATTAAATCCGGAAGAATTGGCTCGAAACAACTTTTGAAATCGGTTTGGTCATTTTCGCAGATTTGGTTCTCAAAAAATTCGGTTATTTTCTTTAAATCCGCAATTTGGTCGGCTGAAAAATTAGCTTTCAATTCGGGTGTTGAGGATTGACTTTTACAGGACAAATTTAAAATCAGAACAAGTAATATTAATATTCTCAATGTTTTTTCAGTATTATGGGCAACGGTCTAGTATAAGAAAAGTAGGGCAGTTGTACGCGTTACTTTTCGGATTAAGCTAAAGCCGAATTTTTAAATTTTGTTATTTATCTTTTCTCCTTTTAAATATACTAAATTTAAAAATTTGGCGACTTGGCAAATACACACAGACCTTTCGGTTAAGCACTTTTTGCCCTATTTTTTTTATACATTGTTGTGGTGCGTTTTTATTCCAGTTTCTTTTTTAAATCATCAAATTTTGATTTCATTGTTGGATTTCCGTAGGTTAACTTTTTTATCGTTAGTCCATCAGCTTTCTTATTTGCAAGTCGTAATTGATTTTCACTTGTTGTTAATTCTTGCTTAACTTTTTGCATTCGTGCAATTGATTTATCAATCTCTGCAATTGCTTTTTCAAAATGACTTGATGCTGATAAGTAATTTTTAGCGAAACCATCTTTAAATTGATTTATCTTGTCTTCAAAATTTGTTATGTCAATACTTTGATTTCTTATTGTGTTTAATTCTTGCTTATACTTTAAAGATGCCATTGCTCCATTCCGCAAAAGAGTAATTATTGGAATAAAGAATTGAGGACGCACCACATACATTTTTGGGAACTTATGAGACACATCTACAATCCCTTTATTATAATACTCACTATCACTTTCCAATAAAGAAACTAAAACTGCATATTCGCAATTCTTTGAATTTCTGTCTTTGTCAAGTTTTGCAAGAAAATCTTCATTTTTCTTTTTGTTAGTTGTTTCATCATTTTCGTTCTTCATTTCGAACATAATTGAAACGATTTCATTTTCTTGGTCATCTGTCTCTTTAAATATGAAGTCCCCTTTAGTTCCAGAACTTGCATCATTATCTTTTTCAAAGTATGAATTTTGAAAAGCTGAAGAACGTAGGTTGTTAAACTCGATTTCACAATGTTGCTCTAAACTTTCTCCCATCATTTTAGTTGAAAGTTTGAGTTTCATATCCTTTACTCGAGCAATTTCATCGTCCTTGTATTTTATTATAGTGTCTTTGTTCTGTAATTCGGTGGTGTACTTTTGCTCTAATGAATTTTTAAGATTTTCTTTTTCTAATTCTTTAGTTTTTATATCATTTTCTAGATTGTCGCGTTGCTTTTCAATTTCTTTAGTTGCTTTCGATACTGCCAATTCTTTTACAGTTTCAAAATTTTCAACTTTGGATTTTAAATCAGACAATTCATTATCTTTTTCGGCTAATTTTTCTATTAATTCACTCTTACTATTTGCTTTTAGCTGTGTTATCTCGTTTTCTTTTCTTGAAAGTTGTTCTTGCAGTGAACTTTTAGTTTTTTCAATAGCAAGTTCAACAGCACTTTGTTTCTGTTGTTCAGCAATTGTAAGTCGCTTGTTTAGTTCTTCTTCAAATTGATTATCACGAACTTGTTTTACAATATCAGCAAACCCAGCTTCATCAACTTTAAATGCTTTGTCACAATTTGGGCAAATAATTTCGTTCATATTTAATATTTTCGTTTAAGTTCGGATTTTTTTTCAAATGCACCACAACGTCTCTGGTTATGATTTCGGAGGGGATTGGCAGCTTAGCGTTGGCGCGTGATTATCTCGCCAAAGGCGAGGTGAAGCGTAGCCTATTTTTGGCTGTGCGTGCGTTTCGGAGCAATGGCAAGCTATGTGTCGAAATCCAGTCAGATTAGTTTTAAAGTTTAAATATAAGATTAATTATTAAGCTATGAATTCAGCCCCGCTGAATTATAACCGTTGTTGCCCACTTTTATTTTATTCGTTTATAAATTTCAAATTCTTTATTATTCCCAAATTCTGCTTTGTTTTTCAAAAGATTTTTAATTTTCAATTTATGAGGTTTGAAATAATAATTCCCATCAGTTCCTTTAAAAATAAGTTTTCTTTTCAAAAGTCTTTTTGTGAATTCAAAACTTTTTTTTGCTTTTTCTTTTTGAATTAATCTATAAATTAGAATTTCATTATTCTTAATTTCCCATTTTCCGTACTCGATATGTTCTTTTGTGAAGTATCTTTCAAATAAATTATCTTTTTTAAAAGTCAAATCAGGATATCCAGTTCCGCTTTCAGTTTCGTATGGACACCAAGGTATTTCTTCATATTTTGATTTTTCAGCATTATTTCTCAAATCAAGTTCTTTTTCAAATCTCCACGTTCCTAATAATAATTCAGACTGACTTTTTTGAGCAATCAAAATTCCAATTTGAAAGGTTAATATGAAAGTTATCAGGATTTTTTTCATAATTGTGGGCAACGGTCATGGCTATGAGTAGTGCGGGCGCAAACACGCACTTTCCTTTCGGTTGAGCACAGAGCCAAAACCTTGTTTTCTGGTTTTTTATCTTATTTATTTTAAAAAGCCAAAACAAGGTTTTGGCGGTCATTGCAAATTAGCAATTTCTCCTCGATTAAGCACCTAATCCCGCATTACTTATAGCCGTTGTTGTGGTGCGTTTTTCTTCACTTTTATTGTCCAATCAGCTATATTCAATTCCATTTTTTCTTGTCTTTCCCATCTTCCCATTTCTTCACATTCAAATTGTAATTTATTCCCGTCCCAACCTTTAAATCAATCATATCCATCTCGAAAGGACTTTTGATAACTTTTAAGTCTTTTAACGAGTTTGTCAGTTTGCATACGTCCGAAAATTCAGATAAAATGAAAGTTCCGTTGGGCGTAACTTCTAAGTTTGCATATTGTGGTTGGTCTTCGGTTTCGATAATATTCAAATTCGATGCGTTTAGCCGGAAAGCATAGTCAGAGGTCAGAACGATAATTTCATCCCGTTGATTTGAAACTTTAACATCTTTTGGATATCCGCGAAATTGTCCGACAATTTGAGTTCCGTATTCATTCGTAAATTTTATCCAAGTCCAAGATTGCGAATTCCACACGCTTTCGATATCATATATTCGCTCTTCAAATTCGCCTGAGTATGGTTGATTTACTATTTCAGCTTTCACTTAATTTTCTATTTCGCAATCTTTTTCTCAAATGCACCACAACGTCTCCGGTTATGATTTCGGTGGGGATGGACAGCGTTGCGTTGGCGTGCGATTAACTCGCCTTTGGCGAGGGGAAGCGCAGCCTATTTTTTGGCTGTGCGTGCGTTTCGGAGCAATGGCAAGCTGTGTGTCGAAATCCAGTCAGATTAGTTTTAAAGTTTAAATATAAGATTAATTATCAAGCTATGAATTCAGCCCCGCTGAATTATAACCGCTGTTAGGCAACGTTTTTATTCTCGTAATGCTTAATTTCATTCAGCTCTTGCTCTTTGTTCTCTTTTTCTTCTTCAATGTCATAGTCATCTTGAATTCCCAACCAAAACTTAGCTGAATTTCCAAAATATTTACTCAATCGTAAAGCAGTATCTGCTGTAATTCTACGATTACCTTTTACAATTTCTGAAATACGGGTTTGTGGAATTTTTAAATCTTTAGAAAGACGGTAAGCCGTAATTTCAAGAGGTTCAAGAAATTCATAACGTAAAATTTCTCCTGGATGTATATTTGCTAACTTTTCCATATTGTTATTTTTAATGATAATCGATTATTTCTACTTCGGATGCGTTTCCTTTGTTCCATTGAAATATTATTCGCCATTGCTTGTTAATTCGAATGCTATAAAATCCGTTTAAATTCCCACTCAATTTTTCAAGTCGGTTTGATGGAGGAATACGTAAATCACCTATATCTTGTGAGTTATTCAACATTCTCAGTTTACGGCGTCCAATATTCTGTATTTCAACCGGCATTTTTTTAACTCGAATAGCATTCCATATTTGTTCAGTTTCTTTCGAGCCAAAGGATACAATCATAGTTTTGATTTACGTTACTAACGTCAAAAGTAAGTAAAAATTTTTAATTGAAGAAAAATTTTAACCAAATGTTGCCTAACGTCTCCGGTTATGATTTCGGTGGGGATGGACAGCTTAGCGTTGGCGCGCGATTAACTCGCCCTTGGCGAGGGGAAGCGCAGCCTGTTTTTTGGCTGTGCGTGCGTTTCGGAGCGATGGCAAGCTGTGTATCGAAATCCAGTCAGATTAGTTTTAATTTTTAAATATAATGTTTTTTACCAAGCCATGAATTCAGCCCCACTGAATTATGAACCGTTGTTAGCCATAGTCTCAGCTAAAATCAGGACTGTAAACATCAATTTTTAGATTTAGCTCATTTTCCAATTCAGCTATTTCTTTGTCAGCTTTTGACTTGCTCCTAAATTCTCTAATCAGAATTTTTTCAGTGTGTTTTTTATTTAACAAGTAAATTCTATAAACAATAAATTTTGTTGTGTTTTGTGCGTTAGTATAACTATAAGTTGTTTGTTTTTGATTAATGGTCAAAAGACTTAAGTATGGATAATATTTAAAATTTTTCCAATCTCCAGTTTTAATTCCGAAATGACTTGTAAATTTTCTAAATCTATTATTAGTAATATCTATATCAATTCCATTATGAGAGAAACCTAGATAAATTCCTAAAATTACAAGTATAATTCCTCCAATTTTCGAATCAAATCTAAACAAAAAAGCAATTCCCAAAATAAAAAAAACAAATCCAACAATCAGTATGAAAATTGTAAATTTTGGAGTTACAAATCTTGTTTTATGTTTTTGCATGGATTATGGCTAACGTCTACGGTTATGATTTCGGTGGGGATGGACAGCTTTGCGTTGGCGTGCGATTAACTCGCCTTTGGCGAGGGGAAGCGCAGCCCGTTTTACGGCTGTGCGTGCGTTTCGGAGCGATGGCAAGCTGTGTATCGAAATCCAGTCAGATTAGTTTTAAAGGTTAAATATAAGATTAATTATCAAGCTATGATTTCAGCCCCACTGAATTATAACCAATGTTGCCAGCAGTTTTTATTTTTTCGGTAAATACAATTTCATATTCTCAATTTCTAGCTCGTCCAAATGTCCCATTTTACTTTCGTCTTTAGTTATTAAGTGTAAATGAATATTTGAGTCGTGATGCGTGAAAACTCCCTTGTGTTCTGTAGAGAAAAATCCAATTATCGTTGCTTCTTCATCTTTCAGTTCGTAATTAGTTTGTCCTTGATGAGCTTCTTTTGGTGATGAAACTTTTGTTCCTTGTGGTAAATTTTGAATATGAATAACTCCTTTTGAAATTTTCCCTATTAATTTGAAGGCAAAAGGTCTTTTAAATTCAGTCGTCTTTTCATCTACTAATCTTTCAAGGTCTTTAATTGACTTAATATTTGAGGCTAATTCTATTTCGTTCCATTCAGTTACGTTAGCATAAACTAAAAAAGGTGCTGAGACATCAAATGTTTTTTCAACTGTCATAGTTGAATCAGATGTGACTTTTGAAACATAACTTTGTCCATTATTGATAAGTAATTCTCCAGTTAGATAGCTTTCTGGTCCAAGTCCATAAAGCCCTTTTTTATTAGTAATAGTATCAAGTTTAATAGTTCCACTTAATTCTCCTTTCCACATAACATTTTTCATTGCACCTACAATATTAATGTCTGGATAGGTTTCATTCGAATTGTTTTTCTTTTGGTCAGAATTGCAACCAAATATTCCGATTGTTAGAATTCCAACTATTACTTTTTTTATCATAGATTTCGGTTTTCTCAAATTGCTGGCAACGTCTCCGGTTATGATTTCGGTGGGGATTGACAGCTTTGCGTTGGCGCGTGATTATCTCGCTTTAGCGAGGGGAAGCGCAGCCCGTTTCACGGATGCGCGTGAGTTTCGGAAGCATGGCAAGCTGTATGTCGAAATCCAGTCAGATTAGTTTTAATGTTTAAATATAATATGATAATTATCAAGCTATGAATTCAGCCCCACTGAATTATAACCGCTGTTGCCTCACGTTTTATTTCAGACTTTTTTTATTGAATAGAACTTAATGTAGAAATCGGAAAATAAAGATGTCATTTTTTCTTTCTCTCTCAACCATTTATTTCGGTACCTTTTGTTCCTTTTATCGTAATCGTGATATAATTCTCCTACTAAATCTGCTTTAAAGATGTCTAAATATCTTCGCCGCCAAGAAGACCAGATACTAAATTCTTCATCTTCTATTTTAGTGTTTTTGAGCAGGTCAATTATTTTATCGGCACTTTGCTTTAATGTATGATGAGATGGAAATTTTAATTTTTCTTCTTCCCAAAGTTCATTTTTAATTTTTTTAAATTCTTCTTGTAATTCCTCAAAAGCTGTTTTCATATTGAATAGTGTTATAGTACAAATATATGAAAAAAACGAATGCAATAGTTTTTACCTATTGTTGTCCGTATGTTTAATTAGCAAAATCGTCAAATTTCAAAAACAGATATTTTTAATTTGTCTGTACAATTAAGAACTTTAGTGTTGTTTTTGCTGAAATGTGTGGCAACGTCCTCGTATATGGCACGTACCGTTCTTCGGCTGAGTGAGATACACGAAATTTATCTAGTTTAAAGATAGATAAATTTTGGTGTATAAAGAGGTATGTGCTATATACGTTGTTAGCTACAGTTTGTTATTTATTAATCTCCTTCGCCTTCTGGAACAATCACAAAAGCCCATTCCACTTCATCAGGAACTCCGTATTTCACTAAAAATTCACCTCCAAGTCCGCTAACTTGTGATTTTTTGTCTTCTATTTCAAGACCATAGGTTTCTCCAAACATGAATTTTACGCCATTGTTTAACTCAAGCGTATCTGTATCGACCATATTGAAAACTTTGAATTCGTTCGCTTGTATTTTAAGTCTTTCTGAAACTTGAATTTCATTTAAAGTTTCATTGAAAATAAACACCTTGTAAGTTTTCCCAGTTTTCTCGTATTTCGCTGGAATTATGGAAACTTCATTTCCCTTTTGGATAAATACATTTCCGTGTTTATCTGTCCACTTTTCCTCTTTTGCCATTTCCATTGGGTCAAATCCGTACATAAATTTATTTAACTGTCCATTCGAGCTTTCCAGTCCTACAATATCCATTAATTGCTCAATATAAACACAAACCATTTCTCGGTCTTCGGTATCTAACTCCAGATAGTTTTCTCTAAATTTTGAAAGTCCAATTCCGATCTGTTCTTGATAATCCTTGTCAGTCGGTTTTTCAGATTCCGCAACGTTTTTAAAGTCATATGCAATTTGGTTGATTTTCTCTGTTAAAATTGGTCTCACTTTTTCATCTGCGAGTCCAGGATAATGATTCGGATATGGTAGTGCAACAAATTTTTTCTTTGCAATGAATTCCGCAAACAGTTCATTAGCATTTTCTGGTGTTTTCATTTCAGTTGCTTTTTGTCCGCAAGCAGATAGGGTTAAAAAAACTATGAAAATTTGGATGTATTTCGTCATTTCGAAAATTGTAGCTAACGTCTTCTGTTATGATTTTGGTACGGATTGGCAGCGTAGCGTTGGCGTGTGATTATCTCGCCAAGGGCGAGGGGAAGCACATTCCGTTTCACGGATGTGCGTGAGTTTCGGAAGTTTCGGCAGCTGCGAATCGAAGACCATTCGGTTTTAGTTTAAGAGCTAAATGTAAACAAAATATTACAAGCTATGATTTCAGCCGTACTAAATTATAACAGTTGTTATATAATGTTTGTATTCCAAATGAACTTTTTTTGCATATCTCTCGGCGTAGTTCCGAATAAAAAGAAAGTTCCGAAGAATTGTATTTCTTTCGGCAAGTAGTAGAGTAGAAGCTTACCAAAGAATATCAGATTACTTTTTCAGGAGTAGCTAAAGAATGCTCCCTATGAAATATTTTATAACGTCTACGGTTATGATTTCGGTGGGGATGGACAGCGTTGCGTTGGCGCGCGATTAACTCGCCTTTAGCGAGGGGAATCGCAGCCTATTTTTTGGCTGTGCGTGCGTTTCGGAGCGATGGCAAGCTGTTTTTCGAAATCCAGTCAGATTAGTTTTAAGGTTTAAATATAAGATTAATTATCAAGCTATGATTTCAGCCCCGCTGAATTATAACCGTTGTTGTAAGCAGTTTTTTTATGGATCATTCTGAAACTCATCATTCACACATTTTAATTCAGTTTCTTGTATTTCTACTAATTTGTTAATATCAAAATCAATTCTCCAAGATTTTAATTGAGTTTTGAAAAAAGCACTATCATTAATTATTGAAAACGCGAAAATTGTTTCATCATCAGAAGGGTTAATTCTCTCGCAATATCCAAAGCCTATTTTCAATTTATTATTGTTTACCAGCTTGACAGTATCTAATAGTTCATATGCAACTTTCCATTCATTTATTCTTATGATCCTTTCTAAAATTAATATATGGATACTATCGTTTTTAATATACTGGAGTCCCTTATTACTGTTTGAATTATTTAAATGGTTTAATAACAAACCTCTCTTTTTCTGAAAATCTTTAAATTTTGGAAAAATCGTTATATCGCGATAGAAAGAGTATTTATTCAAGTTGTCATTTACGAGTGTTATTCCATTATCTTCTTTTAAAAATTTTGTTCGACTTTTAGGAATTAAAATTTCTAAATTTTGAAAATCACCAATCCCTCTTGAAACTTCAGCTATTTTTATTAATTCGCTGTCCTTAAAAAAGATTATCAAGTTAATTCCATCCTCAGACTTAATTAGGTGACGCTCAATTTTTGATAAATCTAATCTCCAAAATTTTTGAATTTTTTCAACATCAGCGTAGGGTCCTAAAATCATCATTTCGTCCCACTCAAAACTATCAAGAATCTTGAAATCAATAATTTCTTTATTGGATGAAAATTTACTTTCTATTTTACCTGAAATTTGATCATCAGATTTCATTTGATTATCAATTTCTTGACAAGAAATGCTTATCAGGAATACGAATAATATGTAGCCGAAATTTTTCTTCAAAATTGCTTACAACGTCTCTGGTTATGATTTCGGTGGGGATTGACAGCTTTGCGGAGGCGCGTGATTATCTCGCCAAAGGCGAGGGGAAGCGCAGCCTGTTTTTTGGCTGTGCGTGCGTTTCGGAAGCGCAATGGCAAGCTGTGTATCGAAATCCAGTCAGATTAGTTTTAAGGTTTAAATATAAGATTAATTATCAAGCTATGATTTCAGGCCCCACTGAATTATAACCAATGTTGGCTCAAGTTTACATTCTATTCATAACTTCAAACTCAGCTTTTACCATATTCAAATATATTTTTTGATTTCTAGGAATTTCAGTGTTTAGATAAAAATAATCCTCAAGACTATGTAGTGCTTTTTCAGCTTCTTGAATTTGTCCGTTCATTAGATAATATTGAATCTGATAAATCTGAGTAAAATAGTTGTCTGGTCCATTATCATCAGATGCCAAAATTTCATCAATCATTGGTTTTATCTGCGAGTCATTATCAGAGTTGTCATCAAAAATATAGTATTTTATGATGTCAGATTTTCTGTCAGATTTAAGTTTGAGTTCTTCAGTTTCTGGTGTAAATAAATCTTTACGATAGATAAGGCGATCATTTTTAAGAAAATACCACCTTGCTAATTGGTCTTTTGGATCAGGCTTCTTTTCAAATTGTCGAGTAGCATTACTAAAATTTGTAAACATTATAAAAATTTTCTCTTTATCCTCAATCTCTTTGATAGAGTAAGTGATTTTTGCAGGTGCTGGTTTTACTTCTTTAAAATTCACTTGAACTTTGTCCTTGTATGTTACTCCGTCATAAACTTCTCGTAAAATTGAAGTCATCTCTTCATAATCGTAATTCTTATACAATTCGGTCATAAAGAAGGAATCTGGACATAAATGATGTATAAAAGAATATTTGTTAATTCCTAATTCGTGTTCTGAAGTTTTATTTTCTCTTGTGATTTTAAATTTATCCTGTGCGTTGATAGTTAAACAGATAAATGCAATTAGTGTGGTTGTTATTATTTTTCTATTCATAAATTCAAATTTGAGCCAACGTCTCCTGTTATGATTTCGGTACGGATTGACAGCTTTAGCGTCTGGAAGCGCAACGGCTTTGTAACTTCTAAAGTTATTCTAGAAGGAAGCATGCGTTTCGGAAGCTTCGGCAAGCTGTCGACCGAAGAACAGTCAGATTTAGTTTAAGAGTTAAATGTAAACAAAAACCTCCAAGCTACGAATTCAGCCGTACTGAATTATAACAGTTGTTGTGCGTTCGTATTTTTTTCAACATAAAACTTTTATTGTTTCATTTCCACTCTAATCAGTCGTATTGTTATAGTGTCACTCAAATTTTCTACAGAGTGAGGTGCTTCTGGTTTTTTATACATTGTCAAAGGGAAAGTAAGTGGTTCCGGTATTTTGCGAGAATCCATAATTACATTTCCTTCTCCATCACGGTCAATAAAATCTCCCCCTTCCATAATATAAAGTACACTCGGCCACTGATGATGATGAACAGCTTCTAATTCGTTTGGGGCAATTGTTACTTCCAAAACTCTTACTTTGTCATTTTCCAACAAAATCTTATGATTTTTCGATGCAGAAACTACAGCATCTTGTTCTTTAGGCCAATCCGCTGGATTTCCTGTTTTGTATAAAAGTTTTTGTTCTTCAGTTATTTGTCCGAGAACTGAAGTAGTTGAAAATACCGTAAGGCAAATCAAAGTAACTAGAAATTTAAAAGTTGATTTCATAATTGGTTATTTTTAGTCTTAATGCTTACTCTAATCGGTTTTCAGCTTTCCCGTTTTTCTTTTTTAGAGTCGTTTGTCATATGACGCACAACGTCTCCGGTTATGATTTCGGTGGGGATTGGCAGCTTTGCGTTGGCGCGTGATTATCTCGCCATTCGGCCTTCGTAGCCGAGCCACTTCGGCGAAGGAGGCAAGGCGAGGGGAAGCGCAGCCCGTTTTACGGCTGTGCGTGCGTTTCGGAGCAATGGCAAGCTGTGTGTCGAAATCCAGTCAGATTAGTTTAATGTTTAAATATAAGATTAATTATCAAGCTATGATTTCAGCCCCGCTGAATTATAACCGTTGTTGTGTGGCGTTTTTTTTACCATAAATATTTTAATTCAATTCTGTCCGTTTTAATGTCCAAAACTCTATACATCGAACCTCTTATTTCAATAAGCGTACTTCCCTCGTCAATATCCAAATTCTTTTTAAAATCCGAGTTGTTTTCTTTGTCAAAAGTCCAGCGATAGATTCCGTTACTTTTTGGTTTGTTTTCAGTTGTTCTTGTTAGAACCAGATTACGATTTTTTAAAACTCCATTTTCCCATCCAGAAACTTCCCAAATTCCATTAAAACCGCTAGCCAAAGAATCAGCTACTATTTCTCGTTTTTTTTCTAATTCAATAAACTTGTGTTTGAATATTTTACTTTCCAAACTATCGTAGTCAATTCCATTCCATTCACAGTTCCCAACGATTTTAATTTCTATTCCATTTGTTTTGATGTCATAATAGTCAATGGATGATGAATTGAATGAACAAGTGTCTTTTATTGTTTTTGCTTTTTCAATAAATTCAGTTATTAATTTTAAGTCAGATTTTCCGATTTCAGTTGTCCAAGTTGAGTCAGTTCCAGAACCATAATAATAAAAAGGACTTTTTTTAATTGCTTTTATTTTTTCTCCGCTTTTAAAAATGTCCATTGAGTAAAATTCAATTCTTTCATCTCCAGTTCTAAATCGAATTTCAATGTCCGAAAAGTCATTATATTCCGCTTTGTCAATCTTGTCAGAATTGCAAGAAGTCAAAATTAGAAGTAAGATTATTAAATGTTTTCTCATTGTTTCTTAAATGACACACAACGTCTCTGGTTATGATTTCGGTGGGGATTGACAGCTTTGCCTTGGCGAGTGATAAACTCGCGTTAGCGAGGGGAAGCGCAGCCTATTTTTTGGCTGTGCGTGCGTTTCGGAGCGATGGCAAGCTGTGTGTCGAAATCAAGTCAGATTAGTTTTAAAGTTTAAATATAAAGATTAATTACCAAGTTATGATTTCAGCCCCACTGAATTATATCGTTGTTAGCTGTAGTATTTTTTTTCCACTTCATTTTTTAATTCTGATAATGCTTTAATTACAACTTTTCCAATAGCTCTTGTTTGGAATATAATTGAATTAATATTTCCTAGAAATAAATCGTTTAATTCGGCAAGATTGGTCTCACTTTCTGTATTTGGTTCTGCGTGATGTGTTCCGCCAAGATTGTAGAGTGCAAAGTTTAAGATATCTTTTACTGTATAAATTGTATCATTGTGATAAATTAATAATGCTTTAAAAAACTGATCTTTTTTAGTTTTAACACTCTTTGCATTCGGTATTCCGTCTGGAGGATAGAAGCCGTCAGCGACTATGTATGTAGTTGGCTTAGGTATTAAACTAGGGCTAGATTCAGAACGCATTTTAGTATCTCGATATTCAAATTCAATTTTTAATTTAAATTCTCTATTAATTTTATCTACAAGAGGACCAGTCGTATCAAATAATAATGATCTAATAATTTCGGATGATTTTAAAATTTGATAAGGTTTATCAGAATGTATTTTTAGTTCTAAGTCATTTAAAGTTTCAATAAATAATTCGTGTTTTTCCATATTACAGCTAACGTCTCTGGTTATGATTTCGGTGGGGATTGACAGCTTAGCGTTGGCGTGTGATTATCTCGCGTTAGCGAGGGGAAGCGCAGCCTATTTTTTGGCTGTGCGTGCGTTTCGGAGCAATGGCAAGCTGTTTGTCGAAATCCAGTCAGATAAGTTTTTAAGTTTAAATATAAGATTAATTCTCAAGTCATGAATTCAGCCCCACTGGATTATAACCGTTGTTAGCCACAGTATTTTATCAGTAATCTTTTCTCGAATAAAAATCTTTTTCCTTGATTTCAATTCTGTTCTCATTAAACCAATTGGCAAAATCAGAAAAATTCTGCTCTTTATTAGCATACCATTCTTGATAATCAGTTGGACTGCCTTGTGATAAAATCCAATAAGTGTACGTTTCTAAAAATCCGTTTTCCTCAATTTTAAGTTGGTGGTCAAGCAATTTATTTGGATAATCTTTGTGAAACTTTTTCTCATTAAACCAAAAATCTAAAAAGTTTTTTCGAGCGTTATAAATTGTTGAAAGGTTTATGTTATTTTGAAAATCGATAGCGGAAAAAGCAAAGGCTGTTGCAAAAGTTCCCTCAAATGGTAAACCGCTACCTTTTTTCAATTTTCGCATATCTTTCTTATCTTCAATTACAATTTGAAATCCTTTTTCGGTAAGATGAAATTCGCCAGTTGTATCAGATTGGACTTCATAACTTTCTTGATAATTTTCAAAAAGTAATTTGCTTATCTCTTCAGTCCTTTGAGTGTTTGGCTCCAATAATATAAACATCTCGCCATAAAGTAAAGTCCAAATTCGTTCCTCCGTTAATGAAAATACTTTTGATAGCCTGTAATAATTTGATGAATAATTTGGATTAACTTTTATACCATCTTCCCAAAAATCAATCGCCTCATTATATTCTTTATTATGAAATTTTATACTACCACTTTCTAAATGGAACTTTCCTGAATTAGGGAATTTCACCATTCCTCTCTTGTAAGTTGACAAGGCTACTTCTGGATTTCCAGTTAAATCATACGCATTTCCGAGTAATTGATAAATATTATCGGTAACGTCCTTGTGTTCAGTTATAGTGTTTAAAATCTTAATCGATTTTGCATAGTCTTTTTTCTTGTAATAAGCGTAGGCAATTTCGTATGGATAATCTATTCGTTCTACATCTAACTTTTGGGCTTGTTCTAACAAATCAATTGATTTGTCTAATTCACCTTCATCCATTAGTTTAATTGCATTACGTCCTAAATCAAGAGCTTTTTCTTTGTCAGTTTGGGCAAACGTAAAGTTGGAAATTGAAAATATTAATGCAATAAAGAATATTTGTGTTTTCATCATATTTTTTTCAATATTGTGGCTAACGTCTCCGGTTATGATTTCGGTGGGGATGGACAGCTTTGCGTTGGCGTGCGATTAACTCGCCTTTGGCGAGGGGAAGCGCAGCCTATTTTTTGGCTGTGCGTGCGTTTCGGAGCGGTGGCAAGCTGTGTATCGAAATCCAGTCAGATTAGTTTTAAGGTTTAAATATAAGATTAATTGTCAAGTTATGATTTCAGCCCCACTTAATTATAACCGATGTTGGCTACAGTATATTAGTTCAGATTTTTTTTGTCAACTCAGATATTAATTCAGATAGTTTTTCCCCAAAAGATTTAGTCCAAATATCAATCAGATTTATTTTACCATTTTCTGAATTAATTATTATCCTAATTCCAGCATTAAGTTTGTCAAACTTTCTCCGTTTCGTTTCTATTCCCTTAATAGAATTATAAGAAAAAGTTAAACTATCTTTCTTTAATATGTTTTTCCTAAAATAATCAATTGGTGTAATTGTGAGTAATCCATTTTCGGAGTCAATCCGAATGTTATTGTTTAGTTTAATTCGGTTAATTCTTTCATTTAAAGTAAAAATCACCCATATTAAAGCTATTCCAATTAGGAATAATTGCATTGAAAAAGGAAAAGGAATTTTAATAAGAAGAAAACAAACAATTAGCGGTATTATAATGACTAAAAACAAATCTCCGATTATATTCAACTTATTAATCTTTCTCGGACATATAGATAATACATTTTCGTCAAAGAATATTTCTGGATCTCTAAAATTATTCCTTTCTTCTTTATAATAGTTTATAAATTTTTCTTGTTCTACGGTCATTTATATTGTTGCCAACGTCTCTGGTTATGATTTCGGTGGGGATTGACAGCTTTGCGTTGGCGCGTGATTATCTCGAGTTAGCGAGGGGAAGCGCAGCCTATTTTTTGGCTGTGCGTGCGTTTCGGAAGCGCAATGGCAAGCTGTTGTTCGAAATCCAGTCAGATTAGTTTTTTTGTTTAAATATAAGATTAATTATCAAGCTATGATTTCAGCCCCACTGAATTATAACCTGTGTTAGCTAACGTTTTTTAATCAGTTTTATATTTTCTTCAGTTATCGTTAAGTAACTAAACTTTTTATTTTCCTTTTCTATAGTTCTGTCGATAATCATTATACTGTCGGTCAGCTTTTTAATTTTCCATAGTTTCTCAACCTTGTCCAAATCACTTTGTAATTCCAGAGTTAAGAATTCTGTTGAATTACTGATGTCAATTCCAGATTTGGATACTTGATAAAAATATGATGCAGAAATAGTATCGCCTTTAATTTCATAAAAAGGCGGATATTGAAAATCACTTTCAGATATTCCTGGTGGCGCAGGTGGCGGTGGCGGTTTTACTATACTGTCATTAAAGAACAAATCATAATTTTTCTCCTCAATCCAAATTCCATTCAGTAACTCTTTATTCCATTGAATTTTACTTTTCTCAAGGGTTATTTCATAGTCCTTTTCGGAAATCAAAAGCCCTTTGAGAGTATTCTTGTCAATCTGCTTGATTGCAATTACTCTTCTGTCAAAAACCAATAAGTCGTTATTTTCAAAAGATGCAATTCTCCAAGGTAAATTCTTGTCGCTATATTCAAAAACAGTATAGGTTGAGTCCTTAAAATCGATAGTCAAAGTGTCCTTTTCTCCGATTGAGGTCATAACAAAGGTATTCCCTCGTAAAGTATTCGAAATGTCAATCCGTTCAACGTTTTTTTGACAACTAAACAGCGTTAAAATCAGAAGTAAAAATATTGTCGGTTTGTTCATTCTCAAATGTTAGCTAACGTGTTTGTGTATGGTTAGTTGCGTGTTTCAGCAACTAATTTAGTAAACAAAAACGAACGCGAGAAAATTCCGAAGGAATTTTCCAAATAGGCAACGACCAAAGCAATTAATTATACACGTTGTTGTAGGTAGTTTTTATCCTTTATTTTCATATAAATACCATTCCGTCAATGTCAGATTAGATATCAATAATTTTTTTCCGATGTATAATTGTACAATTCCGCTTTTCTTTCCTTTTTCCGTAATAATATTCCAGTTCAGATTTGAATCAAATTCCAGAAAGTCGTGTTCATTAAATCGGTTTTCGCTGTTGCTTTTCCACCATCCGTTTCGAATTGAGTCGTTAGAAATAAAAATGATGATTTGATTAATCACAACGATTAAAACCAAAACCTTTAAATATTTAAATAATTTTTTCATTCAGATTTTGGTAATTCAATTCCAATTATTTCTGCCTCTCCAATTTTATTTGGTCCTTCGTGAATCCACCATTTTCTTCCGATATCCATATATTCATCAATCGGTTGTCTCGATAAAAATCGGACTAAAACTTCTTTAGTTTCTCCAGGCATAATCCATTCATTCTGGTCAAATTGAATATCTCCCATATATGCATATTTGAATTGTCCATTTGTTTGGTATTCAAAAACGTGGTTTGGTCTGTATCCACTTTTTATCCCAGTTTTTCTTCCGCCATTTTCTGTCGAAATGATTTTTAATTTTGCTTTAACGTGAATCAATTCAGGCGTTTCGTCAAGGTCAAAATCAGTAATGCTATAATCAGTATATTTTCCGAAAGCGTGAGTGTCAAAAACTTTTCCATAGCCTAAATTCAGCCATCTTTTGTAAATCAATTTTCCATTGAAATACAAGTAAAGTTCATTGTCGTTTTTTATTTCCTTTCGTATTATCACAGTTTGTTTAAATTACCTACAACGGTCTTGTGTATGAAACGTAGCGTATAAATAAACGCTAATTTTTCGGATATAGCACGAGCCGAATTTTTTATTTTTTTGTTTAATTTTCTTTTATAAATATAACCAAATAAAAAATTTGGCGTACTTTGTAAATATATGAAAACCCCTCGTAAAGCCTATAATAGCTATGTTTTATAAACGTTGTTGTGCGCAGTTTTTTTTATTCTATTATTCCAATTATGTTACTCGTTCCTTGTACTGACTTTAAAAACTTTTCATAATTTTCAATTTTTTTTCTAGCGTCTGGAATGTTTAAATCTTTAGCATTTCCAGAATTAACTTTTTCGGTAATACGCTTTATTTCTTCAAAATCTACATTTTTGAAAATATCTTGTACTTCATTTACTTGCATAAGATACCATCCAGATAAATTTATGTAATGTCCTTTATAACCTATAAAATTTAATATTAAAAGATTTAAAAGGTTGTGAAGTTTCAGAGCATTAGCTTCTAATTCAGCTTCCCAACTTGAATCAATTGGTATTCCACCGTGTAAGTAAGCGTTTCGCTGGTCTAATACTTCTAAATCATCTTGATTAAGAGTAATTCCATATAACTCAAATGGTTTTATTAGTTTATCCTTATTTGTAGGACTATTTAAATTATTAATTTTAGTAGCAAGAATGTCAAATCCTTTAGGGTCAATTTTAGTTTTATAAGTTTCTAAAAGAGCTATTTGTTCTTTTCTGAAACTTTTGGCGGTTGGTTTGTCTTGGATTGGTTTAAATACTTCTTGATTTAAATCTTTTAAAAACTCTGTAAGAGTTTCTATGGCTACCGAATAAAGTGCTCCTTTTTGAATTGAATCAGATAAATTACCAGCAGTAATTATAAGTTCTATTGTACGCAATAATTCAGGATGATTCAAAACTTTTTCGCAGAATGACGAAAATAAATTTGAATCAAACATTTTGTGATGTTTTTCCAAATCCTTTTGTTCCTGTTCACTTCTGTCTTTGAAGGTTTGAAAGAAAAATGTAGGGTTAACTATTTGATTTTTAGAAATAATAGAAGGTGATTCTAAAACATATTCATACTCATCGATTGTTTCAAAATTTTCTGTATTTGATAAAGCATAAACCACTTCTTCTTTGTAAAATTTACCGGATAAAAAAGCAAAGCATAATCTAATTATATATGAGTATTTTTTGAAATCATCTAATGCTATTTTATTAACCGAATCGATTATCATTGAATTCATTGGTTCAATACCATAAAAATCAAATTTATTTCCATTTATTTCAACATTGACAAACATTCCTTTAGTCGATGGAAATGGTAATCCTATTAATGACTTTTGTAGATGCCAAGTCTCATAATCGAACTTTAAACGATTTTTTTTGAATTCTAAAATTTCTGTTGGATAAGTAAATTCAGTATCATTTGTCTGAATAACAATTCTTGTATAACTAGGTTTTGGGCTTTCACTAAATGTTTTTAGGTTATTTAGTGTTCCATTTAGATATTGAGGTTTTTTCGGATATTCTGTTTTAAAATTACTTACGGATTCTTTTTTGGTATAAAACGATTTTCCGTCTTGAATGATAGTTAGAGCTTTGTTTAATCCATAACTCTCTTTATGTAATACACCTCCAATATTTAGAAGTTTTTCAACTTTAATTTGAAATGGTAATCCTTGTTCTCTGTTATTTATAATCTCAATTGGAAAATTTTGTTGAACTGCTTTTTTATCCGAAGTATTAAATGAAAGTTGAATTTCATATTTACCACCTAAAGCTAGTTTTTGCAAGCATTCAACTGTTTGTTTAAAATTCTTATGTTTTGCTGTTTTTAAGATTTTTTTTTCATAATCTAAAAGAGGTCTAACAAGTTGCTTTTTCAATTTAAGAAATATTAATTTTCGATTTATACATTTTTTTATCATTCGGTCGAATCTTGAAATTGCGCACAACGTCTCCGGTTATGATTTCGGTGGGGATTGGCAGCTTAGCGTTGGCGCGCGATTAACTCGCCAAAGGCGAGGGGAAGCGCAGCCCGTTTTACGGCTGTGCGTGCGTTTCGGAGCAATGGCAAGCTGCTTGCCCAATTCTTTCAGATTAGTTTTAAAGTTTAAATATAAGATTAATTACCAAGCTATGAATTCAGCCCCGCTGAATTATAACCAATGTTGTACGCAGTATTTTATACCGCTAAACGTTTAGTCAAAGTCAAAATATATTTCGCATTAAATATTTCCACACTTTTATTCAATTCGTCACAGTCTTTCTGCTCCGCTTTTCTCAAATTCAGTTTTTCACAAACATTGTCAATCAGTTCAATATCATCTAAATTTTCAACCCCATATATTTTATGGATATCATCTTCTGGGTAAATTGAAAAATCATCCATTTGAATAAACTCTCGAATTTCGTCGTGAACGACTTCAACGTGTCGCTTTTCAAATCCGCTTTTCACAAGGCGGTTTATATATTCCGTTCGAGTTATTTTCGGTCGACTTTTGTTCAATTTACGCAACTTTTTATCATTCCGTTTATTTTGAACGTAACTAAAAATCAATATTAGAAAGATGATTACTCCAATGATGATTATCGTTTTTCCCATATTGCGTACAACGTCTCTGGTTATGGTTTCGGTGGGGATTGACAGCTTTGCGTTGGCGCGTGATTAACTCGCGTTAGCGAGGGGAAGCGCAGCCTGTTTTTTGGCTGTGCGTGCGTTTCGGAGCAGTGGCAAGCTGTTTTATCGAAATCCAGTCAGATTAGTTTTAAAGTTTAAATATAAGATTAATTTTCAAGCTATGAATTCAGCCCCACTGAATTATAACCTGTGTTAGCCACTGGCTTTTTTCAGCTCAAAATTTCACTCAGATAAACTATTCCGTAAATCCATCCTAGATATAAAGCTGTATATGTCAGCGAATAAATAGATGAAATTCCGATATCACCTTTGGTAATTTTTGATTTTGAAAAAACAAATTTCATTGCTCTAAAAAAAATCCAATAAAGTGTAGCTAAAATTATAAAAATTGAAAACCAGAATACAGCTTCGAGAAGTATTAGTAAAACGATTATCAAAATTGTCATACCAATCCAAAGCAATAAAGATAAAATAAATCCACCAATACCTTCTCCTACATCAACGGAAGGAGAATTAAAATCAGGTGTAATATTACCGAACATATCATCGTCTCTAAATTTTCTAAACTTGGGGAAATTATCAGTTAGTCCAATCCCTTTGTAAAGGCCGTATGTCATAAATAGGAAAAGTGCTGTTCCGATTATTGATAATGATAAATATAAGTTTGAAGTGATTGTACGATTATAATTTACTCCAGTTGCATAGACCGTAAGAATTGTGATAGCAACCACTAGCAGTGAAACTATAAAAACTGATTTTCCTTTTAAGTATTCTTGTTTGTTTTGCAATTTGAAGTTTTTTTCAGCTTGTGGCTAACGTCTCTGGTTATGATTTCGGTGGGGATTGGCAGCGTAGCGTTGGCGCGTGATTATCTCGCCAAAGGCGAGGGGAAGCGCAGCCTATTTTTTAGCTGTGCGTGCGTTTCGGAGCAATGGCAAGCTGTTGTTCGAAGTCCAGTCAGATTAGTTTTAAAGTTAAATATAATATTTTTTACCAAGCTATGAATTCAGCCCCACTGAATTATAACCGTTGTTACAACACGTATTTATTACTTAAAACATTTCGTGATGCAATTTTAGCCTCTATCACATAATCACTATTTTCATCCGCAATACGTTTTAATTCCGATTCCGATTTTGTCTGGAATTTCTGCTCGTAATTTAGAATACGTTTCTCTTTTTCTGCGTTCTTCTCCGCAATACTTTTCTCGGTAGTTTCCTTTTCCGGAAATATTTTATCAATCAGCCCTTTGTTCGTCATTAAAAATACAATGAGTAGAATTAGAAGTAGCGGATTAAATTGAAAAAAGATGATAGTGATTCCAAAAGTCATAAAGAAAATATCAATCAGAGAAACAGTTCCGATTAAAAGAGTTAGTCCAAAAATATAAGTGTACCATTTTCTATTCTGAAAATATAAAATTGTTGAAATCAATATGAGAGTAAATCCGATGTAATGTCTGTAATTAAGTGCAGTGTCAGAAAACAAAGATATTCCGATTGAAACAAGCACGAGAATAATTGCAATCAAAAGGGGTGTAAAATTTTTCTCGATGTTTTTTTTCATATGTGTTGTAACGTCTCCGGTTATGATTTCGGTGGGGATGGACAGCTTAGCGATGGCGTGCGATTAACTCGCCTTTGGCGAGGGGAAGCGCAGCCTATTTTTTGGCTGTGCGTGCGTTTCAGAGCGATGGCAAGCTGTGTGTCGAAGTCCAGTCAGATTAGTTTTAAAGTTAAATATAGTGTTTTTTACCAAGCTATGAATTCAGCCCCGCTGAATTATAACCGCTGTTGTAAACCGTTTTTATAAAACAATTATTTTTTCCCATTCATAATTTTCATTCGAAAAATGTCCGTAACAGGCTGTGGGCAAATACTCAATATTTTTTAAGTTTAATCTTTCAATAATCGCATTAGGTCTAAAGTCAAATTCATTTTTAACGAAATTGGTAAGACTTTTATTGAAAATATTATTTGTGTTTACTGCTATCATTACTGGTTCTTCTTTTCCAAAAGCATAAGAAACACTAATTGTACAATTTTCAGCCATTTCGTTTGCTACGATGTTCTTCGCGACAAATCTTGACATATAACTTGCAGACCTATCCATTTTTGATGGGTCTTTACCAGAAAAAGCTCCTCCACCGTGTTGAGATAAACCACAATAAGTGTCGATGATTATTTTTCTTCCGGTCAATCCAGTATCATTCATAAAGCCTCCTTGAATAAAATCAGATTTATCAAATATCAATTCTTCGATTGAATTTTTATAGAATTGGTCATTTAATATTAAGTCTTTGATATTGTTTTCTAAAGCATCAAGGTCACAATTTTCTTTATGTTGAAGGCTTATTATAAGGGACTTAATTTTATTATTTTCAATTGTTGCTTGAATTTTACCATCAGGTAAAAACAATTTTTTGTTTATCCTGTAATCATCAATATTTCGAGCAATATCATTTATTGCTAAAACTCCAAATGGAAGAAAATTATGCTCAATTTTATTGCAGGCAAATCCATACATTACTCCTTGGTCTCCAGCAAGCCCTTTTTCAACAATTTTATTTAATTGATAAGATTGTACGTTTATTTTATTGATAATTTCTAAACTATCAGAATAACCAATGCTTTTATAAATTTCGGATGCAATTTTTTCTACATCAACTTTAGCATTTGATTTTATTTCTCCAGCTATTATTAAACTATTTGATACTCCTAAACATTCAATACCAGCTTTTGTGTTGCTATCATTTTTTAAGAATTCATCTAAAATTCCATCAGAAATTTGGTCACACACCTTGTCAGGATGACCTTTTAAAACTGTTTCTATAGTATAATGTTGGTTTACCAAGTTTAACTGATATTATAGAATTTTTTCATTTCTTCCCACTCTTTTGTTAGTTGAACTTTCTTTTTTTCATAAATCTTGTCATCTAAACCAGACTTATTGTAGGCAAGAAGAGTTTCATACTCCAATGAAAGTTTTAGTGGATTGGCAACTTCAAGTCTTTTGTACGGCATTTTCTCTAACTCTGTAAAAACCTCTTTATAATTTTTCAATAAACTTTTCAATCTATCTGTAAAATTTAGATGATGTATTAATTCGGTAAGAAAGAGTGAAGATAAAAATATTTGAATTATTGGTAGTCCAATTGAGTTTTGTATTAATCCAAAATACGCCACTATCAAGAAAATTAACCCAAATATTGAATTTTTTAAAACCATACTTGGTCTTTGAGCCTTTGCTAAACTATAGGTGAAAAAGCAGTTTTCAAATCCGTTGACTAAAACCTTATACATTCCATCTTTGACTTCGTCATTGTCAAAATAATGTTGTGAGCGATTTCCCAAAAATTTTGTTCCTAATGAATTATCAATAAAATTTAGTCTTCTATATTCGGATACTGATGGATTTATAAAAACCTCTATTACAACATCAAGAATGTAATATGCAACTATAATAATGAAGTTGATAATTTTTATTAATTCAAAAATTGTAGGAAATTCAATTTCATATCTTTCTATAATTGGAACAACTATTGAAATTATACCAGCAGAATAAAGAAGAATATCTGCAATTCCTTTAAGACGTTTTAATCTCTTAAATTCGTTTTGATAAGGAACTATTTTACTTTTAAATTTTCTTTCAGACATCTGGTCATTCAAATGGTTTACAACGGCTCCGTATATGAAAAGTAGCGCTGAAAATAAGCTGTTTCTTTTCGGATAAACACAAGCCGAATTTTTAAATTTTACTATTTATCTTTTTACTTTGAAATCGTCAAATTTAAAAATTTGGCGACTTTCCAAAAACGCCCAAACCTTAGTGTTAGCAATGACTTGCGCTATTTTTTATATACAATGTTATGCCACGTTAATTAACCGCAACATTATCAAATGACCATTTCATTACAGCAAAATTATCTAAAATATTTTCGTGTCTATCTCCGATTGAAGTTTTAGTCCATTTTTCTTCTTCGGTATAATTTTTTATTTCCGCTTGTTGATTTAGTAATGGATTGTCTTTGTATGACTTTAATTTTTGAGAGAAAGCTATATTTCCAATTGATTTATTATGTGAGCCTGAAATAAGCATCAAATTTCCTAAACAATTTAAATACTGCTCTAAAAAATCTTCATCATAAATATTTTCGCTTGTGACTTCATAACCACTCGCTAATGGGTCGCCATCTGTTGGTGTTTGTGGCGAAATATGTTCTATCTGTTCGTCTTCAATATTACCATTGTTAATATCATAGCCTTTATTTTGAATATGGTTTTCATATTTCCACAACAGATAATTTAGCACGCTATTTTTGTACATATAGCCGTCTAAATATTCGTACATTCTATCATCGCCCCAGTAATATGCATCATTAAATTTGTCTTTGAAATGAGTTCTCAATGTTTCCAAGTCGCCATTAAAAGCCGTCAAAATTTCATTTAGCCTACTTATTAAGTCGGCTCTACTGTTTATTAACTTATACCTAAATACAGCTATCTCAAGAATATGATATAGTGTATTTAGCTTTTTGTTGTCGTCGCCGAAGAATTTGTAACCTTTTATTACGAAAGGATAGACAAAAACAGGAATTGATAGGTTTCTTAAATCCTTCAAGTATTTGTCATTTGAATTATCCATTTTCTTTATGTTAGAAAATGAAGTATGCAGTTCATCGGCAAAATCTTTAATCCATTTAACTTTGTTTTTAGACGCTATAAGTTTCTCCTTTATGTCATCCAATGTTCTATAATTAAATCCTTTCACATAAGCATTACAATGATAAATCAGTACGCTATCTTCATTGAGCGTTTTAAGGTCATTAATTATTAGATAAATCAATTTAAATATATTAGAAACGTACGCTACATTACCTTCTGTTTCTTCTTCTGAGCTATAAACGTACATTTGATACATAAAATAAGATTTGATTTTTTCCATATTGGTCAAATCTTTTCCTCGATTATTTTGAAGTTCGAACATCAGCGCAGAGTCTTTCTTTCCAGCAAGTTCAATACTCGTAATTTCAGTTTCTTCTACTTTATTCAAGATTTTTAGCAAAACAGAAGTATCAAGTTTGTTCAGCTCCTTTTTAAAATGATTTTTGGCTTTTAAAATTCTTACTTGTGATGGCGTAGCGGTTGAAAATTTTTCTTTTCCTTCGACAATGACACTTTCAAAACAAGCTTGGTCATATTCAACAACACGAAGTTTAACATTTCCAGCATTTTTTAAATATATACTTTCTTTGATTTCTGGTTCAAACTCAAATTTTTCTTTTTCTTTTCTTAATTTTAGAACATCGATTATTGCTCTAAAAAAAATCGAGAGAGTAGTTAATCTTTGTTGACCATCAATTACTTCGTAGGTTATGTCTTTCTTGATAGTCTCGAAAAGCAAATTCCCATAAAAATAGTTGTTGTCGCCATTTACTTGCTCTTTCAAATCAGTGAGAAAAGTATTCCAATTATCTGCATCCCAAGAGTAAGCTCGTTGATAAACAGGAATTATATAATGTTTTTGAGAACTATCAAAAAGCCCCAAAATTGTAGTTGGTTTAAATTGCATTGATGTTGTTTTTTTAATGTGGCATAACGTCTTCGGTTATGATTTCGGTGGGGATGGACAGCGTTGCGTTGGCGTGCGATTAACTCGCCTTTGGCGAGGGGAAGCGCAGCCTATTTTTTGGCTGTGCGTGCGTTTCGGAGCGATGGCAAGCTGTGTGTCGAAATCCAGTCAGATTAGTTTTAAAGTTTAAATATAAGATTAATTATCAAGCTATGATTTCAGCCCCACTGAATTATAACCGCTGTTAGACAATGTTATTTTTAATTCGATTTATTAATGATACTGTAATTATTTCAAATAAAAGTTTTCTTTGTTCTCGAATTGCCTCCCATTGATTTGTTGACCAAATTGTAGAATTTCTTTTATCCATCCCGTGGGCCAATATGTGCCTTATGTCGTCTATCGTATCTCTACGGAAATTTGAATTTTGAGATTTCACCTTTTCAGTAACAGCTTCTCTTAAATTTTGATTTCCCTTAGCATAATCGTGCAACAACATTCTTTCAAAACTTTTTTTAACCTTTGAACTTCCTTGACCATTATACCAGTATCCTTCTATAAAAGTCCATAAACACAATAACTCAATTTTAATATTTCTAATTTTCGAGATCTTTGTGAGAGAGTACAAAACACTTAATTCGGATTCCGTAAATTTTGAAATAGAATTATAAATTTGTACTACTTTATCAAATGTTTTTGGGTTTATAGTATGGCTATCTTTACTATATTTTCCATCCCAACCTACCCATCCAGGACAACTCACGCCTCCTTTTGGTACATATTCAGAAGTATGTGAAACATATGAATCATGATAAACCAATTCTAGTGCTAAATTAAAAGGAAAAGCAAATTTATGAAAGCCTAAATTTTTGACTGGATTAAGTGTAGTTACATAGACGTTTAAATGAGGTATCGGAGTATAAGTAATTGAAGTTGAAATGTTTTTCATAATTTTATTCTCAACCCAATCATTATGTAGATCTGATAATTGATTTACACCGTCATAATCAGTAGCTACTATATCAATAAGCTCATCATTTATTTGAATTTTTTTAGATAAATAATTATGTTGAACAGTAATTCCATTTATAGCCCATAAAGCATATCTCAAATTATCCTTCATAATATTGTCTAACTCGTTATATCAAAACTAAAAGTACTGTTTACAAATCTCTAGATTCCGTATAAGCCAACTTTTAAGTTCTGTTTTTAATAATTTATAATCATTGTTTTTTAAAAGTAAACTAAAATCTTTCAAATTTAAAATTATAAATATATTAATTCATACATTACCCACAACCCACAACCCACAACCCACAACCCACAACCCACAACCCACAACCCACAACCCACAACCCACAACCCACAACCCACGACCCACAACTCACAACCCACAACTCATATAGCAATTTACTATTGATTCGATAAAAACCCGCCGCCACGCATTTTAGTCGCTAATTCCTTTAAGGCAATGTCCAACGGGCTCTTTATGGATAATAAATCTTTTTTTGCAACATGGGTATAAATCATGGTCGTTTCTGGCTTGGCATGCCCTAACAACTCTTGAATATATCGTAAATCAATACCACTTTCCAGCAAATGGGTTGCGTAACTGTGTCGCAAAGTATGCGGTGTCACACGTTTTTTAATCTTAGCTTTTTTACAGCTTTTTCTTAAAAAAGCACGAATACTTTCAGGGCTGTATTGTGAAAAATTACGTCCATAAATCAAATATCCGTTGGGCTGATAGGTCATTTTATAATTAGAAAGCAACGGAACCATGGTTTCAGCAAGAATTACATAGCGGTCTTTACGCCCTTTTCCGCCACGAACGACCAGCTGTCGCCTGTCTATATCAATATCCCTTATATGTAAATTGAGGACTTCACTTATCCGTAAACCACACGAATAGAGTAATGCTAAAATAGTTCGGTGTTTTAAATTGGCAGTGACTGTGAGTATGTCCAAAACTTCTTCTTTACTCAATACAGTTGGAAGATACCGTGTTTTTTTTGGCATAAATAATTGTGTGGTATCTATCTGAGTTCCATAAAATTCATGAAATTGTTTCATCGCACTAATAAATTGTCGATGCGTATTGATAGAATATTTATAAGGTGCAAAAACCTTTTCTACATATTCTTGAACCTTTGGAAGGTCTAACCTGGTTAGATCCATTTTATTGTGGTATTCTACTAGGCCAGCTACCAACATTAAATACGTCATCACCGTACTCTCACTATAGCGTTTACCTTGAAGATACTCTCTAAATTGTTTCAATACCAACCGGTTTTCAGCAGAGATATTTTTTATTTTTCCTTTTGTTACTGAAGATTTTTTGAGGACACCGCGTTTTGTGATCACTTCGGAAACTATCGCGACACCTTTTAACTTGGTTTGTAATGTTTTAACAATTTCTGAAGCTTCCAAAATATACCAGGCACGGTGCGTTTTACTGTATTTAGCATAAAACGTTTCTTTAATTATTTTTTTAATGTCTGGATTGTATTCAAAATATAGGAATAATTTGAGCGAAGCCCGATGCATTTTCCGTTCGTACGAAAGGGTAGGTAGTTTGTCAAACTCCATAAGGATTAGGATGCCAGAACGCATCTATGCCTAAAAAACCTTTAGGCGTTATTTAAAATAGGGGAGTTAGACTTATGCAGACAAAACTTTCCGAAGAAAAATAAAGTACTTTGCATACTTGCAAAAAGAAGCCGAATTTATATAACCTCACATTACATACTATTCACTTCTACCAGTAAATGTCTTAAATAGTTATGACAAATCCTAATAAATAATACACTTGTTATTTATTGGAGGTATTTAGAAACGGTTGGATCACTAAAGCGAGTACCATCACAATCACACACCCTACCAGGTTAAGCCATAAATACGGCATTACATCGATCCACCAGATATATACAATAATAGCCTGTGTAATTAAGGCCGCTATAAAGGTCGCGCTCCCTCGCACATATTTTACAAAGAAAGCAAGTAAGAAGATACCAAGTACATTTCCATAAAAAATAGAACCAATAATATTTACTAATTGAATCAAATTATCAAACAAATTGGCAACACAGGCCACACCAATAGCGATCACACCCCACAGTAAGGTAAACCAACGAGACGCCCGCACATAATATTTTTCGGTTCTGCCTTTTACATTTCGTTGAAACAGGTCAATAGCAGTAGTAGAGCCTAGCGCATTCAATTCGGAAGCGGTTGAGGACATCGCAGCACTTAAAATCACGGCGAGTAAAAGTCCTATAATTCCGCGAGGAAGATTATTTAATATAAAATGTATAAATACGTAATCTTTGTCATTAGTTTCGGCATTCGGATTTGCCTTCTTAATCACTACTTTTGATTGTTCACGTAGCGCATCTTCAGAAGTATTTAATTGTGCAATTTCATTGCGCAGCGTTTCTTTTTCTGAAGCTGCTTCCGCTCTTGCAAAAGCGATTTGCTTGACACTAATCTGTTGTTCTAACGCACGTTTTTCAGTTTCCAAAGCTTGGTATTCGGAAGCATATTCCGAAGCCATTACGTCTTTTACAGCTGCCGGATTAAAATGCAAAGGCGAACTATTAAACTGATAAAACACAAAGACCATGATCCCAACCAAGAGGATACAAAATTGCATAGGCACTTTTAATAGACCGTTAAAGATCAACCCCATTTGACTCTGTTTTACGCTTTTCCCCGAAAGGTAGCGTTGCACTTGGCTTTGATCTGTCCCAAAGTAGGAGAGGGCGAGAAAGCTTCCGCCAATAATTCCGCTCCAAAAGGTGTACCGATTGTCAAAATCAAAAGAGAAATCAAGAACTTCCATCTTTCCGCTGGCACCGGCAATGTTAAGAGCATCCGAAAAGCCAATATCCAACGGCAGGTAATTCAGAATCAATAAAAACGCCAGTAGCATCCCTAAAAAGATAATACCCATTTGTTGTTTTTGCGTCACACTCACGGCTTTGGTACCGCCACTTACCGTATAAATGATAACGAGCACACCTATAATGATGTTCAGATAAATAAGATTCCACCCCAGCACTGCAGACAAGATGATCGACGGTGCAAAAATGGTAATTCCCGCAGCCAGACCTCTTTGTATTAAAAAGAGAATGGCGGTAAGCGTACGTGTTTTAAGGTCAAAACGTCCTTCCAGATACTGGTAGGCCGTAAATACTTTAAGACGATGATAGATAGGGATAAAAACTAGACAAATGACGACCATGGCGATGGGCAGTCCAAAATAGAATTGTACAAAGCCCATTCCCGAGTGAAAGGCTTGTCCGGGTGTAGACAAAAAGGTAATTGCACTTGCTTGTGTTGCCATGACACTCAGGCCAATGGTCCACCAGCGGGCCTCGCTTCCGCCTTTTAGGTAATCGGTTACATTTTTGTTGCCACGACTTTTATAGGTTCCGTAAAGGACGATAAATGCTAAAGTGCCAAGAAGAATAATCCAGTCTATCTGCTCCATGCTAAGCGTAATGTTGGGTTAGTAAGTAGAAAAGATAAATGTAGCCAGCGTTGACCAGTAGTACCACAGTGTACTTCCATTTCCAGGTAAATTGCTGCTTTTCTTCGTGGATTTCTTCAGACATAAGGACGGAATAATTTGAAGTTCTAAAGTTATCTATTTTAAATGGCTTCGGAAAGTTTTTCTTTGAAGGAAAATGTCTCTTATAGAGATTGTCCCCTTGAGGGGACTTTAGGGGTGTTTTTCTACTTTTTTTTAAATTTATTTATAGGAGTAGCAGCTTCAAAGCTTGAGTTGTTCCCTTGAACTGCCTTCGACGAGTGTAATGAGATGATGGCAAATACTTTTAAGGGTGGTTTTACTTCGCGTAACTCTGTATCGCTCTGCGAATCTCTGTGGAATAAATTTTCGTCTCACATTTCACCAATCACGTTTCATTATTTTTTATGAAATAAAAAGTATTTTTGTCCCATGCAAGAAACGCTGAAGCAGCTTCCGTCCAAAGCAGCCGAGAAACATAAAGAGAATAAAAAATTCTTCACCAAACTGAAGAAGAAACCACCCAAGCATCTCGATACGCTCATGGTCGAACTGCATGAAGCCGAATTTGAACGAACCGATTGCCTAACGTGTGCTAATTGTTGTAAAACTACCGGCCCTTTATTTACTCCAAAAGATGTGACGCGAATTGCCAAACATTTTAGGATGAAGGAGCAGCAGTTTATTGAAACCTATCTTCGGGTGGATGAAGACAACGATTATGTATTGCAAAGTGTGCCATGTACGTTTTTGGGAGCTGATAATTATTGTAGTATTTACGATGTACGACCTAAAGCCTGTAGTGAATTTCCCCACACCGACCGAAAGAAATTTCAGCAGATCTCAAATCTAACATTAAAGAATGTGGCTATTTGTCCGGCGGCATTTAATATAGTTGAGGAGATGAAGAAGAGACTACCGTATTAGTTGACAGTTCTCAGTTGGCAGTTCTCAGAATTTTAACTTCACGATTTTACACCCCTAAAGTCCCCTCAAGGGGACAGTCAATTTGAAAATTTTTATAATAAACCTACTTGAGCACGAGATATTTTTTTCTTTTTGATAAGATATTTGAGTCAGGAATTGTCCCCTTGAGGGGACTTTAGGGGTATTTTTAAATTGATTGTAATGTACATACGTTTCACCTCTCACGAATTATTCATACAACAGATACTTCTTTCTCATCAGGTCATATGTTGTAAGACCCTCTGCCCACGTCGCTCTAATATCGGCTGGAGCTAAACCCTGTTCAATTTGCTGCTGCAATTTTTTCGTTCCAGCAAGATTGGTAAAGAAATCATTAAAAAATTCTTTTTTCTTTCCGTAGCCAACATACGCTTCGATCAACCATTCGAGATTAATTTTGTCCAATTGTGGTGCTTCAGAAAGATCTCTCCCATTACAAAGCTGCCCTTTAAATTTAGGATACTTGGCTCCTTCATTCGATTGTGGTGTAAACTGAAACGTAAATTTTTCCGAAGGCAACTCAGGCGCACCAAAAATCTGAAACTGCTTGTCTGTTCCGCGACCAGCACTTACAACCGTACCTTCAAAAAAACAAAGACTAGGGTAGAGGTTGATGGATTGATCGTTTGGTAAATTAGGAGACGGCTTTACAGGTAGTGAATAGTTTTTTTCATGTAGGTAATTATCCATAGGTATGACAGTCAAATCACATTGGATTCCAATATTCAGCCATTTTTCACCATTAATCATTTGCGCATATTCGGCAATGGTCATTCCGTGAACGACAGGCACAGGATGCATCCCGACAAAACTTTTATAAACTGGCTCTAGTATGGGCCCATCAATATAACGCCCATTTGGATTAGGACGATCCAATACCATGACAGGAATTCCCGCTTCGGCACAGGCTTCCATGACATAATGAAGCGTAGAGATATACGTGTAGAATCGAGCGCCCACATCTTGAATATCAAATACGACCATATCGAGCCCTTGTAACTGAGCCGCAGTTGGTTTTTTATTGTTTCCGTAGAGCGATATAATAGGCAATCCCGTAGCGGTATCGATTCCGTCTTTTACAAGTTCTCCAGCATCTGCTGTACCTCTAAATCCGTGCTCTGGTGCAAAAACTTTCTGGACATTGATCTTTTCTTTTAATAAATAATCCACCAAATGCATGTCATTCTCTATGGTCTTAGTACCAATACGAGAGGTCTGATTGGCTACTACCGCAATTCTTTTTCCCTGTAATAGTGGGAAATACTTTTGAGGCAGGGCTGCAGCAACGATGATTTCATTTTGGAGCGTTGCTTCCTTTTTTCTTTCAATATCTCTTTCGGCATCTTCTTTTACGGCAACTCCCGCTTCTATTAGGTCGTCTAAGGTGCTTTCATTTTCAGGAATAGTGTTCGTTGTGGTGCTTCCGCAAGAAAAGGCGACAAAAAGCGTTAATAAAAGTGTATTTTTGAAAAACAATAATCGCATAGCATTCGTGAATTTAGAATTTTTTATCGCCAGACGTATCATCACGTCCAAAGACCATAAAAGTAATATTTCGGCACCGATAATAAAAATTGCCATTACCGCAATTGTACTTGGGTTTGTGGTTATGTTGGTTTCTATTGCGACGGGTGTCGGACTCCAAAAAAAGATCAAAGAAAAAGTCTCTGCCTTTAATGGTGATATTGTGATTACCAACTACGATACCAACTTCTCAAACGATTCTGGTATCCCAATTAGTATCAATCAGCCGTTTTATCCCGAATTTAAATCTGTTAACGGAATTCGCCACGTGCAAGCGACGGCTTTAAAAGGAGGCGTAATTCGTACCGAAACCGATTTTGAAGGAGTGGTTGTTAAAGGTGTGGGAGCCGATTATAACTGGGAGTATTTTGAAGAATTTCTAACTGAAGGCAACTTGCCCGATCTCTCTGGAGACCTGAATAGCGAATCATTAATTTCGCAATATCTTGCCAATCGCCTCGGATTTAAAGTAGGGGACAAGGTACGTACCTATTTTCTCAATACCGATAGTTCCAAAGCACCACGAAGCAGAGCATTTGTGGTTTCAGGAATTTATGATAGTGGCTTTCTCGAATTTGATCAACAGTTTATGATGGCAGATATTCGGCACGTTCAACGACTTAATAATTGGGAAGATACACTGGTGGGAAGCTTTGAACTTTTTGTCGAAGATTTTGATGAGATCAATGAGGTTGCCAATCAAGTGTACACCGAAATTCCTAGCGACCTCGATGCGGTTTCGATCCGCGACAAATACTACTCGATCTTTGAGTGGACCGACCTGTTCGATTTCAATATCGCCCTTATTATTGGTATCATGATTTTGGTCGCAGGGATTAACATGATCACAGCCTTGCTCGTATTAATTCTGGAACGTACACAAATGATAGGAATTTTAAAAGCACTGGGAAGCACAGATTGGAGCGTTCGAAAGGTATTTTTATACAATGCGATGTATTTGATTGGCGTCGGACTTTTCTGGGGAAATCTTATTGGTATTGGTTTATTATTAATTCAAAAATATTTTAAAGTTATTACACTCAATCCACAAACCTACTATGTTACCGAAGCTCCTGTCTATTTTGATGTTGGCTATATAGTGTTGTTAAACATTGGAACTTTTCTGCTATGTCTAGTAATGTTATTGGTGCCATCGTATATTATTTCAAAAATATCTCCTGTAAAGGCGATCCGATTTGAATAACTTGGGCGCTCCCCACTCACTCACTGCCTTCGTTCTGGGTCAGGCTATCCGCTATATCCAAGACTTAAAAAACGTCTTGGGATGCCGCTGCTATCCTTAGCGCAAAATCCTTGCACTTCACATCCCTAAAACGTACCTTTGCCGTCTCTAAAAAAGACTATGGAATACGCAAAAAATATATTGGAAACTATTGGGAATACGCCTTTAGTGAAGATCAATAAACTGGCCGAAGAAATTCCGGCACTGGTACTCGCCAAATACGAAACCTTTAACCCTGGCAACTCGGTAAAAGATCGTATGGCAGTGAAGATGATTGAAGATGCCGAAGCAGATGGTCGCCTCCAACCTGGCGGTACCATCATTGAAGGAACCAGCGGAAACACAGGAATGGGATTGGCTCTGGCTGCGATTGTCAAAGGCTACAAGATGGTATGTGTGATTAGTGATAAGCAGAGCAAGGAAAAAATGGACATCCTCCGTGCGGTAGGTAGTAAGGTAATCGTTTGCCCCACCAATGTAGAACCGGATGATCCCCGATCGTACTACTCGACTTCAAAACGCCTTGCCGAAGAAACACCTAATAGCTGGTATGTGAATCAGTATGACAACCCAAGCAACGCTGCAGCACATTATGAAAGTACTGGACCAGAGATCTGGAAACAAACCGATGGAGAAGTTACCCATTTTGTAGTAGGAGTAGGAACTGGTGGAACCATTAGCGGGGTGGGTAAATACCTAAAAGAACAAAATCCGAATGTAAAAGTTTGGGGAATTGATACTTACGGAAGTGTCTTTAAAAAATACCACGAGACAGGAGTTTTTGACGAAAACGAGATCTATCCATATATTACCGAAGGCATCGGAGAAGATATTTTACCAAAGAATGTAGATTTTTCAGTCATTGATGGTTTTGAAAAGGTTACCGATAAAGATGCGGCCATCTATACGCAAAAGCTATCAAAAGTTGAAGGAATGTTTTTAGGGAATTCAGCAGGAGCAGCGATGAAGGGACTCCTTCAGCTAAAAGATAAGTTTACTAAAGACGATGTAGTAGTCGTATTATTCCATGACCATGGAAGTCGCTATGTAGGTAAAATGTATAATGACGAGTGGATGCGCGATCGCGGATTTATAGAAGACGAAGCAACGGTTGCAGAGGACCTTATTAAAGATCATGCAGATAAACCTTTAATTACAGTAAAAACCGAAGAGTTAGTTTCTCACGCCATTGAGCGCATGAAACAATTTAAGATCTCACAGATTCCTGTAGAAGATACCACAGGTTTTGTAGGAGCCTTAGATGAAACAGATCTACTTCGAAAGTATCTGGAAAATAAGGACATTTCTAACTTGCCAATTAAAGAAGTGATGCACAAACCGTTTCCTATTGTAAAACGAAGCACTCCCATTGAAGAAGTATCTAAACTGATACATAAAGAAAACAATGCAGTATTGGTAGCTCTTGAAAATGGAAGCTACCATATTATTACAAAGCATGATATTATAAGTGCCTTGTAATTAAAACCTATAATTGGTTTAAAATCCCGCTTCTCTAAGCGGGATTTTTTTTATCTTTAAGGTTCTCCCCGGTTGGCGCGCCAACTATATGAAGGAAGACTTTTTACATTATGTCTGGAAATTTCAGAAATTTGAAATAGCACAGCTTACTACTACAACCAACGAGTTGCTTACAATTAGTAACGCAGGGCAACACAATGCCAACTCGGGACCTGATTTCTTTAATGCCAGAATTACAATAGGTAATCAGCAATGGGCAGGAAATGTGGAATTACATATAAAAGCTTCAGACTGGTATGTCCATCAGCATGAAAAAGATGTAGCATATGATTCGGTGATTCTACATGTGGTTTGGGAATACGATGCTGATATCTTCCGAAGGGATGGCACAACAATTCCAACGATTGTTTTAAAAGAAATTGTTTTACCAGAAGCTACTTCCAATTACCAAAATCTATTTACAAAAGAGTATCAGTTTATAACCTGTGAGCAGTCCATCGCAACAGTTTCAGAATTTACACTTAGTAATTGGATTGAACGGTTGTATTTTGAGCGTTTGGAAAAACGATCGTTAGCGATTAACAGAGAAGTAGAAACCCTTCAGTATGATTGGGAAGCCTTACTTTTTAGAATGTTGGCAAAAGGGTTCGGACTTCAAGTTAATGGCGAAGCATTTTGGAGTATGGCTAGTTCTTTAGATTTTTCTATAGTGCGAAAATGTAAGAGCTCATTTCAGTTGGAAGCTTTATTGTTTGGACAAGCTTCATTGTTAGAAACAGAGATGGAGGACAAGTACTATCTAGCTTTGCAACGAGAGTACAGATACCTTCAGAAAAAATTTGGTGTTTCAAATGCGCATGTGATTCCGGCGAACTATTTTAGGTTGCGTCCACCTAACTTTCCAACCATACGATTGTCACAACTAGCGGGTTTGTATCATAATTCAAGCCACTTATTTTCAGAAGTAATGGCAGCAAGAAATTTGGAGCGCTTGTATGTATTATTTGATTGTAGGGCAAGTGAGTACTGGGAAACCCATTTTAATTTTCAGGTCGTTTCAAAAAAGAAAAGCAAGCAGCTTACTAAAAAGTTCATCGATTTGTTACTTATAAATGTGGTACTTCCTGTAAAATTCTGCTATGCTTCGTATCAGGGTCAGGATGTTTCTGAAGAGATCATTTCGTTGGCAAGTGCGATGCCTTCCGAAGAAAACACTATCCTTACAAAGTTTAAAAACATTGGTATTAGGTCAAATACTGCTTTAGAAAGTCAGGGATTACTGGAGCTTAAGAAAAATTACTGTGACCCAATTCGCTGTCTGCATTGTGCGATAGGAACCGCTATTCTAAAAAATTGATCATTTCCACTTGATATTGCAGCCTATGCTTGGTTTTTGATCTTTTCGTTGCGGATTGTTATTTAAAATGTTATCCAATGCTTCTCTAAGGTCACGACCGTTGACCGGAATGCCATTGCCCGGGCGAGAGTTGTCAAGTTGTCCTCTGTAGACCAACTTCAAGTTATCATCAAACAAATAAAAGTCTGGTGTACAAGCAGCATCATAAGCTTTAGCTATTTCCTGACTTTCATCAAATAGATATGGAAAACTAAAATTGTGTTTACGGGCGTTTTGCCACATTTCGGCCGGACCGTCCTGTGGATATTTCTCTACATCATTACTACTAATGGCAACAAAACCAAAACCAGTCACTCGATAATCATTAGCCAAACGAACCAGTTCTTCATTCACGTGTTTTACAAATGGGCAATGATTACAGATAAACATTACGACAGTGCCTTTTTCGCCACGAACATCTTTAAGACTCACTGCCTTATTGGTAATCGTATCTAATAATGTAAAATCTGGAGCAACAGTGCCTAAAGACATCATATTTGAAGGAGTGAGGGACATAGTAAGAAATTTAATGATTAGTTGTAAAAGTACGGTTAAAGTTACAAAGTATGGTTTTTGATATTGCGTCTAAATTATTAAACATTTTATAATTTTTTGAATTTGAACAGTAACTCTTGTATCTTTAAATAAAACAAAATAACATGAAAGAATCATATAGTTCTTTGTCGGTTGCGATAGAAGATTTAAAAAGAGAAGGATATACTGAAGACTTTAATCTCATTGAAGAGGGAATCAAGTCAAAAGGGTTAAAAAGAGAATGGAAAGCTGAAGGATTGGATGTAGTGAAATTTTACCGCTTTGAAGGAATGACCAACCCTGGGGATAATACAATATTGTACGCTATTAAAACTGCAGACGGGCATAAAGGTTTATTGGTCGATGCGTATGGAGCCGATAGCGGCCCTATCTCGAAAGAAATGATCGAGAAACTACGAATCAATCATGAGTAAGAAGTTGTCCTGGACCGATTTTGAGAAAGTTGATATGCGGGTAGGAACCATTATCGAAGTAAATGATTTTCCCGAAGCCCGAAATTCGTCCTACCAATTACATATTGATTTTGGTGCCGAAATAGGCATTAAGAAAACATCTGCTCAAATTACCACATTGTATAAAAAAGAAGATCTTCTTGGAAAGCAGCTTGTGGCTGTAGTAAATTTTCCACCAAAACAAATCGCTAGTTTTATGAGTGAATGTCTTGTTTTGGGTGCTGTAAATGGAAAAGATGTCACCTTATTACATCCTGGACTTAAAGTTAAGAATGGATTACGAATATCCTAAAACTTCTATTTTAAAATATTTATAAATTCCTAGGAAAGGTCCTATGGCCAAAATCATAAATAGATACGGTATTGGGATGGCTGTAGAAAGAAAGGAAAGCAATTGAATACTAATAATTGTGATTGCAAAACCCATACAATTTACTATGGTTAGAGCGGTTCCTTTTATAGTTGGCGTAGCATTATTTGCTACTAAAGTTGAAAACAAAGGACTGTCTGCAATCACTACCATACCCCATAACATTAGAATTCCTAAAAAGAGAAATGGTGGTAACTCAAATAATAGAGGAGAAGCAAGGCACAAAACTCCAGAAATACATAATGAAGCATAGGCAACTTTTTTAATCCCCTTTCTTGCTGAAAGAAAACCTCCCAAAATACACCCCAAACTACCAGCAGCGATGATTAGGAACGTCCATAAAGAGCTATTGATAGCAGTTTCTGGATTCTGAAGGTCATATGTTGCCAGAAAAACAGGTATAAAAGCCCAGAATGCATACAGTTCCCACATGTGTCCAAAATAGCCAACCGCAGCGTGTCTGAATTTTTTATTTTTAAAAACATGTATAAACGCAGAAAGTTTTAGCTTTTGAGCAGCCTCTCTGTAGGGTCCATTTGGAACAAGAAATCCAATACAGAGTCCTCCTAGCATAGCTATAATTGAGATGCAGATAGTAATAATTTTCCAGGAAGTTTCAGAAAAAAAAGTGACTAGTAGGTGTGGAAAAGCAGTTCCCAATACCAATGCAGCTACGAGAAAGCTTAAAGAAATTCCGAGGCTTTTTTTAAAATAATCTGCAGCGATTTTCATTCCTACAGGATAAATCCCGGCAAGAAAAAAACCAACCAAAAAACGAATCAAGAGGAGCGAAGTGAGTATATTTCCTTCCCAAAGTGTGGCTAAATTTAGAAAAGCGCCCAGCATGGCACAGCCTAAAAATACCTTTGAAGGAGAAAAGCGATCTGAAATAGTAAATATGGCAAATACCAATGTTCCAATAATAAAACCTAGCTGAACTGCTGAGGTTAAATTTCCCAATTCATTTTCCTCTAATTGAAAGACACTGATTAACTGTGTAAGTATCCCATTCGTAGCAAACCACAAAGCAGTACCGCAAAATTGAGAAAATATAATTATGGAAAGTATGTATGGAGGAATCCGCACAATGAAGTTATCTTTTTTCGGGTGGAATGTGTCCATAATCACTGAATTGCTGATGGGTGATTTTTAGATCCTTCGGATCGAAAATTACAGTAGTAGCAGCAGGATGTTTGTCAATATGATAAGAAGGCCTTATAGGTCTAGGAGTTAAGTTTCCTGTGCAATTAGGACAAATATTTTTAAACAATTTCTGCGCGCACGTAGTACAATAGGTACATTCAAAAGAACAAATCATCGCTTGAATACTATTGTAGGGAAGTTTTTTATTACAATGTTCACAAGAAGGGCGAATTTCTAACATATGCTCACTTTTATATAAGGTCTAAAGATACACTAAATTGTTAAATTAATGTTAATATAGTACTATGCATTGCAAAGTAGTGTAACAAAAAAGGTAGTTGGGTCGTCTATATAGTATAACCGAATAAATAAAAAAACTATGAGAACCTTAAACACCGATCAATTAACAAGCAGAGTAGCTACTTTAAAAGCATATACCTGGAACCTGAAGCGACGTCACCGACTTTAATTGCTTCTAAAGAACTTACAAAATTATTCATCAATCAAAAATCAATCTATCATGAGAACATTAAACAACAATCAATTAACAAGTAGAGTAGCCACTTCAAAGGCGTATGCCTGGAATCTGAAGCGTCGCTACAGACTCTAAAAGCAGGAACAACCAAAATCAGTCACTATGAAATCTGCTTCGAGAGTATTTAAAAAAAGACAGCTGGAGAGTACCAGACGACAATGTATTGTTGGTGCAACTTGCATGCTCGCTAAACACCTAGGTGACCCCTTATACAAGCGTATTCAATTACGGGAATATTAAAACAAAAAACCCAACCAAAAACTAAAACTGAAAAGTCTATCGACGCTTTTCAGTTTTTTTATGACTATAATTAAACCTCACTGTCTAATAAATCAGTTGCCACATGATATCTAGGGTCTTCGATCGAATCATTAATAATGGTTTCAAATTCTGGATTCCATTTTAATAAGATTGTTTTACAGTCCGGACTTAAATGTGTTAGGGTTACTTTTTTCCCGTTGTCGATATATTTATTAGCGATATTCCGAAGGGCTTCCACACCACTGTGATCATTGATTTGTGATTCGATAAAGTCAATTTCAATATGCTCAGGATCGTTGGCTACGTCAAATTTTTTATTAAAAGCCGAGGTTGATCCGAAGAATAGGGGACCCCAAATTTCATATACTTTCGTGCCATCTTCTTTGATGCGTTTTCTAGCTCTAATCATGGTTGCACTCTTCCAGGCAAAGGATAAGGCGCTCATGATAACCCCAGCAATGACGGCTATTGCCAAATCCTGCCAAACTGTGATTGCCGAAACTGCAATTAACACAATGGCATCTGTCAACGGAATTTTATGTAGAATTCTAAAACTACTCCAAGCAAAAGTTCCAATTACTACCATAAACATTACTCCTACCAGGGCTGCAATAGGAATTTGTTCTATCAAGGGAGCTCCAAATAAGACAAAACAAAGTAATGCGACTGCCGCCACAGCTCCAGAGAGTCGTCCACGACCTCCAGAGTTAATATTAATAATAGATTGTCCTATCATTGCGCAACCACCCATGCCACCAAAAAGTCCATTCACAATGTTAGCTCCTCCTTGCGCTACACATTCACGGTTTCCGCTCCCACGGGTTTCGGTCATTTCATCAATTAGATTTAAGGTCATTAAACTTTCAATCAATCCCACAGCTGCTAAGATAAAAGCTGTTGAAAGAATCATGCTCCAGTTATCGCCAATCGTGTAAAATAACGTAAAAATCTGATCTTGAAATGTAGGAAGCCCTCCTTCTAGGCCTGTTCCGCCACCATCTTTGATAAAGGATCCTACGGTGCTTACGTCCATCTTTCCGAAGATAACAATCCCAGCAACTACAACAATTGCGGTTAAAGCCGCAGGAATCTTTTTTGTCAGTTTTGGCAGTCCAAACATAATTGCCATTGTAAGTGTTACTAGGCCTAACATATAGAGTAGGGTATTCCCAGACATCCATTGCATTTCGCCCCCTACATTTTCTTTAAATAAGCCTAGTTGAGATAAGAAAATTACGATGGCTAGACCATTGACAAAGCCCATCATTACAGGATGCGGAATTAAACGAACAAATTTTCCTAAACGAAGCACTCCCGCCAGAATCTGAATTCCACCTACAAATAATAAAGTGATAAACAACCATTGTAAACCTAGATTTTCTATAGGAGTAGCCAATGTCTCTCCAACTTCGTTTCCTTTAGCAATTAAGTGTACCATAACCACGGCCATAGCTCCAGTAGCTCCACTAATCATTCCGGGACGACCTCCAAAAAGAGCAGTGATGATTCCCATCATAAATGCACCATATAATCCAACAAGGGGATCAATGCCAGCTACAAAAGCAAACGCTACTGCTTCTGGAACAAGTGCTAAAGCAACTGTTAATCCTGAGAGGATATCATTTTTTGGATTTTGTGTAAAGTTTTGTAGGGTCTTTTGTAATAACATAACTACTTCTTAAAAAGCGGCAAAGATACTGTTATGTAGAGAGGGTTACTAATTAATGGCATCAATTTTGCATTTTTATAAACTATAAAAGCAAAACTATGGAGAAATTGAACTAAATTCGCCAGCTTTTTCAGACGAAACGTAAAGCACTGCCCAGCTGCAATGAAACATAAAGTAAACATTTTAAGTCCCGAAATGTCCCTAAAAAGAAACATTGCCGGTGGTAGTAAATCAAAAGCCTTCTTGTATTGAGAAGGCTTTTTTTATGCTTTAGTGTGTTGTTGTATGTAAATTCTGTAATATAATTTTTAAGATTAATTACTTTGTAACGTCTTCCAGTTTTCGTCTGCTTGTTTCTGAAGTCTTTCCGGACCTTCTTCAGCCCATTTCTTTTTTGTATCTGCAAACACAGTATCGTAGAATAAATATAATTTTCCGTCTCTGATTTCAAACGATTCTGGATTAATCCCAATTTTTTTATTATCTGCGCCCACTGCGTATGCACAATAGCCTCCATATTGAGGTTGGTATTTTGACGGATTTGCTTCAAACTCTGATTTGTTTTCTGCAGATGCAAATTTGTACTTCGCTCCTTCAAACATGGCGGTATGAACATCTAAACCAGGTACTGATGTATTGTTAAAATATTCGGTGACATCATAACCTTCTGCCATGTATCCATTTCCGTTTGTATTGATGGGACTTTTGGTTCCTGCACAGCTTAATAGTATCGTTGCAAGAATGGTGGTAAGTATATATTTCATGATTTTGGTTTATATGGTTGTCTAAGTTTAAACCAAAACCTTTCAGTTTAGATTTTAAATTTTATCTTACGTACATAGCCTAATAGGGTATTCTTGTTATAAGCTTACGGTTACAAATTACATTTCGCTTCCGAAGAAAATAGCATTCATCAACAACTTATTGGTTCCATACCAAAATGCCCTAAAGTTATGATTATCTGTAAAATATATAATATTTCCGTTACCAAGTCCTTTCTCTTTAAATGCAGATGTACCTGCTAGATCTTTAAGATTTGGCTTTGAAATATAGCCGCTTAATAAGGGAGCATCGGTATATTGGATAGGATTATTATAACTATCTGGATCTGCCTCCAAAAATAAAGTAGAGTTTCTGAATACCGGCAACATTTCATTTTTATATCCAAATGCAATAGGGTGGGAGCGATCCAATTTTGTATTGAAAATGGCACCACCAATCACTTGTGCGCCACGATAATCCCCTCGTTGCTCAAAACTAATAGCACGTGCTGTATCTTTTCTAGTTTTAAATTCCATCTCTAAAAGCTTCGTACTATTTAACCAACGACCAGTGTTTTTATAAGCGATAAGCGTTCCTCCATTCTCCACCCAGGTTTTTATTTTTTTTGCATCATCTTTGCCCAATGCATAACTATTTGGCAAAATAAGATCTGTATAGCGACTCAAATCGGTACGACTAAAATTTCGAGTATCCAGTTTTGTAAGTTGCATATCGTACCGTTGATCGAACAAATGCCAAATCTCGCCCGCATCATACGAAGTAACTCCCTCCCCAACCAGCATGGCAACTTTTGGAGCTTCAAGGGCTCTAAATTGATTACTACCTAAGTCTATTCCTTTTGTCAATCCCGTGCTAACTGCTGTGATGAGTACGTTTGCTTCCGCAGCTATTTCTTTTATGACTTCGGAAAGTTGGGTCGCATCCATTGACTGGTTTTGCACCGGAATTAAAATCGTTCCGTAGTCATAGTCTTTCCCAGCAATCGAAAATTGCTTCATGCCTACTTTGGCTCTAATTCCTTTTGAAAGTATAGCATTAAGTGCTTTTGGGGTAAGGTAATCGTGCCACTCCATCAAATACGCATAATTAGAAGTTGAAGGAAGTGCCACTCCACGTTTCTCAAAATTAATTACTTCGGTTCCTAATTTCCCAACCGAAGCAGTTTCGTCATAATCCATATTAAATGCCATCGGAAACGTCCATGCACTAATATCATAAAACAAACTATCCTGAAACGAAGTCCGTTTTTCAAACATCGCATTGATCAATCGATGCTGCTTCTGATTTTTTGGTATTACATAACTATACCCTTTTTTATAGGTTTTACCATTACTAGTGTAATCCTCTTTAAGTTCGTGAAATTTAATTTTATGACGGTTTAAAATTTCAGCTAAGTAAGCTACTTTATTGGCATCTTTTTCATCCCCAAATACAATGGCTCCACCATTAGCTGCTTCTTTTTGAGCATTGTTAAAAAAATCTTTTTGATAGTTCAGTAACTCTTCCCGCATGCTGCTGGCAGCTTCCAAAGTAGAAAGTGCAGCTGTAAATTGATTGCGAATGGTGAATGGAAAGGTTAAAATCCCATTGTCACTTTCTTGAGCATGACCGCGCGAACTTGCCTGCTCAAAAAGAATACCTATAGATCCGTTGATGTCTGGGAAGGTGGAACCTTTTCCGTAGTAGAAATCATCAAAGCTTTCTTCGGTATAATAAAAGCTTCCTATCTTATCGAATGCTCTCGCATGAAATTTAGCGATGTCTCCGGTTAATTCCTGATTCTTTTTAGGAGTTAATGGGTGTGTACGCGACGGGATTCCTGGTTGAAAAAAGAAACTGGCATTGGTTCCCATTTCGTGATGGTCGGTTAAAATATTGGGATACCAGTTATGAAAAGTTTCAATTCGTGCACGACTTTCTGGCAATTGTACTGGTAGCCAGTCACGATTCATATCAAACCAATAGTGGTTGGTACGTCCTCCTGGCCAGATCTCATCATATTCTCTGTCATTAGGGTCTGGATTAATATTCTTTGCTTTGTGAATATTTGCCCAATATGCAAAACGCTGTAACCCATCTGGATTAAAGGACGGATCGAAAAGTATGACCGTATTATTTAATAATGCATCAATTTTTGATCCTTGAGCTGCGGCAAGATAGTACGCGGCTACCAAACCAGCATTGGCACCACTAGGTTCATTTCCGTGGATCGAAAAGCCTTGATACACCACCACAGGCATGTTTTGGGTACTAGCCGAATTACCTTCGGTTAAACCCACATGTTCTTGTCTAATTTGTTCAAGATTCGAATGATTTTTTGGAGCAGTGATTGTAAGTAAGAGTAGCGGCCTTCCTTCAAATGTACTTCCGCGGTTTTCCAGCGTGATTCGGTCACTACTCTCTGCCAGAGTTGTCATATAGTGAACCAACTTATCATGAGTAACATGCCATTCTCCCACTTCATGACCTAAAACGCTTTTTGGCGTTGGGATCGTAGGATTGTAAGAAACATCATTGGGAAGATAATAATCAAGGTCTACAGTGTACTCCTGTGCCTGAATTGTAATACTGAAAATAATAAAAAATAAGAAGCTAAAATTTCGCATGTAACTGATTTAAAAGGAAGTTTGCATTTTAAAGTCACTAAAGATAAGTATAAAAAAAATCGCTCCAAAGTTGGAGCGATGTAAGTTTTTTTCTTTCCGAAGAAATACTAGTTATATATCATCAAAGTCTATATCTGTAAATCTTGACTCAGCAGGTTGGTCTAATGTTGCACCTGCTTCAGAAGCACTTTGAGGTCCTTCCTTATCTTCTGGTTTTTTGTAATCACTCTGGTGACGCTCACTAATTACTTCTTCTCCTTTTTCGTCAATAACATACTGTATCATTTCACCTAAGTTGTCTTTAAACTCGATAAAATCCTCTTTGTAAAGATAGATTTTATGTTTCTTGTAATGGAAAGATCCGTCGTCGTTGGTAAATTTTTTACTTTCGGTAATTGTTAGGTAATAATCTCCTGCCTTGGTCGCTCTTACATCAAAAAAGTAGGTGCGTCTTCCTGCGCGCATCACCTTACTAAAAATCTCTTCCTGCTCCATATACTTATCACTCATAATCTATGTATTGTTTGTTTAACGTTTGCCCAAAAATCTAAAAAAAATGTAAATACCGCAAGGTTATTTTACATTTCTTTTTCAGAGAGTTGTTTGTGGAATAATTCTTTATAGTACCCGTCTTGGTTTACTAGCTCATTATGAGTACCTTGTTGTATGATTTGCCCATCTTCAAGCACGATGATTTTATCGGCATTTTTCGCAGATGATACCCTGTGACTAACAATTATTGTGGTCTTATCCTGTGAAATTTTATGAAGATTTCCTAAGATCTCTTCTTCGGTTTCTGTGTCTACTGCGGAAAGACAATCGTCAAATAATAATATCTTGGGATCCTTGATGATGGCTCTTGCAATGGAAACACGTTGTTTTTGTCCGCCACTTAAGGTAATGCCACGTTCTCCCAACACAGTATCGTACCCTTTGCTGAAGCCTACAATATTTTTATGCACGGCGGCCAACTTAGCAGCTTCAATGACATCTTTATCGGAAGCATCTTCCTTCCCAAATTTAATGTTGCTTCGAATACTTTCACTAAACAGGAAGGCATCTTGAGGAACATAACCAATGGCGCCACGTACACTGTCTAGGTTAAGATCCTTTAAAGGTACTTCATCCAGTTTTAGCATGCCATGTTCAACATCGTACAGCCTGCCAATTAGTTCTAAAAGTGTAGATTTACCTGAACCCGTATTTCCAATAACAGCCAGGGTTTCTCCAGGGTTTACCGAAAAAGATACATTTTTTAACGCTGTAATATTGGTGTCAGGATACGTAAAACTTAAATTCTCAAAAGTAATTTTTCCTTTGATGGGAGTTGCTTCGGCCACTAGATTCTGAATAGCAGGTTCTTCATTTAGAAATTCGTTAATTCGTTTTTGAGAAGCTTCAGCTTGTTGCACCATGGAAGATACCCAGCCTACAATCGCTACTGGCCACGTCAACATATTTACATAGATCAAGAATTCTACAATCGTTCCGAAGTCAATTAAACCATCAATAAATTGCTTCCCACCTACATAAACCACTGCAATGTTACTGACTCCAATAAGTAGCACCATTAAAGGAAAGAAGAGCGCCTGTACTTTTGCAAGATCAATATTTTTCTCTTTACTGCCTTCTGAAAGTTCTATAAATCCATCGTTGGTACGAGTTTCAATTCCGTAGGCCTTTATAACAGAAATTCCACTAAAACTTTCCTGAGCAAAGGTGGTAAGACTTGAAAGGTATTGTTGTACTACCGTACTTCGTTTATGAATAGCTATACTGAGCTTGTACACTAAGATGGAAAGAATTGGCAATGGCAAAATTGCATATAAAGTAAGCAAAGGCGCTGTATAGAACATATAACTTATTACCACAATAAATAAAGTAACTGTTGTCGTACTATACATTATGGCCGGACCAGTATACATACGTACTTTTCCAACATCCTCACTAATTCGGCTCATTAAATCACCTGTGCGGTTCTGTTTGTAAAAGCTTAGTGACAGGCGTTCATATTGCTTAAAAACAACATTCTTAAGATCATACTCAATATAGCGCGACACCACAATAATTGTTTGTCGCATGATAAAGGTGAAAAGTGCTGCTAGCAGCGTGGTGCCTATTATGAGCAGAATGTTTTTAATTAGTTCAGATTTTACTTCGGAAAGTGTAATTCCTTCTCCTGTAACATACTGCTCCACTATGTTTAAAGTGTCTCCAATGATGATTGGAACAAAAAGTTTAAAAATTGCAGCAATAATTGTGACAATCAACCCCAAAAGCAGGCGTCCTTTATACTTTAAAAAATAACGGTTAATGTACTGAAGCTCTTTCATATATGTCTCAAGAGGTATTAACAAATTCTCTTTTTTGCTATACCACTATTGCGAAATCATTAAGTTAACACTACTTTTGCGCGTCCGTTTTGCGGATATAAAAATTTTAAAAGCTTATGATAACGGAAGTAGTTAACACAAAAGAACTAAAAAAAGTAGATCCGGTATTTGGTCAAATTTCATTTGACGAGCACGAGCAAATTGTTTTTTGCAATGACAAAGATACAGGATTAAAAGCAATAATTGGAATTCATAATACAGTAATGGGACCTGCCCTGGGAGGAACCAGAATGTGGGATTATAATAGCGAATGGGATGCTCTAAATGATGTATTACGACTTTCTCGTGGAATGACATTTAAATCGGCTATCACAGGATTGAATCTTGGAGGTGGAAAAGCAGTCATTATTGGGGATGCTAAAACGCAAAAAACACCAGAATTGATGTTGAAGTTTGGTGAATTTGTTCATTCTTTAAACGGAAAGTATATCACAGCCGAGGATGTTGGGATGACAACTTCAGATATGGATCTTGTTCGAACTGTGACTCCACATGTTACAGGTATTTCTGAAGAAAAAGGAGGTGCCGGAAACCCTTCTCCAATTACCGCATATGGAGTTTATATGGGAATGAAGGCTGCTGCTAAATACAAATTTGGAAGCGATACTCTTGACGGTAAGGTAGTTTATGTTGAAGGTATTGGTAATGTGGGTGAAACCCTAGTGAAACATCTTTCAGAAGAAGGAGCTAAAGTATATGTGGCAGATCTTAATCAGGAACGACTAGAAGAAGTGCGTGACAAATACGGAGTTGATATTTACGGCGGAAATAATTTGTATGCAGAAGATATGGATATCTATGCACCTTGCGCCCTTGGAGCAACTGTGAATGATGAGACCATTCCGCAGTTAAAAGCGAAAGTAATTGCAGGAGCAGCGAATAATCAATTAGCAAGTGAATTAAAACACGGCAAGATGCTTAGAGATTTAGGTATTGTCTATGCTCCCGACTTTTTGATCAATGCCGGAGGAATTATAAATGTCTATGCAGAACTTGAAAAGTACGGCAAAAAGGAGATCATTGAGAAGACAGAAAATATTTACAATACCACCTTAGAGATTCTCAAAAATGCTGAAGCCAACCAAGTGACAACACATCAGGCTGCACTTTCAATTGCACAGTCAAGAATTGAGGCGAGAAAAAACGGAAAGTAATTTTTCTAACACGATAAAATAGTATCTTTGCAGCGCACAAATTTTGTGCGCTGTTTATTTTTAAAAGTTCTTTACACACTATGCTCACAAGAAGACATATTCGTATTAAGGTGTTACAATCTGTTTATGCATTTCATCAAAGTAAACAGCCCGATATTGAAAAGCAGGAAAAATTCTTATTGTATAGCATGGATCAAATGCAAGACTTGTATTTATTACTGATACAATTATTACTTGCCATACAGGGACAGGCTGAAGATTACCTGGTAAAATCTCAAAAAAAGCACTTAGCAACTTCCGAAGAAAAGAATCCAAGTCGTAATTTTATTGAAAATAGAGTATTACAACTTATTACTGCCAATCCATCTTTTACCGAAGCAATAAAGAATAAAAAACTAGACTATTGGGCACAAGATGATGAGTATGTTACTATTTTGTTTAAACAACTTCGGAAAAAAGAGTGGTACCAGGCATATTTAGAAAAAATAGCCACTTCTTACGCAGAAGACCAAGAATTTATACTAAAGTTGTATAAAGAAATTATTGCTCCAAATGAAAAATTGTATGAGTATCTAGAAGATAAGCGATTAACTTGGTTGGATGATTATCCGTTAGTTAATACTGCGCTCATGAAGGCTTTGGGGAAAATCTCTGATAAAAATGCATCTGATCTGTTGGTCCCAAAGTTGTATAAAAATCATGAAGATAGGGAATATGCGTTAACGCTTTTTAGAAAAGTTATCTTAAAAGAAGAGGACCTTTCCGAAGAGATAGAAGGAAAAACGCCAAATTGGGATAAAGAACGAATCGCAGAACTTGATTTAATTATTCTAAAAATTGGAATTGCCGAATTTTTGTATTTCCCATCCATTCCTGTGCGAGTTACCATCAATGAATGCCTCGAAATCTCAAAAGAATATTCTACACCAAAGAGTAGTATTTTTATCAACGGTATTTTAGATAAACTGGTAAAAGAATTTGAAGAAAATAGTAAATTAAAGAAAATTGGTCGCGGACTTCGATAAAACTAAAAAAATAACTACTTTTACCACCGCTTAAAAACAAATATATTTATCCTATGAAAAAATCAATTTTATTAGTTGCTGTGGCAGTTGCTTTCGCATTTACATCTTGTAAAGATAATGCTGCAGACAAAGTTAGTGAAACTAATGTAGCTGCTGCGGCAGATCGTGATGCACAAGTAACCGAATTTCCTGTAATGACATTTGACGAGATCGAACACGATTTTGGAACCATCGAACAAGGAACTAATGTAGAGCACTTATTTACTTTCACCAATACAGGAGAAGCTCCACTTGTTATCGTTGATGCTAAAAGTAGCTGTGGTTGTACCGTACCTTCTTTTCCTAAAGAAGCAATTGCTCCTGGAGGTAAAGGGGAACTTTTGGTAAAGTTTAATGGTAGTGGTAAAAACCAAGTTAGTAAAACAGTTACTGTAACAGCAAATACAAAAGGAGGAAAAGAATTAATTAAAATTAAAGCTTTTGTAAATCCTAAAGACGCTGGAACTAGCTCAGTAAAAGCAAACTCATAATAAATAGAACTATCCCCGATCGTTATGGAGCAAATACAAGGTTTTTTACCTATTATTTTATTGTTTTTTGTGATGTATTTATTTTTAATACGTCCGCAAATGAAAAAGCAAAAGCAAGAAAAAAAGTTTGCTAGTGAAATTAAAACTGGTGATAAAGTTGTTACAAAAAGCGGCTTACACGGTAAAATTTTAAACCTTAATGACGATGGAACTTGTGTTCTTGAAACTATGGCAGGTAAGATGAAGTTTGAACGTTCTGCTCTCTCAATGGAGATGAGTGCAAAGTTGAATACCAATAAGCTTATCGAAAAAAAATAGTATAAAGCACACTCTAATTATAGAATAAAAAATCCCGCAACGTTGCGGGATTTTTTATTGGTGTCTTTTTAAATCTGACTTTTTATAAAGATGATAGAAAAGCCTACGACTCTGTAGGCTTTTTCTGTTTTTTGATTTTAATAGATAACTCATTTGATTTTTCATCAAGATCCATAGCAATGGTATCCCCTTCCTTGAGGTTTGAGTTGATAATCTCCTCGGCAAGCGCATCCTCAATATATTTTTGAATTGCTCGCTTAAGAGGTCTCGCACCATAGTCTTTATCAAATCCTTTATCTGCAATATAATCCTTAGCTTTTTCAGAGAGCTTTAAGGTATATCCTAAATCGGTTATTCTCTCGAATAACTTTTCTAATTCAATGTCAATGATCTTATGAATGTCTTCTTTTTCAAGCGCATTAAATACCATGACATCATCCACACGGTTAAGGAATTCTGGTGCGAAAGCTTTTTTCAAGGCATTCTCGATGATACTTTTTGAGGTAGCATCTGCCTGACTTGCTCTTGCCGTAGTTCCGAAACCAACTCCTTGCCCAAAGTCTTTTAGTTTTCGAGCGCCAATATTTGAAGTCATGATGATTATCGTATTTCTAAAATCGATTTTACGACCTAAGCTATCAGTTAAATGACCATCATCTAATACCTGAAGCAACATATTAAAGACATCTGGGTGTGCTTTTTCTATTTCATCCAGCAGTACCACCGCATAAGGCTTTCTCCTTATTTTTTCGGTTAACTGTCCGCCTTCTTCATACCCAACATATCCAGGAGGAGCTCCTACAAGACGTGAGATTGCAAATTTCTCCATGTATTCGCTCATATCAATACGAACCAATGCATTTTCAGAATCAAACAGTTCACGGGCGAGTACTTTTGCAAGTTGTGTTTTTCCCACTCCCGTTTGACCGAGGAAAATAAAGGAACCAATAGGCTTATTAGGATCTTTTAATCCAGCACGATTTCGTTGAATAGCTTTTACTACTTTGGCCACGGCTTCATCTTGACCAATTACTTTCCCTTTAATTAATTGAGGTAATTCTGCCAGTTTATTGCTTTCAGTTTGTGCAATTCTATTTACAGGAACACCTGTCATCATTGAAACAACTTCGGCAACATTCTCTTCATCTACTGTTTCTCTATGTAATTTTGAATTAGTTTCCCAGGCTTCCTGCTCGGTAGCTAATTCTTTTTCAAGATTTTTTTCATCATCACGAAGCTTTGCAGCCTCTTCATATTTCTGCTTTTTAACAACAGAATTCTTTAATTCCCGTACTTCTTCAAGCTTGGCCTCAATATTTAATATCTTATCGGGCACATTGATGTTCGTAATGTGGACGCGAGATCCTGCTTCGTCCAAAGCATCGATAGCTTTGTCTGGAAGAAAACGCTCGGTCATATATCTATTGGTCAATTTCACACAGGCTTCTAATGCATCATCTGTATACGTTACATTGTGATGTGATTCGTATTTATCTTTTATATTCTGAAGAATTTCAATGGTCTCTTCAACTGAAGTGGGTTCGACCAATACCTTCTGAAAACGACGTTCTAATGCGCCGTCTTTTTCAATATATTGCCTGTATTCGTCTAAGGTAGTAGCACCAATACACTGGATTTCACCACGAGCCAAAGCAGGCTTAAACATATTTGAAGCATCTAGTGATCCTGTGGCGCCACCCGCACCTACAATGGTATGGATTTCGTCAATAAACAAAATGATGTCATCGTTTTTTTCAAGCTCGTTCATGACGGCTTTCATACGCTCTTCAAACTGTCCGCGGTATTTTGTTCCTGCAACTAAGCTGGCAAGATCAAGTGTTACAACACGTTTATCGTATAGAATTCTCGATACTTTACGCTGTGTAATTCGTAGCGCTAACCCTTCGGCTATGGCAGATTTTCCAACGCCAGGTTCTCCAATAAGTAAGGGATTGTTCTTTTTTCTGCGACTTAATATCTGTGAAACACGCTGTATTTCGGCTTCTCTTCCCACTACAGGATCTAATTTTCCTTCGAGTGCCTGAGCAGTAAGGTCCCTTCCGAAGTTATCTAAAACAGGTGTTTTAGACTTTTTGCTCCCTTTGTTGTTTCCGCCGGCAAATAAATCTTTACTTTCTTCTTCTTGAGTAGAATCGTCATTGTCTTCTGGAAACGACTCGCTGGTTGGGGACTCTATATAATCATCATCGTTTGTAATCATAAGTTTAAATTGATCTTTCACACCGTCATAATCTACTTTTAATTTATTCAATAATTTTGTCGTGGGATCATTCTCATTTCTTAAAATGCACAACAATAAGTGAGCAGTATTAATCGAAGAACTCTGAAATAACTTTGCTTCTAGGAAAGTTGTTTTTAAAGCTCTTTCTGCCTGACGGGTTAAGTGAAGGTTTTTTTTATCATTTTCATTAGTCCCTGCAGCTGGATTGGCGGGACTTAAAATTTCTACTTTTCTTCGTAATTGAGTTAAATCGATATCGAGTGCGTTCAGAATAGTGACTGCTTTGCCGTTTCCATCACGCAAAAGACCTAACATTAAATGTTCGGTACCAATGAAATCATGACCTAAACGTAAAGCCTCTTCTTTGCTGTAAGCAATTACATCTTTAACTCTTGGGGAAAAATTATCATCCATATATCTAAATTCCTATCTTCTAAAAATACTAAAATTACTAACTAATGGTCAAAAATTGTACCTCTATTTTAAACCTATAAGTAAAAGGACAAAAAAACCACTTGATATCAAAGGAGATAGCTTAATAGTTATTAAGTAAAAATGGTTAAAATTTGTTAATAAAATCGTGAATAACCGTCGTCTTAAATCTTCGGTAAACCCTCAAAATAGTGTATCTTGCTTCATTAGAGTATAACTAATAAAATTAACAAAATAGTATATGGCTGAAGGTGAAAAATTGATTCCAATCAACATTGAAGATGAAATGAAATCTGCATATATCGATTATTCGATGTCTGTAATTGTGTCACGTGCCTTACCAGATGTAAGAGATGGTATGAAGCCCGTTCACAGGCGTGTGCTTTTCGGAATGCATGAATTAGGTATTAGAGCTACAGGTGCCCATAAAAAATCAGCAAGAATTGTAGGAGAGGTGCTGGGTAAATATCACCCACATGGAGACACCAGTGTTTACGATGCTATGGTACGTATGGCTCAAGAATGGAGTTTACGGTACTTATTGGTCGATGGTCAGGGTAACTTTGGATCCATTGACGGTGATAGTCCGGCAGCGATGCGTTATACAGAAGCTAGAATGCAGAAGATCTCTGAAGACATGCTGGCAGATATTGATAAGGAAACAGTTGATCATCAATTAAATTTTGATGATACTCTTCAAGAACCCACCGTTTTACCCACCCGTGTCCCAGGCCTTCTTATTAATGGAGCTTCAGGAATTGCAGTAGGTATGGCAACCAATATGCCTCCTCATAACTTATCTGAAGTTATCGACGGTACCATGGCGTATATCGATAATAATGATATTGAGATTGACGAATTGATGCAGCACGTAAAAGCGCCAGATTTTCCTACAGGTGGTGTGATTTATGGATACGACGGTGTTAAAGAGGCTTTTCATACTGGAAGAGGTCGTGTAGTGATGCGTGCTAAAACGAGTTTTGAAGAAGTACAGGGACGCGAATGTATCATTGTTTCTGAAATTCCGTATCAAGTGAATAAGGCAGATATGATTAAAAAGACTGCCGATCTGGTCAATGATAAGAAAATTGAAGGGATTTCGAATATTCGTGACGAGAGTGATAGAAAAGGTATGCGCATCGTTTATATTTTAAAACGTGATGCTATTCCTAATATCGTATTAAATACTTTATTTAAGTATACAGCGCTTCAGTCGAGTTTTAGTGTCAATAATATTGCCCTGGTAAAAGGGAGGCCACAAATGCTCAATTTAAAAGAGCTGATTCATTATTTCGTTGAGCACCGTCATGAAGTGGTAGTTCGTAGAACAGAATATTTACTTCGGAAAGCTAAGGAGAGAGCACATATACTAGAAGGACTTATTATAGCTTCAGATAATATTGATGAAGTAATTCGTTTGATACGAGCGTCGGCAAATGCAGATGAAGCCAGAGAAACGTTAATGAAAACGTTTGAGCTTTCAGAAATACAAGCTAAAGCTATAGTCGAAATGAGATTGCGCCAGTTAACAGGACTGGAACAAGACAAATTACGTAGCGAGTATGAAGAGTTGATGAATACCATTGCCGACTACGAGGATATTCTTGATAAGAAAGAACGTCGAATGGATATTATTAAGGAAGAACTTCAGGAAATAAAGAATAAATATGGTGATGAACGTCGTTCGGTTATCGAATATGCTGGTGGGGACGTGAGTATTACCGATTTAATACCCGATGAAAAAGTAGTTCTAACTATTTCTCATGCTGGGTATATTAAACGAACCTCTCTTACCGAATATAAAACACAAAATAGAGGAGGCGTCGGTCAAAAAGCTTCAGCTACCAGAAATGAAGATTTCTTAGAACACTTATTTGTAGGGACCAATCACCAGTATATGTTATTCTTTACACAAAAAGGAAAATGTTTCTGGATGCGAGTCTTTGAAATACCAGAAGGAAGTAAAAGTTCAAAAGGGAGAGCCATTCAAAACTTAATCAATCTGGAACCAGACGATAAAGTGATGGCATTTATCTGTACTCAGGACCTTAAGGATGAAGAGTATGTAAATAGTCGTTATGTCATTATGGCAACGAAGAAGGGTCAGGTTAAAAAGACGCCTTTAGAACAATATTCACGACCTAGAACTAATGGGATTAATGCTATTACTATAAAAGATGGCGATGAGCTGCTAGAAGCAAAATTAACAAGAGGTGACAGCCAGGTCATGCTAGCTGTTAAATCTGGAAAAGCGATACGCTTTGAAGAAGAAAAAACACGTCCTATGGGCAGAAATGCCTCAGGGGTACGCGGAATTCGATTAGCCGATAAAAAAGATGAAGTCGTTGGAATGATCGCGATAAACGATCAGGAATCTGAAATTTTAGTAGTTTCTGAAGGCGGATACGGTAAACGATCTAGCATAGAGGATTATAGAATTACAAATCGTGGAGGAAAAGGTGTTAAAACCATAAATGTTACTGAAAAAACTGGTAAATTAGTGGCCATCAAGAATGTAACAGATGCAGATGATCTTATGATTATCAATAAGTCTGGAATTGCCATTCGAATGGAAGTCGCAGATTTACGTGTTATGGGAAGAGCTACTCAGGGAGTTCGTCTTATTAAAGTTAGAGCAGACGATTCCATTGCGGCAGTCGCCAAAGTAATGCATGATGAAGACGAAGTAAATGAAGAGGATATAATAGAAGCAAATGACAATGGCACACCTCTTGATACTAATGAAACACAAACCGATAATAACGAATAACTTAATTACTACAACATGAAAAAACAAATAGTAACTGTAGCAATTGCATTAATTACTGCAGTGTCTTTTGGACAAAAGAAAGAAGTTAAAAAAGCTGCAAAAGAAGTAAAATCAAAAGATTATGCTGCTGCATTATCCCTTTTATCAGAAGCAGAAGGCTTATTGGGCTCTGCAGATGAAGAAACCAAAGGATTGTATTATATTACAAAAGCTGAAGCATTATCAGGTTCTGCTGGTAATGACTTTTCAAAATTAAAAATGGCAGCAGATGCGTTAGTGAAAGCGAAAGAAACTGACCCAAGCTTATTTAATGAAATTGAAGCTATTACACTTGAACTTCGCGCAGCACTAGTAAATAGTGCTATCAAAGATCAAAATGCGAATAACTATAAAATGGCATCAGATAAACTGTATACTAGTTATACTATAAGCAAAAAAGACACTTCAGATTTATATTACGCAGCTGGTAACGCTATTAATAATGAAGACTATGATACTGCATTAACGTATTATAAAATGCTTAATGATTTAGGATTTACGGATATCAAAAAAGAATATATAGCAACCAATAAAACTACTGGTGAGATTGAAACTTTTGGATCTATTGGAGAAAGAGATTTAATTGTAAAATCTGGAGAGTACTCAAACCCTTCCATTCGAAAAACAGATTCTAAAAGAGGAGAGGTTCTTAGAAATATTACCCTGATTTACATAGAAAAAGGGGAAGACGATAAAGCTTCAGAATTAATTAAATCTGCAAGAGCAGAAAACCCAGAAGATACAGGTCTATTGAGAGCAGATGCTGACATGGCTTATAGAATGGGTGACATGCAACGATACAATTCATTGATGAATGAAATCATTGCTACAGATCCTAATAATCCTGATATACACTTTAGTCTTGGTATTGCAGCTTCAGAGCTGGGAGAAAAAGAAAAAGCTATGGAATATTATGAAAGAGCTATTGAATTAAAACCGGATTATGCAGGAGCTTTAATAAATTTAGGAGCTCTAAAACTTGAGAAAGAAGCTTCAATTGTTGAAGAAATGAACGGTCTAGGAACTTCAAGAGCAGACAATGCTCGTTATGATGAACTTAAGGCTGAGCGTGAAGCACTCTATAGAGAAGTGGCTGCCCACTTTGAAAAAGCAGTCGTCATTGAAGAAGATAATGTTGGACTTGTAAAAACTCTTGTTAATATTTACAGCCAATTAGGAGAGGACGCCAAGAAAGATGCTATGAAAGCGAAACTTGATAAAATGCAACAATAGATAAATAGTATTATATAAAAAAAGCCTCAAATTTATTTGAGGCTTTTTTATATGATGCGTTTAATGACTCGTAGTTTATGTGTATGTTCTCGTTTGTCATAATTGAAAATTCCTGAATGATCCAAACGATCAATGCGTACATGACCATGTGCATGAATGATATAGTTATCTTTCATAATAATTCCCACATGTGTGATGGCTCCTTCTGTATTGTCAAAAAAAGCAAGATCTCCGGGTTCACTTTCCTCAATAAAGCTCAATGCTTCCCCTTGTCCTGCTTGCATACTCGCATCTCGAAGTAATTTATATCCGTTAATTTTGTATACCATTTGAGTAAAACCGCTACAATCAATTCCAAACGGTGTTTTGCCACCCCACAAATAGGGTGCATTTAAATATAATAGCGCAGTTTCAATTAGTTTTTCTTTCTGAAGCACTCCTGAAACTGTTTTACCTTCAAAGGTATGCTTCAAGTAGGTCGTTGCACTTACAGTACTTCCTAGCGGTATGGAAAGTAGGTGTTTGTTTTTGTCTGAAACAACTTCTACCAAGTCTGCTGAAAGTTGAGTAGGTCTATTTTTTTCTGAAACATAGTCCTCTTCATTGATTAAAAGAAATTGTTTGTTATCTATCCAGCCTTCGTATCGGTCAAATTCAAGGCGTATCCGACTCCATTTTTTTCGCTGTTCTAATACTTTAAACAATTCCCCATACAAAATCTGTGAAACCAATTCACTTGTGTCACTGGCTTCAAATCTAAGAGGAACTATACTAAGATGACAAATACCGTATTTCATCCGGGTAGAGGCTAGGTATTTGTATTAGTTTCTTTCTATAACCATTGCAGAGGCGCCACCACCACCATTGCAAATCGCTGCGGCACCAATTTTGGCGTCTTTTTGTTTTAAAATATTCAATAAAGTGATAACGATACGTACTCCACTGCATCCTAATGGATGTCCTAAAGAAACAGCACCACCATTAATATTAACATTGCTGCTATCGAGACCTAAAATTTTCATGTTCGCTAAGCCAACTACCGAGAAGGCCTCATTAAATTCAAAATAATCTACATCATCCTTTTGAATTCCTGCTTTTGCTAAAGCTTTTGGTAACGCTTTTGAAGGGGCTGTAGTGAACCATTCTGGTTCGTGAGCAGCATCTGCATAGCCAGTAATAGTAGCTAAAGGAGTCAATCCAAGCGCTTTTGCTTTTTCCTCACTCATTAAAACAACTGCACCAGCACCATCGTTAATCGTTGAAGCGTTTGCAGCAGTGACCGTTCCATCTTTACTAAAGGCAGCACGTAGTGTTGGAATTTTATCCATACGTACGTTTTTATATTCTTCATCTTCAGAAACAATAACAGGCTCACCTCTTCTTTGTGGTACTTCTACAGGTATTACTTCATCGGCAAAGTTCCCTTCACTCCACGCTTTTGCAGAGCGGTTGTACGATTCTATGGCAAAAGCATCTTGCTCTTCTCTGGAGAAATTATATTTTGTAGCACAAGCATCTGCGCAAACTCCCATGGCATTTTGATCGTAGGCATCTACCAGACCGTCTTTTTGCATACCATCTATTAGGGTTTGAGGTCCAAATTTGTGGCCGTTGCGTAAATGAACATAATGCGGAATGTTACTCATGCTTTCCATACCTCCAGCGACAACCACTTCGGCATCTCCTAATGCAATAGCCTGCGCGGCATTCATCATGGCTTTCATACCAGATGCACAAACTTTATTTACAGTCGTACATGGAACTGTATTTGGAATACCAGCATGCATCGCTGCTTGCCTTGCAGGGGCCTGACCTACACCAGCCTGTACCACATTTCCCATATATACTTCCTGAACTTCCGCAGGATCTAGATGTATTTTAGATAAAGCACCCTTAATTGCCGCAGTACCTAACTGGACAGCAGTTAACGATGATAAACTACCCATAAAGCTTCCAATAGGGGTTCTTACAGCAGATACGATGACAACTTTTTTACTCATTATAGAATATATTTTCTGAATTTTATTAAATCAAATGAACCACAAATTTACATATTATAAAACGATTTTTCAATCTATCATCTTCGGTTTTGGGATTAATGAAGTCTTATTTATACCTTTACTACTCCAATAGAACTGAATGAAGAATTTTTTCTCACTTATCACTAAAAATCAGTCACTGATTTACAAAGTATTTCTATTCTTACTTTCCACATTTTTAGTGATTTATCTCTTACCGAAAGGAGGGCAATTTAAATATGATTTTCAGAAAGGGAAACCATGGCAGTATGAGAACCTATATGCCGATTTTAGTTTTACTATTAAAAAAGATACCGAAACTCTTGAAAATGAAAAGGAATCTGTAAGAGCGAATAGTATTCCATTTTTTGATAAGGACATTTCTATTGCTGAAGCTAGTAAGCTTCAGTTTAAAGATTTTTTTGAAGAATCTTATAGTGATTCCCTTTATAAAAGTTCCAAGGCTTCAGTAGCCAGAGTTGGAAACAACATACTTTCAGAAATATATAAGAACGGGGTAATAGACGAAATTAATGGATATCCCAAAGACAAATTAGTATATCTAAAAAACGGGAATGAACTTGAAGAGATTAATTACGGGCAGCTTTTCAGAAAAAATGATTTAGAAAATTTTATAGCAACTACTTCTAAGGCTGAAGGTATTGACGATGCCACCCTACTGTTAACTCAGTTACTAAATAGGACGGTACAGCCTAACATAGCTTTAAATGCAGATCTGACTGAAGAAGCAATCAATGCCGAAATTGAAGCTATTAACCCTAACCGCGGAATTATTGAGAAGGGTGCTCGAATCATCGCAAAAGGGGAAGTAGTAGAAGGTGATACCTTTCAGATACTAAACTCACTTAGAAATGAATATCAGTCGCAGGTATGGAGCAACTCTAATTACAATTGGCTTCTTGTTGGTTATTCCATTTTAGTCTCTCTTGTTTTTTTAATGCTGTATTTATTTTTACATAAGTACCGACCTCGCATTTTTGAAAATAACACAAAGGTTACTTTTATTTTCTTTAATGTTATACTAATGGTATTGCTCACGACTATTGTTGTGAAGTGGGATGCAGTATATGTTTATGTTGTGCCTTTATGTATTTTACCGCTGATTCTAAAAGCCTTTTTCGACCCTAGACTTGGTTTGTTTGTTCATGTGCTTACTGTTTTGCTTTTAGGATTTATTGTACCTAATAGTTTTGAATTTCTCTTTTTACAGACCATTGCTGGTATTGTAACCATCTTAACCGTTTCTGAGTTGTACCGTCGTGCTAATTTATTTATTTCGGTAGGGCAAATCACTTTGGTTTATATCGTAGGATATTTTGCCTTTTTCTTAATCCAAGAAGGAAGTATAATTTCTTTAGAATGGCAAACCTTAGGCTATTTTGTGTTGGCTGGTCTTGCTACACTTTTTGCACATCCTCTGATTTACTTTTATGAGAAAATTTTTGGTTTGGTGTCTGATGTTTCTTTGTTAGAATTGAGTGATACGAATTCAAAATTGCTGAAAGAACTTTCAAACAAGGCGCCTGGGACGTTTCACCACTCTTTAAATGTGGCGAATTTAGCGGAAGCTGCTGCCAATGAAATTGGTGCCAATTCTATGTTAGTACGAGTAGGAGCATTGTACCACGATATAGGCAAAATGATCAATCCAACCAATTTTACAGAAAATCAGGTGAATTCTGTGAACACTCATAACGAATTAGAACCTACCGAAAGTGCGCGTATCATTATTGGTCATGTTATCAATGGAATTGAGATTGCCAGAAAAAATAACCTTCCAGATAGAGTAATAGATTTTATTAGAACGCATCACGGGACAAGTGTCGTGTATTATTTTTATAAAAAAGAACAAGAATTAAACGGTGAGGCAAAATTGGAAGATTTTCAATATCCTGGTCCCATTCCCTTTTCTAAAGAGACAGCAATCTTAATGATGGCAGACAGCGTAGAGGCAGCGAGCAAGAGTTTGAAAGAGCCTACTTCAACGAAAATTGATGCGTTTGTAGAAAAAATTGTAGACGGACAAATGGAGCAGGGCCAATTCCTAAATGCAAATATTACGTTTAAGGAGATTCAAATTATTAAGAAAGTATTGAAAAAGAAACTGAACAATATCTACCATTTGCGTGTAGAATATCCTGAATAAACAAAAAATCCCCAATCATTGATTGAGGATTCATGTGATCGCACCAGGATTCGAACCTGGGACCGCCTGCTTAGAAGGCAGGTGCTCTATCCAGCTGAGCTATGCGACCCAATAAAATAAGTTTATAAAAAAACCGAACATGGCGTTCGGTTTTTTTTGTCGGGGTAGCAAGATTCGAACTTGCGACCTCCTGCTCCCAAAGCAGGCGCGATAACCGGGCTACGCTATACCCCGAATAAACTTACTAAAGTTCAATTTTTAAATGCTATAAAAACATTAATAAAAATTGCGGAGAGACGGGGATTCGAACCCCGGCAACGGTTACCCGTTGACAGATTAGCAATCTGCTCCATTACCACTCTGGCACCTCTCCTTAAGTTATAAGAACTTTCGCTATTTAAAAGCGGTTGCAAATGTAGTTTAACCATACAAATATAACAAGCAAAAAGCATGTTTTTTATCGTAAATAAAAAGTATGTTTTATAAATAAAGATAGGAGAAACAACCTCAATGGGTTACCCATTTAAATTTTCTCACAGATTAGCATTGCTTTTTTTTCATCTTCAAGAGTTGTAAAGAATAGAAACCTATCGCCTCCGTCATTTAGTTTCCATTTTTTCCGAAGAGTTGAAACATCCACAGGAAAATTACGTGTCGTTATATTTGCTTTTTTAAAAATTAATGCAGCCTTCATTTCTTTTTTTGAATAGGGAACGACATTCTTAATAACAAACCTTCGTCCTGGAAAATCTCGTAGTGAGTCACTGGTATATAGATGTGAATGCTTATGAAGCTTTCTTATTTTAAATGCTTCAGAAAGTTGGTCAAAGGCACCACTCTTTAGTATAGCAGCATTAGGTTCGTAGAGGAAGCGACTGGGTTTGTCATAAACCGCTTCAGAAATAGTTCCTAAGGGAAACTCAAATTTTTCTTCTGAATTGTTTTTAAGATTTATTGTCTTCACCAGAGTAGGTTTTGAAGGGTTCTTTTTCAGAAGCCATACCACTTCTTTTACTTCATTGTTCAAGGCGACAATATGAATTTGACAGACATGCTGTAATTCTGAAAGTCCCACAGCGATATCTAGCATAGGTGAAGTTTTGATAAGTAGGGTAGGAGCACTCTCAAAAAACGTATTTAAATATTCAGGTACGTTAGGTTCACAATCAGATAGAAAAAATACTTTCCCTTTTGATTCATTGCGTCTCGACGGATCCAAATATATGACATCGTATTTTTTGTTTTTAATAGCCTCTACGCCGTCTGCATGAGCCACCGATATATTTTTACGATTGAGAAGTTGAAAGTTATGTTTTGCGATTTCTGAAAGCGCCTTGTTTACTTCATAATAAGCTACTGTTTTGAAGGCCGTAGCAAAGAAATATGAATCGATGCCGAAACCGCCAGTTAGGTCTGCAATACGTTCTCCTGAAACGATGGACGCTTTGTAAGTTGCGGTGGCTTCGGAAGAAGTCTGCTCTAGATTTAATTTTGGCGGATAAAGAATAGCTTCCGAAGTAAACCAAGTAGGCAATTTTTTTTCTGCCTTTCTTCGGCTTTCAATCTGTTGCAAGAGTTCCTGAACGATAATATCTTTAAAAGGACTTCCTGAAAAAGCTAATTTTGAAAGGTCTTCAGAATACGTGCGTATAAATTGCTGGACTTCTGGCTTCAGTAGTTTTTGCATACAATACGATCTAAAGATTTTTGGTGAGGCGCTTTACAATTTTATATTCAGCAAAAAATTCTTTCGCAATTACTTTAAGTGCTGTGTAAGTAGGAACAGCCAATATCATTCCGGCAATACCAAAGACCAGTCCGCCAATAAGAATTACAATAAAAATCTCTAATGGATGAGAACGCACACTTTTTCCGAAGATAACGGGTTGACTTACCAAATTATCAAATAGCTGAGCGAGACAGTAAAAGAAAAATACCCAAATTAGATCAGGTAATAATTCGCTAGAGAAATCTGCAGCCAAATTATTTGAAACCACAACGAGTAACATAAGACCTCCGGCCACTAGGGGCCCGAGATAAGGGACAATATTTAAAAAAGCGCAAATAAGAGCAATGGCGATGGCATTTTCGATATCAAAATACAGTAGAATTACCATATAAGCCAATGTGAGAATCATAATCTGAAGAACCAATCCTATAAAGTACCTTGAAAGTAATTCTTTGGTTTTTGTAAGCACACTTATAAAACGATCCTCACGACCAGGTTTTGCAAAGACGGTAATGGTGTTCTGTACCAGTTTTTCTTCTTTTAAAAGGAAAAATGAAATAAAAAAGACTGCGAACAAACCAACAACGACACTACCAATGTTTCCGAAGAAAATCTCCACAAAGCTGGGGATGACCTCCATGTCAAAATTTTGAATATAATCGGTTCGCTTAATTGCTTCAAAGATATCAATTTGTTCTACCCCAAGATAATCTGAAGCCTGAATGGACAATTCATTAATGTCACTTTTTACAAGCTCAAAGTCAATATTGGCAATGCTTCTGCTTTGTTCAATGATCACGGGGATAAATACCCAGAATAAAATTAAAACACTGGTAATCACAATTAATAGTGTGAAAATTGAAGCTACGGTATTTGAAAATTTTAATCTTCTTTTTAAAAATAAAACGACTGGACGCCCTATTAAAGATACTACAGCAGCGATTCCTATATAGAGAATAAGCGATTGGATTTGGTATAAAAACCATAATAGAATTATAATAGCAGCTAAAACACCTACTGCTTTCAATATCCCGTATGCAATCTTCTTAGAAGCTATTTTCATACCGTAAATATACTATAATGTCTATTGGTAATTCTCAATTTTATGTTAACGCATAAAGAGCAATAGCGGTAGCCTGTGCAACATTCATACTGCTATTTTCTCCAAACATTTCAATATAGATACTTTGATCCACGTTAAGTAAAACATCTTTTGAAACACCATGACGTTCATTTCCAATGACAAGAGCGATTTTTTTAGTTTTTGCTGAAAATTCTTTTAAAGGAGTGCTTTGATCGGTTAATTCTAATGCTATGGTAGTATATCCTACAGTTTTTAATGCTTCTAATTCTGAAAGTGTAGTCTTTTCAGAAACCAGGTGTGGAACTTTTGAAACTGTATTTCTTGCAGTTCGTAGCAACCGATTTGAAGTAAAATCTATCGTAGTGTTACAGAAGATTATTTTGGCAACTCCTAATGCATCTGAAAGTCGAAACAATGCGCCAATATTTGCAGGACTTTGGATTCCATCGCAAAGTAAAATGAGATCTTTGCGTTGTTTCGAAAAAGGTGTGCTATGATGTGAATGTTGAGTAGCCACTAATTTTCGAATGCATAGGTTACAATATTGGCACCCATACGTAACGCTTTTAATCGTACTTCTTCTGGATCATTATGAATTTCGGGATTTTCCCAGCCATCTCCTAGATCACTTTCAAGCGTATACAATAATACTAACCGGCCTTCAAATGTATAGCCAAATGCCTGTGGGCGAGAGTTGTCGTGTTCATGAATTTTTGGAAGTCCGTCTGGAAATTTAAATTGGTAATTAAAAATTGGATGATTCCCAGGCAACTCTTTTAATTCTAATTCTGGAAAAATTTTGACCAGTTCTTTTCTTACATATTGATCCATTCCGTAGTTATCGTCTATATGCAAAAAACCACCACTACTAAGATAGGCACGAAGATTTAGAGCTTCTTCGGCAGAAAAGAAAACATTTCCATGACCAGTCATGTGAATAAAAGGATAGGAAAATAATTCTACGCTTGTTGGGGTGACCGTTTCTGGTTTAGGATTTATCGACGTATTTACCTGCTGATTACAAAACGAGATTAAGTTGTTGAGTGCGGTAGGGTTACTATACCAATCGCCACCACCACTATACTGTAACACGGCAATTTCTTGCGCATTCGAGTTAGCTGGGATACTCACAAAAATGGTAAAAACGAAAAGAATTGAAAAAAGCCTCATAGAATTCAAAAATACAAATATGGTTGTATAGAATTCTAACTTTGGTGCTTTAAATTTTATTGTACATACCGTTGATGTAGTTTGAAGAAAATGACATCCAGTCATTATAAACTTCTATTGGAGTTGTATGTGAATTATGAATCACTTGTAAAGGATGATACCCTGAACCTATATGTAATGATTCATTCTCTAATTCAACAGCAGTATTTCTGTCAGTACTTGCAAGACGTAGGCTGTCTTTAGTATACTTTTTTGCTGGGGACATAATATGTAATAATTTGATTTGGAATGTGCAATCTAATGCTATAAATAGAATTTCTTATACTTTAAATGTTAAAATTCAATAATTATATCGATTATAGGTTATTTTTTATCGATTAAGTGTAAAATTGTATATATGAAATATGTGTAACCTTTTGAATATAAGAATATTGGGTTTTGAGGTAAATTTTATTTATTTTGAAGTAATATTTTCGTTAAAAGTCAATTTTACTCAGATGAACGTAATAAATATGTAGGAAAAATCTTAATAATGAAGTTTCACTACTAGTTATGTTAAGATTTATTCGTTAATAAATGCAACGCTGTGGCAGGCAACAATTGCTGCTGTTTCTGTTCTAAGCCGGCTTACACCTAAGGTGACTGGAATAAAACCAGATTGTATAGCTTCTTCAATTTCTCTAACAGAAAAATCACCTTCCGGACCTATAAGCAATAAAATATCCTGAGAAGGTTTTACAATATTCTTTAAAGATTGTTTTTTGATTTCTTCACAATGCGCTATACAGTTTAGTTCGCTTAATTGACTAGTAGTGAGAAATTCGGAAAAGGAAATAGCGTCATTCAATTTTGGCATATAGGCTTTTAATGATTGTTTTGCCGCACTAATGATTATTTTTTCATAGCGTTCGGGTTTAATGACCTTTCGTTCGCTATGATCGCAGATAATAGGAGTAATTTCTGAAACACCAATTTCGGTCGCTTTTTCTAAGAACCATTCAAAGCGGTCATTTAATTTGGTAGGTGCCACAGCCAAATGTAGCGAATAGGGAAGTGGTTTTTCTTTTTTAAAACTATTGATTTGCGCAATGCATTGTTTAGGATTTGTACTTATTAAAGTTGCTTCAAAAAAGTATCCTTTCCCATTGGTGAGGTGTAAAGTATCTCCTACATTCTTCCGAAGTACTTTTACCATATGCCTGCTCTCATCCTTTTCGAATGAAATCTCCGAATCACCTTCAGTAAGATTAGGATTATAAAAAAGCTGCATAATTACTGTTTAGATTCGGCATGTTCAATTCCCAACTCGATCCAATGCTGTAATTTTTCTTCAGTATCAAATCCTTCTTTTTGAACAAAAATAAATTCCTTCATAGGTTTTCCTGTAAAATCCATAGGTCTAACATGGGGTCTCTTTATAATTTCTTCCATTTTTTCAGGAATGACGCGTACCATTAATCGCTCTTTGGTTTCTCCTACACACATTTTTCCTTTATACAGCATACAATGGCCTCCAAACATTTTCTTTTCGGTAATATGAGAAGTCCAAGGAATGACAGCAATTCGTAATCTTCGTACAATTTCTTCGGAAGTACTCATTAGGATTTGTTTCAGTAAAAATACATTAAAACTTCATTCGTGCCTTTGCAGTCACCTCATTCGTGGCAAACATTTCTTTCTTAAATTTTAATTCACCCACCATGGCTATCATTGCGGCATTGTCTGTACAATATTCAAATTTAGGAATGTGTGTGGTCCATCCGTATTTCTGCCTCGCTAAAATCAAAGCATTTCGAATACCGCTATTTGCCGAAACACCACCTCCAATCGCTATTTCTTTTATTCCTGTATGTTTTACAGCATTTTTTAACTTATCCATTAAGTAGCTCACAATGGTAAACTGAAGACTCGCACAAATATCTTCTATATTTTCTGAAATGAAGTCAGGATCTTTTGCAACCTCTCTCTCTACAAAATAAAGTACTGCTGTTTTTAATCCGCTAAAGCTAAAATCCATAGGATCTACTTTCGGTTTTGGAAACTTAAACCTTTTAGGATCTCCTTCTTTTGCGTATCGATCAATTAAAGGTCCCGCAGGATAGGGGAGTCCTAATATTTTTCCTGCTTTATCAAAAGCTTCACCTACTGCATCATCAATGGTTTGCCCAATGACTTCCATCGAAAAATAGTCAGTCACTTTTACAATTTGAGTATGACCTCCACTAATGGTCATTGCTAGAAACGGAAACTTGGGCACAGTTTGTCCTTCCACTTTTATAAAATGTGCTAAAATATGAGCCTGCATATGATCCACATCAACCAATGGAATTTTCAATCCCATTGCAAAAGACTTTGAAAATGAAGTGCCTACAAGTAACGATCCCATAAGTCCTGGTCCGCGTGTAAATGCTATGGCAGATACATCATTTTTATCGATATTTGCTTTGCGTAATGCCTGATGCACAACCGGAACAATATTTTGTTGATGCGCCCTTGAAGCAAGCTCCGGAACTACACCACCATATTCCTCGTGGATTTTTTGTGTAGCAACAACATTAGACAATACAATGCCGTTGTTTATGACAGCAGCAGCAGTGTCGTCACAGGACGATTCAATACCTAGAATGAAGCAATTATTTTCTTTCAATGTAAAGAGGCATATTTATTGGTTGTAAAATTAAAACTTTAAAAGCGTATCAAAAAGCTTAGAAAAATAATAGTTCGCTCTTTTGCAATCATCGTATTGTTATTGCTGCTTTTGATTATTATTTTGTCTATTCCGAAGGTACAAACCTACATTGCCACTAAAGTTACCACAGATCTCAATGAAACTTATGGAACTGACATCCATATTGGCCGTATAGGTCTCAATTGGAAAGGAGAGGTAGATATTCGGGAGGTCTATATTGCAGATCATCACCAAGACACGCTCATCTACGCTCGGGAACTTCAAACCAATGTGATTAGCTTTCAGAATTTAATTAAAGGAGATCTTGGCTTCGGAAACATCCACCTCCAGCAGGCAAAATTATACGTAAAAACATACAAAGGCGAAGAAAGTGATAATCTCTATATTTTTTCTGAAAAATTTAATACTGGACAAAAAAGTACCAATCCATTTTCACTTTTTAGTAACGATGTAAGGCTTACCGATAGCAAAGTAACCATCACTGATGAAAATGCTGAAACTCCCGATATACTCACGCTAACAAACGTAAATCTATTTGCCGAAAGTTTTAGAATTGACGATACCGATGTTACCGCTCAAATAGAAGAACTATCTTTAGATGCAGCCAGAGGTTTTTCTATTAAAAATCTACAATCAGATTTTACCTATACGCTGGAAAAAATGGAGCTAAAGGAGTTACTTTTAGAAACTGAAGCTTCTACGTTAAAAGGAAATCTTTTGTTTTCGTATGGCGAATCCGGCCTTGCCGATTTTATAAATGGAGTAACCATTAATGCAGAATTTGATGAATCCCGTTTGGCTACCAATGACCTCAATGCATTTTATCCAGAGTTTGGCGATGACTTGATCTTTGAGATTGACGGGACAATTCAAGGGAACTTAAACGATTTTAATTTCTATGGCGGAAACATACGGGTAGGTGGAAATTATATTTCTGGTGATTTGGTGTTTAAAAATTTATTACGAGAAGAAACAGACTTTATCATAGATGCTAAAAACCATAATTTATCTACCAGTTATTATGAATTAAGACGCTTAATGCCAAGAATATTGGGCGATGTTCTGCCAGCAGAACTAAAATCCTTAGGACGATTTACCTTTATTGGCAACTCGACTATTACGAGAACTTCTTTACAAAGCAATAGCATTGTTAGCACTGAAATTGGCACAGTCGATGCAGATTTACAAATGGGCAATATCAATAATTTTGAAAATGCGTTTTACAGTGGAAAAGCAATCTTAACACGAGTAAATCTTGGAAAATTAGTAAACACCGAATCCTTAAAAACAGTTTCTGCAAACCTTACTTTTGATGGTCGCGGATTTACACAACAGACGGTCAATACAAAAATAAATGGAACGATTTCATCTATTGTTTTTGAAGACTATGATTATAAAAATATTACGGTGTCTGGTAATTTAAAAAATCCCATCTTTAATGGGGACCTAAGTATTAATGATCCAAATTTGAAACTTAATTTTAAAGGGCTTGTCGATGTTTCTAAGAATTTTAATCAGTATGATTTTGAAGCCAATGTAGAATTTGCCGAGTTAAATAATTTAAATCTAATTAAGCGGGACAGTATTTCAGAATTTACCGGAAAAATCATCATGGATATGGATGGAACTACGATAGATGATGCGGTGGGATCGATAACGTTTCAGAATACGTTTTACCAGAATGAACGTGATGATTTCTTCTTTCAGGACTTTAATATCGTCTCTTCCATTGAAAATGAGGTTCGCACTATAAAGGTAAATTCTTCAGATATTGTAGATGGAGAAATTTCAGGAAAATTTAAAGTGGAAGATATTCCGAATCTCTTCCGTAACGGAATTGGTAGTATTTATGCAAATTACATTCCGAAGGAAGTAACTACAAATCAATACATTGATTACAATTTTTTAATCAATAACAAAATTGTGGATCTGTTCGTACCGCAAATAGAATTAGGAGAAAATACTCGAATTAGAGGGTCGGTATTTAGTGATGAGTCAAAGTTTAAGCTCGATTTTAAATCGCCAGAAATCCTTTTATTTGATAATTACCTCGGAAAGGTAAATCTTCAAGTGGATAATAGCAATCCATTGTATAATACGTATGCGTCTGTTGACTCAGTATATACTGGGGTTTATAATGTAGTGGATGTGAGTATGATCAATAAGACCATTAATGATACTTTGTACTTACGTTCAGAATTTAGAGGAGGAAAGACTAAAGACGATCTTTTTAATTTATCACTTTTTCACACTATCAATCCGGAAGGGAAATCGGTAGTAGGCGTAAAAAAATCTGATATTACGTTTAAGGATAATGTTTGGTATTTAAATGAGAACAACAATAATCTAAACAAAGTTGTTTTTGACGATAATTTTTCGAAAGTTAAAATTGACTCGCTGGTATTGAGTCATAATGACGAAATTATCCAATTAGCTGGAGAACTGCGCGATTCGACCTATAAAGATCTCAAAGTGCGTTTTAAAGACGTCAATATTGGAAATATTACACCCCAAATTGATAGCCTACGACTGGAAGGAAATGTTAATGGATCTTTTGATTTTCTTCAGAAAAATGGGGCATATTATCCAAATTCAACCGTTAAAATTGATAATGTGGTTATTAATGATGTTCCTTTTGGTAATTTAAACCTAGCCGTAGAAGGAAACGAGAATCTCACCGAATATGATATCAATACGACACTTACCAATAACAATGTAAAATCCATAACTGCCATAGGACAGATAAATGTAACGCAGAACAATCCACGAATAAAAATGGATGTGACCCTTAATGATTTTAATTTGCAGGCCTTTAGTCCGTTTGGGGGAGACGTCATAACCAACATACGCGGACTGGCATCAGGGAACGTGCGAGTATCTGGGAATTATAAAAGTCCTGATTTTATAGGTAGAATTAATTTGAACGAAAGCGGACTTAAAATTCCTTACCTCAATGTTGATTTTGATATTGAGGATAATTCACAAATTACAGTTACCAAAAACAAACTCGATCTAAGAACCGTAACCATAACCGATACCAAGTATAAAACGGAAGGAACTCTTACAGGAAATGCCACACACGAGAATTTTAATAATTGGGGACTAAATTTATTTATAGAAGCCCCAGAAAAATTGTTAGTACTCGACACACCTCCCGATGATGATGAATTATACTACGGAACGGCTTTTATAAGTGGCTCTGCAGATATTAGCGGCCCAATAGACGAATTAGTAATAGATGTAGTTGCGACCACCGAAGAAGGAACGAGCTTTAAAATTCCGATAAGTGATACCGAAACTATTGGTGATGATTCTTTTATAAAATTTTTGTCTCCAGCCGAAAAACAGGCTCGTATTAGTGGCGAATCTATTGTAACTAGAGAAGTGAAAGGTCTTTCTCTAAATTTTGATTTGGATATAAACGATAATGCCGAAGTTGAAGTGGTGGTAGATAAGGTAAATAATTCTACCTTGAAAGGACGAGGGGCAGGAACATTACTGATCCGTATCAATACCCTCGGAAAGTTTAATATGTGGGGCGAATTTACTGTGATTGAAGGTGTGTATGATTTTAGGTATGGTGGGTTTATACGTAAGACGATTGATGTAGTCCCTGGCGGAAACATTAACTGGGACGGAGATCCCGAAAGAGCCCGATTAGCAATTAGTGCCAAATATGAAACTACGGCAAATCCTTCCGTATTGCTGGACAACCCTACGGTTAACCGAAAAATCCCAGTAGAAGTGCTTATTGATCTTACGGGGGAATTATTACAGCCAAATTTAGATTTTAGAATAGAATTTCCACGAACCAGTTCTATCGTTCGCAGTGAGTTGGATTATAAGCTTCAGAACGCAGATGAACGACAAAAACAGGCGTTGTTTCTCGTTGCTTCCAATTCTTTTGTAAATGATGATTTTGCCGGAGCCGGAGTTTTTTCAGCACAAAGTATAGTGACAGAAAGAGTTTCAGGGTTGGTAAACGAATTGTTTGCTGGTCAGGATAGTAAATTTAGAGTGGGATTGGATTATAGCCAAGGAAGTAGATTACCCAATCAACAGTCTGCGGACAGGTTTGGAATTACGTTATCGACGCAAATCAATGAACGAATTTTAATTAATGGAAAAGTTGGAGTGCCAGTGGGTGGTGTTAATGAGACTGCTGTTGCAGGGGATATTGAAGTGCAATGGTTAATTAATGAAGATGGGAGCCTTCGTATGAGCTTCTTTAACCGACAGGCAGACATTCAATTTATTGGTGAAGATCAGATATTTGAACAAGGCGCAGGAATATCCTATTCGGTAGATTTTGATACGTTTAGAGAATTAGTTCAGAAATTATTCAACAAAAAACTGACTTTAGAATCTGAAGAAGAATTACCAGTCACGCCAGATGATGATACATTACCTGTTGATTTTAACAGTAAAGGAAAACAAGAAGAGGAATGATTGAGTTGACAGTTTTCAGTTGACGGTTTTCAGTTGACGGTTTTCAGTTGACGGTTTTCAGTTGACGGTTTTCAGTTGACGGTTTTCAGTTGACGGTTTTCAGTTGACGGTTTTCAGTTGACGGTTTTCAGTTGACGGTTTTCATATTTTTTAATTCACTTACAACCCACAACCCACAACCCAGAACTCACGATTCACTACTTCCCAGCAATAGCCGAAATCTCTACATTTACATATTTAGGTAGATTGGCAACTTCAACTGTCTCACGTGCAGGTGCAGTATTTTCATCAAAATAACTAGCATACACTTCGTTAATCGCTGCAAAATTATTCATGTCTGAAATGAAAATAGAAGTTTTTAGTATGTTTTCAAACGTCATTCCTGCGGCTTCTAAAACGGCTTTTAGGTTTTCCATCACTAATTTTGTTTCTGAAACTATATCGCTTGTTTCAAGTTTTCCTGAAGTAGGATTTATAGCAATTTGCCCAGAAGTATAAAGGATGTTACCATATTGTACCGCTTGATTATAAGGTCCAATTGGAGCTGGGGCTTTGGTCGTTGTAATTATTTTTTTCATACTTGAATCCCTGAAAAGTCGGGGGAACTATTACAATTGTTGATCTGGTTCTCTTCGTTTGTCATACTTAATATCACTTAAAACCGAAGATTTTATACCAATATAAAAATACCACGCAGTATTGATACTACCAATAGGGGTCCAGTTAAAACTCATTTGCCAGCTTTCTAGGTCCCGCTGAAAACGGAGCTGTGTTAAAGTGACACCTTCGTTTTTAAAATCGTAACCAGATGACACGCCTACTTTCCATCGTGGCGAAAGTTCCAGATTACTACTAAACATAAGTGATTGAGAGGATATTTCATTCTGTCGCTGCCCATTACTATAGGTGATTGTGTATGCCAGCCTTAAATCCCAGGGGATTTTATAATTATACCAGTCGATGCCGGTCTTATCTTCATTTTCATCATCGGGTTCAAATATCCTTCCGTCGTTAATATTAGTCGCATCTCCAAACAGATCATCGGGTCGACCACCATTTCTAAATGTATCATTATCAATTCTGTCCAGATCTTTTTGAGTGCCTTGACCTTCAAAATCTTTACTCGAAAAGGAGTAGTTAAAACTTAAATTCGCATTAGTCAATCGAAATAAACTACCCCCATTATCAATATTAAACATATCAATGCGCCGGTTATTATTATCCAGTGCGTAAGGGTCTAAGGTTCCAATAAAATTAAGGTCTAATTTTGGGATGACAGGAATACTACCAGAAACTCGCAACGGACTAATATTTAAACTATCCCCAGCCAGATTGTAAGCGGTTGAAAAATTAAGGTTATTAAGTAAGACTACTTTTTTAGGTTCAGTGGCAGTAGTATCTCGGTCACGAACTTTGGCTTCAAAAGTATTGCTCAATGAGAATCCAATATTACTGGAATAGGTTCTTCCTGGAGCACCAAACAAAGTGTTTTCAAACCTCGAATACTGTACAACTTCATTTTGAATTTCCGGATCTGCAGAAACAATAGGGACTTCATACGAGTCGTAAAATTGATCAAAACCAGGATTGATGTTATAGCTAATATTAGGACGCATTACATGCCGTAAAGCCTGAATTTTTTTATCATTTCCGAAAGGAAACAATCCATAGATAGTCGTTCCTAATCCTGTAGAGAAATTATAAGTTCTATAACTGTCAAACCCTGGAATAGTATCTTGTACCACAGCTCCCGCTCCATTATCAAGAGTTTGGTCAAAACGTCGGCGTATGGTTTTAAGTACCCATGTTTCCTGAAATTGTGTACTCGCAGACGCACTTATGTAATCTAGAATTTTAAAGTTGGTCGAAATCGGAATGGTATGTTGGGCACCAATTTGGGCATTATCAAACATTTCTGGAGTGAAAAATAAAGAGTCGGTCGTCTGTATTCGGTTTTCTGCGCGAACGTCGTATTGAAAGTTGATATTCTGAAGCGCCCCTTTTTTAGTCCCAATTTTAGGGGCAAATGGATAAATTCTTGAGACACTTGCCGTCACATTTGGTAGTGACATATTAATTTGCTGTGTATTCGTATTTTGCGAATGTGTTCCTGCAACTGTGACATTGACTTGTGGCTCTCCCTCAAAAGTTTTTGAATAGGAAACCGAAGAGTTTAGAGTGTTTACCAGCGCGCTGGCATTGTTGGTTTGGTTAATTGATTGCTGAAAGTACCTACTACTTCCTAAATTCACAGAGGCCGAAAATCGGGAAGATGGATTCGACTTTGCATCCTGCGAATGGGACCAGCGGATGTTGTAAACAGACGACTGACTAAAATCTGGAAAACCTCGTTCACTGTTAATTAGATTCTCATAACGAACACTTACATTTCCCCGAAACTTATATTTTAAAACATAGGTTGATTCGCCCCGTAATCCATAACTTCCATTTGTATAATAATCCCCAAGAAGGGTAAGATCGACATAATCGTTCACTGCAAAATAGTATCCTCCATTCTGAAAGAAAAATCCGCGACGCGATGTTTCTCCAACCGTTGGGATGATGAACCCAGATGTTCTGTCTTCGGTTAAAGGAAAGTATGCAAATGGAAGCCCAATAGGAGTAGGGACGTCTGCAATCCACATATTGGTAAAGCCCGTCACTATTTTTTTCTTCGGAACAAATTTCGCTCTGCGCGTGTAGAAATAATATTCTGGATCTTCGATGTTCTTAGAAGTCGTAAATTTTACATTCTTCAGATAGATTACTGAATCATTTACTTTCTTGGTCACTTCAGCCTTTACTTTAAACCCGCTTTGTTCGGTACGCGAATTATAGACCAGTGCTTTTTCAGAATCAAAATTAAACCGAAGCGAATCGGGCTCCACAATATTCTGGCCTTGTTTAAATACAGGTTTTTGTGAATACACTCCAGCACTATCAATTCCTTTTGCATAGACTTCCTTTCGGTTATTGTCAATAACAATCAAACCGGCTTCAATTCGAATATCTCCATAGATAACATATGCCTCATTATAGATAAATACCTTGTTTTCCTTTCGGTCTAGATATACATAATCCTCCCCATAATACTCTACAATATTGTCAAGATATTCTTTCTTAGGTTTTAGCGTGTCTGTCTTAATAGTATCGACAATGGCCTCGTTTTTTTCAGAAATGATAGCTTTAGGAGAAGCAATAACTGTATCAGATTGTATGGTAGAAGGGATAACCACTTCATTTTTAGCGGGTATATCCTGTGCATGCAACAATGTGCTACCAAGCAGTAGAATGCATATAATTAATACGGATTGCTTATTTATTTGCAATGCTGCGAACCTTTAATTTTGTAAATTTGGCTTAGTTTTTGAAAATCTATCTTTTCAGAAACAGATGGCTCAAAATTAAGCATATTTTTTTGGCTTCAATTTTAAAATACAACTTTTTAAAATATCAAATAAAAACGCACGTTTTACACCTATGAAAACGAAACTATTATCTTATTTCGTACTTGTTTTTCTCTTTGTTGCAGGAACTTCATTTACAGTGCTCAAGAATGATACCACAAAACCATTTGTTATTGTGCTTGATGCGGGTCATGGAGGTGACGATACAGGAAACACCTGGAATGGTTTTAAAGAAGATGAAATCTCTTTAAATATAGTTTTAAAAATCGGAGCTGCCTTAGAGAAAGAACCAAATGTCAAAGTAATTTATACACGAACAAAGGATGTGTTTATTAAACTGAAAGATCGTGCAGATATTGCAAACAAAGCAGATGCAGATCTTTTTGTGTCAGTTCATTGCAATGCACATAATAGTCAGGCCTACGGAACCGAAACCTGGGTTTTAGGATTGCATAAAAATCAGGCAAATTTTGAAGTAGCTAAAAAAGAGAATGAAGTAATTTTCTTAGAGGACAATTATGAGGAAACCTATGCAGGTTTTGATCCTAATTCACCTACATCTTTAATTGGCTTGATGTTGCTTCAGGAAGAGTATCTGGATCAGAGTATTGCTTTAGCAACTTTGGTTCAGAATAATTTTACCAATTCACTTAAAAGAAAAGACAGAAGTGTAAAACAGGCAGGTTTTTGGGTATTACATAATACATATATGCCAAGTGTATTGATAGAAACGGGGTTTCTTTCCAACAAAGAAGAAGGTGCCTATCTTAATTCTAGTAAGGGGCAAACCGAAATGGCGCAAGAAATTACTAAAGCTATAGTGACCTATAAAAATAGTCTTGCCATGTCTACTGAAAAATTTCAGAATCCAACTATTGAAACCGAAGAGATCGAAAATGCAATTGAAACTACCGAAAAGAAAGAATATAAAGACATTACCTTCAAAGTACAGTTAGCTGCTAGCAGTAAGAAAATAGATACAAAATCTTCTAATTTTAAAGGACTAAAAGATATTGACAGAAAAAAAGAAGGGGAACTTTATAAATACTATTATGGGGATACTTCAGATTATAATAAAATTCAATTAATGAAGACTTTTGCACAAGAAAAAGGGTATACGACCTGCTATATTGTAGCTTTTAAAAAAGGTGAAAAAATAGAACTTTCCGAAGCCTTAAAATCTGAGGTAAATTAAACTCCCAATTCTAACATTTTTATTCTAAATTTGCTTAAAAGCAAAAAATTCAACATTGAGACTATCTAGAGAAGTAAAAACAGGTATACTGGCCATAGGAGCGATCCTCTTATTTATATTTGGATACAGCTATTTAAAAGGGACTAACCTTCTTGAGAAAAACCGGACATTTTATGTGAAATATGATAATGTCGAAGGCCTTGCCAAATCAGCTCCTGTAACCATTAACGGGCTTAAAGTTGGTAAAGTTTCTAGTATCGATTTCTTAAATGCACAAGGCGGCCTCGTAGTAGAATTTACGTTAGAAGATGATTTTTCTTTTTCAAGAAACAGTGAAGTAAGAATTTATAGTAGCGGTTTAATTGGCGGTAAATCATTAGGTATTTTTCCTGTTTACGATGCAGGCACCGTTGCTGTTTCTGGAGATACGCTTACGGGTTCAGTTGAAGATGGGATGTTAAGTGCCGTAACCAAAGCATTAGGGCCATTAGAGAAAAAAGTAAACAATACACTTTCAACGGTAGATACTTTGTTACTTGCCTTTACAGATATCGTTGATGAGCCAACTAGAAATAATTTAAAAGAGGCGATTAACAGTCTTAACGGAACCCTCCAGTCCCTCAATGGAGTTTCAACAAAGTTAAATAGAGTATTAGCAAATAATACAGACAAACTGGACAGAACCTTTACCAATCTGGACATTACTACTCAGAATTTCGCAAAGCTTTCAGATTCATTGTCACAAATTGAAGTAGGGCAAATGATTAGCGATCTTGAAAATTTTACAGGTCAATTAAACGAAATCGCTCAGTCTATTGATAGAGGAGAGGGCAATCTTGGGAAATTACTCAAAGAAGAACAAGTTTATGAGAACCTCGAAGCTGCCACCAAACAACTGGAGGAATTATTACAGGATTTAAAATTGAATCCTAAACGATATGTTCACTTTTCTTTATTTGGCAAAAAGCCAGGAGAATATAAAGCACCAGACGACCCTAAAAAGTAACTCATGCAGTACATTCCTAATATCTTATTTATAGTGGCGCTAGTCGCTGGTATAGGTTATTTCACTATTAATATCCGAAAAATCATTCGCAACATCAAACTTGGAAATCCAGTTGATGTGAGCGATAATAAAGGAGAGCGTTATGGAAATGTGGCCCGCATTGCACTTGGGCAATCAAAAATGGTTAAAAGACCTATCGCAGGATTATTACATATCATTGTCTATGTTGGGTTTATAGTAATTAATATTGAGGTGCTGGAAATCATTATAGACGGTATCTTGGGAACTCATCGAGTATTTGCTGGACTTGGTCTCGTATATGATTATTTGATCGCAACTTTTGAGATTTTGGCTTTATTGGTTTTTATTGGCGTGATCTTTTTTTGGACTCGAAGAAACATTCAAAAAATCAAACGGTTTTGGGCAAACGAAATGACTTCTTGGCCAAAGAATGACGCGAATTATATTCTTTATTTTGAAATGGTCTTAATGGTTCTCTTCATTACGATGAATGCAGCAGATCTTCAGTTGCAACAAATGGGCGCTGCACATTATGTAGAAGCAGGAATGTTTCCGGTGAGTGGTTTAATAGCACCTCTTTTCGATGGACTTTCAGAAGGGACCCTTATTCTTGTTGAAAGAACTGCATGGTGGTTACATATACTTGGCATTTTAGTATTTCTCAATTACCTCTATTTTTCAAAGCATTTGCATATTATTTTGGCGTTTCCCAATGTGTACTTCGGAAGGGTTACCCCAAAAGGAAAATTTAAGAATAATGAGGCTGTCACTAAGGAGGTTCAATTAATGATGGACCCCAACGCCGATCCATTTGCTGCTCCGGCTGAAGGTGCCGAGGCGCCAGCAAAATTTGGTGCGAGTGATGTCATGGATCTCAATCAGATACAATTATTAAATGCCTATACATGTACCGAATGTGGTCGCTGTACCGACGAATGTCCCGCAAATAAGACAGGTAAAAAATTATCTCCCCGTAAGATTATGATGGATACTAGGGATCGTTTGCAAGAGGTAAGTAAAAATATTGATTCCAACAAAGGAGAATTTAAAGAAGACGGTAAACAATTACTAGACGACTATATCACACGCGAAGAATTGTGGGCCTGTACGACCTGTAATGCGTGTGTGGAAGCCTGCCCTGTGAGTATTGATCCGTTATCAATCATCATGGACATGCGTCAGTATCTGGTCATGGAACAGTCTGCAGCTCCAATGGAATTAAATGGTGCAATGACAAACATCGAAAATAACGGAGCACCCTGGCCTTACAATCAGATGGATAGATTAAACTGGAAAAACGAAGCTTAAAAGATAAATCCGAACTACGGAAAGAATTATGAACAAAGAAGAAGCAGAAAAGTTATTACATGATAAAGTTGAAGATGGTGAAAAGATAAGCCCGGTCTTGCCTAAAGGTGTAAAAAATTACCTTATTGATATCGACGGTACCATAACTGAAGATGTACCAAACGAAGAACCAGAACGTATGGCGACTTGTGAGCCTTTTCCAGATGCTTTAAAAACATTAAATAAATGGTATAATCAAGGTCATCTTATCTGTTTTTTTACTTCTAGGACCGAAGAACATCGTGAAGTAACAGAAAAGTGGCTCAAAAAACATGGTTTTAATTATCATTCCTTACTAATGGGAAAACCCAGAGGAGGAAATTACCATTGGGTAGACAATCATTTGGTGAAAGCTACCCGCTACAAAGGAAAATTTACAGACCTAGTAGATAAAAAAGTAACCATACAGGTATTTGAAGAGTAAAAACTGATTTAGATCTTATAAATTATAAGGATATGAGTGAAGCATTAAAAGTGCCAACAATGGCCGAATATATGGCAGCAGGAAAAAAACCAGAAGTTCTTTTTTGGGTAGGATGTGCTGGAAGTTTTGACGATAGAGCCAAAAAAATCACGAAAGCTTTTGTAAAACTATTAAATAATGCGGGTGTTGATTTTGCAGTGTTAGGTACCGAAGAAAGTTGTACGGGAGATCCTGCAAAACGCGCAGGAAATGAATTTTTATTTCAAATGCAAGCCATGCCTAATATCGAAGTATTAAACGGATATGAAGTAAAAAAAATAGTTACTGCTTGTCCACACTGTTTTAATACCATAAAAAACGAATATCCTGAATTAGGTGGAACTTATGAGGTAGTACATCATACACAGTTTTTAAAAGATTTGTTAAATGAAGGTCGTCTTAAAGTAGAGGGCGGAAAATTTAAAGGAAAACGGATTACATTTCACGATCCATGTTATTTAGGTCGTGCCAATGGGGAATATGAAGCCCCACGAGATTTATTACAAAAGTTGGAAGTTGAATTAGTAGAAATGAGGCGTTGTAAAACGCGCGGACTATGTTGTGGAGCCGGAGGTGCTCAGATGTTTAAGGAACCAGAACCAGGAAAAAAAGACATCAATATTGAGCGTACCGAAGAGGCTATGGAAGTGCAACCAGATGTTATTGCTGCAGGGTGTCCATTTTGTAATACCATGTTAACCGACGGGGTAAAAGGAAAAGAAAAAGAAGGTGAGATCGAAGTAATGGATGTAGCCGAAATGATTGCGAATGCTTCAGATTTATAATTATGTTGACAGATTTTAAAAATTTACCAGACGATTCAAGAATCTGGATATATCAATCTAACCGAAAGCTTTCCGAAGAGGAAGTTTCCATTATACAATCAAAAACTTCAGAATTTTTAACGCAATGGACAGCACATGGAGCCAATCTGGAAGCAGGATTTGAAGTAAAATATAACCGTTTTATCATTATTGGTTTGAATCAGGAAAACGCTTCAGCTTCTGGTTGTAGCATTGATGCTTCGGTACATTTTATTCAGCAGTTGGAAAAAGAGTTTGAAATAGATCTACTTGACAAAATGAATGTCACATTTTATAGTGGAGATTATATCGCACACAAGTCACTTTCAGACTTCAGAAAAATGGCTAAAAATAAATCGGTGTCGCCAAATACTGTAGTTTTTAATAACTTAGTGAATACCAAAGCCGAGTATCTTGAAAACTGGGAAGTACCCGCAAAAGAAAGTTGGCACAATAGATTTCTAGCATAGTTTTTGTACCTTAGAAATCATGAAAAAAACGATTGCAGCCCTCTTTTTACTTACTCCTATTATTGCGTTGTTTGCGCAACAAAGAAATCCATTACTACTTGAAAATGATTACCCCAATCAAAAGGCCTGGGTAGATAGCATCTATGGTAATATGTCGTTACAAGAAAAGGTAGGACAGCTATTCATGGTTGATATCTTTTCGAGTGATCCACAGTCTAAAGTGGATAAAGTAAAAGAATTGATTAAGAATCAGCATATTGGTGGCGTGATTTTTTCAAAAGGAGGCCCGCAACGACAGGCAAAAATAAATAATCAGTTTCAGGAATTAGCAAAAATACCTCTTATGATAGGCATGGATGCCGAATGGGGACTTGCTATGCGATTGGATTCGACTTTTGCCTATCCATGGAATATGACGTTGGGCGCTATCACAGATGACAAAATTGTACAAAAAGTTGGAAAACGAATTGGAGAACACTCTAAACGTTTGGGCGTTCACATAAATTTTGCACCCGTTGTCGATATAAATACCAATCCTAAAAACCCCATCATTGGAAATCGCTCTTTTGGAGAAGATAAAGATAATGTAACCAACAAATCATTAGCTTTTATGAAAGGAATGCAAGAGGCTGGAATTTTAGCCAATGCAAAGCATTTTCCAGGGCATGGAGATACCGATACCGATTCCCATAAAACCTTACCAACTATTAATTTTACCAAAGCACGAATTGACAGTATAGAGTTGTACCCATACCGAAGGTTAATCGACGCTGGATTGAGCAGTGTGATGGTTGCACATTTAAATGTTCCTTCATTAGAAGAACGTTATGATTATCCGTCCTCGATATCAAAGACGATTGTTACAGATATGCTAAAAGGTGAATTAGGCTTTAATGGCTTGATTTTTACCGATGCCTTAAATATGAAGGGAGCTGCTAATTTCAGTGTTCCTGGGGAAATAGATCTGGCAGCATTTCTGGCAGGAAACGATGTTTTATTGATTTCTGAAGACATCCCTAAAGCACATCAAATACTAGTGAATGCCTTTAGGGAAGGCTTAATAACTGAAGAGCGTTTGGCGCTTTCGGTTAAGAAAATTCTTTACGCTAAATATAAAGTGGGTTTGCATAACTATACACCTGTAGATACTAACTATTTGGTGGAGGACTTAAACTCAGTACTAGATGATGCTTTATATGAAGAAGCGATGGAGAAGGCTTTAACTGTACTAAAAAATAAAAAGGCTATCCTGCCCATTAAAGACCTTCAGAAGAAAAAAATCGCCTATATCAACTTAGGGGATGATTCTGGAGCAGTTTTTTTGGATGAATTGCGAAAGTATACAGACATTGATTTTGTAAAAGCCGAAAAACTGGACGAGTATATTAAGAAACTCAAAAACTATAACTATGTAATTGTAGGGTTTCATAAATCGAATGAAAATCCCTGGAAGGATTATACGTTTACAGATAATGAACTTACCTGGCTTTATGAAATAGCTCGTACTAACACAGTCATTCTAGATGTATTTGCACGACCTTATGCTATGCTTGATCTTAAAACCACTAATAATTTTGAAGGGATTGTAATGTCTTATCAAAATAGTGAGGTTTCTCAGCAGCTATCGGCTCAGTTGATTTTTGGCGCACGTGAAGCGAAAGGAAAATTACCTGTTTCTTTAGGAGAAGATTTTCCACTAAACACGCACTATGAAACAAAATCATTACAACGACTGCAATATGGAACTCCCGAAAGTGTAGGTCTTAATAGTTATAAGCTAAAAAAGATAGATTCTTTGGCTCGTGTTGGACTTTGGGGTGGAATGACTCCTGGAATGCAAATTCTGGTGGCACGTAAAGGAAAAGTGATCTACAATAAAAACTTTGGGTATCACGAACAAGATAAGAAGAATAGCGTAAAAAGCAATGATATTTACGATGTAGCATCTCTAACAAAAATTCTTGCATCTCTTCCGGTAGTAATGGAGCTTGTGGATCGTGGAGAGCTTTCTATGGATACAAAACTTTCAGCAATGCTGCCTGAGTTTAAAAAATCAAATAAAGGGAATATCACATTGCAGCAAATGTTGACACACACCGCTCGTTTAAAAGCCTGGATTCCTTTTTATGTGGAAACATTGGATACGCTTACAGGGTTGCCTTCAGATAAATATTACAGGTCTGAGCCTGGAGGAAGGTTTACAGTGAAAGTAGCAGAAGATCTATACCTTCGGAAAGATTATCGGGACAGCATTTATAAAATCATTAAAGAAAGTGATCTTAGAGACAGAGCTGGCTACCGGTATAGTGATTTACCTTATTATCTGTTAAAGGAATATATAGAAAATTTCTTCGGAAACCCTATGGAGAAGGTGGTGCAACGAGATTTTTATGAATCAATGGGTATGAATTACACAACTTACAATCCGAAAGAAAAATTCACGCTTGCAGACATTGTCCCTACCGAAGATGACCATACCTATAGAATGCAAAAAGTTCATGGCTATGTACATGATCAGGGTGCCGCAATGCTGGGCGGTGTAAGTGGTCATGCTGGATTGTTTAGTAATTCAAATGATGTGGCCAAGATGATGCAAATGTACTTACAAGGCGGTTATTATGGAGGGAAACGGTATCTTTCACAAGAAACTTTAGAAGCTTTTAATACCTGCTATTACTGTGAGGATGACATTCGTAGAGGAGTTGGATTTGATAAGCCACAACTTGGAGATTCTGGACCTACCTGTGGTTGTGTATCTTTGAGTAGTTTTGGACACAGCGGATTTACAGGAACATTTACTTGGGCAGATCCTGAAGAAGAAATTGTATATGTTTTCATGTCTAACAGGACGTTTCCAGATGCGAACAATAGAAAACTTATAGGTAGTAATCTGAGAAGTAATATTCAGCAGGCGATTTATGAAGCTATTGACTATACCAATAAAGAACCTTCAATAGAATTAACCGAAAACAAATGAAAATAGCCATTGTATGTTATCCCACCTTTGGTGGAAGTGGAGTAGTTGCAACAGAATTAGGTGTTGCATTGGCTGCGCGTGGACACGAAATTCACTTTATAACATACAAACAGCCTGTACGTTTGGAATTAATCACACGTAATATTCATTTTCATGAGGTTTCGGTACCTGATTATCCTTTATTTCACTATCAGCCCTATGAATTAGCGTTATCCAGTAAGCTAGTGGATATGGTTAAATTGTATAAAATTGATGTTTTACATGTTCATTATGCCATCCCACACGCATATGCAGGGTATATGGCAAAAAAGATGCTGGCTGAAGAGAACATTCATATACCTATGGTGACCACACTCCATGGAACTGATATTACGCTGGTAGGAAGTCATCCTTTTTATAAACCAGCAGTTACCTTTAGTATCAATGAAAGTGATGTCGTTACTTCGGTTTCACAAAGCTTAAAAGATGATACGTTACGTCTTTTCGATATTACAAACGACATTCATGTGGTGCCTAATTTTATTGATACCACTTCGCATGATAATCCCTATACTGATTGCCAACGAGATCTCATGGCCAAACCAGAGGAAAGAATAATTACGCATATTAGTAACCTTCGACCTGTAAAGCGAATTAAGGATGTGGTAAGAATCTTTTATAAAATTCAGAAGAAGATTCCTGCCAAACTTTTAATTGTAGGAGAAGGCCCAGAGCGTGAACCTGCAGAGAAGTATTGTAGAAATAAAGGAATTGAAAATAAAGTGATTTTTTTAGGGAATAGTAGTGAGATTCATAAAATATTGTGTTTTACAGACCTGTTTTTATTGCCTTCGGAAAAGGAAAGCTTCGGGTTGGCAGCCTTAGAAGCGATGGTTAATGGAGTTCCCGTTATATCAAGTAATACCGGCGGATTGCCAGAAGTTAATGTTGATGGTGTGAGTGGTTATCTAAGTGAGGTTGGCGATGTTTCAGGCATGGCAAAAAAGGCAATTTCTATCTTAGAAAGTAACGAAACACTGAAAAAGTTTAAAAAGCAATCGAAAGAAGCTGCTAAAAAATTTGACACTCAGAATATTGTGCCCATGTATGAGGAGGTTTATGCCAAAGCCATTCAGTATGTGTCATAAAAAAAGCCTTTCCGAAGAAAGACTTTTTATGAATAAACTAAGCCTTATAAAGGCTTAGCTTAATTAATATCATTTAGAATTGATACCGTACTCCAAGTGCGATATCAAAATCTACATCATCATTAAAATCTCCAAATCCAAATTCTGGTCTAAAATCTAATGATAATAGTAATGGGAAATCAAAGTTATATTCTATCCCTATATCTCCAGCTGCATAAAAATAAGTTTCAGAATCATCGTCAAAATCACCAAAGTCATCTTCAAAATTGACCTGAGCAACTCCTAAACCAGGACCTACATACCAGTTAAAACCTCCGTCAATATTCCATACCCAATGGTATAACCCAGTTAAACGAAAGGCGTTAAAATTTCTGTTATCACGATATCCTAAATCGAACTCTAAACGGTTGTTGTTTGAACCAACAGCTCTTTGATAACTCACTTCAGTTCCAAATCCATCATTGTCCCCTAGACGAAGACCAATGGCATTTTCTGCAATTAAAGTGCTTTGATCTTGAGCGTTTGCATTAAATGCAATAGTTCCCAAAAAAGCGAATACTAAAATTATTTTTTTCATAAATAAGTTGTTTTTGTTACTAAACCAAAAGTAGGCTTATATTTCTTACCTGCTTGTTAATGCAATACCAATAAAACCTAAAAATAATCCCAAAGTTTATGCGTGTTGCTTTTTTGCTTTTCTTATTTTTACTGAAGCAGATGAAACAGCTATTGCAAAATTTTAAAGAAGAATTTAAAGGTGATTTCCACTTTGATTCTTTGTATACATCTATGTATGCTACTGATGCTTCAGTGTATCGCAAAATACCATTGGCTGTTGCATTTCCAAAAACCAAAGAAGATATAAAACACCTTATCGCATTTGCAACAAAACACAATACTTCATTAATTCCAAGAACTGCAGGTACTTCGCTTGCAGGACAATGTGTAGGTAACGGAATTGTCGTAGATGTATCTAAATATTTTACTAAAATCCTTTCAGTTGACACTAACAACAAGACAGTTACGGTTCAACCTGGGGTGATTCGTGATGAATTAAATGAATTTCTAAAGCCCTACGGAATATTTTTTGGTCCAAATACTTCCACCTCAAACCGATGTATGATAGGTGGCATGGTGGGAAATAACAGTAGTGGAACGACTTCCATAAAATACGGCGTTACGAGAAATAAAGTGCTTGAGATGAAGACACTGCTGTCTGATGGTAGCGAAGTGACCTTTGGTCCGATTTCAAAGGATAATTTTCTTATAAAAGCTTCACAAGAAACCGTAGAAGGAACTATTTATAAAACCTTACACGATTCATTGTCTTCTGAAACAGCTCGCAATGAAATTAAAAGACAGTTTCCCAAGCCAGAAATTCACCGAAGAAATACTGGCTATGCAGTCGACGCTCTGCTGGATATGTCTTTATTTTCTGAAACGAATATTCCTATAAACCTTTGTAGTCTTCTTTGCGGAAGCGAAGGCACACTTGCTTTTACAACTGAAATAACACTTCAGCTAGACGAGTTACCCCCGCAACATTCGGCAATGGTAATTGCACAATACAAATCACTGGAAGATTCTCTGCATGATGTTAACAATGTGATGAAACACGATTTGTATACTTGTGAAATGATGGACAACGTCATCTTGGAACGAACCAAAGAAAACAAAAAATACGAAGCCTATCGTTTTTTCATTGAAGGGAATCCGAAAGCCGTATTAATGCTGGAATTAAGGGCAGGAACAAAATATGATCTTCAGAATCAAGTGGCATCCCTACAACAATCCCTCTTAAATGCTAACCTATCGTATGCACGACCCATTTTATACGGAACCGAAATTGACATGGCGTTAGAGCTACGTAAGGCTGGCTTAGGACTACTGGGGAATATGGTAGGAGATGACAAAGCGGTTGCATGTATTGAGGATACGGCTGTCGCGCTAGAAGATTTACCTGCTTATATCTTAGAATTTTCTGCTTTAATGAAAAAGTATAATCAAGAAGCAGTCTATTACGCACATGCAGGGGCAGGGGAGTTGCATTTACGTCCTATTTTAAACTTAAAGGAAAAAAAAGATATTGCTTTTTTCAGAAAGATCACTACTGAAGTTTCACAATTGGTAAAGAAATACAAGGGGTCTTTCTCTGGCGAACATGGCGACGGAATAGTACGTGCCGAATTTTTGGAAAGTCAGATAGGAACTAAAAACTACCAGTTACTCCAAAAAATTAAAACAGCTTTTGATCCAAATAATATCTTTAATCCTGGAAAAATCGTCAATGCCTATAAAATGGACGAATCGTTGCGATATGACGCCGAGGTTGTAATAGAAGAACCTAAGACACTGATGAATTTTAGTGACTCCCAAGGTATATTACGATTAGCAGAAAAATGTAATGGTAGCGGTGACTGTAGAAAAAGTGCCGAAGCTTCTGGTACGATGTGTCCTAGTTATCAGGCGACCAAAAATGAAAAAGACACAACAAGAGCTCGAGCTAATGTTTTGAGGGAAGTCCTTGCAAATAATGAGGCTGCTAATAAATTCAACTCTAAAGATCTTAAAGCTGTATTTGATCTCTGCATTAGCTGTAAAGCTTGTGGGACTGAGTGTCCAAGCAATGTGGATATGGCAACTGCCAAGGCAGAGTTCTTGTACCAATACCATCAAAACAATAAAGTTTCCAGAGCTGATACATTATTTGGGAAAAGTAGTTATTATAATAAAAAAGCAGCAATGTTTCCGAAGCTAGCTAATGGGTTATTTTCGAATCCAATGACTTCTAGCTGGATCAAAAAATGGAGCGGGGTTGCCACTAATAGGAGTATTCCTAAAGTTTCAACTAATAGTTTTAGTAGATATACTAAGAATATTGAAAAACAGCACATTAAAAATAATAAAGTTAGAAGCGAAGTAGTTTTATTTGTAGATGAATTTAGTAATTATCTGGAATCTGAAATTGCGATAGACACTTACGAACTTTTAGATAGGATAGGGTATAAAATTACCATTATTGATAGCTTGGATAGTGCTCGTGCCTTGTTATCGAAAGGTTTTTTACAAGAAGCAAAAGTTGAAATTAATAAAAATGTTTCAGCATTAAAAACCTTAGTCTCAGAAACTACACCCCTCATTGGCATAGAACCTTCGGCAATTCTTGGTTTTAGAGATGAATATTTACGGTTGGCAAGCGATGAAGCATCAGCCAGAGCTATAGCGAAGAATACGCATTTGATCGAAGAATTTTTAGCTTCCGAAATACAAAAGGGAAATATTACAGCAGACTTATTTACTTCCGAAGAAAAAATCATAAAGATCCACAGTCATTGTCATCAAAAAGCATTGAGCAATCAGAAAGTCACTTTTGATAGTTTAAATTTACCTTTAAATTATAAACCTGTGATTATGACAACCGGTTGTTGCGGAATGGCAGGGAGTTTTGGATATGAACAACAGCATTATGAGGTGAGTATGCAAATTGGAGAATTAAAATTGTTTCCTTTGGTCCGTAAGACCGATAAAAAGTGCATTATTGCTGCCAACGGAACCAGCTGTCGGCACCAGATCAAAGATGGAACGGGACGTGAAGCGTTACATCCAGTAACTATTTTAAGACAAGCGTTGGTATAAATATTCACTTCGCTATAGCAGTAAACAGTTATTCTTTAATTTTTAAGTTTGGGGATTAAAATTTACATTTGTTGAAAAGCAAACAATGGCGGGAAATAGCTTCGGAAAAATTTTTACAATAACCACATTTGGAGAATCTCACGGAGAAGCCATTGGTGGCATTATAGATGGATGCCCTGCGGGTCTTGCTTTAGATTTTGATGCCATTGAAGCCGAAATGCAGCGACGTAAACCTGGTCAATCTGCTATTGTTACACAACGAAAAGAGCCAGACTCGGTAAAATTTCTTTCAGGTATTTTTGAAGGAACCACTACAGGAACACCTATAGGTTTTGTAATTGAAAATACCAATCAAAAGTCCAACGATTACTCCCATATAAAAGATACGTATCGTCCTTCTCATGCCGATTTTACATACGACAAAAAGTACGGAAATCGCGACTATCGTGGGGGCGGAAGATCTTCAGCTAGAGAAACAGCCTGTAGAGTAGTGGCGGGTGCCATTGCAAAGCAGTTGCTTTCAGAAATTAAAATTACAGCATATGTTTCTGGTGTGGGACCGTTGCAATTGGATAAGAAACATCAAGTTTTACAATTTGATACCATCGAGGATAATCCTGTTCGATGCCCAGATCCCGAAATGGCAGTTAGCATGGAAAACTACATTAAGGATATTCGTAAACAGGGAGACACTGTTGGAGGTGTGGTAAGTTGTGTGATTAAAAATGTCCCCATAGGATTGGGGGAGCCAGTATTTGATAAATTACACGCCGCGTTAGGGCAAGCGATGCTATCGATTAATGCTGTAAAAGGTTTTGAATATGGCAGCGGATTCTCTGGTACGAAGATGAAAGGAAGTGAACATAATGATGTCTTTAATCCCGACGGAAGCACACAAACAAATTTTAGCGGCGGAGTCCAAGGAGGAATTAGTAACGGCGAGGACATTTATTTCAATGTTGCGTTTAAACCTGTGGCTACTTTGATGCAAAAGCAACCAACAATTACTTCTGAAGGTGAACAAGTCGAAATGCAGGGAAAAGGAAGACATGATCCGTGTGTTGTACCTAGAGCAGTACCTATTGTTGAAGCCATGGCAGCACTTGTGTTGGCAGATTTTTGGTTACTAAATAAAATATCTAAATTGTCATCTGAATAATTGTAAGCATTTAATAAAGCATCCCGACTTTTCGGGGACTATCTATGAAGAAATTAGCATTACACTGGAAAATTATTATTGGTCTTATACTCGGAGTTTTATGGGCATTAGTGTCTAGTAAATTAGGCTGGAGTCAATTTACCATTGACTGGATTGCTCCTTTTGGGACCATATTTATCAATTTATTGAAATTGATAGCGGTGCCGTTGGTGTTATTTTCAGTGATTAGCGGAGTAGCAAATATTGGAGATCCTGCAAGTCTGGGTAGAATGGGAGGGAAGACACTCTTAGCGTATCTTATTACTACTGTGTTAGCAGTTTCATTAGGATTAACGTTGGTAAATCTTATTAAACCGGGAGCACTGATTGATGAGGATAGTAGGATTGATAATAGAATTAGTTACGAAATCTGGGCAGGAGAACAAGGGTATGAAATTAAAGATGGAATCAATTATCTTCAGGAGCCAGAATATTTAGAACGAGCACAGCGTATTACAGATCTTTCAAAAAGTGAATTACAGGATGCTTCGGTGGCTTCTAAAATGGAGACTGCAAATGAAACCAAAGATGCAGGACCTTTACAGCCCTTGGTGGATATTGTTCCGCAGAACTTTTTTAAGTCGCTTAGTGATAACGGTTTGATGCTTCAGATAATCTTTTTTGCACTTTTCTTCGGAATATGCCTTTTATTCATTCCAAATGAGAAATCAGACCCAGTGACAAAAATTGTCGATAGTATCATGGAGGTCTTTCTTAAAATGGTGGATTTGGTGATGCAGGCAGCCCCCTTTTTTGTATTTGCTTTGTTGGCAGGTGTTGTAAGTAAAATGGCAGGAGATGACATTGGAAAAGTTTATGAAATCTTTAAAGGTCTAAGCTGGTATTCATTAACAGTTGCTTTAGGTCTTGTCTTGATGATATTTATAGTGTACCCACTTATTTTAAAGTTGTTTGTTAAGAAAATTCCATATTCAGGTTTTTTTAAGGCGATAAGTCCTGCACAAACCTTAGCATTCTCAACATCTAGTAGTGCTGCAACCTTACCAGTTACTATGGAATGCGTAGAAGAAAATCTAGGAGTAGATAAAAAGATTACAAGTTTTGTACTTCCTATTGGTGCTACGGTAAATATGGATGGTACTTGTTTATATCAAGCTGTTGCCGTAGTTTTCCTTGCACAATTGCATATGATAGACCTAACTATTACTCAGCAGTTGATTATTGTCGTAACAGCGACCTTAGCTTCTATAGGTTCAGCAGCGGTACCTAGTGCAGGATTGGTCATGTTAATAATTGTATTAGACTCTGTTGGTTTAAATCCGGCTTGGATCGCCATTATTTTCCCTGTAGACCGTATTCTAGATATGATGCGAACTGTGGTAAATGTCACAGGAGATGCAACCGTTTCATCTATAATTGCAAATGGAGAAGGAATGTTACATTATGAAGGACCAAAAGATCCAAGTGATACATTTGATTTAGATTCAGAATAAAAAACTATTATTGGTTTTTCTTCGTATAATATACTGAAGGCTTTGTGATTGTATTATTAGATTTCGTTAATCGATGATACTATTCAGTTAATCGAAAAGTTTTAAATTCATTTAAATAATAATGATTTTCTAACTTTGGTTTAACTTGAAAATAAGTATTTTGCCTTCCCCCCTTCTTATTAAGGACCTCTACTTTCCTATGGTTTAAAACTATAGGTATGATAAGATTTTTGATGATTTTCTTTGTTTTCCTTTGTTGTTTCAATAGTAAAGGACAAGTTGGAATTAATACAATTACTCCAAGTAACGCAGCTGTTTTGGAAGTTGCCAGCTCTCATGATGGAATAAACTTTGGTGGTTTTATGCCCCCTAAAGTTACACTTGCTCAACGTGCATTAATTCCTGTTGGAGTTTTAGATGACGGGTTATTAATATACTTGATTAATGGAACAGAACGCTGTATACAGATGTATAATGCCGGAGATACTGTTTGGGAAAATGTATATTGCCAACCCATAAATGAACGACCGGTGGCAAGTAATGTAACTTTTACTGGCACATTGGTAGTAGGACAAACATTAACTGCAAGTTTCACCTATTCTGATACTGAAGGTGATGCAGAAGGTGCACATATATATACTTGGTATGCTGCAGACGACGCAGCGGGAACCAATGAAACTCAAATTCAATCAGGAATTTTAAACACCTATACATTACTACCTACCGATGATACAAAATTTATCTCAGTAGAGGTAACTCCTATGGCATTGACTGGGTCTTTAACTGGATTTCCGGTACAATCTACGTATCAGGGGCCAGTTGCATTAACACCTCCACCTATAAACCCTTGGATCAATGAAATTCATTATGACAATGCAGGTGGTGATGCTAATGAGGGAGTAGAGATAGCGGGACCATCTGGAACTGATTTAACTGGATGGACAATCGTACTCTATAATGGAGCGAATGGACAAACATATTCGACTATCAATTTGTCAGGGACTATTTCTAATCAGCAAAATGGTTCTGGGACGATTAATTTTCTTGAAACAGGAATTCAGAATGGAGATCCAGATGGCTTAGCATTAGTGGATGATTTGGGTTCGGTAATTCAATTTTTAAGCTATGAAGGTGTTTTTAATGCAACTAATGGACCAGCTAATGGCATGACATCAACAGATATTGGTGTAAGTGAGGGAAGTGGAACAGCTTCACAATCCATGCAATTACAAGGTAGTGGAAATCAATATTCAGATTTTACCTGGGCTGCAGATATTGCTGAAACTAGGGGATTAGTTAATACAGGACAAACTTTTACTCCTTAGAAATGAAAAAAATTACATTTATATTTTTCTTGATTAACTCGGTTGGTTTTTCCCAAATAGGAATAAACACTGAAACGCCTTCTAGCGCTGCAGTACTTCACTTGGAAGCTTCAAATTTTGGAACAACTACTATGGGAGGTTATCTAATGCCGGTGGTAACTGAAGCTCAAAGAGATGATATTCCTGTTACTACAACTAGTGATGCAGATGATGGATTGCAATTATTTTTAAATGATCCTATAACTGGAAAAAAATGCTGGCAGGTATATGATTCATTTGCGCAACTATGGCGTGATATTTATTGTACCGAGGGTGGTACTATGCCTGTTTGTGCTTCAAATCCTATAGTTCTATACCAAGAAGATTTTGAGAGTTATGCAGAGGATACAGGTGTTACTGGAGCTAGTTCATCTAATGGCGATTATCCTTCGGGGGTATCCAAATGGACATTAACGAGTTTTACAGCGTTTGGCAGTAATACACCTGCACTTCCCGGTACGCTATCCAATGCAGACGATTATGGTTTGGTTCAAAATGGTGAATTAGTGTTTAGAGATACCAATGGTACTTTTAGATTTGAAACACAAGCTATTGATATTTCTGGCTATAGTGATATTTTAATTTCTATGGATATTAGAGAGGAAGGCCCTATGGATTATGCTGGTGAATCGTCTGGGTCTGGGGGTCCAGATCATATCGATGATTTTAGTTGTGGTGAAACAATTTCAGATTATTTGGATATTGAGTATTCTACAGATGGAGGATCTAGTTATACTGAGATTCCAAATTATACCACTTATGGGAACTCAGATCATACCTTTAATAATAATTTGCCTGTTGGGGTCGTTAATTTTTCAGCATCAGGAATTAGTGGCACAAGTCTTATAGTAAGAGTACGATTACAAAACTGGGCTTCGAATGAATACTGGTTTTTAGATAATATTAGAGTAACCTGTAATTAAATATTCTATCAATTTTCCCGCAACGGCTTTGCTACCGTTGTTATTCAGTTAAGCTTTTCAGAATTCCTTTATATTCAAAGGCATAATTTATATTTTTGTTTTTCTAAAACCAACCTTTATGAATGTTTGCTTTATTATGTATCCTTGGGATGAAATGGACCCCGAAAATGATTCAACGCTTGCCATGATACAGGAATTTGCCAAACGTGGGCATGGAATCGCTATTACAACGCCAGCAAATCTAACCATACGTGATAGTGTCGCATTTGCATTTTCAAGATGTTTAAAACGCGCTGAGAAAATATCCAATAACCTAAAGTCATTTCATAACAAAGCACAATTTTATGACGAAATGCTTCCTTTAGTAGGTTTTGATGTCATCGTTTTACGTAGTAATCCGCCCCTTGACATGATTATGTTAAATTTTTTGGACAGTGTAAAGGACGAAGTATTTATCATGAATGATCTCGACGGAATACGACGTGCCAATAATAAACTATATACAGCAGTTTTTGAAGATGAAAACAATGATTTTATCCCACGAACCCATGTAACAAAAAACAAAGAATACTTAAAAAATATCATCAAAGAAGGGCCAGACAAAATGATACTGAAGCCTCTTAATGGCTATGGTGGCTCTGGGGTAATCTTAATTGAAAAGAGTGCTATGAAAAGTATCAACTCTCTTTTGGACTTTTATATCGATAACAAAGATGGTACTTCAAACTATGTCATCCTCCAAGATTATATTGAAGGGGCAGATCAAGGCGATGTTAGAATATTACTTTTAAATGGTCAACCTATAGGCGCTATGAAGCGTGTTCCTGGCGAAGAAGACCACAGAAGCAATGTAAGTGCTGGTGGTACCGTGCAAAAACATAATTTAACCCAACAGGAAAAAGAACTATGCCGCCGTATTGGCCCAAAATTAGTCAAAGATGGACTCTATTTCTGCGGTATTGATGTGATTGGAGGAATGCTGGTAGAGGTCAACGTAATGTCTCCTGGTGGAATCACCTACATGAACAAAGTATATAAGACACGTATTCAAGAAAAAATCATTGATTTCGTAGAAGATAAAGTTCAAGAACGAGTGAATGCATTTGAAAGAAGAACAAAACATCGCAAACATGTAAAGGATGCCTAGTTGTGAGTTATCATTTTGAACAAAAAAGAGATAGTAAACTATCCAAATAAATAATAATGCAAAGATTAGCAGTTTCAGAAATACTACAGAAAATTAAGAATGAAGAAATCTTCGAAGCGGTTGCTGAAGATTATTCATTCACTCTCAAGATCGATGACTATGTTCCTTACGTATGCGGAGCAGTGCATGACGGACATCAATTTAGAAAGGAATTATGGGAAAATTGCCTGCATACTGAGTATGAACGCTGGTTTGAAGAAGATCCTTGCACAAAGGAATTTGTAAAAACACATCCCATTGTCATTGCGGGTTGTGATAGCCGATTTGAATACGACCTCAATCGCGATCCCGAAAATGCAATTTACGAAGATGCCTGGGGCAAAAAACTGTGGAAAAATCCGTTGGGTCCACGACACCACAAGCAAAGTATGGCAAAACATGCAACATTTTACAGTGTGGTACATGCCTTAATCTCTAAACTCGAAGAAAAATTTGGAGCTTTGGTAGTCTATGACATGCACAGTTATAACTGGCGTCGCTGGGAACGAGAGGTGCCCGTAATCAATTTGGGAACTTCAAATATAGACATTGATCGTTTTGGAGATTCTGTGAACGAATGGAGTACATCACTTTCAGCATTAAAACTTCCAAATGATATCGAAGCTACAACCGGTATTAATGATACATTTCAAGGGAATGGGTATTTTTTAAAATTTATTACTGAAAACTTTCAGAACACTTTAGTATTGGCCACCGAATTTAAAAAAATCTATTGTGATGAGTTACGACAGCTTATCTTTCCAGAAGTTGTTTCAGCCATTGAACAACAGCTTCAGCAAAAAATAAAAGAGCATGCAACTGCTTTTTATAAGACCTATTCCAGTTAAACTCCCATCCTTTTTGTAGGAAATTGTAAATTTGCACCATGGCTACTCCAGAAGCAATCATTGAAACACACCCCAACCTCTTTAAGATAGATCATACGCTTAATAAACTCGTACAACGCATCGAGTTATTAAATTATGTCAATCCTATAAATATTGAAAGTGAGAAGAAGAATTTCTTTTCATCAAAATATAATATCAATCCAAATTTTAAATATCGAAAAATTGATTTTAATGCTCATGAGCTTCAGCAAGCTTTATTTTCACAAAATATAGATTCTATAAAAGACGATACCTCCCGAGCTTTTTACAGGGATGTAATTTACGATTATTCTGGACTCATCCAATGTATTGAAACGATAGGTCAGGGAAAAAAATTCTACTTTAATGCCTTGAAATCATTTGGAACGCCAACCGATAAAGATGTAGAAAATGCACAATTTATATTACATTTTGAAGACGAAGAATATGACTCTGAGATGTTTCCGATCTTTTCTGCGGAAGAAGCTGCGGATTTTTTTATGGAATTTGTAAAAAAATACGACTTTAGTTTTAATATTAAATACTCGAACAAAATCTCTGCGGCTGCGATGGTACAAAACAATACGCAGACTCTATTATTAAAGAAAAACCACCGGTATAGTGCGAACCAGTTAAAAGTACTCGCCAATCATGAAATTGGGGTTCATTTAGTCACTACCTTTAATGGTCTCAATCAGTCGTTAAAAATCTTCCATAACGGATTTCCAAACAATGTTGAAACACAGGAAGGCCTTGCTGTTTTTTCAGAATATATGAGCGGTTGTCTAACCTTGTATCGCTTAAAGGAACTATCGTATCGCGTGATGGCTGCCGATAGTTTACGAAAAGGGTTTAGTTTTTGTGACACCTTCGATTTATTACATAATCAATACAAATTAAACAGAGAAGAATCGTACACAATTAGCTTGAGAGCGCATAGAGGTGGCGGATTCACAAAAGATTATATGTACCTCACAGGCTTAAAAAAGGTATATGATTTATTTAGAGCGAAAAAAGATCTAAACCCTCTAATGGCAGGTAAAGTTGCGATAGAAAATTCACATATTGTTCCTAAGTGGATTGAAGAAGGACTGGCACAGCCAAATAGGTATGCAAATTACGCGTTCAAAAAAAGTGAAAACAAGAATACCAAACTTGACTTTATTCTTCAGAATTTAAAATAATTATAAAAACTTTTGCTTTAATTCAGGCGTGGGGATCATACAACTTTCTTTCTTACCATACCATTTGTAGCGATTTTTGGCTATATAGTCATACACTGCATTTCGAATAAATTTAGGTACAATCATGAATCCGTATAAAATAGGGTAGAAGCCACTCATGTATTTGGCAGCTCTCAAAGCTGCGCTCGATTTGACATAGGCTTTCCCGTTGTCTATTAGGATGATAGAATCGGTTTCTTTAGGATCTATATGGTATTTTTGTAATAGCGAGACACCAGGTTCCTCCTGTAATGCTGCAAATCGAAAAACATCGTTCTTATCACGCTTTATTAAAAAGGTAACAGAGGTATTGCAGAGATTGCAAACCCCATCAAAGAGCACTATTTTGTGATTTTTTTCCATTCTTACTGAATATTGCTGCCTAAACTCACACCTTTTCTAACTCAATTAGACTCACATCTGCCGTAAACATACCGTAATTGACTTTTGCTTTTTGTTTCTCGATGGTATCAATAGTTCCAATAGCTCTACCATCAATCATTCGTACTCTATCACCTACTTTTAATGCTACTTTTGGTTTTGGTGGTGGTACTTTTTTGGCTTCCGCTTTTTCTTTACGTTTCTTTTTACGAATAACAGCCACTTTCTGTTCTACCTCCTGTTTAACTTCGTGTTTTTTCTTTTTTACTGCTTTTTTTTCTTTAGGAGCGATCTTTTTTCGTTTGCTGTTTTCGGTCATCACAAGCTTGAAAAGTTCTTCCATGAGTGGCTTTTTCTGCTTGTTGTTAAAGTATTTTTCTGAAAGCACATCAAATTTACGACCTAAACTAATCAATTTCTGATTTGCATCATATAATTCCTGATAGCTCTCTAGTTTTTCCTGAACTCTGCTGTTAATTTCCTCCAATTGCTTGCTTTCTTCTGCTGCTTTTTGTGCCGAAGTTTTCATGCTTTCTGAAGTCTTTCGCAACTTACTTCGCTCTTTCTGAAGATTCGCAATCGTCTTATCAAACCGAACCTTTCCGCGTTCAATTTTTTTCTTTGATTTGTTGATTAGGCTATAAGGAATCCCATTCTTTTGCGCGACCTCAAAGGTAAATGAGCTACCGGCTTCCCCTAGCTGTAATTGATACAGTGGTGCCAGATTTCGCGCATCAAACTGCATATTGGCGTTTACAGCATGGGGCAATTCGGTGGCTAGTAATTTTAGATTGGTATAATGAGTAGTGATGATACCAAAGGCTTCACGTTCATAAAATACTTCGAGAAAGGTTTCAGCTAAGGCACCTCCCAATTCAGGATCACTTCCTGTACCAAATTCATCGATCAGGAACAATGTATCACTGTTGCATTTCCGAAGAAATTGATTCATCTTTTTTAGTCGGTAGCTATACGTACTTAAATGATTTTCAATCGACTGATTGTCACCTATGTCGGTAAGAATCCGTTCAAAAAAACAAAATTCACTTTGAGGGTCACAAGGTACCAGCAAACCACTTTGCAACATAACCTGAAGCAGGCCTACTGTTTTAAGTGTGATACTCTTTCCGCCGGCATTTGGCCCAGAAATTACTATAATTCGTTTTTCTGGTGCTAATTCTATCGTCTGTGGAAAGGTCTTTTCTTTTCGTTTGTTATTTGCGGCTAGCAAAATAGGGTGATAGGCATCCTTTAAATAGGTGCGCTTCTCTTTTGCAAGTAATGGTAAAATTCCGTTAATGCTTAAAGCATATTTGGCCTTTGCATATAAGGTATCAATCTTGATTAAATATTTTTGAAATCCTTTTAAAATTGATTGATAAGGTCTGATGTATTCGGTTAGAGCTTTGAGAATTCTTTTAATCTCTTCGCGTTCTTCGTGAATAAGGTTGCTTAATTCGTTAGCAAATTCAAGGGTTTCCTGTGGTTCCATATAGACGATGCTTCCCGTCTTACTACTTCCTAAAACAGTACCATTGATTTTCTTTCGATACATGGATTTAACAGCAAGTACACGTCGATTATCGACAACGGTCTCCCGTATATCATCAAGATAGTCAGCTTGAGAATACCTGCTTAATGCTTTGCTGAAAGAGGAATTGATTTGTGACTTTACGCTAACCAATCTTCTTCGTATGGCTGAAAGCTCCGAAGATGCATCATCTCTTACCTCTCCATATTTGTCGAGTACTTTCTGAATTTCTTCAGCAATCAATGCAGTGAATTGAACTTTTTCTGAAAATGAATTGAGTTCAATGTAAAACTCCTCAAATTTTTTAAAGAAACTTCGTAGATTTCGAGTGGTTTCAGAAATGCTTAAGATTCGTCTAAAGCCTGAAACTTCGAGGGTACTGTTTTCAATCTCCAGTAAATGTAATTCCTTGAAGATAGGTTCAAATCCGTGGTTAGGAATTCGATTATCACCATTAAGTGATACTTTAAATTCTTTAAGTCGCAATAACTCCTTTTCAACCTTCAATTTTTTTGTATAAGGAACAATCGACAATACATTTTCCTTACCTGGTTCGGTACTGCAATAGTCTGCCACTTGCTGTAAAACAATGTGAAATTCTAAATCTTCTAAGGTCTTTGAGTGAATCTTTGTCATTATAAATTCTTGTCGGAACAGGAATTGTTATTTTTATACAAAAATACGAATTATGGATGTAAAAATTGAAGCAAGTTGGAAGGATGAATTGCAATCTGAATTTCATAAAGAGTACTTTACAAATCTCATTCAATTTGTAAAGAATGAATATATTTCACACAGATGCTACCCTCCTGGAAGCGAGATCTTTTCGGCTTTTGACCATACGCCATTTGATAAAGTAAAAGTCGTATTATTAGGACAGGATCCGTATCACGGGCCAGGTCAAGCCAACGGATTGTGTTTTTCGGTAAAAGATGGTGTACCGTTTCCTCCTTCGCTTCAGAATATTTTTAGAGAAATTGAATCTGATATTAATCGGGATATCCCGAAGAGCGGAAATCTCGATCGCTGGGCAGCACAGGGCGTTTTATTACTTAATGCTACACTTACGGTAAGAGCGCATCAAGCTGGAAGTCATCAAAGAAAAGGATGGGAGCAATTTACAGATGCTGTAATTTCAAAGCTTTCCGAAAAGAGAGCAGGAATAGTTTTTTTACTATGGGGCGGTTATGCGAAAAAAAAAGGAGCCAAAATAGATACATCAAAGCACCATGTGCTTGAAAGTGGACATCCTTCTCCGTTAAGTGCCAATAGAGGGTATTGGTTTAATAATAAACATTTTAGTAAAACAAATGAACTGCTTACAGCAATGGGAAAAGCACCGATTGATTGGTAGCTAAATATTAGAAATAAAAAAAGGCAATTTGCCTATGATATTTATAGAACCATTTATAAATGGTTTTTTTGATCCTACTGAGGATAGTTATATTAAACTATTCGTCTTCAGGTAATTCAGTATCGGCATCGTTACAACTAAACTGTAGAATTAGAAAGTTAGTAACCAGTAAGCCTCCTAAAATGAATAAAAATGTGATCATAATCTTACTTTTTACAGTAGTAAGATGCATGGATTAGGAGAGGGTTGCGTAAAGTCGCTATAAAATTGTTACATTTTTTATACCCTTGGAAATTAACTTTACTATTTCCAGATAATATCCTGTGAATCAACCTTTTTTTCAATCAAATCTAATTGTACTAACTTTTCTTGGATATAGTCAACCTGTTTTTCTGTTAGATTTTTCTGACTCCACTCGGTTAATGACAACCATTGCTGTACATCTTCTAGTTCTAATTGGTATCGATTGGCAATCATTTTATCAATCATTGGAATGTTCTTAAAATCAATGGTGGTATTGTTGATAATACGTAATATAGTCTTAATACTTTCTGGATCTTTTTCTAATATCTCATTTCGTACCGCAATGACAAAGCAAGGCCAAGGAGTAGGGCATTCGTCTATGAGACGAAAGGTACCATTGTCTACATGGGGCTTGGTCATAAATTTTTCCCACATAAAGTAATCTCCGTTTCCTTCAGGTAAATTTTCTAGGGCTCCTTGTAAATTTTTTATAACCGTAAAATCAAGGTCTTTATCGGTATCCCAGCCTTGATTTTCAGCATTGACATACGCCATTAAGTGAGATCCAGAACCAAACCTGCTAATTGCAGCCTGGGTTCCTTTAAGATCGTCTAATGTTGTATACGATGAATTCTCGGCAACATGAATTCCCCAAATTAAAGGGGTATTTACAAATACCTGTACAATCTTGCAGGGATTTCCATTGACAATATCACGAATGATCCCTTCGGTTAAGATAACAGCCATGTCAATTTCACCCTCCCGCAACGCTTTACACATTTGTCCAGTTCCGCCATGATAGTCTGACCAGCGTAGATTAATATCATGCGAATGGTATTCTTTATTTTTTAGTGTCAAATACCAGGGCAGATTAAAATGCTCTGGAACACCACCTATCTTATACTTTTTCAATCTATGGCTGTTTTAAAACGTTGCTTGATTTTATTTTGATATCGTTTCTGAAGTGCTGAATAGCCTAGACTGTCCATAAGATTTTCAGTTACATTCATTGCATTAAGATACAATTTTGTTTTTTCTTTTTCTGAAGTATAGAACGAAAATTGTACGTCTTCTATAACTTCATTATCCAACGTGAGCTCATCTACTATATAATACCGATACTCATGTTTCTTTTCTGAATATTCTGCAGCTGAAAAATGATGGAGTTCCTTGATCAAAAGTGAGTCTTTTCTAACCAAAATTGATTCATTCTTTAGCTTTTTAAGTATTATTTGCTCATCTTCTGAAATTTTTAAACTCGTATTGAAACGCAAATTCCCTGACGATTCAGTAAAATAGTGACTTTTAGGTGGAGAGGTCGCCATAAACACCACAGTTGCGATTATTATTAAAGTAAATTGAGGTATTTTTTGAAATATTTCTATAGAAGAATTTTTATTCTTGATCCAATATAACACTATATATGAAAAGGGGAGAACCGCTATTACAAACAAATCTGTATAATCGACCACCCTTGTAATGCCTATGGGTGCAAACTGATTGTAAAGATCAATACATCCATCAGAAATTGGGAGTTTCCAGAAAACAAAAAACAAGACAGTAAAAAGGATATTTTGTTTTATATACTTCGGAAAGAAATAACTCAGAAAAAACGGCAGAATAAAGACACCAGCAACATCACTAAGTTTTCCTGTAAACCAGTTTCCGTAGGTTTCTTTTAAAAAATGGTCATTAAAAAATAAAAGCATCAAGCCAATTATAAAGAAATGGTTGAATATGTATTTCGCTTCAAACTTCATTTTTTAACCAACGTATCAAGAGTTTTAAGTATTAGTTTATTTACAATCGCTCTAGGATTTTTACTAAATGTACCATTGGCTCTGTTAGCTAGGATAGCATTTAATGAAATGGCTCTGTGACCTAATAAGGCTGCCATGCCATAAATTCCTGAAGTTTCCATCTCAAGATTCGTTATTTTAACTCCTTTATATTCAAAATTTTCTAGTTTGGCATTAAGATTGGCATCTTCCGTTTTAAGTCGTAATACGCGCCCCTGCGGTCCATAAAAACCAACATTAGTAGCGGTTGTGCCTTTACTAAAACCTTCAGTTGAAAAAGTTTGGATCAAATTAGCATCTCCTGAAACAACATAGGGTTTAGATTTGTTAGAGTTCCAATTTGTGTGTTTTACAAGTGCTTCTGAAAATTGATTGTCAAGGAAGTCTGTGTTTCCGTAGAAATGTAGCAAATTATCAAAACCTATTGCGCTTTCAGAAATAAGAAAACTATCTACTGGAATATTATGTTGTATGGATCCAGAAGTACCTATTCGAACGAATGAAAGTTGTGTATGTTTTTCTTTAATGATCCTTTTCTCAAAATCAATATTCACTAAGGCATCCAATTCGTTAAAAACGATATCGATATTATCGGTTCCAATTCCTGTGGAAATTACGGTAAGACGCTTTCCTTTATAAGTGCCTGTATGGGTTTTAAATTCTCGTTTATGAATAGCTACTTCAATAGAGTCAAAATGTTGTGATACATCAACTACACGATCTGGATCTCCTACAGTAATGATCGTTGTAGCAATATCCTCTGGCTTTAAATTGAGATGATAAATACTACCGTCTTCGTTCAAAATAAGTTCGCTAGATGCGAGGGATTGATTTTTCAAAATGAGTTGCTGCTTTTGGTTAGTGAATACTGAGAGCTATAGTTATCCGCCAACACGCTTGGTTTTAAATCCTTTATCTTGGAGAAATTCCATAATTCTATCACGATAATCTCCTTGAATGATGATCTGTTCGTTCTTAAAACTACCGCCAACACCAAGAAGTTGTTTAATTTCTTTTGCTAATTGCTTAAAATCACTATTGGCTCCAGTATACCCTTCAATTATGGTGATAGGCTTGCCTTTTCGTTTTTCGTATTTACAAATAAGTGGATCGTCCTGTAGCCAGAGGTTTAATTCTTCTGAAACTTCTTTAGCTTCTGAAGGCTTATGATCTGGAAATAAATTTTGTAACTGGTCCTGTAAATCCATACTATGTCCGCAAAAGTGGCTTAGATTTTAGATAGAATTCTGAATTATTTTTTAATAAGTCCTATTTCTACCAATCGCTGGTGTAAAAATTCTCCAGCAGTAATATCTTCATAGGCTTTTCCGTGTTCTGGATCAATACATTCTTCTAGGCAGTTCAATTTCATATCACTACGAGGGTGCATAAAGAAGGGTATTGAATACCTTGGTTTTCCCCATTCTTCTTTAGGTGGATTAACCACTCGGTGTATGGTTGAACGCAGTTTATTATTGGTATGACGTTCTAACATGTCGCCAACATTGATGACAAGTTCATCGTCATTAGGAATAGCATCAATCCATTCACCATCGGTTCTCAACACTTGAAGTCCGCCAGACGATGCTCCCATTAATAGAGTAATAAGATTGATATCTCCATGTGCGCCCGCCCGAACAGCACCTTTAGGTTCTGTGGTAATTGGAGGGTAGTGGATAGGTCTTAGAATACTATTCCCGTTGGTGGCCCAATGGTCAAAATAATGTTCATCGATACCAATATATAATGCTAAAGCTCTAAGTACATAGATACCCGTCTTTTCAAGCATTCGATAGGCTTCCATCCCAGTTTTATTGAAATCGGGAAGTTCATCTACAATCACATTATCAGGATATTCGTCAATAAGATTAGCATCTTCAGAAGGTTCCTGACCAAAATGCCAGAATTCTTTTAAGTCACCTTCTTTTTTACCTTTAGCATGCTCTTTCCCAAATGATACATAGCCTCTTTGCCCACCAAGTCCCGGAATTTCATATCCTTTTTTAGTTTCTTCAGGCAACGCAAAAAATGCTTTAATTTCTTTATAAAGTTCTTCGACAAGTTCATCACTTAAAAAATGATTTTTAAGAGAAACAAAACCTATTTCTTCGTAGGCTTTTCCTATTTCATTTACGAATTTCTGCTTTCTGCTAGGATCATCACTTAGAAAATCTGCAAGATCTACACTTGGTATATTGTTCATAATCGTATAAATTAACCATGCAAAGATACCAAATAATGCGGTATTCAGAAACTGAAAAATTTACAATAAATAACTTTGGTACAACCTATTTTTTCTACATTTGATTTCGCAAAACCGAAACCATGAGTTCTAAAACTGAGCCGAAAATATTTTTTGACTACAACCGAAAGAATATCGATGATAACACATTGATCTCTTTATATAAAGGGATGCTAAAACCTCGACTAATAGAAGAGAAAATGCTCATTCTTTTACGACAAGGCAAGGTTTCAAAGTGGTTTAGTGGTATTGGCCAGGAAGCGATTTCTGTTGGTATTACTTCAGTATTACACAAAGAGGAGTACATTCTTCCTATGCACCGAAACCTTGGAGTTTTTACAGGCCGTGACATTCCGCTGTACCGACTTTTCTCTCAGTGGCAGGGCAAGGCAAACGGTTTTACAAAAGGAAGAGATCGCAGTTTTCATTTTGGAACTCAGGAATTCAATATCGTTGGAATGATTTCACATCTGGGACCACAATTTGGTGTAGCAGATGGAATTGCACTTGGAAATTTGCTCAAAAAGAATAATCAGGTATGTGCTGTTTTTACTGGAGAAGGAGGCACTAGTGAAGGTGATATACATGAGTCTCTAAACGTTGCATCAGTTTGGAACTTACCCGTATTATTTTGTATTGAAAATAATGGCTACGGACTTTCAACACCTACCAGCGAACAATATAATTGTGAGAATTTAGCAGATCGTGGTATAGGCTACGGAATGGAAAGTCATATAATCGAAGGCAATAATATACTTGAAGTCTATACTAAAGTAGGAGCTATTGTTGCGGACATGCGAAAGAATCCCAGACCAGTATTACTGGAGTTTAAGACCTTTAGAATGCGTGGACATGAGGAGGCAAGTGGCACTAAATATGTTCCAGACGCATTAATGGACGAATGGGGAATGCGGGATCCACTCATTAATTTTGAAAATTATTTACTTTCTGAAAATATTATTTCTGAAACTGAAATCGAACTTTTTAAAAATGAAATTTCTCAAGAGATTAGTGAAAACTTAGATCTAGCCTTCAATGAGCCAGCTATTTCTTCAACTGAAAGTGATGAATTACATGATGTGTATCAAATAAATACATATCAAGGAGTTAGGCCTAATTCAGATACTGAAGAATTGCGCCTTATTGATGCTATTTCACAAGGACTGAAACAGTCGATGCAACGTCATGATTCGACAGTGATTATGGGTCAGGATATCGCAGAGTACGGAGGTGTTTTTAAAATAACGGAAGGATTTTTAGAGGCATTTGGTAAAGATCGTGTGCGAAATACACCTATCTGTGAATCAGCAATTATTTCAGCAGCTATGGGACTATCTATTAACGGATTCAAAGCGATCGTAGAAATGCAGTTTGCAGATTTTGTTACTTCTGGATTTAATCCTATAATTAATTATTTGGCAAAGTCTCACTATCGCTGGAACCAAAAAGCCGATGTCGTTATTCGAATGCCTTGTGGTGCTGGAGTAGGAGCGGGACCGTTTCATAGCCAAACCAATGAAGCCTGGTTTACACATACCCCTGGTTTAAAAGTTGTCTATCCAGCATTTCCTTATGATGCCAAAGGGTTGATTGCTTCAGCTATCGAAGATCCAAATCCTGTTTTATATTTTGAACACAAAGCTTTATATAGAAGTATTCGACAAGAAGTACCAACTGGATATTTCACAATCCCTATAGGAAAGGCAGCTCTCCTTAAAGAAGGTAATGACATATCTATTGTTACGTATGGTGCTGGTGTGCACTGGGCTTTAGAAACATTGGAAGAATCACCATCGATAAGTGCCGATCTTTTGGATTTAAGAACACTTTCACCTTTGGATACTGAAGCTATTTTTACTTCAGTTAAAAAAACGGGTAAAGTGATTATTCTTCAGGAAGATTCAATGTTTGGAGGAATGGCAAGTGATATTTCTGCTTTAATATCTGAAAACTGTTTTGAAGCGCTAGATGCCCCTATCAAGAGGGTGGCGAGTTTAGAAACGCCTATACCTTTTGCTGCTAATTTAGAGACTCAGTACCTTCCACGCCAGCGATTTAAAGATGCGCTTAACAATTTATTAGCTTATTAATTCTTTAACACTTTTGGTTAAATTTTAGACAAAGACACTTGTTTTAGGAATGTGCTACTGTACCTTAGTATCATTATTAACCAATAAAAACTCACAACATGGTACGCTGGATCATTATTTTTTTAGTAATTGCAATCATTGCAGCAATTTTTGGATTTGGGGGCATCGCAGAAGGTGCAACTGATATCGCAATGATTATTTTTTGGATCTTTTTAGTCTTATTAGTACTCTCATTACTTTCAAGACTTTTCAGAAGATAATTTATAATAAACCTAACTTTTTTTAAAAACGTAAACAACATGAAGAAAATACTTCTATTAACAGTGGTGGCTGCACTCGCTTTTGCGTGCGGAACACCTAAGACTGTACAGGAATCGCGAAAGGTAATCAAGGGAAATTGGATGTTAGACAACATCACTTATAACCAATCAGGTACATTTAACGTAAAGCTATTAGATGATACTAGTAAAGAATGCTTTGAAGGTACAACATGGAGATTTATTCCTAATAACAATACGGGAGTTTATACTGTGAACAATAGTGATTGTCCAACAGGAGATCGGTACTTTATTTTTGCAATTCAAGAAATAAATCAGACAACTGGTCTTTATGACTTTTTATTAAAGCCTACCGATTCTAAAGGTAAATCTGAAGAAAAATTAGGCTTTAGAATGCGTCTATCTCAACTGAATGAAAATTCAATGCAATGGGAACAGACCGTAACTCTTGAAGGAAAACCTTTCAAAATTAAAATGAACTTTTCTAAATTAACTGAATAATGAAAAATATAATAAAACAAATATCGATAGTAGCTTTTGCTGCAGTATTAGCCATTAGTTTCACAAGTTGTGAAGCCACACGTAACGCCAATAATAAACAAAAAGGTGCCGTAATAGGTGCTGCCAGTGGTGCCATTCTTGGTGCTGTAATTGGTAATAATGTTGGTAAAGGTGGAAATGGAGAACTTGGAGCTGTAATTGGTGGTGTCGTAGGTGGTACTGCTGGAGTCCTTATTGGTAACAAAATGGACAAGCAAGCTCAAAAAATTGAAACTGAAATTCCAGGAGCTCAGGTAGAACGTGTGGATGACGGAATTGTAGTTACATTTGATGAAAATAGTGGTGTGTATTTTGACACTGCAAAATATAACCTTAATGCAGCTTCTATGGCTACATTAGATAAACTCACAGGTGTACTACGCGAATATCCAGACACCAATGTGCTAGTAGTAGGACATACCGACAGTGTTGGTTCAGACGAATCGAATATGTTATTGTCACAACGTAGAGCTCAATCTGTAACTACCTATTTTACAACAACAAAAGGGTTAAATAGTGGTCGTTTTACGACCAACTGGTACGGAGAATCTGCTCCTGTAGGAGATAATTCAACTGCCGAAGGTAGAGCGCAAAATAGACGTGTGAATGTGGTAATCGTTCCAAATGAAAAAATGATATCTGATGCTGAAAAAGAAGCAAACGGAGGTCAATAATTTAGAATACCAATAAATTTAAAATCCCGAAGCAATTTTGTTTCGGGATTTTTTTTATTCTGAAGATTTAATCCGTTCTTTAAATGGTGAGTGAAATTGCAGAATTTGATATACTAATTATAGGGGGCGGACTCGCAGGTCTCACCTGCGCATTACATCTTTCCAAGTCTACTAACAAAAGGATTGCTCTTATTGAAAAGTATTCGTATCCGCATCATAAGGTTTGTGGCGAATATATTTCTAATGAAGTTATTTTATATTTAAATAATCTTGGTATTGATCCTATAGCAGAAGGCGCAAAGAACATTACCAATTTTGAACTTAGTACGGTAAATGGAAAAAAATTAAAAACAAAGTTACCGTTGGGAGGCTTCGGAATGAGCAGATATGCCATAGATGATTTGCTGTACCGTGAAGTAAGGAAAACAACACATATGATTTTTGATACAGTCACAACTGTTGAATTTTCTTCGGAAAGATTTACCGTTCACACACAATTAAAATCTGTATATAAAGCTACCTATATTGTAGGAGCTTTCGGCAAACGATCTAATTTGGATGTTTTTTTAAACCGAAAATTTATACAGAAAAAAACTCCTTGGATGGCTGTCAAAGCACATTATGAATATAATTTCCCTGAAGATACTGTAGCACTCCATAACTTTAAAGGAGGGTATTGCGGGCTTTCTAAAATCGAAAGTGGTTGGGTCAATGCATGTTACTTAGCTACAGTTTCATCATTTAAAAAATATAAATCTATTGAAACTTTTCAGAAGAAAAGACTTTCAGAAAATAAACACTTAAAGCATTTTTTTGAAACCGCCATATTGAAGTTTGAAAAACCACTTACCATTAGTCAAATTAGTTTTGAAGAAAAAGAACCTGTAGAAAACCATATTTTTATGGTAGGCGATAGTGCCGGTTTAATTCATCCCCTTTGTGGCAATGGTATGGCTATGGCAATCCATAGTGCCAAGTTATTTTCAGAATTATTTATTCAAAATAAGCAGGGTCGAGCCACTCTCGAAGAAACCTATGCAAACGCATGGAACAATACATTTTCAGGTCGGCTAAAAGCGGGAAGGCGAATTCAAAAATTATTATTAAATCCATATTCGAGTGCGATTAGTTATAGAGTAATACGTCTATTCCCATCACTTATTCCTTGGATCATTCAAAAAACACACGGGAGCCCCATACAATGAAGGTAAAATTTACTAATAGATTTCGTTCAACACAACCTGAGATTATGGATAATTTTATGTTGTCTGGTAACGAGTTAGACTTGCTTCTCAATGATTTGAAAACAGTAAACAGCTATTTAGGCGGACGGGCATTAACTCTTAATGCTCTTAAAAAATTATTAACCCAATGCAATCGTAAAACAGAGATTACTATTATGGATATTGGCTGTGGAGATGGAGAAATGTTGCGATTGTGTGCAGAATATGGCCAGCAAAAAGGATTTATATTTAAGCTAATTGGAGTAGATGCAAATCAAAATATTATTACCATTGCCCAAGAAAAATCCAGTGCGTATAAAAATATTGAGTATTACTGTTGTGAAGTTTCTTCAAAACAATTTGAGAATTTAGAATTTGATATTGCTCTTTGTACCTTATTTCTGCATCACATCCCAGAATCTCAAATACCTCTATTATTAAAGAAAATTTGCAGTCAGTCGAAAGTAGGTGTTATTATTAACGACTTACATCGCTCGTGGTTTGCATTTCAATTGTTTAAGGTGTTTAGCTTCTTTTTTATTAGAACAAAGATCGCCAAACATGATGGACTTGTATCTGTTGCTAGAGCTTTTAAAAGAAAAGATTTAGAAGATCAGCAAGACCGTATAAAAGGTGTAACTTCAACAATGCAATGGAAATGGGCCTTTAGATGGCAATGGATCCTTCAGAAAACTAACTAGTACACGTAAAATAGCTTTATGAGCGTAAGAATAAAAACAGTAGCAAAACAACTTCCAAAATATACTAGACATATTAATGAAATCATGCCTTTTGTGGAAGCATGGCTCGAAGGACAAGAAGATAGATTTAAACGTAAAGTGCTAAAGATCTTTGAGGGAGCAGGAGTGGATAGGCGCTATTCTATCATGGATGCGCATGAAGTTTTTATGGACTATTCATTAGAAGAGCGTAACGAAATTTATCGAAAAGAAGTCATTAAACTTGGTAAGCAAAGTCTGGAAAAAGCAGTAGCTAAAACCCAATGGAAGCCTACAGATCTCGATTTTATTATTACCGTAAGTTGTACCGGCATCATGATTCCTTCAGTAGATGCCTACCTTATTAATGAGCTTGGGTTACGACAAGATATAGTTCGATTACCTGTAACCGAAATGGGTTGCGCTGCAGGTGTTTCAGGAATTATTTATGCCTATAATTTTTTAAAAGCGAACCCTGGAAAACGAGCTGCAGTTATTGCGCTCGAATCTCCAACGGCAACGTTTCAGTTACACGACTATAGTATGGTTAACATTGTAAGTGCTGCGATTTTTGGAGATGGTGCCGCTTGTACACTTCTTTCATCGCATGAAGAAGACGATGGCCCTAAGATAGTAGACGAAGCCATGTATCACTTTTACGATGCAACGCATATGATGGGTTTTAAACTGGTTAATACTGGACTTCAAATGATTTTAGATAAAAGTGTGCCTGAGAAGATTGCAGCGCATTTTCCAGAAATTGTTAATCCGTTTCTGGAGCGAAATGGAAAAACAATCGACGATATTGATCATCTTATTTTTCACCCCGGTGGAAAAAAAATAGTGCAAACGGTGGAGCAACTCTTTGGCAGTAAAGGGAAGAATATTGACGATACTAAAGAAGTATTGCGATTGTATGGCAACATGAGTAGTGCTACAGTGTTGTATGTTTTAGAGCGATTTATGGATAAAAAACCTAAGAAAGGTGACTTAGGTTTAATGCTGAGCTTCGGACCTGGATTTTCAGCACAGCGTATCTTATTAGAATGGTAATTAATACGCTTAAATAGCCGTTGTTTTCTTCGGAAATGTCTAATTTTATCAAAAATCTTTTACAGTAATTTGAAACCATACGCATTAATTTTAGGAGGAAGTAGCGGACTAGGACTAGCAACAGCTCACAAACTGGCAGCCCATAATTTTAATATTTGTATCGTTCACCGTGACCGAAAGAGCAGTCTACCGAAATTGGCCGAAGAAGTAAAAAAAATGAAAGCTCATGGAGTTGAAGTATATACATTTAACAAAGATGCAATGTCTTCGGAAACTTATGCCGAAGTAGTAGCTTCGTTACCCGATCAAAGTGTTTCTGTATTAATTCATAGTGTTGCCAAAGGGAGTTTAAAACCCATGCATACACAGCAAGGTCCCGAACTCTCAAAACAGGATTTTGATTTGACCATTCATAGTATGGCAACCAGTTGGTACGAATGGACAAAACTCTTACTGAAGCAAAACAAATTTAGTCAAGATGTAAGAAATATCGCGTTTACCAGTGAGGGGAATACAAAAGTATGGCCGGGTTATGGAGCAGTTTCCGCAGCAAAAGTAACTTTGGAAGCTTTAATGAGAAACATGGCGGTAGAACTTGCTTCTGTTGGAATTAAAAGTAACTGCATACAAGCTGGAACAACACAGACGGCTTCGTTTGCTATGATTCCAGGAAGTGATCAACTTGCAGATGCCGCAGCTCAAAGAAATCCGTTTCAGCGTATGACAACGCCCCAAGATGTTGCTAATGTTGTATATTTATTAACTCGTGAAGAAGCAAAATGGATCAACGGGGTGATCTTAAAAGTAGATGGAGGCGAGAGCCTTAGATAAAAAAAATTAAGAATTATTAAGTGAGCGATTACAGTCACATACTTTCAAAATTACCGTATACCAAACCCTTCCTCTTTGTGGATCATATTGATTCCCTTTCCGAAGCAGGAATCACGGGAAGGTATCAATTTAAGAAAGACGAATTTTTTTACGAAGGACATTTTAAAGATAACCCAATTACACCTGGTGTGATAATTACCGAGTGTATGGCTCAAATCGGACTCGTGTGTTTGGGAATGTCCCTACTAAAAGAAGACGAGTTGCAAGGTGCTCAGGTAGCACTCACGACTACCAACATGGAGTTTCTGGCACCTGTATTCCCAAATGAAAAAGTAACCGTTGTTTCAGAAAAGGTGTACTTTCGATTTCATAAATTAAAATGCAACGTGAAAATGATCAATGAGAAAGGTATTGTTGTTTGTAAAGGAATCATCACCGGAATGTTAGTACCCGCAACATATGAAAAGAAATAGAGTAGTAGTAACAGGTCTTGGAGTGGTAGCACCTAATGGTGTTTCAGTTTCAGAATTTAACGAAGCCATTCAACAAGGAAAGTCTGGAATCGAATACTTTCCACACCTTAAAGAACTAAATTTTTCCTGTTGCATAGGTGGAATCCCAAAAATTTCCGAAGAAAAAAAACGAGACTATTTTACAGAATTACAACTTCGTAATTTTAACAGTTCTGGGATATTGTATGGCGTCATTGCAGCCATGGACGCCATATATGATGCTGGGATCACAATTGATGAAACAAATCCAGAACCCAACTGGGATCTAGGAATTGTATTTGGCACCGGAAGCAGTGGAGTTGATAAATTCAAAGAAGCTATTTATAAACTGGATGCCGGAAAAGTAAGACGTTTGGGAAGTACAGCCGTGGTGCAGACCATGATGAGCGGTGTCACAGCCTACCTAACAGGAATGACAGGGGCTGGCAATATGGTTACTACAAATTCGACTGCATGTGCAACAGGAACCGAAGCTATTTTAATAGGCCATGAGCGTATTGCCAGTGGAAAAGCGACTCAAATGCTTTGCGGAAGCACGAATGACTCTGGAGAGCTTATCTGGGGTGGATTTGATGCATTAAAAGTTATTACTTACAAACATAACGATTCACCTACTGAAGGCTCACGACCTATGAGTGAAACAGCTAGCGGATTTGTTCCAGGGAGTGGGGCAGGAGCTTTGTTTTTAGAATCACTGGAAAGCGCTCAAAAAAGAGGGGCAAAAATATATGCCGAAGTGTTAGGAGGCTCGGTCAATAGTGGGGGACAACGTGGCGAGGGAAGTATGACCGCCCCCAATAGTATTGCCGTGCAGCGCTGTATTACAGATGCATTGAAAGATTCTGGTGTTGAAGGAAAAGATATTGACTATATAAATGGGCATTTAACCGCGACACTTAAAGATCCGCTTGAAATTAAAAACTGGTGTGACGCCTTAGGGAGAACTGGTTCAGATTTTCCTTATATTAATTCTTTAAAATCGATGATAGGTCATAGTCTGGCTGCCAGCGGAAGTATTGAAGCCGTTTCAACCATATTACAACTACATCATGGCTATGTGTTTCCAAGTATTAACAGTGAGGATTTACATCCTGAGATTGCACAAATGATTGCTCCTGAAAAAATTCCGCAGAAAAAGATAGCTGCGAACTTAAATATTGTCGCAAAAGCGAGTTTTGGTTTTGGTGATGTCAATGCGTGTGTTATCTTTGGCAAAAACATAAGATGACAACCGAAGCCATATACGCAAAATTGCTACCTATTGTAAAGACGTATCTTCCCGAAGATGTAGTTGTAGAAGACATTAAACCTGAAAGTGACCTTACCGAAGATCTTAACATCAATTCAGTGAATTTGGTGGATATCGTATTGGATGTAGAAGATGCTTTTGATATCGAATTGGAAAATGATGATATTGAAACTCTCCGTACGGTTAATGATGCCATTGCCATTATTAAAACAAAAGTATCCTAAGTTGTGTTTCACACTGCTTTTCCTGAGATCCAACCACAAATTCTTGCTGTAAAAGTAACTGCCAATGGCGAACGTTTGGTACGTCAACACCATCCCTGGATTTTTTCTGAAAGTATTACTAAAATCAATAAGGACGGACATGCGGGAGATATCGCTATCATCTTCAGCCATTCAAAAAATAGACCTATAGGTGTTGGTTTGTACGATCCACAAAGTGACATTCGAATTAAGATGCTTCATTTTGGTAGCGGCGCAACCCTTAATGCTGAATTCTTTTCTGAAAAAATAACGCATGCCTACAAGCTTCGGTTAAAATTATTAGAAACTGAAACAAATAGTTACCGCCTGCTTTTTGGTGAGAACGATGGATTTCCAGGCTTTATAGTTGATGTCTATGCACAGGTGATGGTGGTAAAATTGTATTCTGAAATATGGTTGCCCTATTTTGAAACTATCCTGAAGGAATTACTAGCTACTACTAAAGCCGAAACAGTAGTATTACGTCTTAGCAGAAAGTTACAGGAATCAAAAAAAGTAAGCGCTCTACAATTACATGACGGACAAATACTCTTTGGTATTTTAAAGGATGAAAATGTATTATTTGTTGAACACGGGATCAATTTTGCTGCTAATGTCATTCAGGGTCATAAAACTGGCTATTTTCTGGATCATCGTGAAAACAGAAGAAGAGTTGGTATACTATCAAGAAATAAAACTGTTTTAGATGTATTTAGCTATGCGGGTGGGTTTTCGGTGCATGCGTTAGCGAATGGAGCTACAGAAGTGACTAGTGTCGATATAAGCAAGCAAGCGTTGGAAGTAGCTTCAGAAAATGCGACATTAAATATTAACTCAGGGAAGCATCTTACACTTTGTGGTGATGCATTTGTTATTTTACAGGAATTGATTTCAGAAGGAAAACAATACGATGTGGTTGTTATTGATCCTCCCAGTTTTGCAAAAAACAAGAAAGAAATAAAAATAGCATTAAAAAAATATGCGCAACTTGCTAGGTTGGGGATTGACTTAACAAAAAAAAGAGGAAAGTTGATCCTTGCTTCTTGTAGTTCTAGAGTGGTTGCTGAAGATTTTTTTAAGATCAATAGCGAGGCATTAAAAAGTCAGAAGCGACGATTTGAAGTTCAATTAAAAACCCAACATGATATTGACCATCCTGTTACGTTCCCTGAAGGAGCCTATCTTAAAACAGCTTATTATAAACTCCTAGACTAAAAAAGCCGATGTAAAAAATCGGCTTCCAATTTCTAAAGTATATAGTTTATTTACCTTCAGGTTTAATCACAGGTTTTTCTGTATGCACTGTTTTTTCTAGCCCTGCAGAATCGACACCAAAAAAGGCGATAACATCTGTAGGATTTTGAATCTGCATCGTTTTGGTACCATTGATAGCGATGGGATTGGACAATACTTCATTGTCATTCTGAAGAATTTTTAACCAGTCATCTGTGCTAAACTCGCTAGTATCATCTGCTTTAACCATTCGTTTGTCAACCAAATCACCTACTTTCTTACCCAAAGCTTCTGCCAATTCTGCCCAAACCGTATCTGCAACTTTAGTTTCTGCAATATTAATTGCTAGCAGATTATTTCTAACAGGTGTTAAGTAGGAAAGCGTATGCTTTCCCAAGCGGGTATTACTACTATAAATTAAAGTATATTGTTTATCGTCTCTGGCAAGTACGCTCATTGGTTTCATCTATTAGTACGTTTGCATTTTACTTTTTTTCTTCTGAAGCTGTCTTTCAACTTCACCAGCAGCCTCGGCTAATGCAGATTCTAAGGACCCATTATTAGCTTCTGCGAATATAGTGCTCTTAGGAATGTTTATTCTAATTTCACAGATCATTCCTGTTTCTGGAGAACTTGTATTTTCTTTTTTAAAATATACATCTGAGTTCACAATAAAATCAAACTTATTTTCAAGTTTATTTAATTTTTCGGTTGCTAAAGCTTCTAATCTAGGGCTTGCAGAAATGTCTTTGTATTCGAAGTTAATATTCATAATTATCGTATTTGGAATTGAATCTTAAATATACGCAGCTTAGCTTGGCTTACCAAAAATTTAATACATCTTTATGACCTACACGATGGTTTCCTCTTTATCTGTCACTGGAATATAAATAGAAGCAAGAACTCCACCTGCCAAAGCGATAAAAATAACACTTAGCGAAAGCCATTCAGGGATTTCTACGTGATGCGAAATAAGCATCTTAACACCAACAAAACTTAGAATAATTACTAAGCTATAATTAATGTATCTAAATTTCTTCAGCATTCTGGAAATTAAAAAATACATGGAGCGTAACCCTAAAATAGCCAATATATTAGAAGTGAAAACTATAAAGGGATCTGCAGTAATTGCCAAGATGGCGGGAATACTATCTAATGCAAAAAGGATATCCGTAAGTTCGATAATCAATAATGCAAGAAATAATGGAGTCGCTGCACGAATTCCCATTCTACGTATAAAAAATTTGTCCCCTTCGATTTTATGAGTGACAGGAAAAAGTTTCCGAAGCCATTTATATACTTTAGATTTTTTTGGATCGAAATCGGTATCGGAAGAAGTCAGCATTTTATAGGCTGTATATAACAAGAAAACCCCAAAAACATAAATAATCCAATCAAACTTATTAATTAGGGTTACCCCAAATAAAATCATTAAAGCTCTAAAGATAATTGCCCCTAAAATTCCCCAAAACAGAACTCTATGTTGGTACTTATCTGGAATATTAAAAGATGAAAAGATTACCGCTATGACAAAGACATTGTCAATACTTAAGGATAATTCAATTAAATATCCAGTAATGTATTTTAAAACAGCAGATTGTGCAGTAAGATTTGTAGGATTTTCTACTAACCCTTGGCTAAATAACCAATAAACTACACCTGAAAAACTAAGTGCTACACTCACCCAAACTGCTGTCCAGATGGATGCTTCTTTTGTCTTTATTACATGTGCTTTCTTATTAAATACCCCTAAGTCTAACGCCAAGAATAAAATGATAACCGCTATAAAAATTCCCCAGACCCACATAGTTTTTTGAGCAAATGTACTCGACAGCATACAAATTATTCTAAGTAAAAAGTTAAATCCTTCAAATTCCGTTAATTCTTTTATAAAGATTATTAAACAGAATGGTTTTGACCGTACCTTTAAGAAAAAGCTATAATTATGATTACTGAAAAAATAAAAAAACAGACTCCAACCGAATATGAAATTCATCCTCTTGTAAAAGAGCGCTGGAGCCCGAGAGCATTCTCTTCTAAGATAATAACCGATACAGACATCCATCAATTATTGGAAGCTGGAAGATGGGCCCCAAGCTCAAATAATCTTCAGCCATGGCGAATTATTTGGGGATTGGAAGGAACAGAAACATATAATAGAATATTTGATTGTCTCGTAGAATTTAATCAAGGCTGGGCAAAAGGTGCTCCTGCGTTAATGCTCGGTGCGATTAAAAAAGATATGAAAGATGGAAAAGAGAATTTCCATGCCTTACACGATTTAGGATTATTTATGGGTAATGTGTTGACACAAGCACAATCCATGAATATTGCTCTCCATCAAATGGCGGGAATTGATTACGAAAAAGCAGCGAAAGAGTTTGGGTTTCCAGATAATTACCATGTTGCGACTGCTACTGCTATAGGATACTATGGCGGAAATCCCGCGAGTCTCCCTTCAGATCTGCAAGAACAAGAAACAAAAGAAAAAAGAGAACGCAAATCTCAAAACGAATTTGCTTTTAATGGAAACTTTAAAAAATAAAATCATGAGCACAGAACAAAACAAAAAAGACCATGCCGATTTTCAATCGGATTACAATCAGTCTAAAAATTTTACAAAAACAGCAAAAGCTGAAGACCTTAAGCCTACAGGCAAAGGAAAAGTTAAATTATCTTCAGATGCTTCTTTAAATGAAAGTGACAAAAAGAAGATTTCAGATGCCATGGATAAAATGCGTCGCGGATTGGAAAACACAGACGAAAGAATTTCACAAAAAGAAGAAGAGTAAACCAACAATTTAAAAACTATGAAAGAGCAACCATTATTACAACCCTTACAATTAGGAGAACTTGAATTACCTAACCGTGTCGTCATGGCACCAATGACCAGAAGTAGAGCAAAAAATAAAGATTCAGCCCCTACCGAAGATCTTCACGTACCCTACTATACGCAAAGAGCAACGGCCGGACTTATTATTACAGAAGGTTCACAAGTTTCAAAAAGAGCCGTTGGATATGTATATACTGCAGGAATCCATTCAAAAGCACAGATAGAAGGCTGGAAAAAAGTGACAAAATCGGTGCATGATGCCGGAGGTAGAATTTTTATTCAGTTATGGCACGTAGGTCGAATTTCACATCCCGATTTCCACGATGGGGAATTGCCTTGGGCACCTTCAGCAATTAATCCTGAAGAAAAAGTATTTACCCCAGACGGTCAAAAAGAGACTGTGACTCCAAAAGAAATGACTCAAGAGGATATCGAAATTACTAAACAGGAGTTTGTCCAGGCGACCAAGAATGCGGTCGAAGCGGGGTTTGATGGTGTTGAGATTCATTCTTCTAATGGCTATTTATTTCACCAATTCTTTAGTTCTTTCAGCAATAAAAGAAAAGATTCGTATGGTGGAAGCGAAGAAAACAGAGCACGTTTCTTTTTTGAAACACTTGATGCTATGAAAGAAGTTATCCCAGAACATAAGATTGGTGCAAGATTTAATCCTTCCCTTCATGGTACCTTCGGAATGGAAGTAGTAAAGGATACCATCCCAACATTCGACTATATAATTAAAAAATTAAGTGACGACTATAATCTAGCGTATATACATTTATCTGAACCCTTTACAGATGTAAGTAACGTCCCGTATGCAGTTTGCGACATTGCAAAGCGATACCGACCTATGTGCAAAGGAAATCTTATGATCAACACTGGTTTTACTCAATCTACAGGTAATAAAGTAATTCGCGACGGTGATGCCGATTTGGTAGCGTTTGCAAAATTATATGTTTCCAATCCAGATCTTGTAGGTCGTTTTAGAGAAGAAGCAGACACGAGTGGGTGGGATAAAGATACTTTCTATACCCAAGGTAAAGAAGGCTATATCGATTATGAAGCCGAAACACGGGATTTAATTCCTTCGGAATAATTAAAACTAATTTAAAAATCATCCGCATAGCGGACAAACATATGAAAAATAGAACAATAATGGGCGGATTTAGAACCATCAATCCAGCTACCGAAAAAGTAATTAAAGAATATACATATATGACAGATGACGAGGCTTCTGAAGCTATCGAAAAATGTCATAAAGCGTTTATAAAATGGAAAACAAAATCGCTTACTCAACGTGGAAAAGTGATTAAGGCCATTGGGGAAAAATTAATGGAACGCCGCGAAGAGTTTGCAAAACTGATGACTCAGGAAATGGGAAAAGTGATCAAACACGGCTTTCAAGAAGTCAAATTGTGCGCTGGCTTATGTGAGTATACCGCAGAACAAGGTGCTAAAGAGTTAGAGGATGAAGAACGTGAGTTGCCAGAAGGAGGGAAGGGTATCATTACCTATGCTCCAATAGGGGTAGTCTATGGAATCCAACCCTGGAATTTTCCCTGTTACCAAGCAATTCGATATGCGATTGCTAATTTAATGGCAGGTAATGGAGTGTTATTAAAACATGCCGAAAATTGTACGGGTTCTGGTCTATTTCTGAAAGAGGTATTTGAAGAAGCAGGATTGCCCAAAGATTTGTTTACAGTGTTAATCATCGACCACGAACAATCGAATACTGTCATAGAAAATGAATTCGTGAGAGGCGTAACCCTAACAGGAAGTGCTGAAGCCGGTAAAGTAGTCGCTCAAAAAGCAGCGAGTGTTTTAAAGAAAACGGTTCTCGAATTAGGAAGTAACGATGCTTATTTAGTCTTAGATGATGCAGATATAGCGTTAGCTGCAGAAACCTGTGTGCAGGGTCGAATTTACAATAATGGTGAAACCTGTGTGGCTGCAAAACGTTTTGTGGTGGTGGAAAGTGTGTACGATAAATTTAAAAAGGCTTTTGTGAAGGGAATGAAAGGTGTTGAAACAGGAGATCCAACAAAAAGAGAAACTGGATTAGGACCCATGGCAAGAGAAGACTTGCGTGAAAAGTTACACAATCAAGTTGAGAAAAGTGTAGAAAATGGAGCTGAAATTTTAACAGGAGGGAAACTACCTAAAGGAAAAGGATTTTTCTACCCAGCCACTGTCTTAGCTAATGTAAAACCTGGTCAGCCAGCTTACGATGAAGAATTGTTTGGACCAGTAGCTTCACTAATTAAAGCAAAAGATAATACCGATGCCATGCGCATAGCCAATGATAGCCGATTTGGATTGGGTGGCGGGATTTTCAGTAAAAATGAAAAGAAAGCGATAGAATTGGCACAGCAGCACTTTGATACTGGAATGGTCTTTATCAATAGCTTTGGACTTGCACAGCCTAATATGCCCTTTGGAGGCGTTAAAGATAGTGGCTACGGAAGAGAACATGGAGGTTTTGGTATTAAGGAATTTGTTAATGTAAAAGCAGTCATGTCATTAAATTCATAAGTTATGTTTGGACTATTTAAAAAGAAAACAGAAAAGGAAAAACTTCAGGAACAATATGAGGCATTGATGAAAGAGTCTTTCAAATTATCCTCTGTTAATCGATCCAAAAGCGATGCGAAATTAGCGGAAGCAGATAATATTATGAAAAAAATAGAGCAGCTTTAAAACAGTGACACCTGTTGGTTACTATATTGGAATGAATTTTGGTAATTCATTTTACAAAAATGGAATCATGAAAAATTTATTGACACTTCTAATACTCGTGTTATCATTGGTAAGTTGCACGAGTATTTCTACTACAACAACTGAAACTACCCTAGAGAGTTTTGAAGACTTGCAGCAATTTGTTCAAACTAAAAACTTTGAATTTGAAGCAGACTGGGCGTTACCTTTAGGTGGTAATCGTATAAATTTAATAAGCAACCCCAATTACTTAAGACTTAGAGGTGACAGCATAAGTACCTATCTACCGTACTTCGGTGTAAGAAGAAGTGGTTTTTCAAATACGTCGAATACTGGAATTCAAATCGAAGGTGTATATACAGATCTTAAGATAAAAGATGAGCCCAGCAAAAATAAAATTGAGCTTAATTTTGATGTTAAAGATGAAAGCGAATTCTATTCTGTTCACATGATAATTTATGGAAATGGTAGAACTTCTGTTTCTTTTAATAGTATCCATCGGGATTATATTCAGTATGAAGGTAATATTGAAAGATATCTAGACAATAAATAATCTAAAGAGCCTTTCTTATTAAAATTAGTCATACAGCCTAGGCTAGTTGTTTTATGCTGAAACTTCAGATTTTCTAATATATATAAGTATAAATAGTGAGATCCCTGCGCACACCGAAAAACCAATAAATAGCGGCAAGGTGCTTTTTTCAACAAATCTTCCAATTAAGGTACTAATAGGAACTGCCATTAATGTAGATACCAAGCCCGTGATCGCAGCTGCAATTCCAGCAATATGTCCTACAGGTTGCATTGCCAGAGCACGTAAGTTTCCGAAGAGAAAACCAATACAGAAAAACTGAAGCGCAAAAAATCCTAATAAAATTTCTACGGGCGGATGAGGAGTATTGTGAAATAATACAAGATAGACCAGCGAAACTAAAAAGAATCCAATAAGGGCAATAGTAACCATTTTTTTCATTCCGAATCGAACCACCAAACTTCCATTGAGAAATATAGCGATCCCAATAGCAATCGCTAAGCCCGCGAATATAAAAGGGAATTCTTCTTCAAGATTATACATGTTCTCAAAGATTTGCTGGGAAGCACTCAGATACACTAAAAATGAACCTACTACAAATCCGGAGATTACCGTATAGCCAACAGTTTCTTTATAGCGAACTGTTTCACGAAAGCCATGTAAAATTCGGTTGATTGAAAATGGAATTTTATTTGCTTCGGAAAGAGTTTCCCGCTGTCGCAACCAAAACCAGGCTGCAACCGCCAAACTAATTACGATTTGCACATAAAAAATACCTTCCCAATTGTAGGCATCCAGAATAAACTTTCCCATAGCAGGTGCTACGATAGGAATAAGGAGAAATACTACGGTAACAAAGGATATGATACGTGCCATATAATCGCCTTCATAGAGGTCCCGAATAATCGCAATGCAAATAGTACGTGGCGCAGAAAGTCCGATACCTTGTAATATGCGCCCTGCAATCATTACTTCTAAGCTTTCAGCAGAAATACATATAAAACTGGCGATTATAAACACAACAAAACCAATATACACAGAAGGCTTCCTTCCGGTAGCGTCAGAAAGGGGTCCAAACAGTAATGGGCCAATACCTAACCCTAAAAAGATCATGGTGATAAGTAACTGATTGTCGGCTGGAGTCGCTGTTTGAATGTGTAAGCCTATTACATCCAAAGCAGGTAATAATGCGTCGATAGAAAGCGCTGTAACTGACATTAATGCTGCCATAAGCGCAATGAACTCTAACTGTGATGTGCTATTATTTATTTTCACGAGGCAAAAGTACTTCTTTAAAAAGCGTAGAAGCAATAAAAGTGTCTTTACCTTTGTATAAAAGTATAGCGAATAGTTATGAGTGAGGTTAAGAATAGAAAAGAGTTATTAGATAAGCTTGGTATATCACAGCTTAACGAAATGCAAGCCAAAGTAATTCCAATACTAGAAAAAAATGCAAATACGATTCTAATTTCTCCCACAGGCTCTGGAAAAACAGTGGCATTTTTATTACCACTACTAGAATCATTGGATGCAGAATTAGACGAAGTACAGGCATTGATTTTAGTTCCTTCCCGAGAACTTGCCATACAAGTAGAAACCGTAGCGAGAACAATGGGCTCAGGTTTAAAAATAAATGCTGTGTATGGTGGGAGATCCATTCAGAAGGATAAAAATGAATTACAACATCTGCCAGCCATTCTTATAGGAACCCCTGGACGAATAGGCGATCATTTGCGTCATGAAAGAGTACATACAGAAACAATTCATACGATTGTTTTTGATGAATTTGATAAGTCTCTAGAGGTAGGTTTTGAGAAACAAATGCGTGAAATACTCTCTTATTTACCTGCTTTAGATAAAAGAGTGTTAACTTCTGCAACTCAAGGTATTGACATTCCAAAATTTGTAGGAGTCGAAGATGCCAAAACGCTGGATTTTACATCTTCTGAAAACAAAGACCGACTTAGTCTTTTTAAGGTGACTTCGGCTCAAAAAGATAAATTAGATAAATTAGTACAATTGATTCATCATGTGGGCAATGCACCCGGAATTATTTTTTGCAACTATAAAGACAGTATTAGTTTTGTAAGTGATCATTTGTATGAAAATGGTATTGACCACGGAATGTTTCACGGAGATATGGAACAGCGTGATAGGGAAGAGGCATTAATTATGTTTAGAAATGGCACCATTGACCTGCTGCTTGCTACAGATCTCGCTGCCCGCGGAATTGACATTCCGGAGATACAATTCATTATTCACTACCAGTTGCCACACTCATTGGAAGAATTTACCCATCGTAATGGACGCACGGCTCGTGTGAACAAAAAGGGGAGTGCCTATGTACTTCAATGGAAAGAAGAAACGCTTCGTGACTTTATGCCAACTTTAGCAGAAGCAGAAATTGAAGAAGCAACCTATCGGCAGAAAGCTGCCTGGGAAACTATCTTTATTACTGGTGGCAGAAAGGATAAAATATCCAAGGGGGATATTGCCGGACTTTTCTTTAAAGAAGGCGGACTTAACAAAGGGGATCTTGGACTTATCGAATTGAAACAAAATTGTGCGTATGTAGGAGTAAAAGCTTCAGTAGCACAAGCGACAGCCGCTAAATTAAATAATAGCAGACTAAAAAAATCCAAGGTACGAATCTATCTGTTAGAATAAATGTTTGAGTAATAGATGTATCTTTCCGTAAAAAAAGTGTTACTATGGCTTCAAAATTTACTTTCGTGTGTATTCTGTTGTTTGTAATTACAAATGGTTTTTCTCAAGAAGAAAGTCCTTCCCAATTATTCTGGCAGGCACTTCAAAATCATTGTGGTGTAGCTTATGAAGGTACTTTAATTACTCCCAAAGAGGATGATGCGTTTGGTGGAAAGAAATTAGTAATGCATGTTCGATCGTGTAGTGATACTGAAATTAAAATTCCTTTTTTTGTTGGAGAAGATAAGTCACGAACCTGGATATTAACCTACAAAGAGGATCATATCACCTTAAAACATGATCACAGACATACCGATGGCTCCGAAGATGATATAACGTATTATGGCGGAACATCTACAAATGTTGGGAAAGCTGGGATACAGTTTTTTCCAGCAGATGCACATACCCAACAAATGCTACCTGCAGCAGCGACCAATGTTTGGTGGATTACTATAGATGAAACCACATTTACCTACAACCTTAAAAGATTAGGCACAGATCGGCTTTTCACAGTTTCTATGGATCTAACTATGCCTATCGAAACGCCAGCTGCTCCTTGGGGCTGGAAAGATTAATTGTAAGCAGCTGGTTTTTTTGCACTGTTTTATTGGCGTACTTTTGCAGCAAAACTATTTTCATGTCCTCTTTTGATGATTTTAAAATTTCTAAGCAACTCCGTTACGGAATTGATGATTTAGGATACAGCAATCCTACTCCTATTCAGGAACAGGCATTTCCTGTGGTGATGTCTGGGAAAGATGTGATTGGTATCGCACAGACAGGTACAGGAAAAACGTTTGCCTACATGTTACCTATTCTTCAGGATCTTACATTTTCGAAACAAAAGCATCCGCGGGTGTTGTTACTGGTACCAACACGTGAACTGGTAGTACAGGTTGTGGAGGAAATTGAAAAATTCAGTAAATACCTATCCAATAGAGTCGTGGGTGTGTATGGGGGAACAAACATTAATAACCAAAAATCTCAGCTAGCATTGGGGCAGGATATAGTTGTGGCTACGCCGGGACGGCTCTACGATCTGGTGTTATGTAGAGCCATGCAATTAAAATCAATTAAGAAATTGGTTATTGATGAAGTAGATGTGATGTTGGATCTGGGCTTCAGATTTCAACTGACCAACATATTTGATTTGCTTCCAAAGAATCGACAGAATATTATGTTCTCGGCAACTATGACCGATGCTATTGAGGAATTGATCGTTCAGTTTTTTACAGGTGTTGAAAAGATTTCTGTGGCGGTTAGCGGAACACCTTTAGAAAATATTTCGCAGACCAGTTATGCGGTACCTAATTTTTTTACCAAAGTCAACGTAGTGGTTGAGCTTTTAAAAGATGCTGAAGAATTTAAGAAAGTTCTCATCTTTGTAGGTAATAAGAAACGTGCTGATCTATTATTTTCTGAATTGGAGGAGTTTTTTTCCGAAGAGATTTGCGTGATCCATTCTAATAAAACGCAGAATTACAGACTGCGTTCCATTAGGCAATTTGATGAAGGTAAAAACCGTATTTTGGTTACAACTGACGTAATGGCAAGAGGTCTGGATCTCGATAAGATTTCTCATGTTATCAATTTTGACACTCCTACATTTCCCGAAAACTACATGCATCGTATTGGTAGAACGGGTCGTGCTGAAGAAAAAGGGAAAAGCATCTTGTTGTATACTGAAGATGAAAATGTCCACAAGCTTTCTATTGAAAAACTTATGGACATGCAGATTGATGAACGACCTTTACCTGAAAGCGTTGCAATTGCGACAAAACTCTCTCCCGAAGAACAGCCTTTTGTAGCCGAACCTAACAATCCGCATAAGCAGATTTCCGAAGAACGAGGTGATAGCTTTCATGAAAAATCTAAAAAAAACAGTAAAATCAACCAGGGTGGTTCTTATAAGCGCATCATTAAAAAGAAATACAAAAAACCAAAAACCAAGGGTGATAAGAATTACAACAAACGAAATAAGCGCAAATAGTTTTTATTTTAAAGTAAGTGTTACTTCAAATCCGATACCGTCACTTATAGCTCCATCTTGTAAGCTACTGCTGTGATTTACTCCCCAACGTTTTCTGTCTATTTTAAATCGCGTTGTCATTTGCTCTTTTTTATAATCTACTTCTGCCTGAAAAGAGATCGGATTTGTAATCCCTTTTATAGTTAAATCTGCATATACTTTCATGTGAGTTTCATCGTGGTAATCGACAGCTGTTATGACCAATGCAGATTCAGGAAACATAGCTACCTGAAAAAAGTCAGCATTTTTTAAATGAGTATCAAGTCCGTCCCGCCCTTTTTTATCTTCTATATCCAAACTCCGTAGCGAGTTCATATCAATGATAAAGACACCTCCAGAAATCACATCCCCTGATTTTACAAAGTACCCTTCTTTAAAATCAACTATGCCATGATGCCCTCCAAAATGAAAGGTATACTCTCCAGACCATTTTATTGTACTTTTGTTTAAATCAATTGGTAATTGTTGTTGTGCATGACTATACAGTATTGTCATTAATGCCACTCCCAGAAATACGATTCTTTTTTTCATGTGTGTAGTAGTTTAAATTAAATTATAATTCAAAACTAGTGGGAGCATATCTGGAAAGTGTCAAAAGAATGTAAAAGAAGTGTCAACGGTTGTGAAAAGTCACCAAATTGCCAGTTATTTGTAGGTATGTTTCAGAAAAAAAAGTACTATTATTTTTTAGTTCTCTTCGGAATTATCTTTTCCTTATGCACCGCTTGCGGGAAAAATAAAGAGAAAGAGGAATTTTCGCAACGAGTAAAAGTTGCTTTACGAAGTGTAGGCAATGATGTATTGTTATCTCAGGAAGATTCAACCTCTCTGGTGATGCCAGTTCTAAAAACTTCTGAAAATACTTATGAATTATCTTTTGAAAAGCCGCTCTCCTTTGATCCGGGAAATTTAAATGCCTCTGTAGCTACTAATTTTGAAAAGGCAGGACTTCCAAAAAATTATCTGGTAGAAGTAATTCAGTGTAATGATAAGGAAATTGGGTATAGCTTTGAAATGCAGTATGATGTTAGAAACAGTCTGGTGCCTTGTGGCGGACGATTATTACCAGAGCGCTGCTATACTATAGAAGTGAAGTTTACAGCACTACGGCAAGACGCTTCAGAGAATACGATGTTTTTTTATGTATTGGTATTTATGGTAATTGCATTTCTAGTATTTGTGTTTTACAGTAGATACTATGCTTACAAACATTCAGATGAAAGAACTGTGGCTACAGCATTGGGAAGCTTTCGATTTTATCCTGAGCAACACAAACTTGTTATAGAAGCGCAGGAAATTCCGTTATCAAGTAAAGAATGTGAATTATTGACCATTCTTTCAGCAAAAACCAATCAGGTTGTAACGCGGGAAGAGCTTACCAAGAAAATTTGGGAAGATAATGGTGTGGTAGTAGGCAGAAGCCTGGATACGTATATTTCTAAACTTCGGAAAAAACTTCAGAAAGATTCCACCATAAAGCTTACCAATGTACATGGAGTAGGGTATAAGCTAGAAATTTTATAGGCTGTTCATTATATTTCTAACCGCTTTTTAAAAACATAAGCTTACATTAATTCGACTATTTGTTTAAGGCAAAACATTTATCTTTAAACAAAAAGGGATGATTTCTTACATTTTAATTTTTTACAGTTTATTTATGATTCAAGACAATTCTAATCTAATTTTTGAAGCTTCCAATAAAGAAGATATTTCAAAATGGTACGTTGTTGACGATGGTGTTATGGGTGGTGTATCTGAAGGAACCATTACTATGAATACTTCTAAAAATCTCTTATTTACAGGGCAGGTTCGTTTGGAAAACAATGGCGGATTTTCATCTATACGGTATAATTTTGAAACAAAGCAGGTAAAACAATATCAATACGTTGTTCTTAGGCTAAAGGGAGATGGTAAAGAATATCAATTTAGAATCAAAGAAGACAGGCAGCAACGTTATTCTTATATCCAATCTTTTAAAACTTCTGGTGAATGGCAAACCATTAAATTGCCTTTGGATGAGTTTTATGCTGGCTTTAGAGGGAATAAATTAAAAATCCCTAATTACGCTGGTTTAGAAATGGATGAGATTGCTATTCTAATCGGGAATAAAAGAAAAGAATCATTTAGCTTAGAAATAGATAAAATCTACTTAGAATAAATATCTTCGCAGCTTAATATTATTGTATGGAATTTGATACTACCGAATTAATTGGATACGTCGCTAGTGGCGTTGTCCTTCTTTCCTTTTTTATGAAAGATATACGAGTTCTTCGTATGGTAAACTCTGTAGGATGTAGCTTTTTTGTATTATATGGAGTGTTGCTAGGGAGTATTCCTATTATTATTACAAACGTTGCCATTCTACTCGTAAACTTTTACTATTTGTTTCTCAAAAAAAATGAGGTGCAAATCGTTGATGAAAAGATTACAAAATAGTGGCAATTTTAATACATAAGTCATTACCTTAATTAAAAGTTTTAATGTATATTATAAAAAAAATTAATAGTAAATAAATAGATGGCAAAATCACAGCAGAGCTTCAGTAAAAATGAAAAAGAAAAAAAGCGCTTACAGAAGCGTGAGGAAAAGCGTAAAAAGATGGAAGAACGCAAAGCTCGCAAAAAAGAATTAGATAGTAGTGGGATAGATCTAGTATATGTTGACCATATGGGGAATCTGGTAGATGAACCACCAGACCCTTCAGATAAGATTGAAATTGACGCCGAAGATATCGTACTTGGAATCCCTAAAAAAGAGGATACAGACGAAGATCCATTTAATCCTGTACGAGAAGGAACTGTAAACTTTTACGACTCTTCAAAAGGCTTCGGATTTATCATTGACGCAGAAAATAATGAGAAATACTTTACCCATGTAAGTGGTATCATAGATGATATCGTTGAAGGTAATCGCGTATCTTTTGAACTTGAAAAGGGACAACGTGGAATGAATGCCGTTAAAGTAAAATTGGTTAAATAACTCCTGACCGATCCTTTTATAGATTTTTTATTTAGTGAAATTTTCAGAGTGAAAATATGATTTTGATATTTTTTTCGTTTGAATAGAAAGACATACTGTAACAATAGCCTCATCAGCTAGTCTTTACAATAACAATCAAACCAATCAATCAAAATGAAACAATCACTTCTAGCTATCTGTATGGTAGCATTTTGCTTTATTTCCAAAGCACAAGAAAAAAAACAACTTCACATTCAACGCACAGATAATGCTCCAAAGATCGATGGTATCTTAGATGATTCGGTTTGGAGCACTGCTGAAAAAGCTCAGGATTTTATACAATTTCGCCCTACACCGGGAGTAAAAGATTCCGAAGAAAATAAGACAGTGGTTCAAATGACGTATGATGATACTGCATTATATATTGCTGCTTATCTATACGACGATCCGTCAAAAATTGCAAAACAACTTTCTAGTAGGGATAATTTTGGGAACGCAGATTTTTTCGGAATTATCCTTAACCCAAATAATGATGCCCAAAACGACACCGAATTTTTTTTATTTGCTTCAGGAACACAAGCAGATGCCATTGCTAATCCAACAGTAGGAGAGGACTTTGGGTGGAATTCGGTTTGGGATAGTGCGGTGAGTATTAACGAGGACGGTTGGTCATTGGAGATGAAAATTCCGTATCGCTGTTTGCGTTTTGATAATACCAATCTGGAAACCTGGGGCGTACAGTTCCACAGACGTTTCCGAAGAGATGAATCGCAATATGTATGGAATGAAATTGATATTTCTAAAGGGCTTATTGGCCAATATCACGGGGAACTAAAAGGGCTTACTAACCTAGAGCCTCCTACACGATTGGCTTTTTATCCGTTTGTTTCGACCGTACAGAATAACTTTGAAGGGGTGTACGAATCAAATTTTAATGCTGGACTGGATGTAAAGTTTGGTATTACTGAAAACTTTACGCTGGATGCTACCCTAATTCCAGATTTCTCACAGGCGGGATTTGACAACGTTTCTTTAAATCTAGGCCCCTTCGAGCAAACCTTTTCTGAAAGACGTCAATTTTTTACCGAAGGAGTTGACCTTTTTAATAAAGCCAATTTATTTTTTAGCAGGAGGGTAGGGAGTGCTCCAATTACAGATCCGGTAACCTCTGCCAATGAAGAAGTAGTAGATTTTCCCGAATCTGTAAAAGTGCTTAATGCAATTAAAGTATCTGGTAGAACGCAAAATGGCCTCGGGTTAGGGTTCTTTAATTCTTTTACCGAAAAAGCTGAAGCAATTATAGAACAGATCGATACTGGCGAGCGTAGGAGGGAAGTGGTAGAGCCATTTACCAATTATAATATCGTGGTAGTAGACCAACAGTTTAATGGAAATTCTTCTATTGGATTGATCAATACCAACGTGACACGGGAAGGTCATTTTAGAGATGCCAATGTGACGGCATTGTCTGCCAATATTATGAATAAGCGTAACACTTATGCGATACGGAGTGATGTTAAAATGAGCAATCTCAACCTTATGACTGGAAACGAAACTGGCTTCAGTACGTTCTTTGCAGCCCGAAAAGCACACGGAAATTTCAGGTATAGTTTTGATCATAGCTATGCAGATACCGAGTTTGATCCCAATGATCTTGGGTTACAATTTAGAAATAATTATAATAACTTCGGAATAGATATCAATTACAGAACTTTTGAGCCTTCTGGAAAATGGAATCGATACTTTGCTAACTTTTATGTGAATTATACACGTTTAGCAGATCCAAGTACTTTTACGGGCTTCGGACTAGGAGTGAGTGCAAACGGACAAACAACCAAGCTAAGCAATATGGGATTTAATCTCAATTTAAATCCTGGCCGGCAGTTTGATTATTTTGAGCCCAGAAGAGCAGGAAGTTTCTTTATTACTGAAAACCGAGCCAATATAAACGGCTGGTGGAATTCTAATGATAATAAAAAACTTGCTTTAAGTGCCAATGCAGGCGTTGAAACCTTATTTGAAGAAGGTCGGGATTATGTTAATTACTGGCTTGGCTTTGGGCCTAGATATCGATTTAATGATAAATTTATTGTTTCTTATTTTGTATATAGAGAATATTATACTGGAGATCGCGGATATGTGACACAAGTTGAAGATGATGTTATTTTTGGAGATCGACATAGAGAGGAGATTGAGCAAACAATGAGTGCGAGTTATAATTTTAATCCCAGAAATACATTGTCATTAACCCTTCGTAATTACTGGGCTGTGGTTGAGTATGACAGGCAACTTTTTAGTTTGCAAGAAAACGGTAGAGTAACAAATACTACTGGATACACGACTTCAAACATAGGCTATGATCCCAATGTAAATTTTACCACTTGGAATTTTGATCTAAGTTATTCTTGGCAGTTTGCTCCCGGAAGTTTTTTAACAGCTTTGTATCGAAATCAGTTATTTAATTTTGATTCAGCAGCCAGAGACTCATACGCTGAAAGTTTAGGAACATTATTTGACCAGCCAATTAATCATACACTCTCTGTAAAATTACAGTATTTTCTGGATTACAACCAGATACCAGCATTATTACAAGGAAATAAAAAAGGGAAGAATAAAGTGTAAAATAGGATCGTTTAAAGATATAGAAAATATAAAACCCACCAATTGGTGGGTTTTATCATTAAATAGCATAGGGGGACTATGCTACTCTGTCAGCCTTTTTAGAAGCCATTTCTTTAACACGATTGTATTTTTCGGTCAATGTTTCTTCCACATCTGTAACACCTTCTTTAATTTTTTTACCTGCGTCGTTGATTTTTGCATGTAATTTATCTTTGTCTTCCTGTGGCATTGTTTTGTATTTCCAGAATGCGAATGCACCTGCTGCAACACCTAATAATGCTAATATTCCGCCTGCTTGTTTAGTTTTCATATTTTTTTGTTTTTAGATTAATAATTAACTCTAATGATAATATCAATTTATGAACCAATTCACAAGCTGTCAGCTAACTTTAATAAAAGTTTGTGACTATAGCCTAGTCTTTGTTATAGAAAATAAAAAATGATTCCTTATAATAGCAATTAGAACGATAATTTATAATGTAAAACCCCCTCACGAAATATAACATGAGGGGGTTTTTGTTTGTCAATTTTTTAAACGTACATCACTAGGGTTTAATTTTATTCCCTGGTTTTGTGATTGGAACTTTTTTAGCAGGTGCTTTTTTTTGTTCCTCTTTCTTTTTTGGTTCTTGTTTTTTGTCAGCCATGTTGATTTGTTTTAAGTTAGAATTATCTTTAAAGATAGGAAAAAAAATAATTCAAAAGATTAAAATCTATCGATTAAATAAAATATAATCTATTTTATTTGAGTAACTTAGTCGTATCTAACCAAGTCTCATGCAGATTAAAACTTTCATTAAACAGTGTCGTGAACACGATTTGTTTAAAATGCTTTCCATTTACATTGTTTCTGCTTGGGTAATTCTTCAGGTGTTGTCTGTAACTTGGCAACCTTTGGGTTTACCTCAAAAATCTGTCACGTTTCTTATCATTATATTATTAGTTGGTCTTCCAATCTATTTGTTTGTTTTATGGAAATATAAAATTGTGCCTTTAGAAAAGGAGCGACTTGAAATTGAAGCTAATGATGATACCAATGAGAAGCCCCAAATAAAAAGAAGTTTTAAGAAATACTATATGATAGCTTCTGTTTTTATAACGACGCTTTGTGCCTTTGCTATTTTCTTTATTGTCGATATTAACTTTCTAAACAATACTGTACAAATAAAATATTCGGAAACAGATAGAATTGCGGTTTTAAAGTTTGGAAACAATACAGGAGACCTAAAGTATGACGATGTGGGGAAAATGGCTTCAGATTGGATCATGCATGGAATTACCGAAAATAATTTAGGCCAGGTGATATCTCCAGATGTCATTACTCAGTATAATACCATGTTTAGCGATGAAACAAATTCCAATTCCGAAGGAAATTTTATCAAGCAATACTTGAAACCAGCAAAGATCATTACAGGAAATTACTACCTTAAAAATGATAAATTGGTTTTTCAAGCAACATTGATTAATGGAAAAACAGATAAAACCATATATTCCTTCAAACCAGAAAATTGCTCAGATAATAATCCACTAGAGTGTATTGAGAAATTAGAGGCTGCTATTTCTGGATTCTTCGCCACCGAAGGAAAAAAGAAATTGATGCTTCAAGAGAGTCCGCCTAACTATGAAGCATATCGATTAGTGCTTGAATCAAATTATGTTGAATACGATGAAAACTATTTACATCTACTCGAAAAGGCCATTACCATAGATCCAAATTATTTTGAACCCAAAGTACTGCGTGTCGCCTACCACTATAATATGGGTAATTACTTTGTAGCAGATAGCTTACTAAAAGATTTAAAGCCAGCCAGCAATCGTAATAACCGACAAATTAATTTATTAAACATGTATGAGGCGCTCTTAAGGGGGGATAATAAAAAAGTATATCAAGCCAATTTTAATGAGTTTGAGTATGCACCCTATGATCTTGCTAGTAATGCCACTACTATGATTGTGGCCTTGCAATTTGTAAATAAAGTAAATGAGATCGATAGTATTTATAATATTGTACGAAGTGACAGTCTTAATCTTCAGAATTGTTATGATTGTATTGACAGAATTTACACAAAATCGTATGCAGATATAGCGCTCAAAAAATACAAGGAAACCATTCAAAGACTACAGTTGGCTATGGATGTAAATAATTCGGTTCTGCTGAAAAAAGCTTATATACCTGCATTAATAAGAAGTGGAGATAATGATTTAGTAAAAAATTTTCTAGCAAAAATAGCCCTTACCGAAGATGAAATATTGTACAGCGAACTTTTGATGGGTACTGGTTTAGAATACCTTCTATTAAACAAACCTGAGATGGCTACACTTTATTTTAAAGAAATACTCCATTTTGAAAATAATGAACAAACTGCATTTGCTGAATTATATATGGGAAATTATAGTGCTTCGGAAATTGCACTCGACACCCTTCTTAATCGTGATCCTACTAATCCCAAGATACATGCCTCTTTGGCTATTTCAAAGTTTAAAAATGAGAAGCAATCTGAAGCCACCGCTATAATTCAAAATCTTGAAAAACTGAAAGAACCTTATCAATTTGGAGCTGTAGACTATGCACTTGCTCAATATTATGCTGTCATTGAAGATGAGAAAAAAATGTATTATCACTTGTTAAAAGCAGTCGCGGCTGGGCACAGATACAAACCACACACATTTCAGAATGATGTTTTTTTTAAAAAATATAAAGACACTAAAAAGTTCAATCAAATTATGACCTTCTGGCATTAATAATTTAAAAATTTATGAAAGCAATACTCATAGAAGTAGACACCTTAGAACTACTTATTAAATTAATAGATTCGTTAATATGGCCAATAACATTGTTTGGTATTATCTTTCTTTTTAGAAAAAATTTCAGAGATGCTTTTAGCCGTTTAGGAAGCCTTAAAGCAGATGCTTCTGGTTTTGCCATTACATTTGACAAACAGATTGAGAAAACAAAAGAATTGTTTGACAAGCTAAAGCCAGGGCCTACTACAAAAAGCTCCACTAATATTAAAACGTATGTAAATCAAACAGACTCTCCTTACAAGCAAATTTTGGAGATTAGAAGTAATATTATCAATTATTTAAAATTAAAATCTGATGAAGCAGGCATCGTAACCGATTCGTATGCACCCATGGCACTCACAAATCGCTTGCAGGAAGTAGGAGCTATTTCATCATCACAGTCAACTATGATTCAGGCCATGTTAAAGATCACAAACGAAGCCGATGCCAGCGCAACAGTTTCTCAGGCAAATGAGATTAATTCCCTCTTTCAGAAAATAGAAATCTAATAGCATGGAAAACGGAAAATTAGATAATGCCTTTGCTTTAATTATTGGAGTTGGTAAAGATTTGCCCTCTACTATTCTGGATGCCACAGACATTAAAGAATTACTTGTAAGTCCAGATCATGCGGGATATACCCCCAAAAACATTAGGTTGTTAACAGATAAAAAAGCAACCCGACAAAACATCTTAAAAGCTTTTGACTGGTTGATTGAAAAAACGAATGAAGATTCTTCGGTATTCTTGTATTATTCGGGTCATGGGGGGAATTATTCTGATAATGATTTTCTAAAAAAAGAAAATTGGAAACCCGAAGAAGAAAATCGGCAGTACTTTCACTTATGTCCCTATGATTATGATGAGGAAAATTATGAAGCTACTTGGATCAAAGCCGAAGAAGTAAAAGCTAAAATTAGCGAATTAAAATCGCGCAGATTGATCTTCTTCTTGGATTGTTGCCATGCGGCCGGAATTACTCAGAATGTAGCCTCCCAATCCTCTACAAGGAAATTTGGACAGGAAATTGAAGCAGATGGACTCGCACAACATTTGGATAATGGTCGCGGCATGTCTATTGTTTCTTCCTGCAGAGAAGATCAGCTTTCGGTTATTTTCCCAGATGACAGAAACAGTCTGTATACAAAATGCATGCTCGAGGTATTAAAAGGGAATGGGAAAACGGATACTGAAGATCCTTTTATTCGTATTTCAGAAGTTGTACGCTATATTTTTAAAAAGGTACCAGAACACTGGCCTGAACAAAATCCATATGCGAACTTACAGATCTATGATGATTTTGCAGTAAGTAAAATAGCAAAAAATCTATTTGAAAAGCAAACAGAAAAAGTTGAAAGTAATACTTCCGAAGAAACAAAACAAAGTATTAAAAAGGAGGTAGTTATAAATTTTAGAAAGACAGACAATGCAAATAATATTGTGTTGTTTGTACACGGATTCTCAGGACAAGCGGCATCAACTTTTGGGAACATTCCAAACCTCCTTATGGAAGTAGAAAAGATGGATGGGTGGGATATGTTACCCGTAGGGTTTTCAGAAAATGTAAATCCCGAGATGGGACATAACGTCTGGGCATCGTTAACAGATCTTTCAATCAATGCGAGCTATTTGGCTACTTCGATTAAACATAACTTTGCTCAGTACAAACGCATAGCCATTGTTGCTCACAGTTTGGGTGGTTTAGTAGCACAACAGGCGCTTTTAAAATTAAAAGATGCAGAGTTAAAAAAAATTAGCCATGTTATGTTCTTTGCGACACCAAGCGCAGGTATTTCTGAAAGAGGGCTGAAAGAGTTAAATCAGGTTGGATTACATGAACTTTCTCAAAACAGTTTTTATATCACGAACCTTCGTAAACAATGGAATGACAAATTTAAGGATCACTATCCGTTTTCATTTCAGACTATCGCCGCTACCAAAGATAGCTTTGTTCCCATTATTTCCAGTCTTGGTCCATTTTCAGAAAAATACCATGCAGTCATCGAAGGAGACCATTTTGGGATCGTTTCAACAGACGACAAGGACAGCGATACATTTAAGTTAATACTTAATAGACTTACGTACAATAAGTTCTATTCGCAGTTTTCTTCTTCCGAAGAAATAAATATAGCGCTCGGAAATTATGATGAAGTAATAAAAACGTTGTTGCCAAATATTCATACAATTGATGCGAAGGGGTTAGAGCAATTAATCTTTGCTTTGGAAGGAGCAGATAGGGCAGAGGAGGCACTTGAAATTATAAAAAATAATCCATTAGCTCAAGATAACTCAAACCTAATGGGAATTATTGGTGGCCGATTTAAACGTAATTACCTCACCACATTTGCTTCGGAAGACGGAGCGCATGCATTTGATTATTATTCCATGGGATTAACCATCGCAGAAAGCAAAAACGATAGCCGGCAAATTTATTATCTCGCAATTAATTTGGCATTTCTAAGTGTGCTTTGCAAAAATGACCTTGAACTCATGACTTCCTATGCACAAAAAGCATTAAATGCATTAGCAAAAGACCCATTTAATAGCGTATGGAAGTTAGCAACCTTAGGAGAGGCAAATCTGTATTTGGGTGAATTTGAAACGTCTAAAACGCATTATGAAGCGGCAGCAAAAATGAGTGGTCTTCGTGAAAAATTATCTATATACACTAATGCATATAATGCATATACGACTTTAATGAGTACCGATAATGAAGAGGATGATTTTATTAAATTCCTGAAAAACAAATTTTTATCGTAAATTAATCCTAAATTTAACCATGCTGAGATTTGATCAAAATACACTTCCCCAATTAGAATTTCAGACTGCGGTGAAAAGACCTATTCCAATACGATGCGCACAAATACCTGAACCTTTTGAAGTAAAGACACTGGAAGGAATCATGAAAGGAAAAGCAGGAGACTGGCTCATGATAGGAATAGATGGGGAAAAATATGTGTGCGATCAAGATATTTTTAAGCGTAGCTATCAACTAAAAAAGAACTAAACTAAACCAACGTTAAACTAACCATTATGAGTCAAAAAAAATTATTTATAAGCTATTCCAGACGCGACACAGAGTATGTCTCGACTTTAGTGGAAGCCCTTCGGAAACAAGGATTTGAAGTATGGTTTGATAAAAACATACGAACTGGAACCGATTGGGACAGTACTATAGAGGAGGAGTTAAAGAAAGCCGATGCGATCGTTTTGGTGCTTTCAAAAACATCTGTGGAATCTGATAATGTAAAGGATGAGATGTCCTTCGGAATTGGAATGGACAAACCAGTCATACCTATAAAAATAGAGGAGTGTGATGTTCCTATGCGTTTGGCGCGAAAACAATTTGTTGATTTTACAACTATGGGCCATGAAGAAGGGTTTGAGCGCTTGGTGAACGACCTGCATATCGGATTAAAAGAAGCGGAAACTGCAGTTCCAAAAGGAACCTTTAAACCCCCTAAACAAAAAAAGGCGAACCCTATTAAGAATTATATAATGGGAGGAGTTGGTGCTGTCGTACTTATCCTAATTTTGGTAATGGTTCTTGGCGGTGAAGATGCAGAGGCTGATACAACATCCAATGCCGAGTGGCAAACTGCCATCAATAGTAATACTGTAAATAGTTATTTAAATTATATATACCAAAAAGGTCCTTTAGATCCAAAATACAAATCGGCACAGGATAGCATTGATGTACTTATGGAGTATGAAGGCATGGTTATTTACGGCGATTTGAATAGTCGGTATTTTGTTAAGAATTTGTATACCGACATGAATGGTGATCTTGTATATGAGCAAGATGATGAACAGATACCAAAAAAAGGGGATATTATAACTGCATTGACGCCTTCGCAAATATATAATTATGAAACAATGGAACCTATGGAGGGTCTTCTGCTTGAGCCTGGTGTAAAAGCTAAAGTAATAAGTGTGAGGGAAGACGATCAAGGCAACGTATTGGCAATTCTTAATTTTCCCGATAATTAGAAAAACGTCTTACTCCTTGACAATTAGATACCAAACGAAAAACCTACGGTGTACTACTAACAAAAACCGAGCATACAGATGAGCACAAATACTATATTTTTTAGCTACTCCCGAGATAATTCAGAGTTTGTACTGCAGCTAGCCAAAGAATTAAGAGAGTCTGGAGCAACGGTCTGGCTTGACCAATTGGATATAAAACCTGGGTCGCATTGGGACAAATCAATTGAAACAGCTTTAGAAGAATCGCCAACACTGGTAGTCGTGCTCTCAAAAGCGTCTGTGGCTTCACATAATGTAATGGACGAAGTATCGTATGCGCTAGAAGAAGGAAAGACGGTTGTACCAGTATTATATGAAGCCTGTGAAATTCCTTTTCGGTTACGAAGATTACAATTTGCAGACTTTACAAGTTCTCACGAAAAAGGAATGGCCACCTTACGTACTGCACTTCAGAATGACTCAACGAGTGTTTATGAACGTACGCAGCCAAAGCCAACTGCAGCGAATACAGCAGAGGAGGGGTCTAGTTTTAAAAAAACAAAACAACACGCTACTGACTCAAAAAGTATACATTCATCAGGCAAGTCGAAAAAGCCCATTATATATGCTGTGGTTGCATTGGTTGCCATCGTTGCTATCTATGGAATTTATTCGGCAGTGGCAGGAGGAGAAAAGGATATGATGGCCTTGTGCAAAGCAGATTGGCAGGAATTAGAAACTACTATGACGGAGGGGAAAGAAATTAACGAATTGGCCGCATTACGAAAACATATTGAGCTGTATGCACCTTGTCCACATGAAGATGAAGCCATGGATCGCATATCATTTCTGAATGAAATGGGTGCCGATCTAAACAATTCAACCATAGTGGTAGAAAAAGATGCTACCGATGAGTCGATTACTACAATACCAAGCAGCAAAACTACTAGTGATACGCAAAACCAACCTATAAAAATTAGTGAAAAAGAAGAACTCACAGGACTCACGGTAAAGCAGGTCTCTTATGATACTGGGAACTTTGAGGAAAAATCGGCAAAACTTTGGATAGAAAAGAATAACGATGGTGAAAGACGGTTTACAGTATTAAAGCGTACTAAAAATGCAGTATATCTGGGAGAAGGTCCTGATGTAAGGATCACTTTAGATATAGAAAACGCTGTAATACTATATTCAGATGCAGAAACAGAGCCCATCACACTTTACTATATAACGAGTACTTCTACAACAAATAATTAAATAGGTATTTGCTATACTTTTATTTGAAGCTTCTAATTTTCTAGAATCATTTTACTATAAAAATATTTAGATAATTTCAATAAATAGGGAAGTATTAAAGACTATGATTTTAATAAAAGAGAACCAGTTGTCAAACTATTCTATTTTACATAATATAAATTATAGTACAAATGTATTGTTGTTAATAAAAGTGACTTATCCATTTGATAGCTATAATGTAGTATTATGTAAAATATCCCAGAAGCATTTGTTTTCATAAGAATAATTAGAACTTGGGTCATTAAACTAATAAGCGGTTTGCTTCGCAGCGTTTATTTAAAACATTATGTATCTATAATTAGCCGTTATGTAAAATAGCCGCTACCAAGCGCTCGATTGTTTTATAAAATCAAATTGTTTTCGTTCGTGCCTCACTCATTGGAAGTAATTTTTTAAACTAATCAATATTATATTTCTTTTTCTGCTCATCAGATAACGGTAACTGTTCCCATGGCGCTAAACGGTCACTTTTCAAAAACTCTTGTAATGGAGTTACCTTCCATAATCGTGCTGTTTTATAATCAGAAACTGTAAATACCTTGGTTCCATCAGGAGAAAATGCAACAGCACTGACCCAATCTAAATGATACATGCTTTTTTCAATTTGGTTGCCTTTAAGATCCCATAATCGAGCGGTTCGATCATCTCCGCCTGTCAATAGAGTTAATCCATCAGGAGAAAAGGCAACAGCATTGACCAAGTAATCTTGAGAAGGTCCAGTATGCTTAATGAATTTTCCAATTTGATTGCCTTCAGCACTCCATAATCTGGCCGTATTATTTTCTGCTTTCAAGACACTAGTTCCATCAGGAGAGAAAGCAATAGTGTTTGACATAGGTGTACTCACTTGCTTTATGTCTTTTCTAATTAGGTTACCTAAAAGATCCCAGAATCGCATAGTATTATCATTTGTGCCAGTCAATATTTTAGTGCCATCAGCTGAAAAAGCAATAGTATTGACATCGGATGGATGCTTCATATCCTTACTAATTTGGTTACCCGAGAGCTCCCATAATTGTACTGTATTATTCTTTAAGCTTGTTAAAATAGTAGTTCCATCAGGAGAAAAGACGATAAAATTTATGTCGCTTGAAAATTTAAAAGTGTCTCCAATTTGATTACTCAAATCCCATAAACGGGCAGTGTGATCTCTTAAACCTAAAAAAACGCTAGTGCCATCAGGAGAATAACTAAGTGCATCAATTGCACTTGCATGTTGCATATCTTCTCCTAATTGTCTTCCATATAGGTCAAATAATCGTGTAGTATAATCTGTTGAACCTGTTAAAATGGTATTTCCGTCTGGTGAAAAAATAGCGGTATTAACAAGACTTGAATGTTCAATTACCGTAGCAATTTGTTGGTCTTTCAAATACCATAATCGGACCTTATTATCTTCTGCGCTAGTCAAAAAAGTTTTACCATTAGGAGAAAAGGCAACTGCGGTAATCCCTATTGATGAAACACGGTAATTTCCAAAGGGATGTGTTATGGTTTTTCCAATTTGATTACCTTCAATATCCCACAATCGTGCATTATTATCTCTTGAGCCCGTTAAAATTTTAGTTCCATCTGGTGAAAAGGCAACAGCTTTGACCATGCTAGAATGCTTCATGGTTTTCCCAATTTGATTGCTCTGCAGATCCCATAATTTCGTCGAGTTATCTCTCGAACCTGTTAGGATTTTAGTTCCATCTGGGGAAAAAGCAACTGCATAAATAGCATCCAAATGTGTTATATTTTTTCCAATTTGGTTTCCCTGAAGATCCCATAATCGCGCGGTATGATCCCATGAGCCTGTTAAAATTTTTGTTCCATCAGGAGAAAAGGCAACCGCGTTGATCCTTCCAGAGTGTTTCATATCTTTCCCAATTTGATTTCCCTTGAGATCCCATAATCGTGCGGTGTTATCCCCTGAACCTGTTAAAATAGTAGTCCCGTCTGGAGAAAAAGCTACAGCCTTAACCACATCAGAGTGCTTTATAATAGTTTTGTATAAAACATTTTCACTATAAATTTTATAGGCATCAGACAAAATAAGGGTGTCTTTAGATTTTGATAAGGTTATAGCGCGACCGGCCAAGTGTAATGCTAGTGTTGCATCATTTTCAACTTCCTTATTGGCAGCAATCATAAAAAAATTTGCCTGAGCTCGATCTTTTTCTTCAATGGCTAATTTAGTTTGGAGATTTGCATCATAGGTCTTATAGATGGAAAGGCCTAATAACATAATCAAAATAGCTATCGCTGCATTTCGAAGACGTAACATTTTTTTATGTGTTCTTACTTCATCACTTGCCAAATCTTTTGGCGCCTTACCATGCAAATGTGCCGCTAGCTTTAAAACCTCTTTTTTAAATATTGGATTTTTAAGTGAAATATCATGCTGCGTTTTAGAAGCTCTAAGGTCAACATAAAAAGGCTCTGTTTTAAAATTGTCTTCGAGGCATTTAGGCAAAGAATTAACTTCGGGATTTCGAAATGTATTCAAATTAGTATTCCAAGTAATTTCTCCATCAGTTAATGCAATTAGCAGCGTATGCAGAGACTTATGTTTCAGCCAATATTCAATTTCCTTTTGTACCCATTTAGAATTGGAGGACTCTGGGGAAGCCATATAGATCAAATACTCAGACTCGTCTAAAGCATTAACTATATTTTCCCATAAATGCGGAGAAGCAGATAAGCTAGCTTCATCTCTAAAAATATTCAAGTTTCGTACCTTATACCATGGCTTGGCGAATTTTTCAAGAGCAGATTGCAAGGCCGGAGCCAATTTGCCATCTGCAGCGTGCGAATAAGAAATAAAGGCATTAAACATAGAAGTAAATGTAGTCAAAATATACTTTTAAGTACATAACTAATACATAATCAGTATGCTTGCCTCCTATGCTTCGGCTTCGCTTAGTACAGGCTATTCCAAAAAATAAAAGGCTTTAGGTAGTAAAACTTTAATGATAAATATCTTCTTATTATTTGCTTTGTTTTATAGCAAAGTAAGCCTGCGATAACCTCAATTTATCTATTGATAATCAATAACTTATGTGGAATATTGCCACCTGCAATATCTTCTACTTATTTGTGATAGGGTTCATCAATTTTTTACTGAAGAGTGACTACTTTTCAATCAGCATTATAAGCAAAGAAACTTCTTTAAACCATTTATAAAAAATATAGCATGTATCTTTACCGCATGCCATTTAAAAAACTACATCCACAGCTACAAGAAAAGTTAGCATCATTTCAAATTGAGTCCCCTACTCCACTACAATGCAAGAGCATTCCTGTGATAAAAAGTGGAATAAACGTTTTTTGTACAGCACCTAAAGACAGCGGAAAAACAACTACACTTATCCTTACTACGCTTAACAGATTAAAATTTGAAGCCGTTGGTAATGCTCCCAGAGCAGTTGTACTCGCTCAGGATAAGGAAAGAGCGATCGAATTGTATGTGGCTTTTTTAGCCTATACGCAACATACACCTTTACGCGTTTATGTTGGACACGAACAACTTCATGTAGATATACAAAAATCTGAAATCTTTATGGGCATCGATATTCTTATCTCTACACCCAAATCAATGAATACCCTTTTTTTAATGAATGGCGTGAGCATTTCCGAATTAAAGATCTTTAGTGTTGATGATGCCGAATTCTTGGTAAAGCAATCGGCTTATGCAGCTATGTTATCAATAACACAGAGTATTAAAAAATGTCAATATGTGCTGTATGCAGAAAAAATGCATCCAATGCTTAGACGCTTTGAAGATCATTTTATGGAATACTCAAAGAAAATTAGATTATAGTCTTTAACCGTTCATAAAAAAACCTGTCTAACAGACAGGTTTTTAGATAGGCTATTAAAAAATATTTTAGTTATTCAGATCAAAATCAATGACTGCATCAGATATTTCATATCCAAGACGATATCCTTCTGTACAATCCATTCGCATATGAACACCCAAAGGAATTCTGGAATACGCATTTTCTTGTGCCATGGACGAAAGAGAATTATATTCTCTTGGTGTTCCGCCAAATTCGGTTCTTCCCTCATGGGTACGATCTGTAAAGTTGATAGTGTCTCCAAATTCATTAATAAATATACCTGCGGCTGCCGAAGCAAAGGTAGAATGACCTGATGGATACCCTGGAAAGGAAGGATTAGGCCAATAAATAAATCTGTACAGGTTTGTTTCAAAATCTGGATCAATATGTTCTTGAATATACACACTTGGACGCATCACCATGTATTCATATTTGTCTGCCCATGCAGAGACTGCAGCATCATTTAATGAAAATCCTAATCGTAAAAACATGGCTAAAGTTCGCTCGTAACTTAAATCATTTTGTACTACCAATTGATTTGCAATCGAAATCATACGCCCTGGAGGACTCATCATCATTCCTTCTACATCATCAGACCAAAATTCTGCAATCCATAAATCATCATTAAGTTCAAGTTTGGCTTCATTATTCACTAAATAGACTTCATTCATTTCTGCATAATAATCACTTGTAGGGTCTGTACTATATGTTAAATTAGGGGCAACACTCGTGGTTTGATCTGAAGATATCACAAACGTTCGTACTTCCCCCCAATATGGAAATAACGCACGTTCAGGATCTGCACTAAAAGTCCAATAGCCTGGTCCTACCGGCGGTACATAACTTATAGGTTGTGGATCATGAATCTGTTGTTCTGCAGCAATATCTGTTTGACTATACGCTATCACTTGATTAGCAACATAGGTTCCCCAAGCAATGGAATTGGTAATTTCTGAGTTACTTAATCCTAAAGAAAGGTCAGCTTCCATCGTAGCCTTAAGCTGTCCTATTTTTGCATCTGTCGCTGCATCTACATTCAGCATAAAATGATCCATTGTAACTGCATACGTGGTGCTTAAAGCCAAATTTAAATCTACATTTGCTGCTCTCTGATTTGCATCAACGGTAAAATTTTCTAGCCTGTTTTGATTTGAAGTATAGCCATCCATATCTGCCAAAGCAGTTTCATAACCAGCTAAATGAATATAGGCTAAAGCTCTTGCAGTAGAAGTTGGGCGCATGCCATACGCATGACGATCTACTTCTAACCAGAGATCATTCCAGTCTTTAATAAGATCAATAGTTAAAGTAGCGTCTGCAACTGTGTCATCAATATTGTCATCGTTAGAACAGGATTGAAGTACTAATACTGCTAACACTGTAATTAACAGTGTTTTACTATTAAAAAATTTCATGATGTTATATCTATTTCATTATGTATTATCAGCAAAAATAGATTTTTTTTTGGAAAAATTTAACATTTAATAAGCAAAATACCAGGATGCCCCTAAACTTTCAGTTTAATGCATATTCAAAATTAATTTCTTTAAATACTAAGAGATTACCAGATCTTTATACGCTCCTCCTCTTTTCTATAATTGGTCTGCCCCTCCTCTACTTCAAAAGCAGTATAAAAAGGTGTGAAATTCATTAAAGGACCGTTGACACGCCAAATAGGTGGCGAATGAGAATCGGTGGCTACATAGTTGCGGAGGTATTCATCACGTGTTTTTACTCTCCAAATACGTGCTATAGATAGGAAAAAACGTTGATCTGGTGTAAATCCGCCAATGGGTTCTCCGTTTTTACCCTGCTCGGTTCTTTTAAAAGCATCATACGCAATGGCAATTCCTCCATTATCTGCTGTATTCTCTCCTACTGTCAATGCGCCTTTTAAAGGAACACTATCCAATACTGTAAAGCCACTATATTGATCAACGATCTGCTGTGTCTTTTCCTTAAATTTTGTATAGTCCTCTTCGGTCCACCAATTAGATACATTTCCATCTTTGTCATATTGAGCGCCTTGGTCATCAAAAGCATGAGTATACTCATGTCCTATCACCATTCCGATGCCTCCATAATTTACCGCATCATCTGCATACAGATCAAAATAAGGCTCCTGAAGAATTCCTGCTGGAAATACAATTTCGTTTAGCGATGGGTTGTAATAGGCGGTCACCGTTGAAGGTGTTGTATGCCATTCGTCCCTATTAGGTGCTTTATTTAATTGTGCCAGTTCATATTGATAATCATCTTCTCGTAATGCTACAACATTTTCAAAAAATTTATTTCGGTCAATTGTTACATCATATTCACGCCATACATCTGGATATCCAATTTTCTTCTTAATTGCAAATAGCTTTTCTTTTGCTTTTACTTTTGTGCTATCGCTCATCCAATCCAGCTGTTCGATACGTGTTTCTAATGTTTTCTGAAAGTTATTGACTAGTTCCAAAGCACGCTCTTTAGCGTCTTCATTAAAGTAGCGTTTTACGTAGAGTTGCCCTAAAGCAAATCCCATCTGCTGATCTACACGACGAGTCATCAACTTAGCTCGAGGTTGCTGCTCAGACTGTCCTGAAACTACTTTCGAATAGGCAAAGGCGGCATCTTGAAAAGGCGTGCTTAAAATTCCATCATGAGACGCAATTGAATGTGCTTTTAAATACAATCTCCAATCTTCGACAGGAACAGAAAGCAGCATATTGTTTAGTTTTTCATAATACGCTGGCTGGGCAATATTCACCGAATCAACTTCAGCTCCTAATCTGTATAATAGTGTTTTCCAGCTAATATTTGGCTGACTCAAATTAATTTCTGAAGTTACCATTTTATGATAATTTTCCTTAACAATTCTGCGCTCGATTCGCGTTTTATGAGCTTCCGCAAGTTGTTTTTCAATTGCGTAAACTGTAGCAGCCTTTTGTTGCGCATTCTCTTCTCCAACCAATTCAAGAAGAGTCGCTAGGTAGGTTTTATAAGCCTCTTGAATTTCTACCACGGAAGGACTTTCTCCAAAATAATAATCACGATCGGGTAATCCTAAACCTGTCTGACTAAAATGAAGAATATTGAGTTTACTGTTTTTCTGATCAGGTGAAATATAAGGGCGAATCAAAGAATAATCTCCTACTTTGATCTGTTCTGCAACAAACTGCATGACAGCAGGAAAATCGTTAATGGCTTCAATACGATCAAGAATAGGTTGTATAGGCGTGATCCCTCTTTCATTAATTTGAACGGTATCCATTCCTGAAGCATAAAAATCACCTACTTGTTGTTCGATACTTCCTTTTTCGTAGTCCCCTTCGGAAACTTCTTCGAGAATGTTTTTTAATAATTCTTGCTGCGGAATGTTTAGAAAACGGTAGGCCCCTACTCCAACTTGATCCTCTGCAATAACAGCATTATCCATCCATTGTTTATTGACATGGTCAAAGAAATTATCTCCTGGTTGAATTGAGTCTGTAATTCCGTCAAATACAACGGGACCTCTTTGAGCAGTGTCTTCAACTGAAGGTTTTTCTTCTTTACAGGAAATAAAAAAGCAAGTGATTAGCGATAGGTAGAGTAATTTTTTCATTGGTTATGAAGTTATATTTTCTCAAAGATACATATTATTTGTTTTGGAAATATCGCTGAAAAGCACGAAGTATACTAACTACTACAGATCACTAGCTTCTGAAAGTCCTCACTTTGCTTTCTCGCTTTGCGCTGTTAATAAAATAAACTCCCAATAACAAAATTCCTGCTGCTATGATGGACTGAAGCGAAAGATTTTCATTTAATACTAACCACCCTAGCAATACGGCAATGATTGGATTGATATAGGCAGACGTTGCCACTTTTTCGGTAGAAACCTGCTTAAGTAAATAATTGAAGGAAGTAAAGGCGGCAATACTACCAAAGAGAATCAAGCCAATAATTGCCCAAATAACGGTAGGGCTCCATTCGGTTGGAGCAATCCACTGTTCGCCAAACAACACACTTGAAATACCTAGCATGATTCCTCCAAAAAACATCTGATACCCCGTTGCAATAAAAAAGTTTTTAGGCAACGTAGCTTTGGCTACAAAAAGACTCCCGGCACTCCAGCTAAGAACACAGGTAAAAATCATCAAGATCCAGAAAATTCTACCATCATCTGTTGTCATTGCCTTTTGACCTACCAATAGGATGATACCTGTAATGCCTAAAATAACACCAATAACCGATTTTAATTTGATTTTCTTACCATAAAGAATTCGCATTAAAATTAAAATGACGATGGGCTGTGTAGAAGCTTCCAAAGCAGCAAATCCACTATCTACGTGCTTTAAAGACCACACCATTACACCATTGCCATATCCTAAAAATAAGAATCCTGCGATTAAGGAATTGACAAACTGTTGCTGGTTAATCTTTAATGAATATCCTAACATTTTAGCAATGATAAATATGAGTACTCCTGCAATTACAAATCGGATACTTGACAACATTAAAGGTGGCAATTCCTGTACCGAAATTTTATTCAATAAATAAGTGGAACCCCAGAAAACGTATATTGAAAAAAAGGAAAGTACTAAAAGAAGTGTCTTTTTTTGCATTCAGGTCTGGTTAGGCTACGGGTACTAGTTGACGAATGTACACCAAATAGAATCCTAATAATAAAAAAACTAGTATTAATTTAGTTCAGAACCATCGGCTCTAAATTCTACATCTTTATTCTTCCCTTTCTGCTTAAACTCAACGTCATAAAACTCACCTTTAGTTGCAGACGTTACGTGTTCTACTTCGGTGATTTTTAAATCCCCATAGTTCTTTTTTATCGCAGTTTTGATCGCATCTGGAAGATTCTCTTTTTTGATCGAATTTTCAGTTTCTATCCAGCTACCATCGCTCGCATAATCTGCTCTGTATTTTTCACCATCAATTTTAAAATGGGATTCCCAGTTTCCATGGGCGTCAATAGCCCAATCAGGATCGTTTTCACCAGGATATTTCTCTACAAATGCTTTTTGTACAGCTTTTGGAACTTCAGAAACCGTTGTTTTTTCAGAATCATTTTTATGGTTACTATTTTCTTGACAACTACTTATGGCCACTGTGCATAACATCACAAGAATCACTCCTATATTTTTCATACTACAATTTTAAGAAGATAAAATTACCTATACCTAGTAGAATTCAATGTTCTATTTGTTTAATATTAACACTATCTTCGTTAGCTTAAATGAAAAGCTTTTGCATCCTAACAATATTCATCGTGATTCCTACCATTTTAAAGCGCTTATAAAAACACACCAACCTTTGTCTGCCTACGTTTTTATAAATGATCATGGAACCGAAACCATCGATTTTAGTACCCCAGAAGCTGTATACAATTTAAACAAGGCGCTCCTAAAGCATCATTATAAAGTTACCGACTGGAATATCCCAGCACATTACCTCTGTCCTCCTATTCCAGGTCGTGTAGACTACCTGCACTACATCAAGGATTTACTTTCTGAAACTGCTTCGGAAACAGTTAAGGGACTTGACATTGGTACAGGAGCGAATGCTATATATTGCTTGCTAGGCGCACAGGCATTCAATTGGAAGATGGTGGGATGCGATATTGACATCAATGCTGTCGCTTCAGCAATTGAAAATGTAAATGCTACTGAAGGACTTTCAGAAAAGATAGAGATTCGTCATCAAAATGACAATGCCCATATTTTTAAAGGAATTATAAAACCCGACGAATATTTTGATTTTACAGTCTGCAATCCACCTTTTTACCCTTCCGAAGAAGCGGCTACCAAAGAAACACTGCGCAAACTCCGAAATCTTTCCGAAGACAAAATCGCATTTAAAACCAAGAAAGATGTATTGTTAAATTTTGGAGGGCAATCCCATGAATTGTGGTGTAATGGCGGAGAAGCGTTATTTATAAAACGGATGATCAAACAATCTGTATCTTATAAAAATCAAGTGGGAATTTTTACGACTTTAGTGTCAAATGCTTCTAATTTAAACAAACTATATAAGCAACTAGACAAATTAAAAGCGACCCATCAAACCATTAAAATGAGTATTGGTAATAAAATTAGTCACTTGTTGGTCTGGAACTATTAAAACGGATAGCCAATCGCAAAATTGAGCACAGGCTCACTTACTTTAAAATCAAATCGTTCCCCCTCGGGTTCTCCGGGGTCATGGAAAGGAGCAGCCAGATCAAACCGAATGACAAAGCCCTGTACATCGACACGAATTCCAAATCCGGTTCCCATACCTAACTCATTAAAGATATCTCCTGTAAATTTTCCGCCTGGTAAGGCTTCATTTTCTTTAGACAACCAGATATTACCAGCATCTGCAAACACAGCTCCTTTCACAAATCCGAAAATTGGGAACCGATATTCAATGTTGGCTTCCAAGCGTATATTTCCTGTCTGATCGAAAAAAGAGCCATTTACAGATTCTGCATCGTTTGGAAACGTGCCCGGTCCTAAGGAGCGAATTCGAAATGCGCGAACACTATAAGGTCCACCACTAAAATATTGTTTGATATAAGGCAACACGTCTGAGTTTCCGTAGGCATAGCCATAGCCAGCAAATAAGCGAGTTGCAATTTTTTGTTCCTTCCCAAAATTAAAATGATACCGAATATCGGCATCTACTTTTGCATATTGAGCATATTCGGTTCCTAAAAAAGTCTTAGGCTCGCCAGGTGTTTCTTCTTGAGACAGTAAACTAATAGAATTTCCTGCTACGTCCAGTGTTCCGTTAAAATAGATTTGATGGGTTTTTTGTGTATCAACCATTCCGTTGTAAATAAACAAATAAGTCAAACCCGAAATAAACTGTTGTTCAAAACTACGCGCCAAAAATGGATTATCGTCCAGAATAGCTTGAAACTCTGGAGTCGTATTTGTTAGCCGGGTATAATTAATCGAAATAGGATTAATCTCATGAGTAATATATCTGTTGGCATTCCAGACATAACCAAATTTAGCGGTTCCAGATAGTAATGTATAGAGTTTACTTCGACTCAAATATTCTACTCCAAGTCCTGTAATTGTTTTTGGAATGCTATATTCAAAAAAGTCTTCATTAATTTTGAAGGGTGAGATAACCCGCGGAAAAATAAGTTCCGATTTTAAGCCCAACTCAATACTCGTCAAGCCCGATTGATCACCGCCACTAGAAAGTTGCACTTCATATCCTGCACTGGCTGTAATATTGAGTGTTTCACCTCCTTTAAAAAGATTTCGGTTAGAAAAAGTAAGACCTAGTGCAGGCCCCGCAAAATTATTTGATTTTGAAACAGCTTGTAATTCAGCTCTAATGGCACGTTTATTTAAAGGTGATAGATAAATATTGGCCTCCAGAATTCCTAAACTGTCTGTTAAAGTACTGTCTTTTTCAACATATTGAATGTTCACAAACTTATAAGCTCCAATAGTTGATAATCTTCGGGAAGTATTTCTAGAATCTGTGGGACTGTATAATGCTCCCTCTTTAATGGTAATAAAAGGATCAAGAAATTTAGGTTTAAAAAATTCCTCGCCTTGTCTTATATAGTTCTTATTCTCAAAACGGAGGGTGTCGGTTTGTAAAGAGTCAGTTTTGAGATCATAATTAGGATACACATTTATTTTTGAGACTTTATAAGGAACAATTCCTTTGGTAGGAATGTCTTTTTTTAATTTTAAAAACAAATCAAATCTCTTGTTATCATACTGATTGGTATCGGTTTCAAAGATGAGAAAACTAGGATTAAAGTTATAGTAGCCTTTATTTTTTACTTCGGAATCAATTCGTTCTCTTTCTAATTTTAAATTAGAAAGATCAAATCGGAATCCATCCATTAATTTAGTGTTAGCAACGCTTTCCTGAAGCGTTCCATATAAAGGTTGCGGCACACTGTCTAATTGGTATGTCTCCTGTCTGTAAGGCTCTGAAACCTTTACCGTATACTTAATAAAGGCTGTTTTCTTTACCGTATCATTTACAAATCGTGAAGAAGCAGTACTGTAGAAGAAACCGCGATTATCCAATCGGTTAAGTAATAATTTCTCAATCTCGTACTTTTCTATGTCGCTTTTATAAATGGGTTCTTCTCCAAACTGCTTGTACAGCCATTTATTTAAAAAGCCTGGTGTAGAATCCTGCACTTTATAGTAATAATAAAGGCCAGGGTAACCTCCTAAAAATTTAGAATTGGCTTCGGGCAACAATACCTTTTCCAAAGCTGCTTTTAATTGGGCTTTGTCTTTTACAATAGAATCGGTTTGCGATTCTACAGTCACATCATAGCCTGTAAACAGTAATTCATCTTCAGGAATAAAACGGTTTACAGAGCAAGCCTGCAATATAACTGCAAAGGCTAAAAGCACATAGATTTTATAGGTCGTAGTTGGTTTCAAAAAGTTTATTCATTTTTATTATCTGTATCTGTACCATCTCCTTCATTTTCTTCTTCCGCTTTTTTCTCGGCTTCTTTTGCTGCTTTTGCCGCTTCTTTTTCTTCTTCGGTTCGTTTGCTCAAAATGGCTTTCCAGAGCTCATCAAACTTATTGAACTCTTGTGTAAAAATAAGCGCAATTCCGCTTACGACCGTTTGTCCATCAATCACATTTTCGAACTCATTTCTTCGGAAACCTTTTAATCGGTAGCGGCCATTTTCAGTAAGAATATATTCTAAACTTACATTTCCAATCAACGCAGTATTTTCTCCCGATGCACTGCTCCCTTGAATATCTACTTCGCTACCCACGCGTACAATCAATCTGTCATTAAATAATTTTTTCTGAGCTGCAATATCCAGTTGGGTTCGTTCCTGCGGACTATCACCCTGATAATCGGTATAACTATCAAGGCCAAAATCAAGTTCTACACCTGTATCTCCCAGTAATTTATCTGAAAATACATTGAGTTGATCCGACAAAGCATCATTGATATTATCTCTGGCAATCGCTGCTGCCCCTCCTCTACTACCGTCGCTTCCAGGTTCTGGATAAAAGCGATTGAGTACTAATAATGAAAATACTTGTTTGTTTAATTCTGCTTCTTGCGAATTTAGTTGTTGTACACGACCGTAAACTTGTCCGCCAATCGCTCCCTGTTCATCTTCAGGCATATCTAAGCTGAAAGAAATTTTAGGTTGTAATAATTCGCCATCCACATTAAGATACACATAAAACGGAAGTACTTGACGAAATCTGGTTTTAATGGCTGGGTCAGATCCAGAAGTCACAGACGCCATTAATGGAGAGGCCGAAGCTTCTACATCGTATATTGCTCTCACATCCAATTTCGCATCAAACGGATCACCTGCCCAAGAAACACGGCTTCCTGGAGCTAAGGTAAACTTTCGGTTGACGAGATTGTATAAATTCATTTCATAATGCCCGCCTGCAACATCATAGACACCAGAAAGTGTCATTCGGCCATTCGGTTTCATTTTAAAATTAAAATCTCCCTCTCCATACACCTGAAAATTATCTCCGGTTTGTTCATCAATAATGATCTTGACTTTTGCGTCTTTCCCAACGTTTACTAAAGCCGAAATATCAAATCCTGTAATGGTTCCTGTTTCTTCTTCAGTTCGAGTTAAAATGGCATCTGGATTTTCTCTGTTGACAAAAACAACCACACCGTCTCTACTTTCAAAATTTGCGGTGGCTGTAGGCATTATATAGGTTATATCTGTGTTGCTATTGACAGAGGCTGTCATATTTACTACCGGAATTTGTAAATCTCCTGTGATTGCTGCGTCGGCATCAAAACTTGCGGTTCCGTATAAAAAGTCATTATCATCTTCAGAAGCATTTAACACTTGAAAATCATCTGCCTTTAGCTGTAGATCAAAAGTAGGATTAATGAAGGTTTCGGTTCCTATAGTGCCGCTAGCAACAAAAGTGTTTCCGTTAGCATCCCGAATAGTAAAACCATTCATTGCTACTCCTGCATTGTCAATGTTAAGTGTTTCGTTTTGTAGTGTAAAAGGAGCATTCAGTTTTACAATGGTCAAATCGGCATTTGTAAAGGTAAGATTCCCATCATAGTTAGGTGCCGTTGGTGTACCGCTTACTTTAAAGCTTCCTTTAAAACTTCCATCAGCATCTTTAATTTCACCTAAAGTAAACCCTTCTAAGGCTTTCATGTTAAATCGATTGATCATTACATTAAGATCGAGATTGGCTTCATTATTGACAGAAACATAATCCCCTCGTACCTCTAAATCTACCTCGCCTCCCTTGACAGCGGCATTAAAGTCATAACTGTTTCCGCCGTGCGATTTTGCATCGACACTCATCGTTCCTAAGGGTACTTCAAGAACATTAAAACTACGTACATCAAGGTCTGCTAAAATTCCAGTATTTCCAAAAACATCTTCTATGACGAGGCGACCGTTCATATTTCCGCTGGCGAATTCGGTTTCGGGGTTTAAATAATTTAAAAATTCACTAAGTTCAAAGTTTTCAAAATCGATTCCAACATGATCTTTTTCGATAGGAAGATTATCACTAAAAACAACCGATTGATTCCCACGACTGAACCTAAAGTTATTAAAATTAATTTTATTTTCAGTTAGGATAAGTTCGTTATCGGCAGGCGTTTGCCATGCATTCTTCTGAATAATTAAACTATCTGGCACCACATGAAAAACTAAGCGTTCTCGTTTTCCAGTAATCTGAGTTCTAATCTGAATTAATTTCTCATCATCTTGATAGGCGATAAAGTCGAGATCTAACTCATTATTATTTTGATTTCCTTCAATCTTTGTGCGCTGAATATTTAAAGGGCCTGCCGTAATTTCTTTAAAGCCTAAATCGAATACAAATTTATCTTTATCGGTATCCATAGAAAAAGACAGACTATCTATTTCGTTTCCAGCATAGTTAATATGAGGCGCTGTAACATTAGCTTTTAGTTTTCGTGCCTTCTCGTCAAAGTCGGCAGCAATAGTTACCGTATCCAGGTCCTGCATATTGACAAGAAATACTTCATTGAGGATAGGTGCTTGGCGAACTTTTCCTTTAAGACTAAGTTTTACTGGATTTACGATACTATCTGGAACTTCGGTATCCCGATAAAAATAACTAAATACATGTCGTTGGAGCGATTTTGAAAAAGTAACAGGATCTGTGTTTGACTCAAGCTCCAGATGCAATAATTTATTATCCAGCCAGATAGAGGTGGTATCCTTTCTAACATGTGCTGTTGCCGTCACCCCTCCTACCAAATACGTTTTATCATCATATACCACCACACCGTCACCCATAGTAGAAATCACATCGTAGCTTTCTAGATTTCCGTTAAAGTCAGCATCTAGTTTAAACCCTGTACGCACATCTCGTTGCATAAGCCCCAATGCCTGTAGATCTGCACCAATTAAGTTAAGACTCACATTTGCCTGCGTAGCAATAGAATCTAAAATAACATCGGCTGCAAGGTCCAGATTGATATTATTGTCTTTATATTTTGAAAGAATTTTTCCTTCTCCATTTTTAAAAGTTCCGTTGATGGTAAGGTCTTCAATAGTGTACGCTGGCAATGTAAAGCTTGAGATATTCGCTTCCATCGTAGCATCGAGCGTATTGATAGTGCTTCCACTTCCTGAAGCTTCTACAGTAAGACTTATAGGACCTAATTGATCATTTGCCAGTAATTGTTCCAAATGGTATTTTTCAATACTAAGATTTCCATCAAACGCTATGTTTGAATCATTTTTAAAAGATCCTTGTACCGTTGCAACTCCTTGGGTAGTCGTCAATCTGGCATCTGTGATAATATTTGTCGGACTTCCCGAAATTGTTCCTGTCAGCTTTATATCCTGCGGAAGGTTGACACCCAATTCTTTTTCATCGACAAAAAGCAGTAAGTCTTTCTTTTTCGTTTCAGCTAAAAAACGGGAAAAGTTAAACTGAAGATTGTCCGGATTAGTAGCATTTTTAAGTGTTCCATTGGCCGAAATCCAAGTGTTTCCCCAATATACATTAGCTTTATCTATATTAATGTCTGAAAGATAGCCGTTCGCATTGAGATTTCCGGTCACATATTTTCTTCTCAGGGTTTTTAAGTAGTTATTTTTTCTTAATTCTGGCTGAAACTGAAATACTTCCTTCATATCCACTTGAAACTCTGGAACAATCACTTTCACTAACGATTTTTCTGGGGCCTCTATTAAAGCTGAAAGTTCCGAGTATTGTAACGTGGCAAGTCCGCGAATTCTATTCTCATTGACCTGAAGCACCAAATCTTCGATTGACAAATCGGTGTCGGTTGCGTTAAAATCTACTGCCAATTCCTTCAGAGTAAAGCCAGAGGCTTCTTTAAATGTTCCCTTTTCAATAGTAAATCCTGCTTGTTTATCTTTTAAAAAGATATTATTTCCTTTTAGATGTAGGTCTTTCAGAAATAAAGCATTCGGATTAAAAACTCCAGCTACGGGTTGCTCATTGCGCACCTGATAACTAATGTCATTATTACTTAGATCAAGATTGTCGATTGCTATTAAAAAATTTGGCCACTCAAAAGCTGCGATATCCTGTTTAGCTTCTTCGACTACCTCTTTTGCAGTTTCGGTAATTTCGTTTTCTTCCGTTTCGGTTTTAATTCTAATGATCGAATTCTTCAGAATAAAATCTCCAATATCGATATCGTTGTTGGCTAAATCAGCTCTATTGACTTCAGCAAAAAGTTGTACAATTCCCAATTCTGCTGCTATACCGTCGCCGGGAGATGCATAATTGAGCATAGAATTAGTAACTGTGAGGTCGTCTATGGCTAAATACGGAAGCGGTGCTGGTGGTGCATTTGGATCAACAGGAACAGGGTTTTGAATGTATTTAATAGTAGCATCGGCTAGATTTCCTTGAGAGGCTTCAAACTTGAAATTTTCTAGATCGGTCGTTTTCATATCCAACGCTAATTCACCCACCATAAAACGACTTTCAATTCCTAATACGGCATCATTATAAGTGACATCAATCTCTTTTAGATGTAGGTCTCCCAAAATGATATTCAGTGGCGCAGCGGTAGTATCTGTAGTAACGGGTGTAGAGTCTGTGGTTCCAAAAGCATCTAATAAGAATTGGAAGTTATACCCTTCGATGGAATCGGTACGTGTGATAGTAGCTTTTACCCCTTCCCAGTCAAGTGCCTCTACTCCTATCCCATTGCCTCTAATGATTGGCAAAAGTGGAATGTCTGCTTCAAGATAGCGGGAATAGATAAGCGTGTCCCCTTTTTTATCTTCAAGGTACAGGCCTTTCAGCAAAATATCTCCATCAAAAGTGACAAAGAGCTTTTCAATTTCAACTTTGGTATTTGTTTTATTGGAAACGTATTTTGTTGCTTTATCCACAATAATTCCCTGTCCCCATTCACTTCGAATAAACAATACAAGAAGTAATAGAAATATTAAAATACCAAGCATCACTCTCGCAATTCTACGGAGCCACCTGAATTTCTTTTGCTTCTTATTTTGTTCTTTTTTTTCTTTCTTCAAAGCCTACTTACATTCTTCTCTTTCTCTTTTAGCAAAGAGCATGCAAAATATTGTTTTCTGAGCAATTAAAAGTTACAGAAAACATAACATTTAAGAAAATATTTAGCAAAATCAATTTATGGGTATCTAATTTTGAAAGGAATTAAAAAACAAACATCTTGAAATCTAAGATTGAAATAATAAAACAGCAATACAAAACTATTGAAAGAATACCTGATAGCTGGAAACCTACAGACTTTACCGCAGTATTAAAACTTCTAGAATACGACGATGTCGCTACTTTAGCTGAAAATGAACTGGAAGAAATGACCATTTTGGCGCTATCTGACCTAGAACCACATGAAGCGGCAGAACTTCTAATGCAATATATCTTTAGTAAAGATGAGCTCAATAAAGGGCAAATTCAGAATATGGGCAATGAAATGCAAACCGAAAAAGCCTGGGAAGAATATGCCGGAATCGAATTGCATAAACAGTTTTTTATCGTGGGTGATTTGCTTTATAAAACCTTTGGTGGCGGTACTTTTCCACATCCCGAAGCTGTAGAGTTGACTGTACAGTTAACCTTTGCAAACGAGCATGCCGTACAAGAATTTAAAAAATCTGAACCTTCTAATATTTTAAAAGTTATTGCGCTTGGGTTACCAGAAACTGTTGTCCTTAATCGATTGTATAAGGAACACTTACAGGAAGAGGAAATGGAGGAAGCATCTCACATTTTATGGCAAACACAGCTCGAATCTGATGGAGGATTAACTTTAACGTATCGAATCATTAGTTCAGAATACTGGGTTGAAGCTTTTAAATACACAGACCCCTATACGGTTAATTATGCTACTGGAGATGCTACATTTTCTCTATAAGTGAGCGAGTTTAGCTGTCTCGGTTTTTTCTGAAAAGTTAGCAAGGAGTAGTTTTAATTTCGGATTGATAAACTGCCTACAAAAAGGTTTCTCGGGATTATTAAAATAGTAGTTAGTAATTTGTGTTCTTGAAGGTTTAAACTCATTGAAAAATAGAACTTTTGTGATGAGTTTATCTTTGAAATCTGATTGTAGTTCACTTAGCAATTGTTGGCATTCTTTTTTCTGTTCTTCTGAAAATACATAGATAGCAGACCTATATTTTTCTCTCATAGAATGGTTTGAAGTACTTTTATGTGTGTGTAAATGAATTTCTATTAACGCCTGAAGCGAATTTTGTTTCGTAAAAAAATGTACAATAACCGCTTCAGAAAAACTAGCATTCTCCTCTTTGGAAGCGACATAACCCTGTTCAACTTTTACGACTCCCTTGAGGGATTGAAAAACAGCTTCAGTACACCAGTGACAGCCTCCACCTAAGGCGATTTTTTGAGTTTCAGAAATCATACAATGGGTTTGAAATTTGTGAGGAAATGAATTACTTTCTCATGTGGCATCTCACAGGGCTTTACTAAGTCTGAAGTTGAAGTACTATAGTAATTAAAGCTTATAAAATTAGTACCCGCCAACTCTTTAGCAAATATTTTAATACTATTCCCGCTATTGAAATCTCCCCGGGTAATGCCGTATTTTTTATTCTTATATATGCCTTCCGAATAGCCTAAAGGTATTTGTCGAATCCTTGAAGTTAAACTGATTGTTTTTATTTGTAACGTATTTCCTTTTTTTATAGACGTCATATAAAATGGTAACTAACATTTAAAAATGACCGAAAGGTTTATTGATTCAGCAAATTTATTTAAAGAATTTTTGACACTGAAAATTAGTTAGTTACAAGGATACACAAATCAAGTTTTAATATTTGGCACGCTCATTGGTTTTTAAAAGAAACGAATACTAATTTAAAACTTTCTATTATGAAAAATCTAAAAAAACTTTGGAACAAAAGGTTTAAAAATTTCAACACAAAATTAGAGGAGTTTGCAAAAGCGAGTAGTTATGCAATCCACAGATAGTGTTTCTATTTTTATATCCGTTTAAAAATCCCTTGCTGTACTTAGTGAGGGATTTTTTGTATACAGAATTAACTGTATATTTATGTATATATAATTAATAACCAAATAACTTTATAACATGAAAAAGACTTTTAGTCCCCAATTACTCTTTGTAATAGCTTTTGAAGACGGCAGTACAGAACAGCAAGTAATACAAAAAGGAAATAACTAAAAATCAGAATGAAGAAATATTGTATACTATTGATATTTTTAGGATCCAATTTTTTATCTATTGCTCAATTTAGTAATATTAAGTTGGTAGGAAATGAAAATATTTCAACTCCTCGTTTTATACAAACTGGAGATATGGATAATGATGGAGATATTGATGTCATAGCTCCTTCTTTTGATAGAATCGTAGTTTTTAGTAATGATGAAAATGGTAGTTTTGGTTTTCCAACAATAATAATTGATGAATTAGGTGTTACACAAACTCATTTTGTTTCAGATCTTAACGGTGATGGTTTTTTGGATGTATTAGGAACAGACTTTGACGTTGCTATGGAAAATTTTTGGGTGTCTAACAATGGTGATGGTACTTACGGAGATAAAATGACTATCTATACTGGTGCTCGACCCTACCATATTTTTGCAGTTGATATTGACAACGATGGTGATAATGATGTACTTACCAATTCTGGAGCACAACAAGAACTACGACTTTTTAAAAACACAGACGGCTTAGGTACCTTTGATTCGGGTGCTAATGTAAATGTAGGACATACCAATGGGCGCTCTACAGGAGCTGCAGATTTTGATGGTGATGGCGATATGGATCTAGCCAGCTCGGGTTCTGGAGGAACACAATTAACGTGGTTTGAAAATCTAGAGGGTTTAGGCAACAGCTGGGGCATTCATGAAATACAACTGGAAGGGAATGGTGTACGATCTATTTATGTGGTTGACATGGATGGTGATGGTGATGCAGATATTTTAAAAGGAGTATATATTGGCAATCTTGCCTGGCATGAAAACATAGACGGTCTAGGCACCTTTAGTGCGGAAAAAGTTATTGCTCCAGCCCTAGATTTTATGGCTTCGGTCTTTGCTGCAGATCTTGATAATGATGGTGATATGGATGTCATGTCCACACATGATACAAATGCATCTTGGTGGGAAAACTTAGATGGACAAGGCACTTTTGGAAGTCAACAGGACTTTTATACTGAGTTTAATTTTGCAATTGCCATAGAAGCTGCAGATCTGGATAATGATGGTGATAACGATGTGGTCGTCGCCTCACAAAATGATAATGCAGTCTATTGGTTTGAGAATTTTAGCATTTTAAGTTCACCAGAGCAATTTATTGAGTTGATAGAAGTTTACCCCAATCCAGTGGGTGATACGCTATATTTCACATCCAGTAAAGTTGGAAAATATGATGTGACTATTACAGATGCTTTGGGAAGGACATTAGTTTCAGAAAAGAACAGTCCTGGCAGTATCAATATTGCTCATCTTAGCAGTGGGACACTTTTTATAACAATTAGTGATGGGAAGTATTCCACAATTAAAAAAGCCATCAAACTATAATTCAAAACTTATTTTTAAATCCCTTACTAGAAATAGTGAGGGATTTTTAATGTTTTAGAACTTTCAGAAGAAATAACCCGAACCATTTTAAATAAAATTTCTATTTTCGTGCCAACTAAAAATAAACCTATGTTTAAAAAAATACTCTTTAGCATTACCATCGCTTTCATTTCATTTAGTGCAATTGCACAACTTAAAGACATTAAAATTGAGGAAGAGCGAAAAGCAAATCGTATTTTTTTATACGCCTTAAATGAAAACCTGGTGGATCTTGATGTTTCCATTGAAGTTGAAGGTACTGGTATAAGAACTAGAGCTGGTAAACCCAGACTTACAAGAGTTCCTGCTACCTCAAAGGTAAATATTACCTCTATTATTGTTGAAAGAGATAAAACACCTGTATACACTTACAAACTTACTGTCAATGAAGAACTTTCAAAAAGAGTGATCAAAGCGGAAGCAACACCCATAAAAATAGATTTTGAAAAACCTGTCACGATCTATACCACAAAAGCTTGCACTAGCTGTGACTCACTAGTCGCTCAATTGGATGCTAGCCCTTATCGATATGCCTTACATAATCTTGAAGAAAAACCTGAAATGCGTGCGCAGATAAAAGCTGCTTTACCATCATTAGATGCTGTTACTTCTGCTGTGGTGAGTATCAAAGGGGTACTATATACAAAGATCGAAACCTTAAATCAATTACTAGAAAAAATAAATGCTGAATAGTTTTCTTGCTACAATAGGACCCTGGCAGCTTTTGCTAATTGCAGGAATGCTGCTATTAGTGGTAGGCATTCCAGCTATCGGACTCTATTTTTTTCTGAAAAACAGAAAGAAAGACTAATAAACTTTACTCCTCTTCTGGTGGTGGATGCCCATGGATTTGCTCATAGATAGTATCGAAATTCTCTCTCAAAAAACTGCGAAGTTTTAATCTGTAATCATCTTTTAACCAGGCTACAAAATTGTGAGTGCTTTTTGAGATACATTTTGTATACCGCTCTATACGATGATCAATATCATCTCCCAATTCTTTTGCTAAGATCAATGCATCAAAGACATCTTCACTGTTTTCAGTACAAATTTTGGCATGTTGCTCTATCGAACGTTCTAAGATCACTTTGGTAGACTCTCCATCCTTTACCGATTGTATGTAGGCTTTTTTAATGTCAAAGTAGACATTTTCAGAATTTGCAAATTGAGCTCGAAGCTCGTCTGGCATCTCGTAGGTAAAGTTTTCTTCAATCGACTCATCGTCGATTAAATGATCAACAAAGTAAGAAGGCGATCTAAAAATACGTTGCCAGTCTAAGTCCTCACCCCAAGGTCCAAAACGGTAGAAATTGTTCCCTAAATCAATAACGTTAAATGTACTTTTATTTGGAAGTACACGAGAACCTCTACCAATCATTTGGTAATACAGAGTTAAAGATCGTGTTGCTCTATTCAATATAATACTCTCAACCGTCGGTTCATCAAAACCTGTGGTCAATATACTCACAGAAGTTAATATCGCATCTGGAGTTTCTTTAAACCATTTCAGGATTGCTTTACGCTGCTTCTTAGTTGCGGTGTTATCCAAATGCATAATTGGATATCCTTCTCTTCGGAACGTGTCGTACACGTATAAAGATGTGTTTATCCCATTATTAAATATCAATGTTTTAGTGCCTTTACAACGTTCTTCATACGCCTGAAGCAACCTGCTAAGCATGTCTGCTCCTGTATACAAATCATCTGAAGATTGGACTGTATAATCACCATTAGAGCCAACCACAAGATTGGTAAGGCCTACATTATAAGAGTATGGAATGGCTTCAGAAAGAAATCCATTTTCAATAAGATCTGGAATACTTTCCCCAACAATCAATTCGTCATAATTATCCTTCATAGGAAGTTCAATATTAGAACTCAACGGTGTTGCTGTAACCCCTAAGATAAATGACTTTTCAAAATATTTAAATAGCTTCGTAAAAGAGTTGTAGTGTGCTTCATCAATAATAACCAGTCCAACATCTGAAATATCCAACTTATCATCACGTAAACGATTGTTTAATGTCTCCACCATTGCCACAAAACAAGCATATTCTTTTTGATCTTCAAGATTTGCTTTGCTACTTACAATTTTATTCTTTACGCCAAACTCTGTTAGCATCGCGGCAGTTTGCTTACACAACTCAATACGGTGCGTCATCACCAATACCTTTTTATTGTGATTTTTAAGATACTGTCTAACGATTTCAGAAAAGATAACCGTTTTTCCACCACCTGTTGGTAATTGATACAACAAATGATGATCTTCGGGTGCTTCTTCAAAACTGGTAAAAATCTTATCAATAGCTCCTTTCTGGTAACTATAGAGATCTTTATCTGTTTGTCTTTCTTGTAGGGCTAGCTCTTGAGCAGATGTTGACATGTTGACGTTTTTCCTTTTTTGAGATTTGCAAAAATACCCCCAATTAAAGGTTTATACAATAAATTTGATAAAAAAAGAGTAAGACTTATTAAACTAGGCTAAAAATAGCAATGGCGTACAGATAGAAACGTAAAAAACGTAACAATCCGAAGAGTAAGAAATTTTTAAAAGGATAATCAATAGTACCCGCTGCCATGCTCGTCATTGAATACGGGATTGGCAATAGCGCTCCAACGATGATCATAAAACCGCCCCATTTACGAACGTTTCTAAGGTGTTTTTTCATTTTCACTTCCATATACTCATATACAGAAGGAATCTTTAAGATCCATTTTCCTATAAAGTAAGAAACAACTCCACCTAAATAGGATAACAATGCTAATAATGATAAAAATACGATAGGGTTTACGGTCTTATCTGCCCAGGCGATAAAAATTTCTGGCGGGATAAGTCCTAATAAAGATTCAGAAAGAAAAAACACTCCTAAAATATGTAAGGGTGCATAGGTATTTGTGATGTGCGTAAACAAATCAGTAAAATCGATTACGTACCGATCGAGTAAAAATAAAGCTACTACAAAAAATAGAATCGTAGGTACCGCTTTTTTTAGACTGGCTCCCACAAATGTGTAAAAACCAGTTAAGCTATAGTACTTATGCATACGCTTAAATCTATTTTCTCGTGCTTTTTTTGATTTCTTCATAGTTCATATTCAGTCGCTATGACTGTTTTCTTCTTTTTTATTGCCTCGAAAGAATCGGGCTGCAAATATACATCTTTCTAACTCTTTCTAAATGCAATTAGTATACCATTAACGTACAATTATTTAAATAATGTGCTCCTGTCATTTTTTATATCTTTACAACAAACCAATCCATTGTATTATGAAGCTTCTCACTACAACTATTCTTATTATAATTACACTTTTATTTACTGCTTGTAAATCTGAAACTAAACAAGAATCAATGTCAGAAGATCAATTACTTGCTAAAGCAAAAAAGATTCACAAACGTGTAATCACATTGGACACACACTGTGATATTAATATAAAGAATTTTACAGATACTATTAATTATACCCAGGATCTTGACAACCAAGTGACATTACCTAAAATGAAAGCTGGAGGACTCGATGTCGCATGGTTTATCGTTTACACAGGTCAAGATACGTTATCAGAAAGTGGATTTGAAAAAGCGTATGACAATGCAACTTCAAAGTTTGAGGCGATCGAAAGGCTGGTTACAGAATATGCTCCTACCGAAATCGAACTTGCAGTGACATCTGCAGATGTAAAACGCATTGTAAATTCAGGAAAGAAAGTAGCAATGATTGGAATTGAAAATGGCTATCCTATAGGGAATGATATTGCCAATGTGGAGAAATTTTATAATATGGGTGCGCGTTATATGTCTTTGGCACACAATGGACACAGTCAGTTAAGCGATAGCAACACAGGTGAAGAAGACAATGTATGGCTCCACAATGGCTTAAGTGAGTTAGGAAAGGAAGTGGTTGCCGAAATGAACCGCGTAGGCATGATGATCGATATTTCACACCCTTCAAAAGAGGCAATTCGTCAAATGATTGAATTATCGAAAGCTCCCGTAATAGCGTCACACTCTTCAGCAAGAGCTTTGTGTGATCACAGTAGAAATTTGGATGATGAGCAATTAAAATGGGTTAAAGAAAATGGCGGAGTGGTACAAACAGTGGCTTTTAAAAGTTATTTAAATACTGAAAAGTATGAGGCTCGAAATGAAAAACTAAGAGAAATTGAAAAAACCGTATTAGATTCTTTAGGAGTGACTTGGATGGAAAGGAAAGAAATTAATAATCTTCCTAGCGAAGAAAGGGATGCCTACATCGCTAAATACATCGAGATGAAAGGGATTGTAGAGAATAAAAGCAAAACTATGGAAGACCTCCCTCCTGCTGTAAATGTGGCTGATTTTGTAGATCATATTGATTATTTGGTAGATGCGATTGGTATTGAACATGTTGGAATAAGCAGCGATTTTGATGGTGGTGGTGGAATTGAAGGATGGAGCGATGCAAGTGAAACAGAAAATGTCACCATAGAACTCGTAAAACGCGGCTATACCGAAGAAGAAATCTCACAGCTCTGGAGTGGAAATTTATTACGTGTGCTAGACGAAGTTCAGAATGTTGCAGCAGAGATGAAAAAATCTTGATATATAGTATGTAGGATTGTTGGAAAGTTGGATTACTAGTTATTAATAAAACGATGCTATGTAATTTAAATTTATTTTCTTCTAGCTTCTAGCTTCTAGCTTTCGGCTTCAGGTTTTTTCTTTGGTGGCATGGGACCCCGAAGATGAATAATTAATCCGTTGAGGAAATTCCGAAGAAATTGATCTCCACATTCCATGTATTTTTCATGGTTCGGATTTCGATAAATGGCGCCAATTTCACTTTTGGTCACTTTAAAATCAACAAGCGCACAAATCGCTACAATATCGTTGTCTCTTAATTTATGAGCAACGCGTAATTTTTTCATGATATCGTTATTAGTAAGTGCCATAGTTTTTTCTGAAAGGATAAAGGTACTATAAAATGCCGATTTTAGTTACTTTCGTTACCTAGAAATGGATACACACCACTATTTTAAACTTTATAAGCCCTATGGGTATATTAGCCAGTTTATTACAAATGACAAACATGCTAGAAGAAAAAAATTTCTAGGAACCTTGTATGATTTCCCAGAAGGAACCATGGCCGTAGGAAGATTAGACGAAAACAGCGAAGGGCTGTTGCTGTTAACGACAGACGGGGGTTTTAGTCATAACATTTCAAAAGGTAAAAAAGTTGAGAAAGAGTATTATGTACAAGTGGATGGAATGATTACATCTGATGCAATCAAAATGTTACAACAAGGCTTGGAAATTAGTATTAACGGAAAAAACTACCAAACAAAGCCCTGCAAAGCAACGATGATAGAAACACCTAGCATACCTCCTACTTCGCAGCGTATTCGAGATGACAGACACGGTCCTACTTCGTGGATAGCTTTAATTTTAAAAGAAGGGAAATTCAGGCAAGTTCGAAAAATGACAGCTGCGGTGGGATTCCCAACCTTGCGACTGGTTCGAGTACGGATAGGGAGTTACACGATAGAAAATATGGAGTGTGGCTCGGTTAAAAAAATAACACCCACTAATTTTTTATAATTACAAAAGTCGCTTTTTTACCAGTAAGCAAGTTCCATTCTTTTGCTGAGATCAACAAATCATTGTCATCATAAATATGAAGTTCTGCAGTGTTAGGACCAGAAGAACCCTGATTTAAAGCAATAAACTCAACCTTATTAACTCCTTGCTGAAGCGGTAAATCGAAGCCTTGAAAGCTTCCGTAGAGCTGAATATTTGCACGAACAATATCATTGTTTACTCGTACTTGAATTCGATCTCCGTCTACAAACTCATGATCACGATAGACTACATTTACCGTACTTGCCGTAGTTAACACATCCCCTAAATTTTGATCACTGCCATATTCTTCCAGAATCTCTTTATCTCTAGTAAAAAACTTTGGAGCATTATTGGTTTTGTAATCCTGAAGTCCGTCTCCTTTAGTAATATCAAGTTTTGTCTTATTGACCCCCAAATCTGAATTAATTGTTGATTTGATTGGGATTTTTGGAGTAGATAGTCCAGGCGCTTTGGATGCCGGTAATTCAAATCCGGAAGGAGTTTCGTCCACTTTTTCAACCACTTCAATCTTTACATTTGATGTAGGTTTTTCCTGAGCAATAAGAAACGTGTGAGAAAATATTCCGAAGGAAAGAATAAAAAAGAGTGATTTCATTTGCATACATTTATGTGTCGTCATAGTTATCAAGAATTACACCAAAATCAACTTATTTGATTTTGTTTTTCATTCTACGGTATAGTATGTAAAGAATGACAACAATAATGGGTAAAATTATATAGATGGTTATATCTACCCAACTAGACAAATCTATTGGAGTATTGTTTTCTGGTCCAGGTACATCTTGTGGTAATTGTACCATCACTAAACCAATTAATACCTCTTGTAACATCACCATAGCTATTTAATTTATGCTCTACCGCTTCAAAAACGTGAAATTTATAAAAATTAGCCTATAAAAAGTCACAAAATGTGTTAATAATTTGGAAAATCCAGTTCTTTGACTTACTATGGGATGTTATTTTAATTTAAATCACTTTCAGAATATATGAGACAACTCAAGATCACCAAGCAGGTTACAAATAGAGAGACAAAATCTCTTAATAGTTATTTACAAGATGTTAGTAAGATTGATATGATTACGGCCGAAGAAGAGGTTGAATTAGCACAGCGAATTAGGGAAGGTGATCAAAGAGCGTTAGATAAATTAACACGCTCAAATTTACGATTTGTAATTTCGGTTGCAAAACAATATCAAAATCAAGGGTTGCGTTTACCAGATTTAATTAATGAAGGAAATGTAGGTCTTGTTAAAGCTGCAAAACGTTTTGATGAAACGAGAGGTTTTAAATTTATCTCTTATGCAGTATGGTGGATTAGACAATCGATCCTTCAGGCAATTGCAGAACAATCACGTGTGGTAAGACTTCCATTAAATAAGATTGGCGATATTAACAAAATTCGTAAAGCATCTATTCATTTAGAGCAGGTTCACCAACGCAAACCTTCTGCCGAAGAAATTGCTAAGGAATTGGATATGTCAATACGGAAGGTAAAGACATCACTTAAAAACTCTAACAGAAGTTTATCAATGGACGCTCCTTTTCAGGAAGGAGAAAATGATAACAACTTATATGATGTTATTAGTTCTGGTGAAACACCCAACCCTGATAAAAGTTTAATTCACGAATCTTTAAAAATAGAAATTGACAGAGCATTGGAAACCTTATCTCCTAGAGAAGGTGATGTGGTACGACTTAACTTTGGTTTAAGTGGACAACCAGCAATGACCCTTCAGGAAATTGGAGATACATTCGATTTAAGTAGAGAGCGTGTACGACAAATTAGAGAAAAAGCGATTCGTAGACTTCGTCACGAATCCAAAAGTCATATTTTGATGAAATATTTAGGATAAGATTTATTTTCCCCATTAAAGGCGGATGCACTGGTTGTATCCGCTTTTTTTTTATGAAATCTTTAAAAGAGATTTCTTCTTCTATAATTTATATTTGTAAAAACACTATATATTCATGCAAGATACCTCTACTACTCAAGAAACCCTCGAAAATTCAACAGAAGCAGTTCAAGAATCAGCCAAGGATATGGCAGAAACATTTTCTGTCGACGATGCTGTATCTGGACTGTGGGACAAACTTGGAGGCTGGTTAGATGCAATCATCTTAAAACTTCCTAACTTTCTAATTGCCATTCTTGTAATGGTTCTGTTCTTCTTTATTGCCAAAGGAATGCGAAAGTTCCTCCGTAAAATAGTCATGCGCAAAGTAAAAGAAGAATCTGTTAAGCAGATGATCGGGCAAATTGCCTTTGCGGTAACTTTACTCATCGGGTTTTTTATTGCACTAGGAGTGATGGAACTTGACAAAGTGTTAACTTCTGTTTTGGCTGGTGCTGGTGTTGTAGGTTTAGCTATTGGCTTAGCTTTACAAGGTACTTTAAGTAATACTGTTTCTGGTTTTATTCTTTCATTTCTGCCTAAGATTAGTTTAGGAGACTGGATTGAAACCAATGATGAAATAGGTTTTGTAACAGAAATTAATTTACGAAACGTAACAATAAAACGTCCAGATAACAATTATACGATCATTCCAAACTCCACTTTTATAGATAATCCTTTTACCAATTTTTCTATTTCTGAAAGATCTAGAATCATAGTAAATTGTGGGGTTGGTTATGAAAGCGATTTGCAAATGGTAGAAGACCTTACAGTTAAAGTGTTGGGTGAAGCCTTTCCGCAGCAAGGAAATGAAGAGATTGAATTTTTCTACAAAGAGTTTGGAGACAGTTCAATTAATTTCATGGTTCGTTTCTGGGCAGACCAGGTAAATGGAAAAGAAAAATGGGCATTACAACATAAAGCCATTAAATTGATTAAATCTAACTTTGATGCAAAAGACATTAATATCCCATTCCCTATTCGTACACTGGACTTCGGAAAAAACAACCTTTCCATCAACCCAAGAGAGGATCAAGAATAATTACTTTAAACTTTAAAAATTTTAAAAAGCTTCCGTTCCTATCGGAAGCTTTTTTCATTTAACAAGAGTATAACACTCGTTAACGAATAATTTGGACACTAAGCTGGTTATCTATACTTACAAACCTAAAAACATATTTAATATGAAAAATGTAATCGGGCTATCCCTACTAGCCTTAACTATCGTAACCAGCTCATGTGTTTCAAAAAAGAAATACGTAGAATTAGAAGGACAGTACAATGACACACGTACTACCCTTCAAAAAACACAAGTTGAAAAAGAAGCTATAGAAGCAAAATATGCTGCTATTGAAGAACGTGTAGCCAACTACAACCAAAAAATTCAATCACTATCCACAACCAACAGTGAGTTAAAACTAAACAGTCTTCAAAAATATGACAACGTAGTTTTATCGAATAAGGATAAGGAGCAAATGAAAAAAGCTTTGGCTAATGTAAATCAGCAAGAATTAGCAGCAGCCAAAACCCTTCAGGATTCAATGAATTTAATTGTATCCTACAATTTGAAAAAAAATCTGGACAATACTTTAATTGCCGATGGCGAAGAGGATGACATTCAGGTTGACATTGACAACACTGTAGTAATGATCACAATTTCAGATAAATTATTATTTAATTCTGGTAGTTATAGAGTAAACCCAAAAGCAAATAATTTACTAGAACGCCTTGCCAATGTAATTAATAGCGAACCTGCTTTAGAAGTGATGGTTGAAGGGCATACCGATGCACAAACTGTTAAGAATGGAGCTTCAGTAAAAGATAACTGGGATCTTAGTGTAGAGCGTTCCACTGCTGTTATTAGAACGCTTCAAGATAAATACGGCGTATCTCCAGAGAAATTAATCGCTGCTGGAAGAAGTAGTTATCATCCATTAACAGAAAATGATACTAAAGAAGGACGTGCCGTAAATAGAAGAACACGTATTGTAATTCTTCCAAACCTTGATAAATTTTTGGCGTTGCTTTCTGCCAACTAAATTGAAAGTAAACAACTATGTGTTAAAGCATCCTCGAATTGAGGATGCTTTTTTTTATAAAATATTTTAAGTTGTGTTGGACATAACAAAAAATAACCTATATTTATATTAACATAAAATTAAGATATTCATGCTTCTAAAAGAGTACGTTTCTAACAATTCAAAAATTTCAATCTTTGAGAAGTATGCTATATTTAGTGTTGCAAAAGGAAGAAAATTAGACCAAACTGTAGCCAATGAAATACGCACGGCACTAAAAATTCATTACCCGAGATCACCTTTTGTAATCATTAGAGAAGAGCTTCATGAGCTGGAAGTTGATTTTTCAGTCTACAAAAAAAGAGCAATGAGGAATCTAAAAGGCTTAGCTATAGTATCTTCAAATGAAGCAGTACGAAAAAGAGCGATTGAAGAACAATCACTCTTTGACGATAGTTTTGCTTTTTTCACCTCTATTGATGATGCCAAAAGCTGGGCAGATACTTTCGTATTTATTTAATTCTTAGCGCTTGGAGGAACCGTAGGTCGTACTTCAATTTTACTTGGCAACGTTCTAGGATGCATTTTTAAAAGATCAACAACTAATTCTCCTATATCTTCAATTTGAATTTTCCACGCTCCTTTATCACTTGGTTCATTCCCATTAAAATGGGTAGAAACACTACCAGGCATAATGGTACTTACCTTAACATTATATTTTCGTAAATCCAGCATTGCCGCTTGAGTAAATCCGGTTACTCCAAATTTACTCGCGTTGTAGGCGCTACCACCTTCAAAGAAATTAGTGCCTGCTAGGCTTGAAATAGAAATATAATAGCCTTGAGATTTTATGATTTCATCGACGGTTGCTTTTAACGTAAAAAATGCTCCCGACAGATTGGTTTCAATCGTTTCATTCCATTGTTCAACAGTTAAATCTGTTACAGAACCAAAATGCCCCAAACCAGCATTGGCTATAACGATATCCAATTTACCAAATTCTTCTATTACTTTTTTTACCGCTTTTTTCTGACTCAATATACTACGCACATCTGCTTCTAATCCAATGGCATGAGCACTGTCATTTCCAAATTCATTCAATTTTTTAGCAGCTTCTGCAGCTGCTTCGCAGGTTCTACTTGTAATAGCTACATGAATTCCCTGTGTTAGTAAACTTTGTGCAATTCCATAACCTATTCCTTTTGTTCCTCCGGTAATGAGTGCTACTTTTCCTCTTAAATCTTTCATATTATTGCTCCTACTGAGCGTTTTAAATTTATTCAACTTGCTTTCTTTCAAAGTTACAAACTCCCCTACCCCTTTGTTATTAAAGATTCCTTAAATTTGATACCTTATGAAAATTTTAATCATTGTTTTTATTTCACTTTTTTTGCTGAATGTCACTTCTGAAAAAGAGCAGCCACCATTAGTAAATATGGCCGAACGTTCTACTGAATTCGCCTATGAAATTCGGTACGCAACCGATGCTAATTTTATTGGTGAGATTTTATATGATTGTTCTATTTGTATGCTTCAGCCGGAAGTTGCTGAAGCTGTTCTACAAGCCAATCAGTACTTCTGTGAACTAGGCTATAAAATAAAATTCTATGATTGTTATCGCCCGTTAGACGTTCAGAAGAAAATGTGGGCCAAAGTACCACGCCCAACTTATGTTGCGAATCCCTACGGAAAGGGAAGCATCCACAATCGAGGTGCTGCTGTCGATATTACGTTAGTTACCCTGGAAGGATGTTTTGTAGATATGGGAAGTGACTATGATTTTTTTGGAATCGAATCGCATATAGACAATTATAACTTTTCTGAAGCTATTCTTAACAATCGAAAAATCTTACGAGAAGGAATGCAAAAACATGGTTTCCAAACTGTTCGCACTGAATGGTGGCATTATAGTTTTAAAAGAAATTGGAGTTTCCCAGTTATGAATGATCCCTTGCCCTGTGAGGGCTCGTAAGACCTAAACTATTTTTTATGGGTTGCTTGCTCTAATTTGTCCAACTCTCTATCTTTTGGATCTTTTTTCAATTTTAAAGGCAAGTCTTCTTGTCCGCCATAGAGTTTAATTTCAGTAATATTACCTGGCAAAATGAGTTTAGCTTCTATTAAAGCTTCAATTACTTTTTTGATGACAATACCTCGCAACACTCTGGATGCTACACGATAATCAATGGTATGGACCCAAAAGAATACCTTTAAGTTAATAGTACTAGGAGATAATTCATCTTCTATGACAAAGTTTTGATGATCTTCATCCTGCACAATTCCTTCGTGAGAGTTAAGCACATCATAGATAATTTGTTTTGCTTTTTCTATGTTGTCCTCATATCCTATCCCAACCACAAAATCATTTCTGAAAAATCCGTCGGCCGTATAATTTTCCACGGGTTTTGTGAGTACATCTGCATTAGGGATAAAAATATCCCGTCCATCACTGGTTTTTATATGCGTGTATCTAAAATTAAGAGCTTTGACTTTTCCGAAGAGCTCCCCTATTTTAATGGTATCATTAACATTAAAAGGCCTGTTGAACGCTAAAATAATTCCTGCCAAGAAGTTTTTCCCAATATCTTGAAAAGCAAATCCCAGAATAATGGCTGCCCCACCAGCAGCAGTAAGAATTCCAGTCGCAATACCACTGAGTCCAGCAACTTGCAAGGCGATCATGATGGCAATAAGTGACAAAACGATCTTAATCGCCTGCGCCAGAAAACGTGCCATTAGAGGATCTTCAGCTCTATGAAGAATTCTCTTTTTATAGATGTTTGTAATGAGCTGCGCGAATAAAATTCCTAAGACAATAATTAAAACCCCCAGAGCGATTCTAGGAAGAATGTCCAAAAATTTATCGTAATAATTTTCAGCCGAAGTAATAATTTTTTCTGTCGGGCTTTCTTGAAGTAGATTCATCATAGTAAAAGTACCTAAAGATACTTGTATTGTTTCTCATTCAGAAGCCATACCGCCATAAATTATTCTTAAAATTTAGTCAGCTGCCCTACTTCACGTATCTTTGCACAAAATTTTTAGCTGTGAGTAAAACCATCAAAACTTTTAAGATCATAAGCATGTTAGAGGCGATTTCATTCCTAGTTTTATTAGGTATCGCAATGCCTCTTAAATACATTTGGGATTCTCCACAAATGGTTCAGATAGTGGGAATGGCACACGGTGTATTGTTCCTTTTATACATTGCAATGGCAGTATATGTTTCACAACTTCTCAACTGGTCTGTCAAGACATTATTTATTGTAGTGTTGTGTTCCATTATTCCATTTGGACCTTTTTATGTAGAACGTAAATACCTCTAATGGATCAGGACACCCTTATATATTATAGTTGCTATTTGCAAGAGTATTTCATTACTAATGGAATGAAAGAACCCCTGGCAATCTTATTAAACACTTTGCTCAATTGTATTATCGTTACTATCATTGCGGTCCTCCTTGATATTATAACCCGAAAAGTAATCGTCCAGCTTTTCAAGGCTTTCAGCAATAAAACTAAAAGCACCTATGATGACCATTTGGTAGTAAGTAATTTTCCAAGATTTGTTGCTCATTTTTTACCATTAACATTTGTATGGTACTTAATTCCCATTATTTTTCTTGAATACCCATTTTTGGAGAAAATATTCCTGCAACTCATTGATATTTACGGTGTAGTACTGGCAATTCTTGTGTTTAGAAGTATCCTACGTTCTACAAAAAATTATCTAGAACATAAAGAGGATTACGCAGACAAGCCCTTACAGAGCTATGTACAGGTATTAATGATCTTTGCTTGGGGGGTTGCCATTTTCATTATAATTAATGCACTTACAGGATATTCTATAAAAAGTCTGACTACACTTGGAGCGGCTTCAGCTATTTTACTTCTTATTTTTAAGGACACTATTTTAGGTTTTGTAGCAAGTATTCAGGTTTCAGTAAATGATATTGTACGAATTGGCGATTGGATTACCTTTAGCAAATTTGGAGCCGATGGGTATGTAACCGAAATTAATCTTGCAACTGTTCGTGTTCAAAATTTTGATAATACCTATACCACTATTCCTACCTATAGTTTGATTGCAGATAGTTTTCAGAACTGGCGTGGAATGCAGGAAAGTGAGGGACGTCGTATCAAAAGATCTATTTTTATAAAACAGAATTCTGTTCGATTCCTCACTGCCGAGGATATTCAGAACTTCAAAAATATTCAATTAATTGCACCGTATATTGAGCATCGTGAAAGGGATGTGGCCAAGTTTAACCGTCAAATTGAAGCTGATAAAAGTTTATTATTAAACGGAAAGAACCAAACTAATTTAGGCGTTTTCAGAAAGTATGCAGATGCTTTTTTACATGAAAACCCCGCAATCAATAAGGAGCTTTTTTTAATGGTGCGTCATTTAGCACCTACCGATAAGGGGATTCCAATTGAGATTTTTTGCTTTAGTCATGATAAGAATTGGGAAAACTACGAGCATATACAGGCAGATATCTTTGATCATTTAATTGCAGCGGTGCCCTACTTTGGTCTCGAAATTTTTGAAACACCTTCTGGGCATGACTTGGAAAAAGTAATGAGGAAAAGTACATCAGATTTAAATTAAGCATTGTATATTGTAGTAACCTAACAATATCCCTCATGAAACTTAAAACAGCACTCCAGATTTTTGGAGGAATCTCTGTACTTTTAACTTTATTTCGTTTTATTTCTGCAGATTATTGGTGGGTTCGCATTTTTGATTTTCCTCACGTCCAATTAACAGTTTTATCTGTTATTGCCTTTCTAGTATATTTTTTCAAATTTGATTTTAAATGGCGTAACGACTACATTTTTGCTGGTGTTTTACTAATTTGTATGATCTATCAATTTAGCAGGATTTATATTTATACTCCTATAGCTCCTACTGAAATTGCAGATTCCGAAATACATACTCCAGATAAGCAACTCAGTTTTTTTACCGCCAACGTACTTCAAAAAAATAAAAAGCATGAATTGTTATTGGCTGAAATGCAGACATATGATGCCGATATTTTAATTTTTACTGAAACTGACGAAACCTGGAAAAATGCGATTACTAAGGCTTTGCCTTCAGCATACACTTATAAAGTAGAAGCCCCTTTACCAAATACCTATGGGATGTTGGTTTATTCAAAATTGGAATTAATAAATCCTGAAGTCAAGTTTCAAGTAGATGATAGTATTCCTTCGGTACATACTAAAGTAAGACTTCGATCTGGAGATGTGGTTCAATTATATAGTATTCATCCTACACCTCCCATGCCGCAACACAATCCAATGTCTACCGAAAGAGATAAAGAAATGATGCTCACAGCCGAAGAAGCGTTACATTCTGATATTCCAGTATTAACCGTTGGTGATTTTAATGATGTTGCCTGGTCTCAAACAACAAGATTGTTTCAGCGTATTAGTGGTTTATTAGATCCGAGAAAAGGTAGGGGTTTGTATAATACTTTTAATGCAAAAAATTGGTTGATGCGTTGGCCCCTAGATCATGTCTTTGTAGGACCCGAATTTAGGCTGGTAACCTTGAAAAAAGGAGACGATATAAATTCAGATCACTTTCCCATGTATGTAAAGCTCAGTTTTGAGCCTGAAATAGCTGCAGTACAAAAGCTAAAACCGCCTACCAAACAGGAAATTGAAGATGCCGAAGAACAGATGAATGGCAAAGCGAATATTGAAATTAGAATGAATAATTAGAATAAATTCCCAGGTTTGTCCATTTTTGGAATTGTTAGATCTGTACCAAAACGATCATTAGCTTTTTTAATAAAATGAGCTGCTAACAATGGAGAAGCTTTCTCCAAATTTTGATGTATAAAAAAGTATATGTTTTGTAAACCCTGGGCTATCCAATCTTCCAGCCTATCAATCCAATCATCCAATCTGTCATAATCACTTTTATGATTGGCACCGTTGTAGCGTATGAAAGCAGTTTCGGTGGTCATGCGCATATGTAATAAATCCCTTCTACCTGCTGTGTCCACAATGATATTAGTCACATGATGTGTCTCTAAAATTTCGTACAGTTCTTGTGCAATCCTTGTGTCTGAAAACCAATCGGTATGCCGAAACTCAATTGCAATCCTAATATCTTTTGGCAATGCTTCAAAAAAAGGTACTAATCGATCCATATTCTTAGGCCCAAAATTGTTATGCAATTGCAAAAACGGCATTTGTAATTTCTCCTTTAAATTGGACGCGGCGAGAATGTATTCATTTAAATAAAATTCAAAATCGCTTAAGCGTTTCCAATGGCTTACTCCTTGGAACATCTTCGGAAAGAAACGAAAATCAGAGGGTGTTTTTTCATACCAACCTGCAAATACATCTGGAGGAAAAATTCGATAAAAGGTTGCATTTAGTTCAATACTGTTGAATTGTGTTGCATAGTAAATAAGTTCATCTTTGGTTCCGCGAGGATAAAAACCTTTTAAATCTGCTTTATTCCATTTAGCACATCCAACATATAAATTAGGAACGGAAGGCGGATCGAAAACAGAAAGTACTTTTTTGGTATCAGGATGATCTGGTGGTAATGTGAAATCAATTTCGCTAGGATTCTCTACTTTTCCAAAATTCATACTTTAGTTGTTTATATAGATGGTTTTCCTGTTTAAAAACTCCCGTATGCCGTGGGAGCTTAACTCTCTGCCGTATCCACTTTCCTTAACCCCACCAAAAGGTAAGCGGGGATCGCTTTTAACCAGTTCATTTATAAAAACAGCACCTTCATCAAAACGATACGCAAGTTTTTCTGCCGCTTCAATATCTTGAGTAAAGACAGACACTCCCAATCCGAATTTCGAGTTATTCGAGAGTTCGATAGCTTCATCAATAGATTTAAACGTAGTGATAGACAAGGCTGGTCCAAAAGTTTCTTCATTAAAAACTGGCATTTCTTGAGTCACTTCTGAAAGCACTGTAGGTTCAAAATAGGCTCCCTGTCTATTTCCTCCTATTAAGAGTTTTGCACCTTTTTTAACAGATTTTCTGACTTGCTTTTCAAGTTCTTCAGCAAGATCTTGTCTAGCTAAAGTCCCTATAAAAGTATCTTTATCGGTGGGATCTCCGCTTTTAAGTTCTCTTACTTTCAGTAGTAATTTATCAATAAATTCTGAAGAAATTTCTTCAGCAAGCAATAAGCGTTTTCCTGCAATACAACTTTGACCCGTATTCTGAAAACGTGCTTGGACACATGTTTCAACGGTTGTATCCATGTCACAATCTTTTAAAACTACGAGTGCATTATTACCACCCAGTTCTAGCACGGTTTTTTTAATGTGTTTTCCAGCAGTTTGAGCAACGGCGGCACCAGCAGGTCCACTTCCCGTTAAAGTAACGGCTTTGATTACAGGGTTTGAAACAATATCTTCAATTGCATCACTTCCTACCAGCAAAGTGGTAAAGCAGTAATCTGGAAAACCAGCCCGCTTAAATACTTTTTCGATATTTAAAGCACTGCCAAACACATTGGAAGCATGTTTTAGAACACCAATATTCCCTGCCATTAAAGCGGGTGCAGCAAAACGGAACACCTGCCAAAAAGGATAATTCCATGGCATAACAGCAAGTACTACTCCAATAGGCTCATACTTAGTATAACTTTTATGAGCATCGGTCTTAATAAGCTCGTCTGCCATATGGTTCTCGGCTTCATTTGCGTAGTATTCACAGACCCAAGCGCATTTTTCAACCTCGGCAATAGATTGTGAGATGGGTTTGCCAATTTCCAACGTTATCTTTTCGGCATATTCCTGAGTATTCTTTTTTAATTCGGAAGCTGCTGCCAACATCAATTTTTTCCGTTCAGAAAAACTAGTTTCTCTCCAAGTGTAAAAACGTTTGTCTGCTTTTTTGAGAATTTCAGCAATTTCTTTTTTGGTATGTGTTTTGAAGCTCTCAATTTCACGGTTGGTATAAGGATTTATGGAGGTTGTTTTAGACATACATTTTTATTTTAAAAGTACACAAACCCTTATAAATGCTAGATAGGATTAAGATGATTTTAACGCCTCGATTTGTTGAAAAGGAGTTTATAACTTCATGATAATCTTCAAGAATTACCATCTGAATTTTATACATTTATTAAAACAAAGTTCTTATGAAAACCCGAGATGCCTACTTACTTGAAATTCGACCCGAAATTTCGTCCGCCAGAATATTGCCGGGAATGAGTGCAGATGAAAAGTTTCAGAATGAAACGCTACGCCCTATTGCAAAACTTCAGAATGAATTATTAGTAGCTGTTTTTAGAAATTATATTCAGAAAATGAAAAATGTTTTTCATACGCTCACAATTGATCAGCGGTTGAATTATATTGAAAATGCCATTCAGAAAAACACAAAATTTCGCAATTCATTAAAAGGAATTATTATAGGTCAATTTACGCTACAAGAATATGAAACGTATATTCAGAATTCATCTGCACTCAATAAACGAATGATGAACATTGTTAAAGAACGACTTCAAAGTCATGTGCAGTTATTTGATATGGTTGCCTAATCGATCAACGACACTCCGTTAAGATCTGTCGTTAAGACTACGCTCATATAAGTAAAAAATGGATGAAGTAATTCGTAATGATATATTAGTTTTTCTTTAAAATCTACTGCAAACACTTCTTCATCTGTAAAGGGATGCTGCACAAAGTAGCTTTTTAAACGAATAAGATCAATATTGGGGTCATCCTTACTGAAACCTTTAGGAGCAGTTTTTACCGTATATTCCTGATTAAAACCACCGAACGCTTTTTTAAAGTCTTTTTGCTTCAAGATTTCACGTATTTCTGAAGCATCCATCTCAAATTCTTTTCGAATTCGTAACAGATCTGAAGGTTCTGGTCCAAAAAACCCACCTGCCAAAAAAGAATTTCCTGGTTCTAAACGGAGGTAATATCCACCACGACGTTGGGCTCCTGCCCTGCTCCAACTAACACTACGGTGAGAGTTATAAGGAGTTTTATCTTTTGAAAACCTGATGTCTCTATGAATTCTAAAGATCTTCTGCTTTGCGATTTCATCTGTTTTATTCAAACCATTTTCGACTTCGGCATAGAACTTTTTAAGCACTTTTTCGTTTGCCAGATATTCCTTTTTATGATCTTGCATCCAATCACGATGATTGTTTTGTTTTAATTTTTTTAGAAATTCAAAAGAGGATTGTGGAATGACTACACTCATAGTTTTGATTTAGAATATAAAGATACCCTAAAAATTAGTACATTTATATCTTAACAACCTTAAACCAAAAGTTATGACTACAACAAACAAACCAGGCTCAGGCTTCTGGATCATTGCCGTTATTGCCTTATTATGGAATCTAATCGGTATATTTTTCTGGGCTTCAGAAAACTTTTTAATGACAGACGAAATTAAAGCAACTTTACCCGCAGAACAGGTAGAAATGATGAATAATGCCCCTAGCTGGGGTATCTGGGTATATGCAATTGCCGTCTTTGGTGGAACTTTAGCAAGTGTATTATTACTAATGCGCAAAAAACTGGCCGTACCCTTGTTTTTAATATCTCTAATCGCAATATTAATACAAATGGGGTATTGGATCTTTGGAATGGATTCTGTTGGCGTATTAGGGCCACAATCGCTTATTATGCCACTTATAGTAATAACTATTGCTATCTTTTTATACTTTTATAGTAAGGGAGCAGCAAAAAATGGATGGCTTAGCTAAGTATCATTTTTCAGCTACCATTTAATACAAAAAAGTCTTTCTAAATTTAGAAAGACTTTTTGTTTTACTGGAAATTGTGACTCCAAGCTATCTACTGAACTATAACCATTTCTTTCTTTTGAAATAGTACAGTAATCCGAAGAACACTAGTATCATTGCTCCCCATAGCACAAAATACCCGTACTTATATTGAAGTTCTGGAATGTACTCGAAATTCATTCCGTAGATACCTGCCATAAATGTCAACGGAATAAAAATAGAAGCCATGATGGTTAATACCTTCATTACTTCATTCATTTTATTACTAATAGTTGTCATGTACATGTCCATTAATCCCCAGATCATTTCACGATAAATATCGACACTTTCAGAGACCTGAATAATATGATCATAGAGATCGCGAATATAGTTTTGAGTTCTACTTTCGATTAGTTCTGTATCTGTTTTTTCTAACCTGTTAATTACTTCCCGTAACGGAACTACCGCCCTTCGTATTCGAAGAATTTCCTTTTTAAGCACTTGTATGTCCTGTGTAATATCATCTTCTACTTTATCTTCAAAAAGTTGATCTTCAATATATTCTATCTTCCCACTTAAAGTTTCAATAACACTAAAATAATTATCTACTATAGCATCAAGAAGTGCAAACATCAAATAATCGGCGCCGGTATTTCGAACCCTCCCTTTTGCATTTTCTAATCGGTCTCTTAATCCGTCCCACACATCACCATCTGCTTCCTGAAAAGTCGTCACGTAATCTTTTCCAACCACCATACTTACGTGCTCATTTATAAAATCTCCTTCGTCTGTATAGTGTAACATCTTAAAAACAATAAAGAGATACTCTTCATATTCGTCCATTTTTGGACGCTGATTCGTAGTTACTATATCTTCCTGAATAAGCGGATGTAAATTATAATATTCACCAAGCCGTTCTATTTCTTTAGTATTGTTAAGACCATTAATATTGATCCACGTAATATGTTTGGAGGATTCAAAGCCAAAAGCATCTTCAATATTTTCAGAATCAACTCTACTATAATGATCCTTGTTATAATCTATAATTTCTACCTTAGTAGAAATGTTAGCTTTTTTTCCGGTGTAGGTAACCGTTCCGGGAGCTTCATTATGAATAATAGCCCTTTTAATTATAGGAATTTTGAGCCTTCTTTTCTTTTTTCTTGCAGTCATACTTTTAAAATGAATTTTAAAGATAGGAAAACTAAACTATTTTTATATTTTTAAATTTTTAGTTCAATAAAATATTCTCCTTGTTTAAAAAAACCTACCCTTTTGATCCTGAATTTCGACATCATGTATTGATATCACTCGGATTAGCATTTTGGATTTTTTTATTTTTAGCTTTAACAGAACCTCTTGATACCAATCAATTTAATTTTAAAGAAAAATTGCTTTTCCTGCCCTTTTATGGATTAGCTGGTGCAATAGCCTATTTAGGTAGTCTAACGTTACAAAATTATATTTATAAAGTAAACAAGAGAAACTGGACTGCCTGGAGTGAACTTCTATTTTTTATTTTACTTTTTTTATTTGGATTCCTACTTTCTAGAGGTATCTATTTATATATAATCGTTTATGGAGAACAGAACCCTTATACTTTATCCTATTTCTTATTTAGCATCTATCTTCCAGCCATTGCTACCATACTGCCAATCCTAGCAATAGGGCGATGGGCGTTTGGGAGGTATTTTGAAAAAAAATTAGAAGACCAAAAAATAGAAATTGAAGGTGAAGGAACATACGAAGGCTTGCGGTTACATTTCACCGATCTTATTTATGTAAAAGCTGACGATAACTATGTAGAGGTAACTTATTCAAATGGTAATAATCTAAAAAAACAATTAATAAGAAATACTTTATCTAAAGTAGAATCTGTTGTGCCCGAATTATTGAGAACCCATCGATCCTACATTATAAATCCACATCATTTTGTACAATGGAAAATGGTTTCAGGAAAATTACATTTAATACTTACTTCGGAAACTGAAATACCAGTATCTAAAACCTATGCTGAAAATGTAAAATCGATTTTAAGCTTGTAGATTTTTTACCACACTTAAAATGTATTTAGCCCCTCTTAAAGTTAAGACGTTTTATTTTACCACACAGAGGAGTAATTTCGCCCCAATCAACCCTATTTACTAGTCGTATCAGTTTACCAATTGTATGTTTGTTGTAATAAAAATGTATCACTTCTGAAGCTTCAGAAATAAACTTAAAGTCATGAAACCACAAACTATCCTTATTGCTTTTCTAATTGTTATTAGTTTTTCATCTTGTAAAATAGGTCGATTTGCCTATTATAATTATGCTAATATTACCGATCATAAAATATTTCCAAATCGAATAATTGAAAAACCTGAAAATTCTTTTCAGTTTCAAAAATCTTCAAAACAATTTATTCAGGATTCGCTAACATTAACTGTCAATGGAGTAAAAGAGAAAATTACATTTGAGGACTACCTCATATCTAACAAAACAGTTGCTTACATAATTATCCAGAATGATTCTATTAAATATGAAAATTATTTCAATTCGTACGAAGAAAGTTCGATTGTTAATTCATTTTCAATAGGAAAATCTATTCTTTCTATTCTTATAGGGTGTGCTTTAGATGACGGACAGATAAAATCTATCCAAGAGCCAATCACAAATTACCTTCCACAGTTAAAAGACGAGCGCTTCAAAGAGGTAACGATTGAACATCTTTTAAATATGACTTCTGGTATTAATTTTAAAGAAAGTTATACGAATCCATTTGGAGACGCTGCAACCTTTTATTATGGAACAAATTTAAACAAAGCGATAAATAATATGGAAATTGCATATACTCCTGGAACTAGATTTAAATACAGTAGTGGTGACAGTCAGGTACTCGGATTAGTATTAGATGCTGCTCTTGGTAAGAAAACAATCTCTACCTATCTGGAAGAAAAAATCTGGAAACCCTTAGGGATGGAGTATGATGCCAGTTGGAGTTTAGACCGTAAAAAAGAAGGCGTAGAAAAGACTTTTTGCTGTGTCAATGCGAGAGCTCGTGATTTTGCAAAACTAGGACGTTTATACCTTAATAAAGGAAACTGGAATGGAAAACAAATAGTATCGAAAGAATGGGTAGAGAATTCGACAAAAATAGACACGACAGGAGCCAGTGTAGCCTATTACCAACACCAGTGGTGGATCAATCAGAAAGATAATTCGTTTGAAGCAGAAGGCATCTTAGGACAACATATCTATGTAAATCCAAGTAAAAAAGTTATCATTGTCCGCCTAGGTGAAAAAGTAGGTAAAACAGGAAACTGGACGAGTATAGCGCAGGGAATTACTGCAAAATTATAATTATACTAAGCGGAAAACCATAAGTTTATAATTTTCCGCTTAGTTGATTTTTTATTCGTTTCTATCGAACTTATGACGTGATTGCAAGGTTTTTTCAACATCTCTCAAATGAAACCCTTTTGCTTGCAATAGCACCATAAAATGAAATAGCAAATCGGCACTTTCACTTAAAAAATCAAGGTCATTTTCATCCTTCGCCTCTATCACCACTTCTACTGCTTCTTCGCCTACTTTTTGTGCAATTTTATTTATTCCTTTTCTGAACAGGGAAGCAACATAACTATTTTGTTGTTCTTTGTCATTTTTACGGTCTTCAATGACTTCTTCCAGATACGAAAGAAATCCAAAATTGGAAACATTCTTTTCACCCCAACAGGTATCTGTTCCTTTGTGACAAACAGGTCCTTCTGGATCTGCCATAATCAAAAGTGTGTCATTATCACAATCTAATTTGACATCAACTATATTTAAAAAATTATCACTCTCTTCTCCTTTTGTCCAAAGTCTATTTTTGCTTCGGCTAAAAAAAGTTACCTTTTTCTCTTTTTCAGTTTTACTGAAAGCCTCCTGATTCATAAAACCCAGCATCAATACATTTTTTGTGATGCTGTCCTGAATAATTGCAGGTACTAATCCGTTTTCGTATTTATCAAAATTAATCTCCATGTTTTCTCTATTTAATTTTTTATAATTTAGTTTCTTACTGATATTCCTTTTTCTGAAAGTGTTTTTTTTAATGCTGAAATTTCTATCTCTTTAAAGTGAAACACACTCGCAGCCAAAGCGGCATCTGCTTTCCCTTTACTGAATGTATCCACAAAATGCTGCATATTTCCTGCACCACCCGAAGCGATTACTGGAATATTAATACTTTCTGAAAGTTTGGCAAGCGCTTCATTGGCAAATCCGTCCTTGGTCCCATCATTGTCCATAGAAGTAAATAAAATCTCTCCAGCACCTCGCTCTGAAACTTCCATTGCCCAATCAAACAAGTTTAATTGGGTGGGCACTTTCCCGCCCATCAAATGGACGACCCATTCTCCATGAAGGTTTTTAGCATCAATGGCGACAACGATGCACTGACTCCCAAATTTTGCTACCAATTCATTAATCAGCTCTGGCCGTTTAATGGCTGCCGAATTGATAGAGACTTTGTCGGCTCCATTCTGAAGTAATACATCCACATCCTCAACACTTGAAATTCCGCCACCCACTGTAAATGGAATATTGATGGCTTCAGCTACATTCAATACTAAATTTGCTAGGGTTTTTCGACGTTCTTCAGTCGCTGAAATATCCAAAAACACCAATTCATCGGCTCCATTTTCAGAATATAGCTTTGCCAGCTCCACAGGATCGCCCGCATCTCTTAAGTTAACAAAGTTGACACCTTTTACAGTGCGCCCGTTTTTAATATCCAAGCAGGGAATAATTCTTTTTGTTAGCATTTGTTATTGAGTATAAATTTTTCTAATTGTTTTAAACTGATTCTATTTTCATAGATCGCCTTCCCGATAATGGTGCCTTCGCAGCCTATTTCAGCTAATTTGGGCAGTTCCTCAAATGTTGAAATGCCACCAGAAGCTATTAACTTTATATTTTGCTGACTTTCAGAAATGATTTTTTTATACAGATCAAAGCTAGGGCCCTGTAACATTCCGTCTTTACTAATATCTGTACAGATTACATATTCAATTCCTTTTAACAAGTATGATTTAATAAAAGGGATCAACTCTTCGGTACTTTCTTCCTGCCAGCCACTCACAGCTACTTTTTCATCTAATACGTCAGCTCCTAAAATAATTTTATCTGAACCATAACTTTCTATCCAGGCAATAAAAGTTTCTCTATCCTTAACTGCAATGCTTCCTCCTGTGATCTGAGTAGCTCCACTATCAAAAGCAATTCGTAAATCATCATCGGTTTTTAATCCGCCACCAAAGTCAATTTGTAGGCTGGTTTGAGAAGCAATCTGCTCCAACACTTTATGATTTACAATATGTTTACTTTTTGCTCCGTCAAGATCTACCAAATGTAGAAATTGAATGCCGTGTGCTTCAAACTGTTTGGCAACCTCTAACGGATGCTCATTGTAGATTTTTTTAGTGCTGTAATCGCCTTTACGTAAGCGAACACATTTTCCGTCGATAATGTCTATGGCTGGAATAATTCTCAAAATTTATGATTTAGTAGGTTCGTTTAGGTTTAAAAAATTTTTCAATACTACTTCTCCTGTCGCACTGCTTTTTTCTGGATGAAATTGAACTCCATAAAAGTTATCTTTTTTCAACGCTGCAGAATAAGATATCCCATAGGTCGTTGTTGCGATAGTTTCAGTACAGCTAGGCGCATAATAACTATGAACGGTATACATATAGGAAGCTTCAGCAATAGTAGAAAACAACTTAGTTTTTAAGTTTTCAATGGTATTCCAACCAATTTGAGGGACTTTCTTTTCCGAAGAAAACTTTACTACATCCACATTAAAAATGCCTAGCCCTTTAGTGTTTCCCTCTTTCGAAGAAGTACACATTAGCTGCATTCCCAGACATATTCCTAAAACTGGCTGTGTTAAGGAAGGAATCACCTTGTCCAGACCCGTACTTCTTAGTTTTTGCATCGCACTACTTGCTTCTCCCACACCAGGAAAAATCACCTTATTAGCACTCCTAATCACACTTTCATCCTCACTCAAAATTCCTTCGTAGCCCAACCGTTTTAAGGCAAACTGAATGCTTTTAATATTTCCTGCGCCGTAATTTATAATTACAATATTTTGCTTTTCTATTTTCAAATCTCGTATTTCTAATTTAAAGAACTCCTTTTGTACTTGGCAATACCATCTTTTCAGTATCCCGTTTCACCGCCATCTTGATCGCTTTTGCAAACGCTTTAAATATAGCTTCAATCTTATGGTGTTCGTTTGTGCCTTCTGCTTTAATATTCAGATTTGCTTTGGCACCATCTGTAAAGCTTTTAAAGAAATGGAAAAACATTTCGGTAGGCATTTGCCCAATCATTTCGCGTTTAAATTCTGCTTCCCACACCAACCAGTTTCGACCGCCAAAATCAATCGCGGCCTGTGCCAGACAATCATCCATGGGCAAACAAAAGCCATAGCGTTCCATACCTAGTTTATTTCCTAGAGCTTTTTGAAAGACTTCTCCTAGCGCAATGGCGGTATCTTCAATGGTATGGTGTTCATCTACTTCCAGATCACCTTTTACCTGTATTTCCAGATCCATTTGACCATGACGGGCCAACTGATCCAACATGTGGTCAAAAAAAGCAATTCCCGTATCGATGGTGCTCTTTCCAGTGCCATCTAGATTTAATTTGATAGCAATGTCTGTTTCATTAGTTTTTCTGCGTATGTCACTGGTCCTGTCTTTCAGCTTTAAAAACTCATAGATCTGCTGCCAGTCATTGGTCTCTTTTGCAATATAAGTGTCCAGCTCTTCTCTCTTTACTGTAATTTCTGAAGTGCCTAAATTAGTATCATCATTGATAAAAATTCCTTTAGCTCCTAGATTTTTAGCGAGTTCCATATCGGTAAGTCGATCGCCTATCACAAAACTATTTTTGAGATCATAAGCTTCAGAAAAATAATCGGTCAATAAACCTGTTCCAGGTTTCCTAGTATTTGTATTTTCATGTGGAAAAGTTCGATCCAGAAATACTTTGTCAAAAACGACCCCTTCATTTTCAAAAGAGGTTAGTATAAAATTGTGTACCGGCCAGAACGTTTCTTCGGGAAATAATTCGGTTCCCAATCCATCCTGATTGGTAATCATCACCAGCTCGTAATCCAACTCCGAAGCAATTTTACCTAAATAAGTAAATGCTTTTGGATAAAAGATCATTTTTTCGAAAGCATCGATCTGCTCGTCTACGGTTTCTTTAATAATCGTTCCGTCTCTGTCTATAAATAATACTTTTTTCATAGGGTTAAATTATCTTTTGTAGTGATTTGATTAATTTTTTATTTTCTGCGGAAGTACCAATTGTCAATCGCAAGGTGTTTTCGCATAAAGGCTGATTGCTTCGGTTTCGTACAACAATCCCTTGTTTAAGTAGTTGGGTATATCTTTTTGTTGCGTCATCGACTTTTACCAATATAAAATTAGCTTCGGAAGGATAGATTTTTTCTATAAATGGGATTTCAAGTAATTGTTTAGATACGCTCGTTTTTTCTTCTAAGATATGTTCTACTTCGTTTGAAACATCTTCAATATTCACTAATCTTTCAAAAGCGCGTTGCTGCGTTAATTCGTTAATATTATAGGGTGGCTTGATTTTATTCAAAAGTGCAATTATCTCTTCTGAAGCATAACATATTCCTAATCTAATTCCTGCCATACCATATGCTTTTGAGAGTGTCTGAGTAATAACGAGATTGTGGTATTTTTTTAATTTGTTTAACCAACTGTCCGTTTCAGAAAAATCGATGTATGCTTCATCGATTACAACCAAGCCATTAAATTCTTCTAACAATCGAAGTATTGATGCTTCAGAAAAAGTATTTCCTGTAGGGTTATTTGGTGAACATAGAAACAACAACTTTGATTTCTCATCCTGAATTTTCAGAATTTCTAAAACCTTAGGTTCAAAATTAGTGCTCAGTAACACCTCTCTATTCTCAATTGCATTAATATCTGCCAGCACCTTATACATTCCATAGGTTGGCGGCAAGGTGATTACATTATCTACATTAGGTTCACAAAAGGCTCTAAACAAAAGATCTAACACTTCATCACTTCCGTTTCCTAGAAGAATTTTTGATGCTGTTATTCCTTTCTGAGCGGCTAATAATGACTTGACATCGCGTTGTTGCGGGTCTGGATATCGATTTACATCGGTCGAAAACGGATTTTCATTCGCATCGAGAAATACCATATCCAATTCAAAATCTGTAAATTCGTCTCGAGCACTACTGTAGGGTTGTAATTGAGCGATACTTGTTCGTGCTAAATTATGTACTTCATTTTTTTTCATAAGTATTACCTGCGAAAGCAGGGCCTTTTTAACATTTAGTCAATTTTCTTTAAGCGAAGTGTTACAGCATTTTTATGGGCCTGTAATCCTTCTGCTTCAGCCATAATTTCAATCGCTGTACCTATCTTTTTAATTCCTTCTTTTGATATTTTCTGAAAGGTCATACTTTTCATAAAACTGTCGAGATTTACACCACTGTATTGCTTTGCATAACCGTTTGTTGGTAATGTATGGTTTGTTCCTGAAGCGTAATCCCCGGCACTTTCAGGTGTGTAATTTCCAATAAATACAGAACCAGCATTCTGAATATTTTCTATAAAAAAGTGTTCATTTTTGGAGACAACAATAAAGTGTTCTGGGGCATATTGATTTATCAATTGTAATGCTATTTCTTCTGAAGCTACCAAGAGTAACTTTGAGTTTTTAATGGCTTCTGAAGCAATTTCTTTCCGCGGTAATTGTTCTAGTTGAGCAGCAACTTCGCTTTCAACCTCATTAAGTAGTTTTATAGAGGTCGTCACCAAGATCACCTGACTATCAGTTCCATGTTCTGCCTGACTCAACAAATCGCTTGCTACAAAGGCTGCATTTGCAGTATCATCACCAAAGACTAGCAATTCGCTGGGGCCAGCAGGCATATCAATAGCCACACCATAATTAGTTGCCAATTGCTTGGCAACGGTCACAAACTGGTTTCCTGGACCAAAAATCTTATATACTTGTGGAATAGTTGAAGTTCCAAATGTCATCGCTGCAATCGCTTGAATCCCTCCTACTTTATAAATCTTGGAAACCCCGCAAAGCCTTGCTGTATATAAGATGGCAGGATGAATATTTCCGTTTTTATCAGGTGGAGAACACAACACGATTTCCTTACACCCTGCTAATTGTGCTGGCACAGCCAACATCAAAATAGTAGAAAATAAAGGTGCCGAGCCGCCAGGAATGTACAACCCAACTTTTTGAATGGGTCTTTTTTCTTGCCAGCATTGCACACCTGGCATGGTTTCGATTGAAATCGTTTCCGTTTTTTGAGCGGTATGAAATTTCTCAATATTTCTCTTTGCAAGTGCAATTGAGTCTGCTAATTCTTTTGAAACTGAGGCCGAATTGTATTCAGCTTCAGAAACCTGAAGCGTATCAAGGGTCATTCCATCAAATAGATTGGTATATTTTTTAACCGCAGCATCTCCTTTTTTAGCTACTTCAGAAAAAATCTCTTTCACCGTCGCTTCAATGTCGGAAACTGTTTGAGTGGGACGATTTAAAATTTCTGTCCAGGTAGAACTTTCAGGATATTGTATCTTTTTCATTTTATTATTTTCAGATTATAATACCATTTTCTCAATAGGACATACCAGAATGCCTTCGGCGCCAGCTTCTTTAAGCTTATCGATAATGTCCCAGAATTCCTCCTGATCGATCACCGAGTGGATACTACTCCACCCTTCTTGAGCTAATGGTAAAATTGTGGGGCTTTTCATACCAGGGAGAATAGTAGTGATCTGCTCTAATTTTTCATTAGGCGCATTAAGTAAGACATATTTGGAGTCTCTTCCCTTTAAAACAGACTGTATTCTAAAACGTAATTTTTCAAGGATGGTATTTCTTTCCGAAGAGATTGTTGGCGAAACAGCCAATACTGCTTCACTTTTCATCATTACTTCTACTTCTTTCAGGTTGTTTTTAAATAGGGTGCTACCACTACTCACAATATCACAAATGGCATCTGCAAGCCCTATGTTAGGCGCTATTTCAACACTTCCATTAATAATATGCAAGTCGGCAGAAATACCTTTTGAAGCCAAATAATTTTTTGTGGTTTCAGGATACGAAGTCGCAATACGTTTCCCATTTAGGTCGTTAATCGTAGTGTATTTTTCAGATTTAGGGATAGCCAATGAAACTCTGCATTTTGAAAAACCCAATTTTTCTGCAATACTAATTCCGTTTCCTTTTTCTACCAGAACATTTTCTCCAATGATGGCACAATCTACTACGCCATCTTTTAAATACTGCGGAATGTCCCCATTTCTCAAATAATAAATTTCCATTGGAAAATTTTTGGCTTCGGCTTTTAATTGATCACGCCCATTATCGATAGAAATCCCACAATCTTTAAGAAGTCCTAAGGAGTCTTCGTTTAATCTTCCAGATTTCTGTACTGCAATTTTTAATTTCATTTGTGGTTTTAAATTTTAAAAAGTATTTTCTTTATTTGGTTTTCGTTTTGGTCTAAATACAAAAAACCCGCTTGATTGCTCAAACGGGTTTAAAATATATGGTGTAAATTACATCAATATCCTTTTACCTCGCAGGAGCGTGGAAAAAAATATGGTGGTGATGTAAAATAGTTCTGTTCATAATTGAGCTTCAAATGTACTACAAAAAATGTTTACTACTCTGTTTAAAACATATTAAATAAATGTTAAGTAAAACAAACTATTTTATTTAGATTTGATAGAATAGAGCAGCTTATAATTAACAAAAACATTTAGAGGCATTTAGAGTCACAATGAAGCATTTTTTAATTTCTTTTTTAGTATTCATTGTATGGGCATTTTTTGGATTGTGGATTTATTCTGTGTTACAGTCTGAAAATTCTTTGGCTAAAACTTCCATCACAGCTTCAGAAAATGCACTGAATGAAAAAAAATATGACTCTCTCCCTTTGTATGAATCTAAAGTAGACACTGATACAATTACTACAAAAATTAGCACGACAGATAACTCCCTCGCAGCTACTACTGCCAAAGGATTTACAGCAACTTTAAAGAACGGCGAAACTCTTTTTTCTTTTAAGGAAGGGATTCAAATTAAAAAGGATTCAAAATTGATAACTATTCCGCCATCAAATGCGAACTATTTACCTTTTGTAAAACAATATCTGGAGATGAACGCCGATAAACAAGTTGAAATAATATCGCTTTATTCCCCTTCGGAAAGTTTTGAAACTCCTAATCATGGGTATCAGCGGGGAAACATGCTAAAAAATCTTATGATTAAAGGTGGTATTCCTTCTGAACGGATTTCAGTAAAGTCAAGTATCAAAGATATTTCTTTTTCTCCTGAAGGTGTTGCAGACAATGGAATTCAGCTTCAGTTTAAAGATTATGATCCCAGTGCGGCTGTTTTGGATAAAGAGGCTATACCCGAAAACATTACAGTGTATCCACGATATTCTGGGAATCAGGTATTGGTAAATCAGCGATTAAAAGATCTAACCACAAACGTTCAGCAGCTTATGAATTTAGATCCCGATCTAAAACTAACTGTTATAGGTCATACAGGGAATGGTGGTAATGCAAATGATAATTATGACATTGCGTTAGCACATGCTAGACAGGTACGTTGGTATTTAGTAGAAAAAGGTGGAATAGACAGAAACAGAATCCAAGCAATATCTGAAGGTGAAGCCAAGGGAATCTATTCTAATAATACAGAGCGCGGCCGTAGATTGAATCAGCGGATTGAAATAAAATTCAGAAAATAAATGGAAAGTCTAACCAACTTCATAGAAAATATTGAACAATACCTAGGGATTGCGCTACTTATGTTTAGCACTTTCCTAGTAGGGTATTTTTTAGCATATCGTTTTGCAGAAGGAAAAAGCGAAAAACTGATCAAACGATTAAAAAAGGAAGTAAATACACTTCAGAGTAAAAGATCGGTAAGTGATATAGAAACCATTTTTACAGAAATAAAACCAAAAATTGTAGAAGTTGTAAAACAGCAAGCACAGGAGAATGAACATAAAGAAACTGTTTCAGAAAAAGAAATAAAACCACCTTCTATCCCAGAGAAAGCTCGTACTACTTATATAACCTACAATGCAACTTCACAACAGGAAGATACAGAAGAAAATGAATTAGACTTCGATAGTTTTGGTTATGCAGATAGTGATACTAAGGATGATCTTACTCAAATTCATGGAATTGGACCATATATTGAACGCAAACTAAATGAAATTGGGATATATAATTATGACCAGATTAGTAGATTAAAACCCCATGATATCATCGTAATTACCGAATTGATCGATTTCTTCCCAGGGCGTATTGAACGTGATAATTGGGTAGCACAGGCAGAAAGTCTTAAAGTATTTTAAAAACAACTAAGTATGAAACTGGCAACCCTAGACTGGATTCTTATTCTATCCTTTTTTGCGCTCTTTTTATTGATAGGAATCATTGTTGCCCGAAGATCTGGAAAAAACACACAAGAGTTTTTTCTTTCAGGTCGAAATATGCCTTGGTGGCTTTTGGGTATTTCTATGGTGGCTACCACTTTTTCTGCAGACACACCCAATCTTGTTACAGACATTGTACGACAAAATGGAATCTCAGGAAACTGGGTTTGGTGGACCTTTTTAATCACAGGAATGCTCACTGTTTTTGTGTATGCAAAATTATGGCGACGCTCTAAGGTGCTTACCGATTTGCAATTTTATGAATTACGGTATAGCGGTAAAGAAGCTGCATTTCTAAGAGGGTTTAGAGCCTTATATTTAGGAGTTTTTTTTAATGTGATGATCATGGCTTCGGTCTGTCTAGCAGCCATTAAGATTGGTGGCATCATGTTCGGGTTAGCTCCTTGGGAGTGTGTGTTATATGCTTCAATTATTACCGTAGCTTATAGTTCATTAGGAGGGTTGCGAGGAGTCATTTTTACAGATTTTCTTCAATTTATCATTGCGATGATTGGATCTGTTTGGGCAGCATATTATATAGTATCGATGCCAGAAATTGGCGGATTAGAAAACTTACTGGCGCACGAAAATGTTTCAGATAAATTAAATTTTTTACCCGATTTTAATGATACTAAATCACTATTGGTTTTATTAATCATTCCTATTGCTGTACAATGGTGGAGCGTTTGGTATCCTGGTGCTGAGCCAGGTGGTGGTGGGTACATTGCTCAGCGAATGCTGAGTGCTAAAGATGAAAAAAATGCAATTGGCGCTACCCTACTATTTAATGTGGCACACTATGCGCTGCGACCTTGGCCATGGATTATTATTGCATTGGCTTCTTTAGTGTTGTACCCGCAATTATCTGATATCGGGAATGAGTTTCCAAATGCAGTGCTAGGACATGATCTTGGCTATCCAGCGATGCTTACTAATCTTCCGGCAGGATTGTTAGGTCTAGTAGTTGCTTCCTTGATTGCAGCATTTATGAGTACTATTTCTACTCATTTAAACTGGGGCTCGTCTTATATCTCATTAGATTTCTATAAACGTTTTGTAAAGCCTGAAGCTTCAGAAAAAGAATTGGTTTCTATTGGACGTATCTCAACCATTGTATTAATGGCATTCTCTGCGTTACTCGCCTTAGCATTAAGTAGTGCGTTAAGTACGTTTGCCATTTTATTGCAGATAGGTGCAGGTACTGGATTAATATTTATACTAAGATGGTTTTGGTGGCGTGTCAATGCGTATAGTGAAATTACAGGAATGATCGTCTCCTTCATTGTGGCACTGTTCTTTGAATTTACAAATTTAGGGTTAGAAGACTATGAGAAACTTATCTACGGAGTTGCCATTACTACCATAAGCTGGCTCGCAGTCACCTTTTTGACTAGACCAACAGAGACAAAGACTTTGGCTAATTTTTACAATTCTGTAACTCCCTACGGAAAAGGCTGGAGTACCTTCAAAAAAGTTGCACAAGAACATCATATTTCTCTAAAGAAAACCCATGATCGCTTTACCATTGACTTTGCATCGATGTTACTTGGGATTGTATTTGTGTATTCATCTTTATTTGCCACAGGCTATGTAATCTACGGAAATATTCTTGGTGCTGTAGTTTTAATTACTATAGCTATACTTTCAGCAGTTGTGATATTTATTTTGTGGGATAAAAAGAAGGCATAAAAAAAATCGCTCTTTTAAAAGAACGATTTTTACTTTTTAAGCTAGATTACTATTTAATTATTTCCCAGAATAAGAGGCATTCCAGATTCTCCAGAGCCAATAACAATTACTTTAGTATTAGGTGATTCTGAAAGTTTGATAGTGGCATCTATTCCTTTATCTTGAAGTATTTTATCAGTTAAAGAAGCGCTTAAAATTCTGTTTGATTCGGCTTTTCCTTCCGCTTCAATAATCACTTTTTCTGCTTCTTTTGATGCCGTTACTAATCTAAATTCATACTCTAATGATTCTTGTTCCTGCTTCAGTTTACGTTCAATAGCATCTTTAATAGTTCTTGGCAGCGTCACATCACGTACGAGTACTTCATTTAATTGCACATATTGCTTATCTAGGATCTTTTTGGTTTCAGCAAAAATTTCATCCTGTATTACATCACGCTTGCTACTATACAATTGCTCTGGTGTATATCGCCCTACCACACTTCTGGCAGCACTACGAATGGCTGGCTGAATGACTCTACCTAGGTAATTCTCTCCCAACGATTGGTGTAAATTTCCCAGATCTGAATAAACTGGCTCATACCAAGCTGAAGCATCGATCTGAATTTCTAATCCGTTGGAGGATAGTACTTTCATTTGTTCGAATAATTCCTGCTGGCGTACTTCGTACACAAATACATCGTTCCAGGGTGCAATTAAATGAAATCCTTCTCCTAATGGCGCTTCATCTGTGACAACTCCCCCGCTAAAAGTTTTGTATAAAACGCCTGCTTCACCAGATGAGATAGTTACGGCAGATTTTGCCAGTACGATAATTAAAATGATTGCAACAACTATGACGGGAATTGCAATTTTTGGTAATTTTTCCATGATAATTTTAGTTTAAGTTATATAAGTCCGTTGTATTTTCTAATAAACCACTCGGCAGCCAATGCTGCAACAATGATTGCTAACAAGTATTTCCAGTCGATTAATGGAACAATTTTTTGTTCACTTTTTTGAATAGATTGATAATTTGTGTCTGATAATAAGGTACGAATAAGTTCTGGATATTCTGATAAAAAGTAGGACTTTCCACCGCTATTAGTCGCAAGCCTACGAAGTTTTGTTACATTGGCATTTCCAAACTGTTGTTCAACATTATAATCAAGAATAGTAAAGCTTCCGCTACGTGACACATTTTCATTGGCTACTGAAACTGTATATCTGTATTCACCTGCATTTAATGAGTTTAAGTCTACTTCGTAAAAATTATCTTTCAGCAATAAAGGAAAAACTATTCGCTCATTGGTTTCCTCATTACTAATTGTAATATTTATAGATGCTCGAGGATCAAAAACAAAATTCTGATCAAAATACTGTGCAGAAAGACGGATTTGATTGTTATTATAGTAAAAAGTCTCGCTACTTACTTCCAACCTGCTTCTTCGCTTATTTGAAGCCAGATATTGTATTAGCTTTCCAGTAAATTCATCAAATTTCTCAAAACTTTTCGTGTCTCTATAGGATTGTGCACGCCATTTCCAAATTCCTTCTCCGTCCCAAATAGCATCGCGTTTTCCATTTAACTCACTCGTGGCAAGCATTGGGCTTCCGCTATCAAACCCATCTATGTTTTGCTGTAATAAAGTCTCATGAGGAACGGTGATTTCGAGCGCACCAAAATTAGTTTGTAAGGGCGGAAAGTCATCAAATCCGATATCCTCCACCGCAAACGTTCCATAATTCGAATTTATAGTAGCTGAAGCGTCTTCTGTTTGATTGGTCACATCTTTTCTAAAACTTTCCTGTACTGAATTTAAAAAACTCCAATCGGTACTCGCACCTCCAAAAGTAAGTGTGTTCTTTTTTAGCTTATCTATTTCTGAAAATACTGCGGCAAAACTTCGGTCTGGCTGAAACAAAACAATTAACTGATAGTCATTTAAAACCGAAACGGCTTCAGTTGGCTTTTTAACCGTATATGTGCGTTGCTCATTAGAAGTAATAGATTTTTTTAAAGCACCTAGATCCGGATGAATAATGTTACTCACAACGAGCACATTGGTCGCCTGGTCAATCACTTCCACAGCAAAACGTTTGCTATTATTTACTGTGTTTTTTTCATCTTCAATAGGTAAAATTTGCGCTGTATATTGCTGCAATCCAACGCTAGAAGCAGGCAATGTTAGTGAAATAGTTTTTGTATTGTCTGTTTCTGAAAGGGTTACTGTTTCACGAAAAACAGTGTTCGCTCCCTGCTGAATTAAAAATTGTGATGAGATACTTCCAGTACCGTTATACACAACAATAGCTTCCACCGGAAACTTATTTTTTAAGAACGCATATCTGTTGGAATTTAGCTGCTCAATTTTAAGATCAGTATATTGTATCGAATCACCAACTATAAGCGGATAGATCGCATTTTTATTTGCTACAGAAGAAAATTCGTAATCGCTTCCTAATGTTTGATTTCCATCTGTGACTAAAACTGTTGGTGCAAGTTCACTCCTGAATAATTTATCGGTTTGTGAAAGTGCATAGGCAATATTGGTGTTTTTTTCAGTGAATGACAATGAATCTAGCGCTCCAAAATCACTTCCGAAGCTAAAGAAATTAACGTCAAATTTTTCATTGAGATCTTCATTCTCTTTAAGTGCCTGTGCTAATGATTGTACATTATCGTTTCCTCTTAATTCTGCAATGGAGCTTGAATTATCGAGCAGGATAGGAAGCTTAGGTTTTTCAACAGTGTACGTATTGCTTTTAAATTTTGGGTTTATGATAAGTACTAAAATTGAAAACAAAGTTATAAATCGAAGTGCTCCAAAAACCCACCTTAAATTACCTGTATAGCGTGTTTTATATCCATACATAAAAATAGCTACTGCCAGAGAAACAAAGGCGGCAATACATATATAAAGTATAGTTTCTGCGGTCATTAAGTCGTTACGAAGTCAAAATTTATTGAATGGTTTATGTTAACATTCCACCATCAACGTGTAGCGTTTGTCCGGTCACATAAGAAGACAAATCACTTGCAAGAAAGACACATGCATTGGCAATATCTTCGGGAGTCCCTCCTCTTTTTAACGGGATTGCATTTCTCCATGATGCTACGGTGGCTTCGTCTAGTTTACCTGTCATTTCAGTTTCTATAAAACCAGGTGCAATCGCATTACAACGAATATCGCGGGAACCTAATTCTAATGCAACAGATTTTGTAAAGCCAATGATTCCGGCCTTAGAAGCAGCATAATTAGTCTGACCCGCATTTCCCTTCACTCCTACTACAGAGCTCATATTAATAATTGAACCCTTGCGTTGTTTTAACATAGGTTTCATTACTGCCTTGGTCATATTAAAAACCGATTTTAAGTTCACTTCCACCACCTTATCAAAATCTTCTTCGCCCATTCGCATTAAAAGATTGTCTTTTGTAATCCCGGCATTATTTATGACAACATCGATACTCCCAAAATCTTCCAGAACATCTTTTGCCAGTTGTTGTGCCTGTTCATAATCTGCAGCATCACTTTGGTATGCTTTTGCTTTAACTCCCTGTTTAGAAACTTCATCTGCTAATGCATTAGCAGCCTCTGAAGAAGAATTATAGGTAAACGCTACATTAGCCCCATGTTGTGCAAACACTTCAACAATTCCTTTTCCAATACCTCGGCTTCCGCCAGTAATAATCACTGTTTTATCTTGTAATAATTTCATAATAATGCCCGCTAAGGCGGGAAATTTTAGTTGAACAAATGAATTACATCTCAAATTTGACCAAATTGAGATTCATTCAAATATAAAAAAAGCCCTGCTATTTACAGGGCTTATCTTTTAATTTCTTCGGAAGGATTTATCCTAAAACTTCGGCTACTTTTTTTCCTATTTCGGCAGGTGAGTCAACTACATGAATTCCGCAATCACGCATGATCTTTTTCTTAGCCTGTGCGGTATCGTCACTTCCTCCAACAATCGCTCCTGCATGACCCATAGTGCGTCCTGCTGGTGCGGTTTCTCCTGCGATAAAACCGATGATAGGTTTTTTACTTCCACTATTCTTATACCAATTAGCAGCATCTGCTTCTAGTTGCCCGCCAATCTCACCAATCATTACAACAGCATCTGTCTCATCATCATTGATTAAGAGCTCTACGGCTTCTTTAGTAGTTGTTCCAATTATTGGATCACCCCCAATACCAATTGCTGTGGTAATTCCTAATCCTTGCTTTACTACCTGATCTGCAGCTTCATATGTAAGTGTTCCAGATTTTGAAACAACACCTACTCGTCCTTTTTTAAATACAAATCCTGGCATGATGCCTACTTTTGCTTCCCCTGGAGTAATGACACCCGGACAGTTAGGGCCTACCAAACGACAATCTTTATCTTTAATATAGTCTGCAGCTTTAATCATATCTGCTACGGGAATACCTTCAGTAATGGTAATAATCACTTTAATTCCTGCATTTGCAGCCTCCATAATGGCATCTGCAGCAAATGCTGGCGGCACAAAAATAATTGTAACATCAGCTCCAGTTTTCTCAACAGCTTCAGCAACCGTATTAAAAACGGGTTTGTCTAAATGTGACTGTCCGCCTTTACCTGGGGTCACCCCTCCTACAACATTGGTTCCGTATTCAATCATTTGTCCGGCGTGAAAAGTACCTTCACTCCCTGTAAAACCCTGTACAATTATCTTTGAATCCTTGTTTACTAAAACGCTCATGGAATTATTCTATATTTTATTAAAATTTATTTGCTGATTTTGTGGTGCAAAAGTAAGTGTTTTGCTTCGGTTACTAAAGAAATTTAGACTTTAACCTTGTGATATGATTTATTGGTATCATCTATAGACATAACTGGCTGACTTATTTGATGCCCTCTAATAAATTTTCCATCTTTGACTTCCCAGATACAGATAAAATGTGCAATACCGAGTTCTTCATCAGGGTTTTCTATGGTGTGTACATAATACTTATATCGTATTGTCACAAAATTACCATCTTCTAATATATGGCTCACTTCTGCTCTAATATCATAATAAGTCCTTCTAATTTCTTCAAAGAATACATTTAAATCATCATAGTGAAGTATTGATAACCCTTCTGTACTATTCCATATAAGTTCAATATCCTTATGGAAATAACTCTCTAAAATTGACTCGTCTTTTAATATTGCTGAAAGATAAAACTCCTTTACAACGTCTTTTGCACTTTTACTCATTATAATTTATCTAATTTTTCTATTATATCCGGAATCAAACGAATGGATGCCAGCTCTTTATATTTTTTCCTGAAATCATCTGCAGGAGTTCCAAAGTAGGATTTATGCCCTTGAAGTGATTTACTTACACCACTCTGAGCCGAAATTACAGCTTTTTCTCCAATTGTCACCCCACTTGTAATACCAACTTGTCCCCAAATGGTTACAAAATCCTCTATAAGAACACAACCTGCAATACCAACTTGTGAAGCAATTAAACATCTTTTACCAATAATTGTATCATGGCCTACATGCACTTGGTTATCAAGTTTGGAGCCCTCACCTATCGTTGTAGATGCAGTTACTCCTTTGTCTATCGTGCATAGCGCTCCTATATCCACATTATCGTGTACCACTACATTTCCAGCACTTAGAAGTTTATCATACTTTTCTGGTCTGTTTTTGTAATAAAAAGCATCTGCCCCTAAGACAGTTCCAGCATGAATAGTGACTCCGTTTCCAATTTTCGTGTTATCATAAATACTAACATTAGAATGGATGATACATTCATCACCAATCGTTACGTTATTGCCAATAAAAACGTTGGGCTGTATGACTGTATGCTTACCTATTACTGCAGAATCTGCTATTACTGCTCTGGCAGCAATAAAGGGATTAAAATGATTGGTCAACTTATTAAAGTCTCTAAAAGGATCATCTGAAATTAATAGCGCTTTACCTTCTGGACATTCTACTTCTTTATTTATAAGCACGATAGTTGCTGCAGATTGCAATGCCTTATCATAATACTTAGGGTGATCTACAAAGACAATATCACCTGGTTGCACTACATGAATTTCATTCATTCCAAGGACAGGAAAATAAGCATCTCCTTTGAAATCACAGTCTAAAATTTCCGCGATTTGTTGTAGGTTTTGTGGGGTGGAAAATTTCATACGTTAAATCTACCGTTTTTTTCCATAAATAATAACCCGAGCGAACAAAAAATGTAGGAAAGGAACTTTAGATAGCATAACATCTAACGAATATCCAAGTTTGTTAATCCAGTTATCATAGTTTTTATCCCCATAAATCTTTAACGCGATAAAGCCAGTGAATACGCTAAAAAAGTCGAAAAAATGATGTTGAAAAGTAAACTTTTCTCTAATAAGTTTAAAGTCTGAGGCTACCAAGGCATGTTCATCTGGAGTACGTTCTTTTGGATGCAACTTTCTGTAAATCTTATAGATAGGATTCATGTTTAGGGGCTCCGTAAACATAATAACACCTTCAGGTCTTAACACTCGATGGATGTGCCCAATAGATTTTTCTATATCGAGATGATGCAAAATAGCGCCTCCATAAACCGCATCAAAGCTCTCATCTGCAAAAGAGAGCTCGTTGGCGTCCATGAGATGAAATTCAGTTTTGAATGCTACTTCGGAAGCATTTTTACTGCCTTCATTAAGCTGTCCTTGAGAAATATTGATACAAGTGAGTTTCTTCGGATTTGCTTTTCCTTTAATCCACTGCAGCCAGGAATGAGATCCAATTTCAAGAACTTCTTTATCCTCAAACGTTGCTACAATTGATTGAATGATCTTAGCTTCCCGTTGATAAGAATAGAAAAAGGCATGCCGACGTAGCTTTTTGATCTTGGTGCGATCTAGTTTTCCTTCGTCCCAGTATTCTGCTTCAGTTTTTGCAATTTCGGCGTTGGTCTTTTTCATTAAAGACAGTTATTCTTTAATCCGTTCTTGGTATTGTCCTTTTTCGGTATCAATTCTAATTTTATCGCCTTCATTAATAAATAAAGGAACATTCACTTCGGCTCCTGTTTCCATAACAGCAGGCTTTGTTGCATTTGTTGCTGTATTCCCTTTGACTCCAGGTTCTGTAGATGTTACTTTCAAAATAACATGTGCTGGCATCTCTACGGAAAGTGGAGTGTTATTTTCAGTATTTATAAGGACCGTTACAACCTCTCCCTCTTTCATTAATTCTGGTGTGTCTAAAGCCTCTTTAAGAAGTCTTATTTGAGTATAATCTTCGGTATTCATAAAATGATACCACTCTCCTTCGTTATACAAAAACTGAAACTTATGGGTTTCAACACGAACATCATCTATTTTATGACCTGCAGAAAATGTATTGTCAATTACTTTTCCCGTAGTGACGCTTTTTAGCTTCGTTCTTACAAATGCAGGCCCTTTACCAGGTTTCACGTGTAAAAACTCAATTATTTTATAAATATCATTGTTATAATGAATGCACAATCCTTTTCGTATGTCTGAACTTGTTGCCATAGTGTTGTCCAGATGAAACCACCTGGATTATTTAAATTAGTTAATTATTGCTGAAGTATCCTTTCATGATACCTCGCTTTGAATTTTTTATAAACTGCAGAATTTCATCACGCTCTGGAGTGGCCTCCATTTCTGCTTCTATGATCTCTGCAGCTTGAGTATTATTATAATTTTTTTGATATAATATCCTGAATATATTCTGAATCTCTCTAATTTTTTCTGGAGTAAAACCTCTTCTTCGCAATCCAATTGAATTTATCCCTACATATGATAAAGGTTCACGAGCGGCTTTCACATAAGGAGGAACGTCTTTTCTAACCAAAGAACCTCCCGTAACAAACGCATGATTACCAATCATACAAAATTGATGTACCGCTGTCATTCCTGCCAACACTACATAATCTCCAACAGTTATGTGTCCTGCTAATGTACTATTGTTAGAAAAAATACAGTGATCGCCTACAATACAATCGTGTGCAATATGACAATACGCCATGATCCAACAATTTTTACCAATAACGGTTTTTCCTTTGTCTGCCGTCCCTCTGTTTATAGTTACATACTCTCTAATAGTAGTCCCGTCACCAATTTCGGCAGTGGTTTCTTCATCATTAAACTTAAGATCCTGAGGAATAGCAGATATTACAGCACCAGGAAAAATATTACAATTCTTTCCAATACGAGCACCTTCCATAATCGTAACATTTGAACCAATCCAAGTTCCTTCACCAATCACAACATTACTATGAATGGTTGTGAAAGGCTCTATTACTACATTTTTAGCAATTTTAGCGCCCGGATGGACGTAAGCAAGTGGCTGATTCATTTATACGTTTTTAGTTTTTACAATTTGAGCCATAAGCTCCGCTTCAGTAACCAATTTATTATTGGCGTATGCTTTTCCTTCCATATGCACTATCCCTCGTCGAATAGGAGTAATTAGTTTTAGATCGAAAAATAGCGTGTCACCAGGATTAACCTGTTGCTTAAACTTTACATTATCGATCTTCATAAAAAATGTTAGATAGTTTTCGGGATCTGGAACAGTACTTAAGGCTAAAATACCTCCTGCCTGAGCCATTGCTTCTACGATAAGAACACCAGGCATTACTGGTGCACCAGGAAAGTGACCAACAAAAAACGGCTCGTTCATGGTAACATTTTTTAAGCCTACTACATGCGAGTCGCTTAATTCTAATATTTTATCTACTAACAAGAATGGAGGTCTATGTGGTAGCATCTCCATTATAGCATTTACATCCTTTACAGGAGTTGCAGTGGCATCAAACTGCGGAATTTTATTCCGACTTTCCAGCTTTATTTGCTTCGAAAGTTTCTTTGCAAATTGAGTATTTACAAAGTGTCCAGGCTTGTTGGCGATAACTTTTCCGCGAATGCGGGTTCCAATCAAAGCTAAATCTCCTATTACATCTAATAACTTGTGTCTCGCAGCTTCATTAGGGTAATGTAAGGTCAGGTTATCCAGAATTCCGTTTGGTTTTACTGAAATTTCATCCTTTCCAAAAGCTACTCTCAGCTTATCCATCGTAGCTGCTGAAAGTTCTTTATCTACATATACAATCGCATTATTTAAATCACCACCTTTAATAAGACCATGTTCCAATAACATTTCAATTTCATGCAAAAAACTGAAGGTTCTTGCATCTGCGATGTTATTTTTAAATTCTGAAAGTGAATCAATTGATGCATTTTGGGTACCTAACACTTTGGTGCCAAAATCTACCATTGTAGTGACTTGATAAGTTTCACTTGGCAATATGGTTATTTCACTCCCAGAAGCTTCATCTTTATAGGTAATGACTTCTTTAACAATATATTCTTTGCGTTCTGCTTCCTGTTCGGTAATTCCTGCCTTCTCAATAGCTTCTACAAAAAACTTAGAAGAACCATCCATTATTGGAGGTTCTGAAGCATTTAATTCGATAAGGCAATTATCAACTTCCATTCCAACCAGCGCTGCTAAAACATGCTCTGAGGTCTGAATTTTAACACCGTCTTTTTCAAGATTAGTTCCACGTTGTGTATTGACCACATAATTTGCATCTGCCTCAATTATAGGAGTATCTTCCAAGTCTACTCTCTTAAACGCATACCCATGATTTTCTGGTGCAGGTTTAAATACAATCGTAACTTCCTTACCTGTATGTAGTCCTACGCCTGTTAAAGAGACATCTTTTGCTAAGGTGCGCTGTTTACAAATGCTTTCACTCATTCTTATTATTTTTTTCAAAGGTATTAAATCGGTTTATAATCTTTGGCAAGTTCTTAAAATGAACATAACTCTTATTATAATCTGAATATCCAATTGCTGGAGATCCCTGTAATGCTTCCCCATCCTTTACATTTCTACCTATTCCGCTTTGCGCCTGTATACGCACTTTATTCCCAATGGTTAGATGACCCGCAATACCAACCTGGCCACCAATCATACAGTTCTCACCAATTTTAGAAGAACCAGCAATTCCTGTCTGTGCAGCAATCACCGTATTTTTACCTATTTCAACATTATGCGCAATCTGTATTTGATTGTCAAGCTTTACTCCCTTTCTAATAATCGTAGAACCTAAGGTAGCTCTATCGATTGTTGTTGCTGCACCAATATCAACGTAGTCTTCAATAATAACATTTCCGGTTTGTGGTACTTTACTAAACTCCCCTTTTTCATTAGGTGTAAACCCAAAACCATCTGCTCCTATAATTACTCCGCTATTGATAACACAGTTATTTCCAATGACAGTTTCAGAATAAATTTTAGCCCCAGCGAAAACAACAACATTATCTCCAATAGTAACATTATCACCTATATATACATTAGGATATATTTTTGCGTTAGCACCAATCTTAACATTTTCTCCCAGATAAGTAAAAGCACCTAAATAAATCGTTTCTCCATAGGATGCACTTTCAGAAATAAAAACAGGTTGTTCGATTCCTGTTTTATTCATTTTCACCTGATTATAATATTCAAGTAATTTTGAAAAAGCCTCATACGCATTTTCAACACGAATAAGGGTAGTCGTAATTGGATTTTCAGCAGTAAAATCGCTATTTACAATAGTTATTGATGCTTTGGTATTGTAGATATAATGGGTGTATTTTGGGTTGGCAAGAAAAGTTAAACTACCTTTTGTACCTTCTTCAATTTTTGCAAGTTTTGAAACCGCTACTGTTTCATCCCCGTCCACTTCACCTTCTAATATACCTGCGATTTGGGCTGCTGTAAATTTCATTTAAAGTTGATTAATTAAGCCATTAGAATTTGAACATCTAATAACATTACACGCAAAAATAACTAAAAAAAGGACATATTAAATTGACTTAGGGTAACAGAGGTAATATTTGGTCACTTCTTTAGAGAGCGCTTTTAGATTTAACTGGTCGCTCGCCTTGGCTACATCTACTATTTTCCCTGTCTTAGTTATTAAATTAATTGTGTCAATGTCCATCTTGTAGGCCTGATTTGAAATACTTCCCGTAAACACAAAATAGGCAGCTTCGTGTTTTGTTAATGTATATTTTTTCTGAAGAATTTCCATTTTAGCTGAAACTCTATCGGCATTTATAGGCTTTTTCTTAAATTTAATCTTTAGCAATTGTCGGTTTAATAACATATCTGAAAGATGGTGAAGCACAAAATCTTCAGAAGTATTCCAGGTTTTCATTGCCATAACTATATCGTAATCGTCTAATTTTGCAAAGTTATCTAATGCAAGTTCATCAAAATTTTCTTCAGAAATAGAATGTCTAATAAAGAATGACAACGCATCATTTGAAATTTTCAACTTTCCGCAGGCATATAATTCTTTTGCACGCTTAAGTAATCTAATGAGTAACTGCTCTGCGACGATACCTGTTTTGTGCAAATAGACCTGCCAATACATTAATCGCCTTGCGACAATAAATTTCTCTACCGAATAAATTCCCTTCTCCTCTACTACCAGCTTATCTTCATGAACATTTAGCATTGTAATAAGTCGCTCGCTATTTACAGAACCTTCGCTTACTCCCGTATAAAAACTATCACGCCGAAGATAATCAAGACGATCCATATCTAGCTGACTCGATATGAGCTGATGCAGGAATTTTCGGTCATATTCATTTTTAAAAATAGCGATTGCAAGCGTTAATCTGTTGTTAAACTTTGTGTTTAAAGCCTCCATAAATTTTAGAGAAATCTGCTCGTGGCTTATCCCATTTACAATACTATGTTCCATTGCGTGAGAAAAAGGACCATGTCCAATATCGTGTAAAAGGATAGCAATGTAGAGGGCTTCTGCTTCTGCTTCAGAAATTACAACTCCTTTAAAGCGTAGTACTTGCACAGCTTTTTGCATTAAAAACATGGCACCCAAAGCGTGATGGAAACGAGTATGATGCGCACCAGGATATACTAGATACGACATTCCCATTTGGCTTATGCGTCGCAATCTTTGGAAGTAAGGTTCTTCAATTAACTTAAAAATGAGCGTTCCAGGAACAGTAATAAAACCATAGATAGGATCGTTTATAATTTTGAGCTTGTTACTGGTTTTCAAACTTTAACTTTAAATTAGTAGTGATGCGGAAAAAATTAACTGACTTCGGAATTAATTTTGATATAAGTAATTCTGAAAAATAATTTCACCAACAAATATACATATATGAACGATATCAAAGTACTTTGGGTAGATGACGAAATAGATTTATTAAAGCCACACATCATTTTTCTTGAGAAAAAGAATTATAAAGTGACGACTGCTAAAAGTGGTACCGAAGCACTTGAGGAAATTCGTGACCAGAATTTTGATATTGTATTTCTAGATGAGAACATGCCAGGGCTTACTGGACTTGAAACGCTAGCTGAGATTAAAGAATATGAAGCGACGCTTCCTGTGGTCATGATCACGAAGAGTGAAGAGGAATATATTATGGAAGAAGCAATTGGTTCTAAGATTGCAGATTATCTAATAAAGCCTGTAAATCCCAATCAGATACTATTAAGTCTTAAAAAAAATCTAGATCATTCTCGATTAGTTTCAGAAAAGACAACGAGTAGTTATCAGCAGGAATTTAGAAAAATTGCTATGGATATGTCGATGATCAATACTTACGAAGGTTGGGTTGATCTCTATCAGAAACTAGTGTATTGGGAATTAGAACTTGAAGGAATTGAAGATACAGGAATGTTTGAGATTTTAGAATCCCAGAAAACTGAAGCTAATATTCAGTTTTGTAAGTTTATAGATAAAAATTATCCATCTTGGTTCGAGGATTATGAAGCGCCTACGATGTCTCACACCTTATTTAAAAATAAAGTGGTGCCACAATTACAAAAAGGGACACCAACACTAATGGTAGTAATAGATAATTTGAGGTATGATCAATGGAAAGCTTTTGAGCCTATAGTCACTAATCTGTACAAAAAATCAAAGGAAGAGTTGTTTTGCAGCATTCTTCCCACAGCTACTCAATATGCAAGGAACGCCATTTTTTCAGGTTTAATGCCAAGCGAAATGGAAAAAAAGCATCCCGATTATTGGTTAAATGATACCGAGGACGGCGGAAAGAATTTATATGAAGATAAATTTCTGGAAGCACAATTAAAAAGACTTGGAATCGATTTAAATTGGAGCTATACTAAGATATCCAGTCTAAAGCAGGGAAAACGAATGTCGGATAATTTTAGACAACATAAAGATGAAGATCTAACTGTGATAGTTTATAATTTTGTAGACATGCTTTCTCATTCTAAAACAGAAATGGAAGTGATTAAGGAATTAGCTTCAACAGATAAATCCTATCGCTCGTTGACTCAAAGCTGGTTTAAAAACTCTCCTTTAATGGATATTATTCAGCAAGCAGCGCATTTAGGTTTTAAGTTAATTATCACTACAGATCACGGAACAATCAATGTAAAAAATCCTTCTAAAGTTATTGGAGATAAAAACACAAGTCTAAATTTACGTTACAAAACGGGTAAAAGTTTGACGTATGAAGACAAAGACGTACTAGCAGCCAAAGATCCAAAGAGTATTCATCTACCCTCAATTAACATGAGTAGTTCTTTCATTTTTGCCAAAGGAGATTTGTTTTTTGCTTACCCAAATAACTATAATCATTATGTTAGCTATTATAGAAACACCTACCAGCATGGAGGTGTTTCGCTAGAAGAAATGATCATTCCATTTGCTGTTCTTGACCCTAAATAACTATTTTTTGTAGGATTTTACTTATTTTATTGCTGTTTATCGAATATTTTTGTAAATAATCGTGATAATAGTCTATATTTGGTTTTTTTAAAATCAATGACAGTGACCTATAAAATAGAACATCTACCAGAAGTTGCGGAACAACTTTTAGCAGCTAACAAAAACAAAAACATATTGTTTTATGGTGAGATGGGTGTAGGTAAAACCACTTTAATAAAGGAAGTTGCAAAATCATTAGGAGTGCTAGATACTATTAGCAGTCCAACTTTTTCAATAGTTAATGAATATGCATTACCCGAAGGTAAATTGTTTCACTTCGATTTCTATAGAATAGAGGACGAAGAAGAAGCAATGGATATTGGTGTAGAAGAATACTTTAGCTCAGGACATTGGAATTTTATAGAATGGCCAGACCATATTGCAACATTATTACCAGATACATATACCAAAGTGACTTTGGTTAAAAATCACAATGGAACAAGAACTTTAAATGTATTGCCAGTGAACTAGATTGCAACAACTACATACTTTTTTTTCATATTCCTTATTATAAAGACCCCAAATCGCTCTATTGTAAGCAAGTTTTATATTGCCAAAAGCAAAACTCACTAAGATACGGTGAAGATAATCAGGAAACTTGTGTTTTTTCGTGCTAGGTTTGTACTATTAACCTCACAAAAACTACTATTATGAAAATGACAAAGTACTTAGCAATCGTTGCAATTTTTGGCGCCGGATTATTTATTTCTTGCACTCCAGAAAGCATCGAAGATGGACAAACAGAACAACAAGTTGACAAAACCCTTAAACCGCCAATCAGAGGATAAGAAGGCATTATTTATAGGTGGAGTTATTGTTTTTTTAATAGCAATTTCTCCATTATTATTTTATTTATATGAAAGTTTCCCAGAGACTCAAATTTGGGAAACTTCATTATTTTCTTATACAACTTCTTTTCCTGATTGGAATTCATATGCTTGGTATTTAACAGGTAAAATAATTCCTCTCTATTTACTTTTATTATGGTTTTTTACCTGTAAGCATTGGTGGTATTGGGTCCTTTTAATACCAATATCTATGTTTGCTTTTCAACTTTGGGGTCTTATTGTACAAAGTAATCAAATTGACGAGAATGAATTAGCCTACGTATTACCTATAATGGCTGTAGTAATTCCAGGAGTTTTTTTAATTAGAGCCAAATTATTTAATAAAGTTAGAGGAAATAATCTAAGAGAATTTGAGGAAGAATTGATGATCAAAAAAAGTTTTTGGCAGCAATTAAGAGATTTATTTAGATAAATTATATACATATATTAAATGTTTCTCTCCCTAATTGAATATAATAGCATCCTAGTCATCTCTCAAGTACTTATAAGCTTAGGGATTCTTATTGCTATTTATTTTTTATATAAAATATTTAAAAAAAAGAAATAGCTTTATGAGGCATCTTTTTCTAAATTTTTAATATAATACGAAGGATAAAACCCTACTTCTTTATAAAATGCTTTTGAAAATGATTCTGGGGTTTTAAACCCGCATTCATTTGCAATCGCTTTTACCGAGTATTTTCTAAAAATAGCATTGTTTTTTAATTCTTCTAATGCAAATTTTATCCGTAAGTCATTTAAATATTGTGAAAAGTTCTTTTCAATCTTTAAATTTATTACCCGTGATAGGTAATTCTGATTGGTATTAAATTTTTTTGCCAAGCTGTGTAAATTGACTGTATCTGATAAAAATTGCTTTTTTGCTTCAAAGCTTTCTAACTTTGCAAGTATTTCTGAAACTATTTCAGGTGAAATTTCATTTAATGCTGCCTCTTTAGCTTGTAAACTATTTTCATTCACAAGAATTGCCGAATTTTTCAAAATAAGAGATTCATACCTTTTCTTATACACTTTTTGCCTGTTGAAATAGTAAAAGAGAAACAAAACGGACATCATTAAAATACATGAAATCACCCAAATCGTTTTAGTTCTAATTTGATTTCTTATGGTCAATCCTGAAACTAATATATCCTTCTCTTCTAAAAGCCTTGGAATATCAAATCTTTTAAGCATGTTTGGATCATAATATTTATATTTAATAATGAAAGAACTATCAATTTTTCTTAATCTATTTAAGTAATTAATCTGTTTTAGGTAGTCTTTATTTATAGCTGCAATTTTAAGTAATTCTTCAAATACTAGCCTATCGTCTGGATGAAATTCATATTCAAATATTTTTGATAATGAATCGCATTTTTCTAAATATTTAATTCCACTATTTACATTATTAAGTCTTAGTTCTGAGAGACCTAATATACTATTAAGGATAAATAGATCATTTTTTGAAAGATCATTAATATGACTATTTGATAAAATACTGTCAGATAAAAAAATAGCCTCCTTATAATTTTTCTCATGATATCTTGTTTCCAATGTGTACTTTAATAATGATAACTCATATTGTAGTTTATCCTTATTATTATATTTTCTTAATAATTCTTTTTCTTTCTTTAAATATTTATTAACAGAATCAAATTCTCTCAAGCTTAAGTATATAAATGAAAATGTTGTATAAGAATTAATTTGATTAATTAATTTTAATTCATCAATACTTATGCTTGAATTATTTCTTGTTGTAATTTTTAAGTTTTGATAGTATTCTTCTGTATTGATTAAACTATCTCTTTTTAATTGTAATTTTAAAGCTTCATTTTTATCACCCCATAATGTCTTTCCTATAATTAATTGATGAAGTATCCACGCCTGCTGTATTTGATTATTATTTTCATAAGCTAGATCATAGCATTTTAAATAGTTATTCATTTCATTTTCAACATCATTCATAACTCCATAAAATGCACCTTTTAACATATAACCTAACGCCGGGTAGGTAATATGATTCATGTTTTCTGTTAATGAAATAACACTATCGGCAAACTGAATATTTTTTTCTGGATGAAAAATACGTGCTAAACGGTCGTATCCTCGAGCCATTTTGATTGTATCCCCTTCTGCTCTGCCCCTATCTAAATATACCCGTGCAACTATTTCTGCTTGTATAGAATCATGAGACACCTCATTAAAATAATCGAGCAATGCTTCATCTTCATAAGTTTCCAATTGAGCCTTCGAACTATTTTGAGCAATTCCAGTAAAGGCACAAAAAAGAATTACTATGAATGCATTAATCGTCATAACTATTTGTTTACTAAGTAAATCTAAAAAAAAAGTGTCGGTTATTTACAAAAATGGAGCTATTGCCCATAAAGGGATAATAACTTTAGCATAAACAACTGATTTTTAAAATATTAAGTCGTTTATAGTTTTCCAATAATTTATGAATTACGACCGTTAATTCTTAAATATCGATCCTATACACTTGCTTTTAAAGGAAATCTGTATCACATTTGGAGAAGATAAACCAAGTAAGAGGCTTCCATCAAATAAGTTAACTGGGGAGTTAGTTTGCAAAGAGGAAGCCTGCTTGGTTTTGATTTATTAATATAAAATCGAAAAAAGTGACACAGACTTAACAAACTAAAAAAGAGAAAGCCTCTACCAGGTAGAAGCTCTCACCGTTTCTTGTAAAACGAAATAAACTTAATAGTTTATCTTACACAAATATACAAATTATTTAAAAAGAGACAACTGCGGTTTATTTTAAGAGTGTAAAGCTTTCCACACTTTAAAAAGCCGCGGAAACCGAAAAGCGAACGAGTAGGAATTTTTTAAATTATGTATTATGAAAAAACTAAAATTAATCACCCTTATAATTTTATTATGTATAGGGTTTCAAGTAACAGCTCAGAATAAGACATCCAGTTCAAATTGGACTAAAGAAGAAGTTAAACAAGAACTAATCGACGGATTTGCCCAATTTGTAGAGTCAGTTCGACCGTTTTATGCAAAAGGAGACACTTATAGCCAGTTTTTAAATAAAGTGTTCTATGGAAATAATACAAATATCACTAAGCCCATTCCAATATTACCCCCTGCAGGAGATGGTATGCTACACAAAGCTTATGAATATTTAAGTAAGGGCTATAATCAAATAGAGATAGTTAAGCTAGGTGATTATGAGACAATGGGTAATGCGGTACTTTTTTATAATGAGGAACAGAAAAAGGCAGGAAAAAATGCGAATAGAACAGATCTTGAAGCTAAACTTTTCGGAGGAAATTCAACTGTATTGGAATCAAATCCTTTGCTTGCAGAGCGAGGAAGATGCAGATGGTGGCAGCTAAGTTGCCATCTGAGTGAAATTTTTGGTGATGATGGAGGCGCTACGATTACGAATGGAATTATACAATTAATTTTAACAATTCTAGGATTAGGTTAATAATTTTTGTTTCCGCATTAGTAAATAGCTTATGCGGAAGCATTTTTCAAAATAAATTTTTTATATATGAAACCTTACTATATTCTCTCATTATTACTAGCTTTATTTTTTTCAAGTTGCCGTATCCCACTTGTCAATATGACTCTTCAAAAATTAGGCATTTTTGAAGATGAAGTAAAATTAATTAAACTTAAAAAAGATAATAACGAAATAGCATTTATTCCTATCCATCATGCAGGAACTAGAGAGTTTTACAATGATGTTACTAAAAAAATTGATTCATTGGAAGCAATAGGATATTTCATGTATTGGGAAAAGATTAAGTCAAAAAAAATGGATAGTACCAAAGCTGATACAGTATCTAGGAAATTAAGAAAAATCACAGGTATTTATACATTTGGCAATGATTTTGTTAGCGTTTTAGATACTTTAACAAAAAATAAGTTGCATAAACTAAAAAAACAACTAATCAATCAGCCATCATATTGGGACCTTGGAATTGATAGTTTAAATAGTAAAAACGCAGATGCAACTGTTGAACAAATTTTAGAGTTTCACGATGAAAAATATGGTAAAGTGGTTTTAGAACCTTGTGACTTTGAAACCAAAATTACTGAGAAAAGTTCTTGTCAAAACTTAGAAAATCACAAAGATATCAGTGATGATATAATAATAAATTTTAGAAATCAAATAGTATTAGAAGAACTTGACAAGGAAATCAAAAATAAGATTGCGATTGTTTATGGACGTGGTCATCTCGAAGGGATTAAAAAAGGACTTATAGAAAGAGGCTACATACAAGTAGCACCACTCCCCGACTAATATAAAAATAGTGTATATTATGAAAATAGGTATCACCTTACTAATAGGGTGCCTGGCACCGCTTTGCCTGGCTCAAGCTGATTTCGACACAGAAAATGAGGTCTATGCTACCATCAATTTTAATGGAAGACATTGTCGTGGAGATCGAGGTATCTGCAGTGTTATTGTCGAAAATAAAGCAAGCAACGCAAATTCAATCATCGCAGTAGTTAACGATTCCAAAATTGAACTTCTAATTCTAAAAGATGCTTTAGAGACTTCAGAATTTAGTAAAATATGTGGCATTGAGGCCGAAGAAATTTCAGATAAAAAAGCACTCTATTTTATAATGGAAGAGCCATTTATGCTTCCAGAAAATTTAATTTCGACCTTGCACTTAAATCCCCAAAAAAGAACTATTCAGAATAAAGAATATGCCATCTCGGTTTCGGAAGAATATTTTATCATAACCTTAAATCTTCAGTAAAATGATCATCTCCTCTCGACTATATATGCTTGCTTTTCTGTTATTTTCGGTTATTACCTGTCATGCTACCCATAAAAACAACTACGAAATAGATCAGCTTTTGTCTGAATGGATTCGAGAAACCAATGATATTAAGGATTCATACAACCACTTAAATAATCCTATTTATTTTCGGTTAACAGCCATTTCTAATGAGTTATTAGTAAAAGAAGCTACAGTTGAAAAGAAGATAAGCTTACTGATTGAAAAAGACCTCCTGAAAGAACAATTACAACAAAATAAAATTTCAGAAATAAACGATATTAGCAAAATTAGATATCTAAAAGGACTCCAAATTATTAAAATTCTCTACGGAAAAACCCTCGCCTTGGATCATCATTTTGCTACAGTAAGTACCCTCAACGAAATTAATAAGATATCAAACCCTAATAACTATCAGGAATTCTCAAATATTAAAGAATTTATCGCAAAGAAAAGTGAAAAAAAACAAGGTTTTGATCTTTCAGAAATATTGGGCACAAATATCTATACTTCAATTATACATTCGTTTGTTTCATTATTCACCAATTCAGCCGCAACTAAGCAAGAAAAAGACTCAAGCATCCGGAATATAGAATGTATTCTCGACTTTACACTCCGTATGCATAATGATTTGAATACTATCTATTTCGAAACTGTTTTTTTAAAGAAAAGCAATGAGAACATGATGCAGGAAATTGAAAAATTATTTACCGATTACACAAAACCTATCGATTATAAAAAATCATTAAAGGACTGTAGAGACATGGATGACTGGGATGCTGTGCGTGACCAGTTAAACAGCTATCTCGAGAAAATGGAAGCTGCTATCTCTTCAAAACCTTCCGATTCTAAAGTTCAAAGAATGCGTATCGATCTTGAATTTCCTATAGATAGATTGCTTCAGTACATTACCCAATACAATGCTTTTATTGATCAGGGCTCTAAATTTTATGAAAAGTTTGGCATCATGCTAGACAGCTATGAAAATGAGCAACAATGCTCCTCAAAAATTCCTCCAGAATACAATACATTAAAAAAAGGTGTTACAATTGCTATCGAAAAATTTAATACAGCTTACAAGCCAGTTGAGATCAATGGAAGTAAAATGAAAGAGGTACTCTATGGTATTAATGAATACGAGTAAACCGCTTACTATTGCTATTCTGTGTTTCAAAATATTTACGTAACTTGGTACAACCAACCGAGTACACATGAGCAAACCTTCATCACCTTTTACCAAAGAACAATTACTCCCACAGGAAGAAAAATTGGAGATCGCCAGACAAAAAGGAGAACTTTATATTGGAATTCCTAAAGAAATATATTTTCAAGAAAAACGAATTTGTTTAACACCCGATGCTGTGGGTGCCATCGTTGCCAATGGCCACCGTGTTTTAATTGAATGTGGCGCAGGTGAAGAAGCTGGATTTTTAGACAGGGACTTTAGTGAAGCAGGGGCACAATTAACTAAGGATACTAAAAAGGTATTTGGTTGCCCTATGGTTTTAAAAGTAGAGCCTCCTACGTTAGAAGAATTAGAATATATCAACCCAAAGACTGTATTGATTTCTGCCCTTCAACTTAAAACTCGGCAGAAAAAATATTTTCAGGCACTTGCAAAGAAAAAAATTACAGCAGTAGCTTTCGAATTTATTAAAGATGAAGACAATACCTATCCTGCCGTTAAAGCGCTAAGTGAGATTGCTGGAACGGCCTCCGTATTAATAGCATCTGAACTTATGGTCAATGCAAAAAAAGGTAATGGCCTGCTCTTCGGAAACATTAGCGGCGTGCCTCCTGTAGAGGTTGTAGTAATTGGCGCTGGAACAGTTGGACAATTTGCAGTTCGCTCTGCTATTGGCCTAGGGGCTAATGTAAAAGTTTTTGATAGCTCTATTACCAAATTAAGGAGGTTACAGTCTGACGTAGGTCAAACCCTCTACACTTCTACCATTCAGCCTAAAAATCTCACAAAAGCATTACGACGTTGCGACGTAGCCATTGGTGCCATTAGAGGAAACGATCGCTCCCCTATTGTAGTTACCGAAGACATGGTTGAAAAGATGAAAAAAGGAGCAGTGATTATTGATGTTAGTGTAGATATGGGTGGCTGTTTTGAAACCACCGAAATGACCACACACGATAGTCCTATACAAATTAAACACGATGTAATTCATTACGGTGTGCCCAATATTCCTGCCCGCTATCCAAAAACAGCATCTATAAGCATTAGTAACATATTCACTCCCTATCTGTTACAGATTGCAGAAAGTGGAGGGCTTGAACAAGCCATTCGATTTGACAATGGTTTAAAAAATGGTTTGTATTTTTACCGCGGAATTTTAACCAATAAATCGATTAGTGATTGGTTTGATATGTCGTATAGTGACATCAACTTACTTATCTTTTAATTTCTGAAAAAGAATTTATGAAAGTAGCACAACGAATTGCCTGGTACCTTGGCGGATTTGGTATTGGTCTTCTAATTTTATTTTTTTTTCTCGGCGGAAAAAAAACCTCCTGTGACTATGGTCCAAATGACAGAGTATTAAAAAATATAAGAATTAAAGACAGAGTCTTATCTGAAGCGGCTTTGGTATCACTTAAGTCAAAACAACTAGATACTTCAGCTATTTCAACACTTCTTTACGATGGCACCGTTGATTTTGGAGAAAGTATTACAAATCTTGATTCGTGCAACGTGTATATTATTAACGGAGAAGTTTCAGAAAAAAAATTACAATTAAAAATTCAGAATTGCACTAATAGAGCAACGGTCCTATCTTTAAAAGAAGTTACTAACTAATTATAATTTTCTTCTTGCTCTTTCTTTTTTCAGTAAGGTAAGCTCACGACTCGTCTGCCCAGCTACCGATGTGTTTTCTTCGGCACGTCTAATTAAATAGGGCATCACATCCTTTACAGGGCCAAAAGGAATGTATTTAGCCACATTATACCCTTCATTTGCCATATTGTAGCTTATGTGATCACTCATCCCGTAAAGCTGTCCAAACCATACTCTAGAATCGTTTTTAAACAATCCTTTGGCATCCATAACCTCCATGGCCAAATAACTACTAGCTTCATTGTGAGTTCCTAAAAACAATGAAATATCCTGTAAATTATCTAGTATGTATTGCATTACCTCATTAAAGTTGGCATCGGTCGCTTGCTTGCTTGCACAAATAGGAGTTGGATATCCTTTCTCTTTAGCGCGATCATTTTCCTTTTCCATATAGGCTCCTCGCACCACTTTAAAACCAAGTTTGTATCCGCCAGCTTTAGCCTTAGCATGTTGTTCCTTTAAATAATCGAGTCGGTCCCAACGATAACATTGCAGGGTATTAAATACGATAGGTTTATCGGTATTATAAGCAGCCATCATCTCTTCACATAGGTCATCTGCAGCATCCTGCATCCAAGATTCTTCGGCATCTATCAAAACAGCGATGTCACATTTCTTTGCTGCACTACAAATATCTGTGTAGCGCCCAATAATTCGCTCCCATTGCCCTAGTTCATCTTCAGTAAGTTCTTTATTTTCTGAAACTTTTTGAAAAATTTTAAATCGTCCAAAACCTGTTGGTTTGAATACCGAAAAAGGCATGGCTGGTTTTTTTTCGGCAAAATGAGTAAGCTCCAAAACTTTAGCCAATGTAGCATCAAACTGAGTCACTTCTTCTGAGCCTTCGACCGAATAGTCTAAAACGGACGCAACACCCGCTTCATATAAACTGTCAACTGTTGGCATACAATCTTGTTCGCTTACGCCTCCACAAAAATGATCAAAAACGGTTGAGCGTATTAACCCTTCTACTGGTAAATGCAAATTAAGGGCAAACTTAGTCGCAGCTGTTCCTATTCGAACCAAAGGCTCATTGGCAATCATCTTAAACAAAAAATAAGCCCGCTCTAGTTCAGAATCAGTTTTCAACTTAAAAGCAACTTCTGTATTATCAAAAAGTGAATTTGACACCATAATTAAAAAATGAATACAAATATAGTTAGATTTGAGCTTTCATAAACAACGCAAATAACATTCGGCCCTATGATGGAAATTAAAAAAGAGCGAGGTGCAGTTTACTGTAATGAAGAAGCATGGAAACATCTTAAAAGCAAGCTAGTTAGCCTTCACCCCTCTAAATTATTTATTCTAGTCAATACCCATACAGCCCGTTTTTGTTTACCTGTTTTTTTAGAATTAAGTGAAATTACAAGCTATGAAGTTCTTACCATCGAGGCTGGAGAAAAGTATAAAAACATTACCAGTTGTGTTGACTTGTGGCATTTACTTTCAGAAAAAGGGGCTGACAGAAAAAGTGTTTTAATTAACTTAGGTGGCGGGGTGGTTACAGATCTTGGCGGATTTGTCGCCTCCACATTTAAACGAGGAATTGAGTTCATTAATATTCCTACTTCTTTGCTGGCAATGGTAGATGCTTCTGTGGGTGGAAAAAATGGTGTAGATCTGGGAACACTAAAAAACCAAATTGGTGTAATAAAAGAACCGCTGCAGGTAATTGTAGACACTAATTTTTTAAAGACGCTACCCAAAAATGAAGTAGTTTCGGGGTACGCCGAGATGCTTAAACACGGATTAATTCATTCTGAAGATTATTGGAATGATGTTCAAAAATTTGATATAAAGAATCCTGCTTCAGAAGAGAATTTGATTTGGAAATCAATTCTTATAAAAAATGAAGTGGTTACTGAAGATCCTTTTGAACAGAACCGAAGGAAAACCCTTAATTATGGTCATACCTTAGGACATGCAATTGAGTCCTATTGTCTGGCTTCAGAAACAAAAAAAACACTCTTGCATGGAGAAGCAATTGCCATAGGAATAATCTTAGCGACCTTTCTCTCAACAGAATTACTAAACTTTCCGAAGCAAAAATGCCAGCATATAGCCAATGTAATTCTTTCACATTATCCCAAAGTGGAGTTTACTGAAACCACAATTAACGACTGTATAGAATTACTTAAATACGACAAGAAAAATCAGCACGGGAAAGTACTATTTGTGTTACTAAATGATATTGGAAAACATGAAATAAATTGTGAAGTTCCTAATGATTTAATTTACAAGGCATTTTCATATTATAAAAATCTGTAAAAGTTATTTGATTGTTTTTATATTTTAGTAGTTTTAAAACCGCAAAACAACGTGCCCAAACCTATGAAAAGAATTATAGTTGACTATAAAAAATTAACTCCAGAAATCCTGTCAATGTTGGTTGACAAATATCCTGATGGATACGACGATGATCAAGTGATTCGATTTAAGAATGCACAAAACGAAACTGTAGAAGCGGTTGAAGTGCGTACTGATGACACAATTTACCTGGTTAAGGTGAGTTCCAGACTAGAAAACAGTATGGCCAATTTTGATGAAGATGATTATGAAAATGATGAGTACAGTGATCCTATTGTAGAAATAGCAGATAGAAAAATAGCTGACGAGGAAGAATAAAAAAAAGCTCCACAATGGAGCTTTTTTAATTTATTGACTACAATACGACTATGCGTGTTGTAATTCGTGCTTACCTTCTTTAATTTCTTCGATTAATTTTTTGTTGAAAGCAGGTAAGTCATTTGGATTTCTACTAGTTACAAATCCTTCATCTACAACCACTTCTTCATCTACCCAATTAGCTCCAGCGTTTACTAGGTCATCTTTAATAGAATTAAATGAAGTCATTTTTCGACCTTCTACTACTCCAGCAGAAATTAATGTCCAAGGGGCATGACAAATAGCTGCCACTGGCTTTTTTTGTTTAAAGAAGTCTCTCACAAAAAGTAAAGCATCTTCATTTCTTCTCAATGTATCGGGGTTAATTACACCACCAGGTAGCATCAACGCATTGTATTGATTCGCACTTACATTGTTAAGGGTTTTATCTACTTTGTATGAAGAACTCCAATTTCCATCTGCCCACGATTTAATTTCGCCTTCGGTATCACTTACAATATCTACTGTAAAACCTTCGGCTTCCATAGCCTCTTTGGGAGATTTTAATTCTGATTCTTCAAATCCGTTGGTTGCTAATATTGCTATTCTCTTTTTCATAATCTTTCGTCTTTTTTAATTAATAATTCTTTTATATAAAAGTACGGCGATTACATGCATACTGCAAGTTTGCAGTACTAAACCTATGCTAAAGTGTGTTAAGAAGTCTTAATTTAAGCTTCAGAATTTTTCTTCAGCTTCTTAGCAATTTTCTTATCGTTTTCGAGCTTTTCTTTATATGCTCTTAATTCGACAAGTTCTTGTTCATACGAAAGCGTTGCATTGTCTGCAGGTTCGACATTAATATCTCTATACAATGCCCATTGCACCGTAAATTCGGCTCCAAAAAATAAAATAAGACATGAATAATACACCCAGAGGAGTATCAACACAACACTTCCAGCTGCACCATATACCGAAGTTGGGTTTGAAGCACTAAAATAGTATCCCAAAAGGTATTTCCCTACTAAAAACAATAGAGAAGTTATAACAGCTCCAATAATAGAAGTTTTCCACTTAATTTTGATATCTGGCAGCATAGTAAATATGGTGGTAAAAAGAGCTGCTATAAATACTTCTGAAAGTATAAAGTTAGCGACAGCCAATAGCACCGAAGAAATTTCGGAATAAAAAGTAGCGACATAAGAGACAAATGCATCAATTGCTGAAGATACCACCAGTGAAATAAGTAATAAGAATCCAATAACCAATATGAGCCCAAAGGACCATGCACGGCGCTTCAACGTATCTTTAAAGTTATTCTGTTTTGAACGAACGCTCCAGATATCATTCAAAGCACGTTGTAATTGATAAAAAACTCCAGTGGCACCAAATAGTAACATCCCAATTCCTAGAACAACCGTAATCCAGGTACTCTCTTCAATAGCAGCATTGGCAATCATGGTTTCAATGGCTTGTGCGCCTTCGGTTCCTATTAGCGAATCAATTTCGGTTGTTATTTTACCCTGAACAGCTTCTCTTCCTAAAAATGTACCTGCAATATACATCGTGATCATTAAAAGAGAGGGTAATGAAAATAGAGCGTAATAAGCGATAATCGCACTTTTGGCCCAGGGTTCATTTTTATCCCAACTTAGATAGGTGTCTCTGACAAGGGTAAAAAATTTCATTATAAATATCTTTCATTTATAATCTGGCAATGATGCTTTTCGTGACCACAAAGTATATATCCGCATGCACGTACAGAGATATCACTTCCACTTGCTTTTCCTATGCGTAGTAAAGTTTCAGAAGAAAAACTTTTAAATAAAGTGATTGAAGCTTTTCTCACAGCTATATAATCTTCTAAAAGTGATTCTCTAGTAAACTGATTTGCCTGTACAGTTTCAGCAAACTCATCCTGATCAAAACCTTTTAGATCTGTGTGTATAGCACGAGCGATAAATAAAGCCCGATAACTAAACACCCGTTCAGTATCAATAAGATGTTGTAAAATCTCTTTTGGAGTCCATTTACCTGGCGCGTATGTATATTCTAATTTGTCTTTATTAAGTGAGTGAAAAAAGGCAACTGTTGTGTCAAGGCTATTCGATAATAATTCTAGCAAGGGCGCATCTTTTACTGGCATTACATATGGCGAATAGTATGCATTGTATTCATTTGCTTTAAGCGTATTTGACATAACATCTAAATTTTAAATTCTAAATATAAAAAAACCCCTTACCGAAATAGCAAAGGGTTTATATGTTTATTATAACTTTTAATGAATTTCTTTAAAAATAGAATGCATAAGTCTTTTTTTATCGTTGATGCTCTCTTCTAGGGATATCATGGTTTCTGTTCGGGTTACACCTTCAATATCATCTATCTCATAAATAATGTCTTTGGCATGGCTTGTATTCTTTGCCCTAATCTTACAAAAGATATTAAATTTACCAGTAGTAACATGAGCTACAGTAACATAAGGAATTTCATTAATTCGTTCTAAAACAAATTGAGTCTGGGAGGTCTTGTTTAAAAAAATACCTACGTATGCGATAAACGAATACCCTAACTTTTTATAATCCAATCGTAATGAGGATCCAGTTATGATTCCAGCTTCTTCCATTTTCTTTACGCGAACATGCACTGTACCAGCAGATATTTGTAGTTTTTTTGCTATATCTGTAAAAGCGGTTCGGGTATTCTCGATTAACATGTCGAGGATTTGATGATCTGTATCGTCTAATTTAAATTTTGCCATAGAATAAAAATATATCTGCAAAAATAAAAGGTTTTTAATCGTTTGCCTCTATTTTATTGTAAAATAATCATTAATAGTGTCAGTATCGTCATTTATTTTCAACAACTCCTGGCCTATTTGTAAATTTTTATGCGAATTTAATAAAATAGATTTTCCTTTCAAATCCTGTTCTACATGACCATAAATATCTGAGAGATCTCCAATAAAATCTATGACCGGCACAAACTGTATTGCTCCCTTTATCAACTGTTCTGAATATTGAATAGCAACATCGGTCACTCCAATGTTAGTTGCTACGTTAACATTACGAAGTATGATGTCTTTAAAATTCTTTTGGTTTTGTGGGATTTTCAGATAGTCTGAAACATCATATTGTGTATCTAAAGCGGGAATTATATCAAACAAAGCCAAAAGCGCATAGAATATATACTCTCTTGTTTTTTCACGTTGGTAATCGTCAGGAAAATGGCCCGCCTCAAAAAGAATGGTTGGCACCTCTTTTTTCTGAAAGGTATCCCCTACACAATTTACATTGAAAGTATCGTCATATCTTCCCACCTGACCTGGAATATGTTGCTGTAACATTGCGTTCATTTTAGCGATGAGTTGCATACTCTCTATTCTAGCTATAGTTATAGAACGCTTCTTATTGGCAGCAGGCGAAAGAAATGATATGGTAGCAGGTTTTTTAGTGCTTAATCCGTAGATCGTTCGTTGATCGTGTAAATTCAAACATAAATCAGGTTTGACACTATCAAACACAGATCGAAGCAACATACTTTCCCGTTGTGATAATTCTAATGCATCTCTGTTTAAGTCAAACATGTTAGCGTTTTCCCTAGTATACGCTGCAGCTCCGTCAGGATTTAGCATTGGCAGCACATAAAATGTATACTGTTGCTTAAAAGCGTCTACTTGAGGTTGAAAACTCGATTGTTTAGATAAAAATGCGAAGAAATCAAAAATTGCTTTGGTAGTTGTCGATTCATTGCCATGCATTTGAGACCATGCCAATACAACTTTTTTACCATGACCAATTTTAATTAAAGGGATTTTTTGTTCCTTTTCTGAGTATCCTGCTACTACAGTTTTGAATACATTTTTATAGGATTCTAATACAGGTTGAATATGTTCTAAAGTCACATACCTACCCAAAATTGCAGCTTCGAAATTGTGCTTATACCAGTCTATATAATTCATATGAAATCTCTCTGTTTACAAAAGTAAACATATACTTGTTTACAAGTGTAAACACAAATAAGAATGATTTCTGTGTATTCTTGTAAACAAAAGTAGCTTCCGGAACATGCTAAAATCTTCAAATTAATTAACGCTAGCTAATCTAGATCTATATATTTATATTTCAGTATATTAAGATTTATTATCGAAAGTATCAATTTATATAAAAAAGTAGTGTTTACAACTTTATTTCGCTACTATAATACAATAGTTTACATTTGTAACTTACATTTAAGCACCTAAATTGTTACAATGGTAAACAGTGCCGATTTTACAAAAAGACTTGAAAAAATACTCGATTTTTACGGGTTATCTGCTACTGCTTTTTCTGAAGAAATTGATTTTAACCGCTCAACGATTTCTCACCTCCTATCGGGTCGAAACAAACCTAGTTTAGAATTCGTGATGAAGGTGGTTCAAAAATTTGAAGAGGTAAATTTATATTGGTTATTGAATGGAAAAGGAACGTTTCCGTCAGAAAGCAACAATGAAGTAATTGTAAATAAAGAAACTCCTCCTATACTTTCAGAAAAAAAGAAACTAGAGACACCTCTTGATAAAACCCCAAATGCTTCAGAAGCTAATAAAATTGAAAAAATTATCATTTTCTATAAAGATGGTAGTTTTAAAGCTTACGAAAATTAGCGTAGTTTCCTAAATTTTTCAGAAATTCGCAGAAAATTGCAAGCATGCGCTTTAGTGTACTATTTCTACTTTTTTTATTAAACATGGGCTGTTATACACCTGAACGCAATTGTGAGAACTTTAAAACTGGAACATTTGAATTTGAGGCAGTTGTAGGGACAGAAGTACTTACCACTAGATTTAAACGTAATGACTCTATCGAAATAGATTATTTTAGAGGAAAAGCAGACACCTCTTCTATACGATGGATTAACAACTGTGAATACATCGTACGAAAATTGCATCCTAAAAATATGGCCGAAGAACAAGCAATCCATATGAAAATTCTAACCACCGATGGAAATAGCTATTTATTTGAATATAATGTCGTAGGGGAAAGTAGAAAAGAACGAGGGACAGCTATTAAAGTGAGTAGTTTACCCTAAGTTTTTACATAAGGAATTATTAACCAGAATAACCAATAAATAAACTATCATGTTCGAAATCTTAACTTCTCCAGATGCGCTAGTTGCTTTATTAACATTAACGTTTCTAGAAATTGTACTGGGAATAGACAACATTATTTTTATATCGCTAGCAGCCAGTAAACTCCCAAAAGAACACCAGAAAAAAGCTACTAATATTGGTCTTTTTATGGCTATGATTATACGAGTCGTATTATTATTTGGTATCTCTTGGCTTGTCGCCATGGAAGCACCTTTCTGGCATATCAATTTATCATGGATCAATGCCGGCATCAGCGGACAGGGGATTATTTTAATTATTGGCGGATTATTTTTATTGTATAAGAGCACGAGTGAAATCCATGAAAAAGTGGAAGACAAAGGGCATGATGAACGTATTGTTAAAAAGCAACGAGCTACCACCCTAACAAAAGCAATTATCCAAATTTGTTTAATTAATATTGTATTCTCTTTTGATTCTATTTTGACAGCAATCGGGATGACCAACGGAATAGGTGATAATCCTACCGATGCCCTAGTAATTATGGTAATTGCTGTGGTAGTATCAGTATTGATTATGATGATTTTTGCCAATCCGGTAGGGAGATTCGTCAACAAACACCCTACGGTTCAACTACTTGGACTTTCCTTCTTGATTCTTATTGGATTTATGTTGATTGCTGAGGGTGCTCATCTATCTCACCTTGAGATCTTTGGATCTTCGGTAGGAACCATACCAAAAGGGTATTTATATTTTACCATTGCATTCTCATTATTTATAGAATTTATAAATATGAAATACCGAAAAAAAACATCCGATATTGTTTCTACACTTCCGGAAGAAAACATCAAAGACTAAACACATACATACATTATGTCGCAACTACATCCCAATACCGAAAGGGGGAAAACAGCAGTAATACTCCTTTGGGTAATGGCAGCACTCGAATTGGCAACTTTTATTTCTGAAGCCATGCAGTATTTTATGATTCAGGAATATTTTGAAACGGGAGAAATTAGTGATGCCACAGCCGATTCCAACGACATGCGACAGGCCTTAATCTATATTTTATATCTGGCTGGATTCATTATTTGTGTAATCACCTTTATAAGCTGGTTTCGAAGGGCCTATTACAATTTGGGGTTACGTATGAAAAAATCCAAAACAGATGGCTGGGCAGCTGGAGCCTGGTTTGTTCCTATTCTTAATCTTTTCTGGCCCTACCAAATCATGGTAGAATTGTATGAAAAAACTATTCAATATATTAACAGTAAGCATCCTGAAAGTTATACCTATTCTGCAAAAACAACCGTCTTTGTTGGTTGGTGGTGGGCATTTTGGATCTTAAATAATATCATGGGGCAAGTAGTCTCAAGGGTGACTATAGCTGCTGAAACAATAGAAGATCTAAGCTTAGATAGTCAATTAAGTATGGTAAATGCAGTATTGGGGATTGTAGCAGCACTTTTTGCCATAAAAGTGGTTACTGACTATATGAAACTTGAAAAAGTATACTTTAAAGTTGCTCACGAGCCTGAGCGTTCAAAAGAAATTCCAACCACTTCTGCACCTGAAGAAGATAGTTTACTGTCATAATTTACTGGATGTTAATTTAAATAAGAACTTTTAAGAAGCGTATATATTTTGATAGGCTTCTTTGGTTTTGTTTAGCTTATTAAGTGTTTGAAAAAGCATTTCTTTATCAATAGGCTTAGTTAAGTATTCATTCATTCCTGAAAGTTTTCCTTTTCTGATGGACTCTACAGTAACATCTGCAGATAATCCTATGACCTTACTCAACGGACTTATTTGCAATAATTTTTCGGTAGTTTCAAAACCATCCATGTCTGGCATATGAATATCCATAAAAACCACGTCATAATTTATGTATTTTGATTTTGAAAGCGCCTCATTACCACTTCCCACACTATCTGCATGTATCCCAGCCTGTTGTAAGATATTGAATAAAATCATTCGGTTAATTCGGTTGTCATCTACAATAAGGCAATTAAGGTCTGATAAATCTCTGATTTCACTCGTGATTTTTGCTTCAGTTTCCGAAGCAATGCTAAGTGGGAGACGAATACTAAAAGTGCTGCCTACATGATTTTTACTTCTTACTTTAATTGTTCCTCCAAGCAATTGCACCAACTCATTAGTTATGGCTAGTCCGAGCCCTCCTCCAACATGACTTTTCCTGGTACCATTTTCAACTTGAACAAATCGATTAAAAATTTCATTGATTTTATTTTCGGGTATTCCAACACCTGTATCACTTATTTCAACATCAATAACTAATGTATCATCTACTACTTTTTCTGTATAAGCAACACTAATAGAACCTTTAGGTGTAAATTTTATCGCATTGGTTAAAATGTTAGTAAAGATTTGATCAAATTTTGAGCTGTCTGATCGTACAGAACTATTTGAAAGAGTTTGAATGGAGGTATTTAAATGGAGCTTATTCTCCGCTATTTGCGTTTCATAAGTAGCAATGACATTTTTCAAATTTTCGGAAGGTGAAAATACTTGATTGTAAATTTCTACTTCACCAGATTCAATTTTATTAATGTCCAAAATATCATTCACAAGCCCTAATAAGTTTTGTGCAGAGTTTTTCATTAATTTTAAATACAAACGCTCATTTCGAAGTAAATTTTTAGACCCTAAAATATCAACAAAGCCGAGTATTGCATTCAGAGGAGTTCGTATTTCATGACTCATGTTGGAGATAAAATCTGATTTGTAAAGGGAAGCTTCCTGTGCCGCTAACTTTTGTTCTTCAAGCTCTTTATTTAATTGGGTAAGTGTAGCATTAATTTCAAGTTGTTGGTTTGTTCGATGTCTCCATCTTAAAAAATAAACAATCAAGAAACCTACGATGATCGATATTAAAATACCATAACTTAGTGCAGTTTTTTGAATAATGTCACGTTCGGTATATAAAGCGCTGTCTCCAAAAACTAACTGAAAACTCCATGTTTTATTTGACTCGGGATTAGGTTGTAGGCTACTCGTAAACTCACTCCTTTCAGCAAAAGACTCCTTATCAATAGTTCCAGAAGAATAAAATGGTTCCCCTTCTTCGTCAATTAATTGAATGGTGAAGTTTTTAAAGTTTTTGCTTAGTTCATTAAACTGAGATTCGAAGTCCATTCCTGCCGTTACCGTTCCGTAGAATTCATCTTCTATAAATATGGGAACATCTACTAAAAACGCATTTCCTTTTTGAGTAAGATGTACCCAGGATGTCATGTTGGATTTTCTATTCAGGCTATTGGTCATCCAATCATCATAACGGTATTCAATTGGTTTTATATCCAGCAAATAAGCCGCTCTGTTTTCTGAAAGTGGATGAACTTCACGAATAATACCATCATGATCGATCCATTCTATAAACTGAATGGCTGGATGTTGGTCCATAATACGTGTCGCATCACTTTCAAAATATTCCATAAATTCACTATTACTCTCCTCAATTCTATCTTTAAGATTTTCTAGAGAAATAATATTGTCATGAACAGTTCTTTCAAAATCCTGAACTGTCACATTCCCAACAGTCTGTATATGACTTGAGATTTCTTGATCAAGTTTCTTTTTTGCTTGTAAATAGAAGAATATACAGCAGAGTGATAAAAAAGTAGAAACGCAAATTGCGATCCAATAGGTACGTTTTGGGGCGGTACGTATCATGGAATTAGTTTCCTTTTATAAAAATTAAATAGGTTTAAAGAAAATTCGTACAATTATACAAACATATTTACTATTCTGAAGCATTTTTTCGAATAATTGTATTCTGCTCTTCCAAAAGGCGTTCAATGTTAGAGAGCAGTTCTATATTTTTTGGTGTTTCGACTTCTTTGTTCTTGGGATCTTCCGCTTTTTTCTTAAAGCGATTGATGAACTTAATAACCACAAAAATTGTGAGTGCTATAATCAAAAAATCGATTAATACTTCAATTAATTCCCCATATCCAATAGCAACTTCAGAAACCTCCTCGCCCACTGCCTCTCTTAGCACATACTTACGTTCTGCTAGATTAACATCATCGGTTAGTAAGGACAATGGCGGCATTACTACTTTTTTCACCAATGTATTGACGACAGCATTAAACGCAGTACCAATGATGATACCTACCGCCATGTCGATCATATTGCCTTTTATGGCAAAATCCTTAAATTCTTGTATAAAACTTTTCATCTTACTTTTCTGTAGAAGCGTACCTATTTTATTTGATTAGCGATTAAAATAAAGACGACTGACCCGTATCATCTACTGGAGGTTCTTCATTGTTAATATTTTTATTAGTTTCATTTTCTTCGGAAGGTTTCTCAATAGATGTTTCATTGTCAGCATCGATTTCCTCTTCCTCTATGACTTCCATATCCTCTGCCTCTACTTTCTTAGGCTCCTCGTATGGCAATGGGGAAAGTGCATTGATCTCAAGCACTTTGTCTTTTGTCAATTGATTTCCCATAGCTGTTATCCCTTTTATCGAAATAAAATCCTCCAGACTCAATTCTACATTGTCTTTTCGGTCTTTGCCACGTTCCTTGACAAACACTATTTCTGCTACTGGACGATGTGAAGTAAATATGCGCTCCAAATATGATTTTGGATGGTCTGTTATAATCGATTCAATTTTATCAGGGTTATCGATTAGGAACCGTTTGACATAATACAGTTCTTTTTCTCCTTCCCAATAGATCGCAGACAAAGGTTTTTTAGGGTTCCATTTTTCTAGCACGATCATATCTTCGTCAAACCGCAAAGTCATTTCAGGAATTACCGTTTTGACTTCACCTTTTTGGTTTACGATTAGAAGTCTGTCTTCGGAAGTAAATTCACCTAACAACTCACCTCTTGCATCTACATTTAAGCGTTGAACCGTCTCATCAAACCAAATTTTTCGAGGCTTTAAGGTAGAAAGTCCTTTTTCTTTAAGCTCTATACGCTTTACAGAATACTTTGTTACTATATTCCCTTTAGAGCCTCGACCTTTGACTAAAATATCTGAAAAATCCAGATCAAACTTTAATTTTTTAATACTTCCTGTTTGTCTTAAAAAAACAGTCACAACTTCTGCTTCTCCATTTGGGTTTGCTGTAAAATACACTACTTTAGAACCTTTAGTTCCTGCAGTTAAATTGTATTCTTTATCACGTGTCATAGAAGTTACCGAAAAGCGTTTTACATAGGTGGCACCTTTGGGACCATCTTTGTAAATCATATTATAGATGGTTCTCTTATCCTTCTTTTTAAAAACAGCTACATGTAAAATTCCTTTCCCTACAAATGTTTTACTATCTACCTTAGAAACCATCATGGTTCCATCTTCTGTGAAAACAATTATATCGTCGATATCGCTACAATCCGTGACATATTCATCTCTTTTAAGGCTCGTCCCTATAAATCCTTCTTCCCTATTTACATAAAGCTTTGTATTTCTAATCACAACTTTGGTAGCTTCAATATCATCAAAAATTCTAATTTCAGACTTGCGCTCCTTCCCTTCTCCGTATTCTTTTTTCAATCGTTTAAAATAGTCGATGGCATATTCTATAAGATGTTCCAAATGATGTTTTACCTGTGCTATCTGGTCTTCCAGCGAATCTATCTTTTGCTGTGCTTTATCAATATCAAATTTTGAGATCCGTTTGATCCTTATTTCAGTAAGCCGAACAATATCTTCTTCCGTTATTTTACGCTTTAAATGTTTTATATGTGGTTGTAATCCTTTATCAATGGCTTGAATTACACCCTCCCAGGTTTCTTCTTCTTCAATATCCCGATAGATTCGGTTTTCAATGAAAATACGTTCCAGCGAAGCAAAATGCCATTGTTCTTCTAACTCTCCCAGTTGGATTTCAAGTTCGCTTTTTAATAACTCGACGGTTCTTTCCGTAGAGCGTCTAAGCATTTCAGAAACTCCAATAAACAGTGGTTTGTTATCTTCAATTACACAACCTAAAGGTGAGATAGAGGTTTCACAATTGGTAAAGGCGTACAATGCATCTATGGTTTTATCTGGTGAAATTCCGCTGGGAATATGCACCAAGATTTCAACCTCAGCCGCTGTGTTGTCTTCAATCTTTTTTATTTTAATTTTTCCTTTATCGTTCGCTTTTAATATCGAATCAATTAAAGAGGTCGTGGTAGTTCCAAAAGGAACTTCGGTGATGACCAGAGTTGACTTATCTTGCTGACTAATACGCGCGCGGCTTCGTATTTTCCCACCACGCAAACCATCGTTATAATCTGAAACATCTACAAAACCTCCCGTAGGGAAATCAGGTACCAGAGTAAATCGCTTGCCTTGCAAGTGCTTAACAGAAGCGTCTATCAGTTCAATAAAATTATGCGGCATTACCTTAGTAGATAAACCTACCGCAATCCCTTCAGCACCCTGAGCAAGCAGCATTGGAAACATCACTGGAAGATTGATAGGTTCCTTTCGGCGCCCGTCATAAGATGCTTGCCAACTCGTAATTTTCGGATTATAGACTACATCTAATGCAAACTTAGAGAGACGAGCTTCGATATATCTTGAGGCTGCAGCACGATCACCTGTCAAAATATTTCCCCAGTTTCCTTGTGTATCGATTAACAGATCCTTTTGACCAATTTGCACCATAGCATCTGCAATACTCGCATCTCCGTGCGGATGGTATTGCATAGTATGTCCTACAATGTTGGCGACTTTATTATATCGGCCGTCATCAAGATCCTTCATCGAATGCATGATACGACGCTGTACAGGCTTAAAACCGTCTTCAATCGCAGGGACTGCACGCTCTAAAATTACATAACTAGCATAATCGAGAAACCAGTCACGATACATCCCAGAAACACGTGTAATCGTTTCGGTTTCCTCAATTTCTTCTTCGGGTACTAAGTTACCATCGCCATCTGCTTCGAGTTTTTCAAAGTTGATGTCTTCTGGTTTAAGTTCTTCTTCGTTATTGTTATCGAGTTCGTCACTCATATGCTAAAAATCTTTCTTTTCTTTTAAATTGTCACTTATAAACGGTCATTCCATGCAGATTCACAGAGAAAATTTACAATCAGACATGGTCATCAAAAACTGTTTATTCTTCTACGGTATCCAATTCTACTTTTAGGTTTTCAATAATAAACTCCTGTCGATCTGGTGTGTTTTTTCCCATGTAGAATTTGAGTAATTCTTCTATGCTCATATTTTTATCCAACATAACGGGATCCAATCGGATATCCTCCCCTATAAAATGTACAAACTCATCTGGAGAGATCTCACCTAATCCTTTAAATCGGGTGATTTCAGGTTTCGGTTTTAGTTCCTCTAACGCATTTTTTCGCTCTTCTTCCGAATAGCAATAAATGGTTTTCTTTTTGTTTCGTACACGAAATAACGGGGTTTGTAAAATATACAAATGTCCTTCCTTGATCAATTCAGGAAAGAACTGAAGGAAAAATGTGATCAATAGTAACCGGATGTGCATACCATCGACATCGGCATCTGTCGCAATGACAATATTATTATAACGCAAATCCTCGAGTGATTCCTCAATATTTAAGGCCGCTTGCAGTAAATTAAATTCCTCATTTTCATACACAATCTTTTTAGACAGTCCGTAACTATTTAAAGGTTTCCCCTTTAAACTAAATACCGCTTGTGTATTCACATCCCGACTTTTGGTAATGCTTCCGCTTGCACTATCACCCTCGGTAATAAATAACGTACTTTCAAGATTACGTTCTTTTTTAGTATCTCCTAAGTGTACCCTGCAATCTCGTAATTTCTTATTATGTAAATTTGCTTTCTTGGCTCGGTCTTTTGCCAGTTTTCTAATTCCTGAAAGTTCTTTACGTTCCCGCTCAGCCTGCATAATTTTGCGTTGTAATTTTTCGGCAACTTCAGGATTTTTATGCAAATAATTATCCAAATATTTCTTTACAAAGTCATTGATATAGGTTCGCACCGTGGGCAAATCGCCTCCCATGTCTGTAGAACCTAGTTTTGTTTTCGTCTGACTTTCAAACACAGGTTCCATTACTTTGATACTAATGGCAGATACAACAGATTTTCGAATGTCACTTGCATCGTAATTCTTTCCGAAGTGCTCCCTAACTGTTTTCACCAGACTTTCTCTAAAAGCTGCCTGATGCGTACCCCCCTGAGTGGTATTCTGTCCATTTACAAAACTATGATACTCTTCGCTGTATTGAGTTTTACTATGCGTGAGGGCAACCTCAATGTCTTCACCACGTAAATGAATAATTGGATATAGCATATCTTCTTTACTCATGTTGTCCTGCAACAGATCTTTTAATCCATTCTCACTAAAAAACTTCTCACCATTAAAATCTATCGTCAGTCCCGGATTCAGATATACGTAGTTACGGAGCATTTTTTCAACATACTCGTTTCGGTATTTGAAATTTTTAAAAATACTCTCATCCGGAATAAACGTAACTTTGGTTCCTTTACGTTTTGAACTTTCTTCTACGGAAGCATCCTCTATCAATTCTCCCAATTCAAAGCGAGCCGCTTTATGCTTTCCTTCTCGTACCGACTCTACGGTAAATGATGCCGATAACGCATTGACTGCCTTCGTACCTACCCCATTTAGTCCTACCGATTTCTTAAAAGCGCGGCTATCGTATTTTCCACCTGTATTCATTTTGGATACTACGTCAACTACTTTTCCTAGTGGAATTCCGCGGCCGTAGTCACGTACTTTGACTTCCTTATCTTTAATTCTAATTTCAATGGTTTTCCCAGCGCCCATGACAAACTCATCAATACAGTTGTCAATGACCTCTTTAAGAAGAATATAGATCCCATCATCTGGCGAAGAACCATCACCTAATTTACCGATATACATTCCTGGTCGCATGCGAATATGCTCTTTCCAATCGAGCGAACGTATGTTATCTTCGGTATATTTTGTTTCTGCCATAAAATCTCGTGAATAAGCGTTAAATATAGGGGTTCGACGTAAAATCTGAAACCGCAATGACTGAAAGTAATTAACAATTTCAGAACCTAATTGTTAGTAATTTTTTCTGAATGACTTTTCAGTATAATATGATAAAATTTATTTAATAAAAAGTTAATCTGTGCTTCTAAACTGAACGATAATGATAGATTTGCTGCTATGACAAAAATTACAACCTTAGCGTTAGCTATAGTTTTTTCTATAGCAATGCACGCACAAAAGAGCCAGTCTCCCTACGAATGGGATTGGACCAAAGATGGAATATGGACGGGTGCTGCCTTGGGTGGGACCGTTGGCGGATTTCTTTTAATCCAGAATAAAGACGATTTGACGGAAGCCGAATTTGCTGCAGAAATTGCCAATCAAGATAACATCAATTTTATAGATAAATGGGCCGTTGGAAATCATTCTGAAAGTGCTAATATGGTAAGTGATATTCCATTTTTTTTATCTTTTGCTGCACCTATCGGACTATTATTTGATGATGAAACCAACGACCACACTGCTCAAGTACTTGGCTTATACTTAGAAAGCATGGCCACGACTGGAGCCATGTACACTATCACTGCCGGTTTGGTTAATAGATCGAGACCTTATGTATATGATGATAGTGGGGATACGACTCTTCGAAGAAGAATGAGTAGCAACGGACAACGCTCGTTTTATTCAGGTCACGTAGCAGCTACCGCAACCGCAACATTTTTTACCGCTAAAGTATTGACCGATTTTAACCCTGAAATGAAAGGTCAAGCGCTTGTTTGGACTGGAGCAGCCGTCATTCCAGCCGCAGTAGGTTATTTTAGAATTCAAGGCGGACAGCACTTCCTAACCGATGTATTATTAGGGTATGGACTAGGAGCCGTTACTGGATATTTGGTTCCCGAACTTCACAAAACCGAAAATACTAATGTATCACTATATCCAACAGGAGGGATAAATCTTGTAGGTGATGAATATAAAGCAATGGCAGTGCGGTATACTTTTTAGTTGATAAGTGATAGTTGAAAATATAAAAACCTCGAAATCTAAGTAGATTTCGAGGTTTTTTATTACCAAACGTCTAAGACTATTTACACATTAAATCTAAAGTGCATTACATCTCCATCTTTGACAATATATTCCTTGCCTTCTACCCCTAGCTTTCCTGCTTCACGTACTTTGGCCTCGCTTCCGTAGCTCACAAAATCATCATATTTTATGACCTCGGCTCTAATAAATCCTTTCTCAAAATCGGTATGGATAACACCTGCAGCTTGAGGAGCAGTCGCCCCAACAGGAATGGTCCAGGCACGAACTTCTTTGGCTCCAGCTGTAAAATAGGTTTGAAGATTTAATAACTTATAAGCACCTCTTATCAACTTTGCAGAACCTGGTTCTTCCAATCCTAAATCTTCTAAGAACATCTGTCGTTCTTCAAAAGTCTCCAGTTCTGTAATATCTGCTTCGGTACCTACAGCAAGCACAATCACTTCTGCATTTTCTTCGGCTACCGCTTTTTTAACTTTGTCTACATATTCATTTCCGCTAGCTGCAGCATCTTCATCGACATTGCACACATACATCACAGGTTTGTCTGTAATAAACTGCATCTGGTTGATGTATTCTTCTCTTTCAGCAGCTGTCAACTCAATTGCCCTTACAGAAATCCCTGCTTCTAGACCTTTCTTCACTTTTTGTAGTGCGGCTTCTTCTTTCGTGGCTTCCTTATTCCCTGTACGTGCAGCTCTCTTAACTTTTTCCAGCTTTTTATCGGTTGTTTCAAGATCTTTTAACTGTAATTCAATATCAATGGTTTCTTTATCACGTACTGGGTCCACACTCCCATCCACATGTACAATATTATCGTTATCAAAACAACGTAACACATGTAAAATCGCATCGGTTTCACGGATGTTTCCTAAAAACTGATTTCCGAGACCTTCCCCTTTACTTGCTCCTTTTACCAACCCTGCAATATCAACAATCTCCACGGTTGCTGGCAGTACACGTTCTGGATTAACTAATTCTTCCAGTTTGACGATACGATTATCTGGTACATTGACCACACCTACATTGGGTTCTATAGTACAAAATGGGAAATTTGCACTTTGTGCTTTTGCATTTGATAAACAATTAAAAAGTGTTGATTTCCCTACATTTGGTAATCCTACAATACCTGCTTTCATTCTTTACATTTTTAACCGAAAAAACCTTCAGTTTACGAATGTGCAAATATACATGTTCACTCTTATTTGAATGATTATGTATTCAGATTTTTTTAGAGAAAAATAAGAAAACATTAGACTTCTGTTGGCGATTAATTAACGAACTGATCTTTACATTTGGGTAAATAAACAACTTAAAACAAAAGTCATGAAAAAAATAGTGATAACATGCTTAGCTTCCGTACTTGTAATGATGGGAGTACATGCACAGGAAAACAAAACCGTTGAAAAAGAAACTACGGTTAAAAAAGTAAGAGTAAGTGATACAAAAGTTGAAACTAAAGTGGTTGCTGAAACCGAAACCGAAAGTGGAGTGATTAAGGTGGAAGGAACAAGCAAACAAGACCAAGGTTCTCAAGAAATTAAAATGAAAGACAAGGACATTAAAGTTCTTTCAGACGATATTAGTATTGATGAACGTAATAGAATGAGAATGGAAGCCATTAAGCAAAAGCAACAAATGGAGCTTCAAGCCTCTATTGCTGCTCAAAAGGCATTGGTTGAAAAAGAACGTAAAATGTTAGAAGAAAAGAAAATGCAAATGATGAAAGATCTGGAGGCAAGAAGAGCCGCACTAACAGCTAGACCAAAAGGAATGGCTAAATTACAAAGAGATCCAGATGGTGATGGTATAGAATAATGAGTGACATTTTAAGTAACACTAGAGCCCATTATACATTTAGTATAGTGGGTTTTTTATTTTAATGCTTTTTGAATTGCTTTTCCATAAGCGCTAAATTCAATGAGATTTTTATGTTCTCCACCCGTTATAGTAATAAATGTTAGTTGTTCTTTGGGGATTTCTTCTGAAAGTTTTTTTCCTAATTCATAAGGCACAACACTATCGCTGGTGCCATGAATAATTGTTATCGGGCACTTTACTTTTTTAATCAACTCATCTGAAGGAAACTTATAACGCATCAAAAAGTTGAGTGGCAAATTAAAAAATCGTTTTTGAGCAACACTCGTCAGATTATTAAAAGGAGTTTCGAGTAGCAATTGCTTTGGGGTATTTTTTGAAGCGACAAATGTCGCCAATGCTGTGCCTAGCGACCTCCCATATACTATGATATTATCTTCTGAAAAGTGTTTTTTTGCATAATCGTAAAATAGCTGAGAGTCTTCGTATAATAAAGCTTCAGAAAGGGTTCCAGTACTTTTACCAAATGTTCGGTAATCCATGACAATAACATCGTATTCAAATTTTGTAAAATAACTCGCAATAGCTCCCCAGCGCTCTAAACTTCCTGCATTACCATGAAAATATAAGATAAGCCCTTTAGGATTTTTAGTTGTAAAATGTAGCGCATTTAATGTAGCGCCATCGGTCGTGATTAGGTTAAATTCAGTAAAGGGAGTGTCAAAATTATAGACATAATTTTCAGAAAGCTGAGTAGGTAAAAATATTAATTTTTCTTGCATATTGTAAAGTAACAATAGTAATACCATGCAGCTTGCCACAAAAACTACTAGGATTTTAATAGTCTTTTTAATCATTTTTTGGAACTGTGCTTTACACCAATGCTGGTAGTCGATAGGTCTATGTGCTTCTTATTTTCAGTTATTATCTGTTCCATTACTTCATGATAGGCCTCAAAGGTATTTAAATTCTTATGTCCGCCTCCAATAATCGGATACAAACGAGTTAAATTGGGTTTGATCTGTGATAATTTAACACTGCTTTTAAAAGGAATCAGTTTATCGTTAGTCCCGTGAATAATATGCACAGGACAATTAACATACTGAAGCCACTTAAACGTAGGCATAGGATATTTTAAAATAACAGATAAAGGCATAAAGGGCATATAGCGACCCGTTACTTTTGTTAAGCTATAATAAGGCGCATCTAAAATCAATAGTTTAGGATGATTCATGGAAGCAAGTTTTGTAGCAAATCCAGAACCCAAGGAACGACCGTAAAGGATGATGTATTTTTCCTGTACACGCTCTCTTATTTTGTTATATACGTATTGAAGGTCATGTTTAATATTTTTTTGAGACCTTTTCCCTATGCTTTTACCAAATCCTCTGTAATCTACCATAATGACATCGTATCCAAGTCTGGTAAAATCTACAGCAAACTTGCCCCACCCTTTAATACTCTTTGAGTTGCCCTTAAGATATAACACAACTCCTTTTGGATTTTTGGTTTTAAAATGAAGTCCATTGATAATGGCACCATCTCTTGCTTCAAGATTGTATTCCTCTACTACCTGATTTTCATATAAAAACTGAAAATCCTTAGGGAGTTTCTCTGGCTTAAATAAAAAGTAATCCTGAAGATAAAACAATAAAACACTTATCACTATATATATAGCAAGGACCCAGAGTACAATATGTAACCAATATGGCATTGCTCTAAAGTACTAATTTTATATTATATAATTAATATTTCGAATGTTACGAGATTTTCAGATTTAAGAGATTTTAAGAAAATTAGCAGGTAATGCTTCTAATTTTAATAAAGCCTTATCGTTGCATTCTTACTTCTTAACAATTATGTGATGTACATTTACAATCATAATAACCTAAAAACAAAAATGATGAAACGTTTATTAATGATTTGTGTATTAGCTGTTACGACTATTGGTTTTGCACAAGAAAAGAAAAAAGTTACTACTAAAACTTCGACTACGGTTAGAGATAGCGGAGGTGAAGAAACAGTTACAAAATCGACAGTAAAAACTGAAACTCAAGATATCAGACTTACTAATTTTGACGGGAAACACAACTTTAATACAGTGATGACCCCTACCAAAATTAACACAGATGTTGACTATGAGATTAAAGGATCCACGTATAGATTTATGCCATTAGATAATGGATATTACACAATTAATAATATGACCACTAAAAAACCTTATGCAAGGTTATATCCTACATCACAAGCAGGTTACTATATTTATACACAAGACAATAACAGTTCATTTGGATATTTTAATGAAGATGGAGATTTTGTCGTAGAAAGTTATGATCCAGATGGTGATGGTGTAGCGAATTACATTTACAAAATAAAAATGTCTGATGATATGAAAAAGAAGCAGATGATGAAAGAAAAAGAAATGAAAATGAAGAATGATAAAATGTAATTCTTTTAACCTACTAAAAAGTAGGTTTCCAGAGATATCTTTATCCCCGCCTCTAAGGGTTTAGGTAACCTACTATCAAATAAAAGACCCGCAAATTGCGGGTCTTTTTAATAGTATGAATGTTCACAAATTAGTCTTTATGCATAAAAGCTTGTTTTCCCAATAAAACTTCTTCACTTTCCACATGATCGTCATCGGGCACACAGCAATCTACAGGACATACTGCTGCACATTGAGGTTCTTCATGAAATCCTTTACATTCGGTACATTTATCGGGAACGATATAATAAATCTCATCACTTATAGGCTCTTGAGTTTCATTTGCATCTACTTCTTTTCCGCTAGGCAACACTACATTGCCCTCTAGGTCTGTTCCATCAGCATACCGCCAGTCATCTGCTCCTTCATAAATTGCTGTATTAGGACATTCGGGTTCACAAGCTCCGCAATTAATACATTCATCTGTTATTATGATCGCCATAGTCTTTCTTTTTTTAACTTTGCGCAAATTTAATGCCTAGAAAGGGCAACTCCAAACATCCAATGGATTTACAACAAAGAATTAACGCATTTGTACAATTAGGTACATTTTTAAGGGAAATATCTTCGGAAAGTATCTCAAAAACCTCCAGTTCTAAATTTCACAACCAGATTCCACAAATATTACAAGCCGCACAAAATAATAATAGGTGGTTTACTGAAACTAATATAAAATTCGCTTTCGCTTCTTGGGGGCATGCATTAACCGAAACAACTATTAATTCCTGGCTATCTTCCTATTCCATAACCCAGAAAATACCGAATACGATTGCGATTATCATGGCGGGAAACATTCCGTTGGTTGGATTTCATGATTTCTTATCAGTGCTGATGTCGGGGAATAAGGTTTTGGCAAAACTTTCGTCAAATGATAACATACTCCTTCCATTCTTAGTATCCTTTTTAGTCGAACAGCATTCAGACTTTAAAGAATCCATTCAGTTAACAGAAAAAAAGGTAACTAATTTTGATGCTGTGATCGCTACAGGAAGTGACAATACGGCGCGTTATTTTGAATATTACTTCGGAAAATATCCACATATCATTCGCAAAAACCGAAATTCGGTAGCTGTATTGACAGGTAAAGAAACCGAAGAGCAACTGCTATCGCTAAGTGACGATATCTTTCAATATTTCGGGCTTGGCTGTCGTAATGTATCTAAACTGTTTATCCCAAAAGAGTATGATTTCCACCCATTCTTTGAAGCGATGTTTAACAAAAAAGAGTATATCAATAATCATAAATACATCAATAACTACGACTACAATAAGGCAGTCTATCTAATGAGCAATATAAAATTACTGGATAATGAATTTTTATTATTGAAACAAGATTCTGGGTACTCCTCTCCTATTTCAGTAGTTTTTTATGAAACGTACGAAGACCTTTCTGAGCTACAAACAAAATTTTCCGAAGACAAAGACCGCATACAGGCAATTGTTGGTAATTCAGGAATAGCAGGTGAAATTCCTTTTGGCAAAGCGCAGCAACCAACTCTTTGGGACTATGCAGATGGGGTGGATACAATGAAGTTTTTAGTAGAACTTTAAATTAATTTCTACCATACTTAAGTGGATGAAAAGATCATATCACATTCTGTTGAAATCCCTTTAATAAGTTAATAGTTGTTTAACGCTATTCCACACTAATTTTAAGATATTTGCATTCCAAACATAACTTCTATGAAAAAGCACAATTTTAGCGCGGGTCCTTGTATTTTACCACAATCTGTATTAGAAAAAGCTTCCGAAGCGGTAAAGAATTTTAACGGACTAGACCTATCACTCATCGAAATTTCACACCGAAGTAAGCCATTTGTAGATGTTATGGAACGTGCACAAGAATTGGCTTTAAAACATCTCAATCTTCAAGATAAAGGATATAAAGCTTTATTCTTACAAGGTGGTGCCAGTTTAGAATTCTTAATGGTTGCCTATAATTTATTAGAGAAAAAAGCAGCATATCTAAACACTGGAACTTGGTCTAGCAAGGCGATTAAAGAAGCAAGATTATTTGGAGAAATAGTTGAAGTAGCCTCTTCTAAAGATCAAAATTTCAATTATATACCCAAAAATTATGCAATTCCTTCAGACATAGACTACTTCCACTGCACCAGTAACAATACCATCTTTGGGACACAGATGCAAAACTTCCCAGAAGTTTCTGTTCCTATGGTGTGTGATATGAGCAGTGATATCTTTTCAAGGGTGCTTGATTTTAGCAAATTTGATTTAATCTATGCCGGCGCTCAAAAAAACATGGGTCCTGCTGGTACAACCTTAGTAGTTGTAAAAGAGGAAATTCTTGGGAAAGTTTCTCGAACGATTCCTTCGATGTTAGATTACAAAGTACATATCTCAAAAGACAGTATGTTTAACACACCTGCAGTTTTTCCTGTCTATGTATCAATGTTAACATTGGACTGGTTACAAGAACTTGGAGGAGTGGCAAATATTGAAAAACACAATACTAAGAAAGCAGAAATGATGTATGGTGAAATTGATCGCAACCCCTTTTTCAAAGGCTTTGTAACCAATAAGGAGGATCGTTCAAAAATGAATGCAACATTTAATCTATTAGATACTAGCTTAGAAGAAAGATTTAATACTATGTGCAGAGAAGCAGGCATTAATGGCCTTAACGGACACAGAAGTGTGGGTGGCTATAGAGCATCCATGTATAACGCATTGCCACTTGAAAGTGTAAAGGTTTTAGTAGATGTCATGCAAACGCTTGAAAAACAAGCTTAAAATAAGTAATTAATTAAAAGGTTACCCGCCTTCGCGGGCATAGGAATGAAAGTATTAGCAAACGACGGAATATCAAAAAGCGGAATTCACACCCTAGAAAAAGCTGGGTTTACAGTTATCACAACTCACGTAGCGCAAGAACAATTACAAAACTATATCAATGAACATCAAATTGATGTCATCCTTGTTCGTAGTGCTACCAACGTTCGTAAAGATCTTATTGATAACTGCCCTAGTCTTAAAATAATTGGCCGTGGTGGCGTTGGGATGGATAATATTGATGTTGACTATGCGAGAAGCAAAGGGTTAAACGTTATAAATACACCCGCAGCTTCATCTTCTTCAGTTGCAGAGCTTGTATTTGCACACCTCTTTGGAGGAGTTCGGTATTTATACGATTCAAACAGGGAGATGCCATTAGAAGGTGATTCACGTTTTAAAGATTTAAAGAAAAATTACGCTAAGGGACTAGAATTAAGAGGAAAAACGATTGGTATTATTGGTTTTGGACGTATTGGTCGTGAAGTTGCTAAAATTGCACTAGGCTGCGGAATGAAAGTTATTGCAAGTGATAGCCATGTTGGAGAAGCTGATATTACACTTGATTTTTACGACGGACAGCAAGTAACTTTAAAAATTAAAACCGAACCCGTTTCAGAATTAATTAAACACAGTGATTTTATTACACTTCATGTTCCTGCACAAAAAGATTATGTGATTGGGAAAGAACAGATCGCTCAAATGAAAGATGGCGCTGCCATTATTAATGCGGCAAGAGGTGGTGTTATAGATGAAGTTGCGTTAGTGGAAGCACTCGATAGTGGAAAATTATCTTTCGCAGGATTAGATACCTTTGAAGAAGAGCCTACACCAGCAATTAAAGTCCTAATGAATTCTAAAATATCTTTAACACCTCATATTGGAGCTGCAACAAATGAAGCTCAGGACAGAATTGGAACAGAACTAGCCGAACAAATTATTGCAATCTTGGAAAAAGTCTAATATTGCACTATCTTTCAGAAAATCAACTTAATTAAAATATAATGGCAGGAATTTTAGATTTATTGAACAGTGACATAGGAAGACAAATTATTGGTGGCGTAAGTCAAGAAACCAAACAGCCCGCAGACAAAACGGCTCAGGTTGTTTCAATGGCACTTCCCCTTTTAATGGGAGCAATGAAACGCAATGCAGCTACTCCGGAAGGCGCACAAGGGTTATTAGGCGCTTTGAATAACAGCAAACACGATGGAAGTATGTTGGATAATTTGAGCGGACTTTTTGGTGGCGGTGTAAATGAAGAAGTGAAACAAGACGGCTTAGGTATTTTGGGACATGTACTTGGAGGGTCTCAAAATAATGTAGTTAGCGCTTTATCAAATAAATCTGGTGTAGATACCGACTCGGTGATGAAAATACTTACCGTCATAGCTCCCATTGTATTACAATATTTAGGAAAGCAAAAAAGAAATCAGCAAGTTGAAACTCCTTCTGGTCTTGAAGGTTTACTTGGCGGAATGTTAGGTGGTGAAAGAAAGACACAAGCTAAACAACAATCGTTAATTGAAAGTTTGTTGGATGGGGATGGCGACGGAAGCATCGTGGATGATATTGCAGGCATGGTGTTAAGCGGCGGAAAGAAAAAAGGTGGTATTGGCGGGATGCTGGGCGGACTTTTCGGCGGAAGGTAATAGGTATACATTTTAAAAACGAACGCTTCAGAAATTATCTGAAGCGTTTTTTTGTTAATCCTATTCAAAATATTCTTTTACAGCATACATTTTCAGTATTTTTATAAAAAATTAGTTATGAAATATCTTCTTGCAATTACGATACTTGCTTTTACTATCTTAGCTTGTGAGTCAAACAAAACCATAGTTAAGAATTCTTCAAACGATAGCTCTACAATGGGAGATACCATTCGTATCGCAAATGATAGCTTAGACTATGAGATATTGATATTTGAACCAGGCTTTAATTCTTTCTTGCTTACACAACAGCCAAGAGGGTATTACGGATTAAATTTTCTTGAAAATAGAAATACATTATGGACCTCTATTTACAATCAGAGAGTTCGTACTATACAATCGTATAATAGAAATTTATACCAACAAGAGATAAATTATGAGCCTCATATCAGATATGGTTACGAAGTAAACTATCTTCTGTATAATTACTTTTTATTTTTTCAGCAGGAATACAAACAAAACTTTCCAGGATCTCGCTAATGGAGAAATTAAAGAAACGTTGGAATATTACAAACAACTGGCAACTTATTGTGATTCTTGTGGTTTTTGCAATCACTGGAAGTACTTCTGCAAAATTTGCAGCACCAGCAACAGATGCCATTGGCATGACTAGAGAAATGGGTTGGTACCTATATTGGCCTACGCGTATTCTAATCATATTTCCGCTCTATCAGGTTTTATTGGTATTTTTTGGATGGCTTTTTGGAGAATACCATTTTTTTTGGAACTTTGAAAAAAAGATGCTTCGGCATCTCGGACTTTCATTTATAGTAAAAGAGTAAATTGAAACTAACACAGCAAATAACACTTTTTAGTACCACATTACTTCTTTGTAGTGTACTGTTATTACCTTCACTTGCTCAGTTCGCTCATATATTTGAAGGGCACGATCACAAACCATGTAAAGAACTTACGACTCATTTACATGAAAAGAAATTTGAATGTGATATTCATTTCTTTCATTTTTCTCAGTTAGATTTTTCAATTGAAACGTATAGTATTACTTCAATTTCTGAAGCTACCCAACAGCTCGTTGATTTCTACACGGCTTCAGATAAAAACAAATTACACTACCATACCACATCCCGTGGTCCTCCTGCCCTTTCTTAAATTTTAAAAACTTTTTTACACTATTAAATTTAAGAATAATGAAAACATATATTTTAGTGTTTCTGTTCGTTTGCGCGATAACAGGAACCACTGCTCAGAACATAATATCTGGCACCATAACATCGGCAACAGACTCACAACCTATTGTTGCAAACATTTATTTTCCACAACTTGAAAAAGGAACAATTTCTTCTGTAGACGGAAATTTCAGGATTACTAATATCCCAGACGGAACGTTTACTATCGTTTATTCGGCACTAGGATTTGCGAGCTTTTCTGAAAGAATTAATTTTTCTGAAAATGCTTCCGTAGAAAAAAACATAATACTTTCAGAAAGTGCCGTAGAAATGGAAGAAGTGATCGTTTCCACTCCCTTCCACAAGTTACAACGCGACAATGTCATGAAAGTTGAACGCATCTCTACAGATGATCTTTCAAAACAAGGCACCGTGACGCTCGCTGAAGGTATTACCAATATTGCTGGGGTAAGTTCTATTAGTACCGGAGTGGGAATTGGAAAACCTGTAATTCGCGGACTAAGTGCCAATAGGGTGCTTACCTACACTCAAGGAGTCCGACTTGAGAATCAGCAATTTGGTGATGAACACGGATTAGGAGTCAATGAAGCAGGAATTGAGAGCGTGGAAGTCATTAAAGGCCCAGCATCGCTGCTTTATGGAAGTGATGCATTAGGAGGTGTTTTATATTTAAATCCAGAAAACTTCGCTCCCGAAAATTCTGTGGAAGGTGATGTCAATAGCAGTTATTATTCAAATACTTTAGGATTTTCAAATAATGTAGGTGCGAGGGCATCTTCAGAAAACTGGAAATTCTTAACACGGGCTGCCTACGTTACTCATAGCGATTATGAAACTGGTGAGGGTGAAAATGTGACCAATTCCAGATTTAACGAATTTGATCTTAAAGCAGGTACCCGTTTTCAGACCGAAAAATTAAAATCAACATTGCGATATAATTACAACCGAAGTAATATTGGGATCCCCGAAGAAATTGGTGAACAATCTAATAACAAACAACCCTTATTTCCCTTTCAGGAAATTGACAACCATGTAATTAGCTGGGAAAATAATTTTTATTTTACCAATTCATCGCTGGATATTAAAACTGGGTATACCATCAATACTCGTAAGGAATTTGAATTGGAAGAGGAAGAAGAAAGACCTGCTATAGCGCTGTTAAACGATGAAGGAATTCCTCCTGCTCTAGAGATGCGTCTAAAAACTCTAAGCTACGATGTAAAGTACAATTTGCCTCAAATAGGTAATTTTGAAACTATTGTAGGAATTCAGGGAATTTATCAAACCAATGAAAATTCGGGTGAAGAAATATTAATACCAGATGCGACAACGACCGATTTCGGAATATTAGCTACGACGCATTATCATCTAGAAACTTTAGATATACAAGCAGGTATTAGGTACGATATTCGAAGTATTGAAAGTGATGAAGCCAGAGATCCTATGGATTCTGAATTTATCCCTGCACTTGACAGAAACTTCAATAGCTTTAATGCTGCTTTTGGAGTTAAAAAGGATTTGACTAAAGCCCTTGTCGCAAGAGTAAATCTTGCCAGCGGATTTAGAGCTCCAAATCTTGCCGAGCTTACTTCAAACGGAGTACATGAAGGAACCAATCGTTATGAAATTGGAAATCCGGATCTGGAAAATGAACAAAATTTTCAGGCAGATGTTTCGCTCGAATTTAGAAATGAACATTTTGAACTATTTGCCAACGGATTTTACAATAGCATTAGCAACTACATTTTTATCACTCCAAATGGAGAAATAATTGATGACAACAATGTATTTGACTACGTTCAGGATGATGCACGCTTATATGGTGGGGAGTTAGGGTTGCACATTCACCCACACCCACTCGACTGGTTACACATTGAAAGTAGTTTTGAAAATGTTCGCGGAACATTAAAAGCAGACGATAGTAATTTACCGCTTATTCCAGCCAATACTCTGAGAAATACACTTCGGGTAGAATTTAATCAATATAAAAGGCTAAAAGACATTTATAGCTTTATTGGGTTGGAAAGTACGTTCCAGCAAAATGACAATAGTCCTTTTGAAACTCCAACCGATGGATATAGTCTGTTAAGTGCAGGAGTTGGAGGTACATTTGATTTTGAAAAGACTGCGTTAACCCTTCGTGTGTCAGGAAATAATTTAACAGATAAAACCTATGTTTCGCATCTTTCTAGACTAAAACAGGATGGTATTCCTAATATTGGACGCAATATAGTTTTAAATGCTAGAGTAGCTTTTTAAAAATAAGGATGCAGTGAATCCAATGCCACGAGTACACCCTGTTACTAATCTTTGTGTATTCGTGGCTTTAAAAAATATTCTTGTCACTGTTGTTGAGGCTCCTGCTCTGGCTGAGCAAAAAGATCCAGGTAGGCATCTCCTATATACTCAATAATATCACTAGCAATTAACGCTTCAAATCCTTTGGTCTCTGCCACCATATTTCCAGCGCGACCGTGCAAATAGGTTCCAAAAAGTGTGGCTAGTAAGGCATCATATCCTTGCGCTACCAAACCTGTGATCATTCCTGTTAAGACATCACCACTGCCACCTGTAGCCATTCCTGGGTTTCCAGTATTATTAATGTATAATTGCTTTCCTACAACCGCAATAGAATGCGCGCCTTTAATCAAAACAATTACTTCTTTTTCTTCGGAAAATTTCTTGGTCTTTTCCAGTTTATCATAATCATCGGTCCAGTCACCTATCAATCGCTTTAATTCTCCAGGATGCGGTGTTAAAATTGAATTCTTCGGAAGCACTTTCATTACAGATTCATTTTCAGCAATACAATTCAATGCATCGGCATCTATCACAAAGGGTACTTTTGTTTCAGAAAACAATTTTTTTAAAGCAGTAACTGTTTCCTTTTTTGTACCTATTCCTGGTCCTACTCCAATTACTGAAGGCTCAAAATCGTAGGAAATATCTGTTATAAGATCATCCTCTGTATCGGTTAGTACCATGACTTCAGGAATAGAAGCTTGCAATACTTCGTATCCACACTCGGGCACAAAAGCAGTAACCAAGCCAGCCCCGCTTCTCAATGCTGCTCTGGCACTTAAAACAGATGCTCCTATCTTTCCGTAGCTTCCCGCAACGATAAGTGCATGCCCATACATTCCTTTATGACTAAATTTTTCGCGTTGCTTATAAAATTGTTGTACTTCCTGTTTTGAGATCAGTTGGGCAATCGATTCCGTTTTCTGGAGATACTCTGCATCCAACCCAATATCGATTACTTCATAGTAGGGAACAAATTTTCCGGTTTCAGGAAGAAAGAAAGCGAGTTTCGGACTTTGAAACGTCAATGTATGATTCGCTTTTATAACCGCTTCAGCATCCTCTAACGCCTGATCGGGATACAATCCGCTGGGAATATCAATAGACAGCTTAAAAGATTTCTGTTCATTTAAATACTGTATCAATTTTTTGACCCAGCCTTCTGGTGGTCGGTTCAAACCAATTCCGAAGAGCGCATCAATTAGAATATCTTCAGGGTTGATCTCTGGGAAATCTTCAGCAGACATCATTAACTTAGGCCATTTTTTAGTACTACTTTTTACTCGATCATAATTAATAAGAAAACATTTCGAGCGTTTATCGGTAAAATTTGCGACATACATCTCCACATTATAACCTGCTTCCATCAACTTTCTACCTACAACCAGCCCATCACCGCCATTATTTCCAATTCCGCAGAATATATGAATCGGTACTTGAGCACCCTGCATTCGTTGGTGTAACCAGTTAAAAATTTGGGTACCGGCATGCTCCATGAGCTCAAGCTGAGTAATATTATGTTTTTTAGTAGTCGCCTCATCGGCTTTGTGTAATTGTGCTGCAGAAAATATTTTCATATGTATTATCCACGAACGTGGGTATCTCTTTATTTTGTTGTTATTAGATTTTAGTGAAATTAATATTTCACATTTGTATTGCCGTTTTCAGTAAAAATAATACATTTGGTATAGATACGATATGAAACATCTTTCAATTCATACCACTTTCAATTTTGTAACTCCTTTAACGGGAACTACAGTTACAACTACAACCCCTTTGGGGTAAGCGACTTATATAGTATCTGATCTTATTTTTCTTTTTTTATAAAAGAAATACCTTCATTTTTGTACCCTTAAAATGTATCGCATGCTTGTTTTAAAATTTGGTGGAACTTCGGTAGGAAGCTCTGAAAATATTCATAAAGTTATTAAAATCGTTTCTGAAATTTCAAAAAAGGACAGAACCGTAGTAGTTGTATCTGCGTATGGAGGGGTAACAGATCTATTGTTGAAAGCAGGAATGTTAGCTTCAGAGAAAGATGATTCTTTCAGAAATGTCCTTGATGAAATCAACGAAAGACATCAAAATTCGATTTTGGATCTAAAAATCAACAATCCTGAAGTTATTGAAAAAGTAAATGCACATCTTCATACCCTAGAAGAACTGTTGAAAGGAATTTACTATATCAATGAACTTTCGAGCACTACAATTGACAAATTAAGTGCCTATGGCGAATTACTGTCGTCATTGCTTATTACCGAAGCCTTTAACGTGAACGGAAGGTTCGCTGTGCATAAAAATGCAACTGAACTTATAAAGACTACCAAAACATCAGGAAAACATCAGGTTGATTTTGCGATCACCACTAAAGAAATTAACTATCATTTTCAGAATTCGACTGCTGCAATCACCATTGTTCCCGGATTTATTGCTTCAAACAATTCAAATGAAATCACAACGCTGGGTCGTGGTGGTTCCGATTTTTCAGCTGCCATAATCGCAGCAGCCTTGCAAGCAAAAGAATTACAGATCTGGACCGATGTAAGCGGTATGTATACGGCTAATCCTAAATTAGTAAAACAAGCCAGACCTATACAATCAATATCCTATCAAGAAGCTATGGAATTGTCTCATTTTGGTGCCAAGGTGCTCTACCCTCCTACTATTTTACCTGTGATGGAAAAATGTATTCCCATAGTAATAAAAAACACTTCAAAACCAGAAGATGTAGGCACACATATCGCTTCAGAAAGTAGCGGTCAAAATCCTATTAAAGGATTAAGTCATATCGGCGACATTGCACTGTTGACCTTAGAAGGCAGTGGCATGGTTGGTATACCAGGAATTTCCAGACGGTTGTTTGAAACGTTATCAAATCGTGGCATTAATATTATTATGATCACACAAGCCTCTAGTGAACACAGCATCTGCCTGGGAATTTCAGAACCTGACGCTGATCTGGCCAAACAACTTGTGGATCTTGAATTTGAAAACGAAATAGCACTACATAAAATTGATCCGTTAACCATTGAAAAAGACCTAGCTATTATTGCCTTGGTTGGGGAAAGCATGAAAAATCATCAAGGCATTAGCGGAAAGATGTTTCAGACCCTCGGAAAGAATAATGTAAATATTAGAGCTATTGCACAAGGAGCTAGTGAAAAGAATATTTCGGCAGTGATTAAAAAAGACGATGTAAAAAAAGCACTGAATGTATTACACGAACGCTTTTTTGAAGATCAGCGAAAACAGTTAAATCTATTTATAGCAGGCGTTGGAAATGTAGGTAGCAAACTACTAGAACAAATAAAGCAACAGAAATCGTATTTAAAAGAAAAACTAAATATCAATCTTCGGGTTGTTGGAATCACAAACTCTCGAAAAATGCTTTTTTCTGAAGACGGCATTTCCCTAAAAAACTGGCAGGAATCCTTAGCACAATCTGAAGAAACTGCAGATATGGAGCAATTTATCGAGCGTACTAAAAAACTAAATATGCGTAACAGTATTTTTGTGGATATAACAGCGAGTGATCTGGTAGCAAAAAGGTATGCCTCCTTTTTAAAAAGTAGTATTGCGGTAGTAGCCTGTAATAAAATTGCCTGCTCTGCAAATTTTGAAAGTTACCAAGAATTGAAGCAATTGGCTACAAAATACAATGCGCCATTCTTATTTGAAACCAATGTAGGTGCGGGCTTACCCATCATCGACACCTTAAATAATCTAATAGCTTCCGGAGACGAAATTTTAAAAATTCAGGCAGTTCTTTCAGGAAGTCTTAATTTTGTATTCAATAATTTTAGTAAAGGCGAAAGTTTTCATGATGTAGTAAAACAAGCTCAGGCTGAAGGCTATACAGAGCCCGATCCGCGTATTGATTTAAGCGGTGTGGATGTTGCCAGAAAAATCTTAATCCTTGCTCGTGAGAGTGGTCTTATCCTCGAATTGGACGATGTAATCAATCGTCCATTTTTAACTGAAAAGAACTTACAAAGTACTGATGTTGCACACTTTTACAATACACTTATAGAAGACGACGAGCACTTTCAGCAGTTAGTGGAAAAAGCTGAAGCCCAACATTCGCAATTGAAATATGTCGCGCAACTCATTGATGGGAAACCAAGCGTAGGACTGGAGATCATTCCGCAAGGGCATCCTTTTTACAATTTGGAAGGAAAAGATAATATTGTTGTTTTTTATACCAAACGGTATCCTGAGCAACCACTCATAGTAAAAGGGGCCGGTGCTGGTGGTGATGTTACGGCTTCTGGATTATTTAGTGATATTATAAGAATGAGAACATACTAAATTGTTGATTGTTGATTGTTGATTAAAAAAAAACGATGAAAGAAATTACTGTTTTTGCTCCTGCCACCGTAGCCAATGTTAGCTGCGGATTTGATGTATTGGGATTTGCTATCGACGGAATTGGAGACACCATGACATTAAAAAAAGTTTCAGAGAAAGGGATTACAATTATAGCTATAGAAGGTGCAGATTTGTCTCTTGAAACAAAAAAAAATGTGGCGGGCGTTGCTGGATTGGCTATGCTTGAAGCTCTAAATGCAGATTTCGGATTTGAAATTTCAATTAAAAAAGGAATACCCTTAGGCAGCGGAATTGGCGGAAGTGCTGCCAGTGCTGCTGCAGTTGTTTTTGGTATCAACCAGTTTTTAGACGAACCTTTATCCCTTCAGGAATTAGCCTATTTTGGAATGAAGGGGGAAGCAGTTGCCAGTGGAAATGAGCATGCTGATAATGTGGCTCCTTCCCTGTTTGGCGGATTTACATTAATCCCAGGCTATGATCCCTTTGAAGTGATCTCATTGCCAGTTCCAAGTGAATTATATGTGACAATCATTCATCCACATATTGAAATTAAAACAAAAGAAGCTCGAGAAATTCTTCCGAAGTATGTATCGCTAAAAGATGCAATCACACAAAGCGGTAATTTGGCGGGATTAATTTCAGGTTTGTATACAGATAACTACGAATTAATCTCACGGAGTGTAAGAGATGTGCTAATTGAACCTCACAGAAAACAATTATTACCCCATTTTGACTCGGTCAAAGAACTAGCACTAACTAATGGCGCACTGGCATTTGGAATTAGCGGTTCAGGGCCGTCCATGTTTGCATTATGTCGTGGAGAACTCAAAGCGCTAGAACTAGAACAGCACTTAACGCAATTCTATCAACGCAAAGGATTAGAAATTGATGGTTATGTGAGTAAAGTCAGTCGCAATGGAAGCCGGATTCTTTGAATAATATGCACGTTTTTAATCTCAATGTATGAACTATTACTCTCTTAACCGTAAAGCTCCAAACGTTTCTTTTAAAGAAGCTGTTATCAAAGGAATTGCACCAGATAAAGGGCTTTATTTTCCAGAAACAATTACAAAGTTACCTCCTGATTTTTTTAGTAGTCTGAAAGATTTTTCGAAAGAGGATATTGCGTTTCAGCTTATGGAACAATTTGTTGGAAACGATATTGATCTAATATCGCTCGAACGAATCATTCAAGAAACAGTTTCATTTGACTTTCCGTTGGTGCAACTTACAGATCAAATAAGCACTTTAGAACTGTTTCACGGTCCTACCATGGCATTTAAAGATGTGGGTGCCCGTTTTATGGCAAGATGTCTAGGTCACTTTGCTGAAAATGACAACACGTCTCAGGAAGTCACCGTATTGGTTGCAACCAGTGGAGATACTGGAGGAGCAGTTGCCAGCGGATTTCTAGGCGTAGAAGGAGTAAACGTAGTAATTCTCTACCCTAGCGGAAAGGTAAGTGATATCCAGGAAAAACAATTAACAACACTAGGACAGAATATTACAGCGCTGGAAGTTGAAGGAACTTTTGATGACTGCCAGGCAATTGTAAAAAATGCTTTTGTAGATGAGACTATAACTGGAAAAATACAACTTACCTCTGCTAACTCTATCAATGTTGCAAGATGGTTGCCACAGTCCTTTTACTTTGCATACGCTTACAAGCAAATAGAGAATATAGAGAAATCCTTAGTGTTTTCGGTACCTAGCGGAAACTTCGGAAACATCTGTGCAGGAATGATCGCGTACAAACTAGGAATGCCAGTTTCGCAGTTTGTAGCCTCTGTAAACAGCAATGATGTAGTGCCTCGCTTTCTGGTGAACGGACAGTACGAACCAAAAAGATCTGTCGCAACCATTAGTAATGCAATGGATGTAGGTGATCCAAGCAATTTTATACGTATTAGAGAATTATTCAATCAGGATACTTCAAAGCTTAGAGAATTAGTAAGCTCGTACTCTTTTACAGATGCACAAACAAAAACGGCGATGAAGCATCTTTTTACGCATCATGATTATATTGCAGATCCGCACGGAGCTGTAGGATATCTGGGGCTTCAGGAGTATTTAAAATACAATACCGAAGCACAAGGAATTTTTTTAGAAACCGCACACCCCATAAAATTTTTGGAGGTAGTAGAAGAAACTATTCAGCAGAAAGTTGCCATTCCAGCACACATTCAGCAACTAATAAAAAAGAAAAAGGTAGCGATTCCCATCAAAAATTATGAGGAATTTAAGGCGTATATGTTACAATCCAAATAGGGAGTTGGTATATTTGTTCCTCAAAATAGTCCAGCATAAACTAATAATAACATGAAAGACACAGCACTTACTAAAATACACGAATCTCTAGGAGCCAAGATGGTTCCATTTGCAGGATATAACATGCCCGTTTCATACGAAGGTGTAAACGCAGAACATGAAACGGTTCGCAAGGCAGTTGGTGTTTTCGATGTTTCACATATGGGTGAATTTTTGATTACAGGTCCAAAAGCGTTGGATCTTATTCAAAAAGTTTCCAGCAACGACGCTTCAAAATTGGTGGATGGCCAGGCGCAATACAGTTGTTTGCCAAATGATGAGGGTGGCATAGTGGACGATCTTATTATTTACAGACTGGAGGCTGAGAAATATTTACTCGTTGTAAATGCATCTAATATCGAGAAAGACTGGAACTGGATCAATTTGCAAAATACAATGAAAGCAGAAATCCGTGATCTTTCTGAAGAATACTCACTACTCGCGATTCAGGGTCCAAAGGCTGTGGAAGCTATGCAGTCCCTAACTTCGGAAGATTTATCGGCTATTAAATTTTATACGTTTAAGGTTTCAGACTTTGCTGGCATTCCGCATGTGATCATTAGTGCAACAGGATATACAGGAAGCGGCGGATTTGAAATTTACTGTAAAAACAGTGAGGTAGAACAGGTTTGGAAGCATGTTTTTGAAGCTGGAAAAGATTTTGGAATAAAACCTATAGGATTGGCTGCACGTGATACATTGCGCCTTGAAATGGGGTATTGTCTCTACGGAAACGATATCAATGAAAATACATCTCCGCTGGAAGCCGGATTGGGTTGGGTCACAAAGTTTACAAAGGATTTTGTGAATTCTGAAAACTTAAAGAAACAAAAGGAAGCAGGAGTCACCAGAAAATTAATCGGATTTGAATTGATTGACCGAGGAATCCCTAGGCAGGGCTATGAGATCATGGATGGTGATGGGAATCAGATAGGTATAGTTACAAGCGGAACGATGGGTCCTTCAGTAAATAAAGGGATAGGTTTAGGGTACGTGACTGTTGAAAACAGTAAACCCGATACTGAAATTTTTATTCAGATACGTAAAAATGCCGTTGCTGCCAAAGTTGTAAAAACACCATTTTACAAAGGCTAATATGGTAGAGTATCAGCAAATTTTAAATACCATTTATGAGCGCTTACGTGTTGTTAAAAATAAAGGAGAAGTCGCACATTATATTTCAGAACTAGCGACAGTAGATCCTACTAATTTTGGCATCTATCTCAACAGGATAAAAGGAGACAATTTCTGTGTAGGAAACTGGGATATTCCTTTTTCTATACAAAGTATCTCAAAAGTATTAAGTTTTGCCAAGGCATTTTCACTTCAAAAAAACAAGGTTTTTAACCGGTTGGATGTAGAACCTTCAGGAAATCCTTTTAATCATATGGCATTATTGGAGTTGGAAAATGGAATCCCAAGGAATCCCTTTATCAATTCTGGTGCGATTGTCATTGCAGATATTTTAGTTTCAGAATTAGAGAATCCAAAACAAGATTTTTTAAACTATGTTAGAGATATTACCAATGATCCCACCATTGATTTTGATGTAAAAGTGGCAGTTTCCGAAGCAGAAACAGGGTATAATAACTATGCTGCAGCAAATTTGTTAAAGTCCTTCGGGAATTTACAAAATGATGTCGAAGAGGTGCTCGATTTTTATTTTCATCAATGTGCTATCGCGATGAATTGTAAGCAATTGAGTGATGCTTTTTATTTATTTGCTAACCGCGGAAAATGCATGCGTGGCATTGCTCACTTAACAACAAATCAAGTAAAACGGATTAACGCAATCATGCTTACGTGTGGTTTCTACGATGAAGCAGGAGAGTTCGCTTTTGAAGTAGGGCTTCCCGGAAAAAGTGGTGTAGGTGGAGGAATTGTGGCTTTATTACCTAATGAATTTACCATTACCTGCTGGTCTCCAGGCTTGAACGAAAAAGGGAATTCATTATTGGGAATGCAGGCATTAGAACTATTTACCACCGAAACTAAACAATCTATCTTTTAAGACGTTTGCATGTATATGAGTAATCCCCAACATAACAACAGAATTTTAATTTTTGGTGCCAGCGGATTTATTGGCAATACAGTTTACAAGGAACTTCTGCCCTATTTTAATGTCTTTGGCACCTATTGCAATGCAAAAGGATTTGAGAACAATCAGGTGTTTTTTAACTATGATGTAGAAAAAGATCATATGTATGAATTATTGAATGCGGTTCAGCCTGGAGTAATCATTTCCTGTCTACGTGGCGATTTTAAAGCACAATATAAAGCCCATGAAGAATTAAAAAGCTACGTGGCCACCCATGATTGCAAGTTGTTATTTTTATCATCAGACTGTGTATTTGATGGAAAATTTGAATTTCCATCCTATGAGCATGATTTGGTTAAAGCTGAAAGTAGTTATGGAAGGTATAAAATTTCTGTAGAGAGAATGCTACAGGAAATCCCTTCGGAAAAGTTTGTCATCTTGAGGTTGCCAGTGGTACTAGGAGTAAATGCTCCAAAAATTGAGCAATTAAAACAAGCTGCAATGCACCATGCGGCCTTTGAAGTGTATCCTAATTTAATAATTAGTGTCACACTGGCCGATAAAATCGCACAACAGGTTCATTATATTATCAATAAAAAGTTGCAGGGTATTTTTCATCTCGCTTCGGAAGATGTTGTGCATCATGCAGATATTTTTCAGGAAATAGCTTCGAAATTAGGAGATAAAAGCCCTATTTTTAAAAATGTTTACGGGAGAAATGATGATACTTACCTGGCAATACTTCCTAAAAAAAATACATTGCCAAAAACCTATCGTATCACTGTTGAGGAAGTAATTGAGGCCTGTACCTTAAAAGAAGAAATTTATACATTAAAAAACTAAGTTATGAAACCATTATCTGAAAATGAAATCCACGAAAAATTAAAAGATTGTCCTAATTGGGAATATTTTGAAAATGCTATCCATACCACGTTAGAGTTTGAAGATTTTAAAGATTGCTTTGCCATTATGACACGCATAGCCTTTGAAGCTGAAGAAATGCAGCATCACCCTGACTGGACAAACATCTACAATAGGCTAGCAATAGCTTTAAATACGCATGATGCAGAGGGTGTGACCGAAAAAGATTTTAAATTGGCAAAGATCATTGATGGTTTAGTAGGATAAGTGTTGCCAAATCGTACAATTTTATATTTTTGCATTTATAATTAACTAGATTCCCACTTTAGGGAAAGAAATATACATTTTTAATGGGAAGAGCTTTCGAATTTAGAAAAGCACGTAAAATGAAGCGTTGGTCTGCTATGTCCAAAGCTTTTACACGTATAGGTAAAGATATTGTTATGGCGGTAAAAGAAGGAGGGCCAGATCCAGATTCGAACTCCCGCCTACGTGCCGTGATACAAAATGCAAAGGCTGTCAATATGCCTAAAGACAATGTCGAACGTGCAATTAAAAGAGCTAGCGATAAAAGCCAAGGAGATTACAAGGAAGTAATTTTTGAGGGATATGCACAGCACGGTATAGCCGTATTAATTGAAACCGCAACCGATAATAACACACGAACTGTTGCAAATGTTAGGGCGGCATTTAATAAAACCGACGGAAGTCTTGGCACATCAGGATCTGTAGTTTTTATGTTTGATCATGTCTGTAATTTTCGTGTCAAAGCAGATGGTTTAGACCTTGAGGAGTTAGAACTAGAACTAATTGATTTTGGTGTGGAAGAAATTTTTGAGGATGAAGATGGTGTGTTGATCTATGCTCCTTTCGAAAGCTTCGGAAACATCCAGAACTTTTTAGAAGAAAGAAATATCGAAATTCTATCTTCTGGTTTTGAAAGAATTCCGCAGGTAACCAAGAAATTAAATGCTGAAGAGACTGCAGATGTAGAAAAACTTTTGGAAAAGTTGGAAGAAGATGATGATGTACAAAATGTATATCATACCATGGAAGAAGCTTCCGAAGAATAAAAAAATCTTAAATCTGTTACAAAAAAAGCCCTGAAGTAACTTCAGGGCTTTTTTTTTTATGGAATTAAATATTTATTAATTTACATTTTCAAAATGAAGTGAGGAAGCGCCCGGTAAATTTCCAGAAAATGAAGCAGATAAATTTCCACCAGTTCCTATATTATCAAATAATAATACTCTCCCACCATTGTTTGCTCTTTCAGCAATAAAAACAGTTCCTGAATCAGAATCATATGCAACTGAAACTGGATTTCCTAATCTTGTAAAAGTACCTGATACTCTAACCTGGCTAGAAATAGCAAGTGTTTCGCCAGAATTTGTTGAATTATACTTAGTGAGAAAATCACTTATCACATGAAAGCCACCATCTGTATTTGAATCTGCGTCACCGATGTCTGTTGCTACAAGTGTAGTGCCGTCATAGACAATCCCATGAGTTCTTGTAATTCCTCCAAGAGTGATTCTTTTTGTAGGAGCTACCACAGCATCTGTGGTGTTATTTCCAATAAAATTACTGAAAGATGCTATATCTCCAGTTTTGTCTACAACTACAAATAAATCATCTCCAATAAAATCAATACCCCAAACCGCAAAATCTACCGTTATTGTGTTTCTCAATGTGTAAGTTGAACCGGATTTATTAAAAATAAAAAATCTTCCACCTTCTGTCATTGGGTCATTGTCAAAATCTGCATTATCTGACACAACGACAAAATTACCATTTACTGCAATATCTCTTGGACTTTCTAGAACTGATGCACTTGAAAAGTCTGGTGTAATTGCATCTCCATTATTTGCCTGAGATATATTATTGTATGAATTAATAGTTCCGTCTGTTCTTGAGACTTGGGTCAATTGATCCTGAGCCGCATCATAGAATATACCTTCTGCATCATTCGATTGAGTTACTAAAGTTCTGGCGAAAATACCAGCGCCATTCGTAAAATCATAGCTCGTAACATTTCCATTGGTATTGTTAGAGATATACAAATTAGCAATAATAGTAGCGTTAATTGTATCATCCGTGCTCACAGAATTGTCATCAAGACATGAACTTACTAAAAAGCTAAGCGCAATGATAAAAAAGACGTTTTTAAAAATTTTCATAAAGTGTTTTTGTTTTGATTATTACATTTTTATAGCAAAAAACATACCACAGCTAGGCCATGATATGCTTTTTGTCCTTTTTAATTTATAACTTATTCTTTAGCGAGATATAAGGATGATGCACCACTTAAAGTAGCATTCATCATAGGTCCAATATTTCCACCAGCTTCAAAGTTTGTATATGATACAACTCTTCCTCCACCATTAGCTCTTTCTGCTATATACACAATTTGGTTTTCAGCATCATATTCGGCTGCAACTGGATTACCAAGCAATGTTAATGCACCAGAAACCCTTGTTTGATCAGCTACTGCGAGAGTCCCTCCATTTGCAACTGCATCAAATTTTGATTGGAAGTTTGTAATCACATGAAAGCCTCCGTCTGTATCAGAATCTGCATCACCAATGTCTGTCAATACCATGGTACCTCCATCAAAAGCAATACCATGAGTTCTTGTAATACCTTCTACTGTTATACGCTTTGAAGCTTCAACAGTTGCATTTGTAGTATTTGAAGATGCAAAATTTGTAAATACTGCTATGTCTGAAGTAGTATCGACTACAGCAAACAAATCATTTCCAACAAATTCAATTCCCCAAACTTTAAAATTTACAGTAACAATGTTTCGAAGGTTAAAATTATTTCCTGTTTTAGTATATACAAAAAGCCTTCCATCTGCAGTGACTGGATTCCCATCTGCATCTGAATTATCTGCAACTACATAAATGTTTGAACTTACTGCTATATCTCTAGGGCTAATAAGATCTGCACTACTAGAAGCGCTTACTGTAATGGTTGCACCATTTTCTGTAATAGAAGCATCTGCATAAGTATTTAATTGTAATAAAGATCTTGATGCCTGTGTTACTTGATCGGTTGTAGCATCGTAATAAATCCCTTCAGAATTAAGAGATAGAGTCAATAATGTATTTGAATCAAATGAACTATCATCATTTACATCATAACGTGTAACGTTTCCGTCTGAATTATTAGAAGCATATAATCTTGACTCAAGATTTGCTTCATCCCCAGTGCCATTTCCATTATCATCACTGCTACAAGCTATGGCGAAAATTGAAAATAGGGCACTCAATGTTAAAATTTTTACTGTTTTCATAATTATTTAGATTTGTTTCTACATAAGTACGAAGGTTTATAAATTTTAGTATTTAAAGCTATCATTATTAACTGCAATTTAACACCGCATATTTGATTTACAGATACTTAAAAAATAATATACAACTCATATTTAACAACCTATTATTATAAAAAAGTGTCAAGAAAATAGTAAAAAGAACTAAAAATTTAGGAATAACGATCTACTCTGCCTTTAACTCCTACATAATAGGTTTTGAGAATTTGAGTATCAGCTTCAATATCTCCCGTTGGGTAAAAGGGAGGATTTATTTTTACAGTTTTTGTAGCGTAATCGAAGGCAACTGGAAAAATAGGTACTTGTGCTTGTTGAGCAATGTAATAATACCCCGTTTTCCACACAGTTACTTTTTTACGGGTACCCTCAGGAGCTAATGTAAGCCTAAATTCTTTTTTATTCCTGAAGATTTCTGCGATAGCCTCTACTTTATTTTGACCAGGAGTTCGATCTAAAGATGCACCGCCCATCCATTTAAAATACCAGCCAAAGGGCCATGAAAACAATTCTTTTTTTGCCACAAAATTGATTTCAACTCCTAACAATTTCCTCGTAAATACTCCAATATAGAAATCATGCCAACTCGTATGTGGGACCACAATAATTACGGCTTTTTTTATAGTTGGATCCATTTCACCTTCTATTTTCCACTCTAATATGTTATTGAAAATAAATTTCGAAAGACCCATGTGTTACTTAGCTATCGAGTGATTTTACATTTTTAGATATAAACTACGCAATTTTTCGCGAGTCATAATGGATTCCCAGTTTTCTCCTAATGCATTTTCCCACAATGGAACCAAACTTAATGCAATATCAATCATAGTGTTCATCTGTGTATCTGTAAGGTCTTTGCATAATCCCTTCGGAATATCTATCTGATGCTCACTTACCATTTTCTTGAAAAGAATTACATCTTCAGGGTAGAATTCATCCAAGTGGTCAAATACAATACAGTTTCCAATCCCATGTTTTGTTCCTAAAACATAGGATAAACCATAACTCATCGCATGAGCTACCCCTACCTGTGAATATGCAATACTCATCCCTCCATGCCAAGAAGCCATCATTAATTTCCCTCTTGAATCCTCGGGAGTTATTTCCTTACCTAAAAAAATCTCCATACAAAGGTCGTATGCTTTTTCACCATAGCTCTGACTAAAGGCATTCAGAAAAGTTCCGTTAAGTGATTCTACGCAATGGATAAAACAATCCATTCCTGTATAAAACCATTGGTTTCGAGGAACATCTTTAGTTAGATCCGGATCCAAAATTACTTGATCAAAAGGTGTAAAATCACTGTTTATGCCTAATTTTTTTATAGGTCCGGTCAACACTGTTGTCCTGGAAACTTCGGCTCCTGTCCCAGAAATTGTTGGAATTCCTACATGATACACCGCTTTATTCTTTACAAGATCCCAACCCTGGTAATCTGCAGCGCTTCCCTTGTTTGTCAACATAATGGAAACTGCTTTGGCAAGATCGAGAATGGTACCTCCTCCAATACCTATGATACCAGAAGGCTTATAGTTAAATTCAGACTTGATATCTTTTACAATTTGATCTACCTGTTCGGTTTTAGGTTCTTCATCTGCCGATACAAATAGTAATTTATCATTAAATCGAAGTGTGATTCTATCAACTAAATCCTTATTTCCTTTAAAGACATCATCAACTAAAAATATAAAAGGAGCTTTATCTTTTCGCTGAGGAGCAATAATAGAAGATAGTTGATCAAAGCTTCCCTGTCCAAATACTACTTTTGGCACCATTGGGAAGTTTCTGAATTTATTGTTTACCGTATGCTTGTTTTCTTCTTTTAAGGCTTTATTTGCTCTTACCAAATCCTCGGGAGTGTCAATTTCTATACCCTGAACATTGGTTACTGCCATCTTAATGTTTTTTCCATATTCGAGATAGCGAATACATTCAATTTTTTCGGCAGCCTCTAAGGTTCGCATAGGTAATTTGTAAAAATCTAGCAAAGCTTGTTTTCTAAAAGCATAAATTCCTTTATGCTTATAATATTGCACTGCTGCATTTTTATCTCGAGGATACGGAATTGGAGAGCGTGAAAAATATTGAGCAAAATTATCTTTATCAACAATAACCTTGACGCAATTAGGATCACTTATCTCTTTCCAGTCATTTATTTCGGTCATTAAGGATGCAAGATCTATTTTTTTTGCATCTTCTCCTTTAAACAATTTTAATACCTGTTCCAATCCTTCTTTACTCGTAAAAGGTTCATCTCCCTGAACATTTACCACTATATCCACGTCCATGTGTTCTACAGCTTCAGCTATACGATCACTTCCAGATTCGTGTTCTTTTATACTCATGATGGCTTTGCCACCATGAAGTTCTATTTCGTCATAAATAATCTGACTGTCGGTAACTACATATACTTCATCAAAGAGACTGGTCTCTTTGGTCGCTTCATACGTTCGCACAATCACAGGCTTGCCGCCTAAATCTTGCATTAGTTTTCCTGGAAATCGAGAGGCACCATAACGTGCCGGAATCATTGCTATTATCTTCAAAATGGTATGTTAGTGTCTAAAGGGTTTCAAAAATAGAAAGATTATGCACGTAGACGTGGTTTTTTCCGAAGCTTTTTAAATAAATTTAAAATTAGAACAAAAAGTAAGACTACAAGGATAAAAGCAACAACCGGTATAAAAATAGCCGCTATGCTTAATACTGTAGAGCCACCAGTTTCTACGGTAGCTACCACAGGATTTGCCACCCCACCTGTAGTTGCTGTAGATGTTAAGCGTAATGCAGAAGCACTCCCTTTTACAGCTGCAGCCGTGCCACCACCAGCAATTATAGCTAATGCCCAGGTTATAATGGGGTCTATATCTGCCATTGTGGCAACCATTACTGCTGTTCCTGCAATGGCTGCTAATGGGATAGCGATTGTATCCAAAGCATTATCTACCCACGGAATATAATATCCTCCAATTTCTATAAGGGTAGCCACCCCCATCGTTATTACTGCGATTAAGCTGCCTGCCCATTGCCAGCTTTCATCTAATGGAATTACTTCAAAATAACCAGCTAAGCTTACCATCAGTAAGGGTAGAAATACTCTAAAACCTACTGCTGCTGCAAGACCAATGCCTAAAAAAATACTGACTATAATATCAAATGTCTCCATGCGCTACGAATCTACAAAAAAGTCATTTTTAAAACCGATTAAATATAATCTTTCTTTCGCCCGTGTCATTGCTGTATACAGCCATCGTAAGTATTCTTTATCAATTCCATTTGGTAAATAAGGCTGCTCTACAAATACCGTATTCCACTGCCCTCCTTGAGACTTGTGACAGGTTATAGCATAAGAGAATTTGACTTGTAATGCATTAAAGAATTTATTCTTTTTTACTGAAAGGAACCGCTTGTAATTAGATTTTTCGTTTGCATAGTCTTTCATAACTTCTTGGTATAATTTATTGGAGTCCTCATAGGATAATGAGGGAGTTTCAGAAGTAAGTGTATCTAATAATAACACAGTCTCAAAAGGATGCATCTTAGGATAATCGACCATTTGTACCTTCACTTCTGCAAACTTAAATCCATAGAGTTCTTTAAAACTGAAAATCTCCAGCACTTCAACGATATCTCCATTGGCAATAAAACCTGCTTCACTTTCCGAAGAAATCCAAAAATAATTATTTTTTACTGTCATTAAATAATCCCCTGCACTAAGTTCTTCTTCCTGAAACAAAATTCTGCTTCGAATACTTTGGTTGTAAAGATTAGCACGCTTATTTGAACGCACAATAATTACACTTTCTTCATTACCAGCATTGCTATAGCAATCACTAATAGCATCCATGATTTCTTGTCCGTCTGCAGGTCTAACGACATCTTCAAAGTCTGCTGTTAATTTAAAATCTTCATAAAATCCATTTTCAAGTCGCTCTCTTAGCAAGGTAGCATTTGCCAAAATCCCACTATTTGTCTGTTGCCGAACAACTTCGTCAAGCTCTATTCCTATTACAGTTTTGTTATACTGATTTTCAAGTGTTCTTGGGTCAAGAGCAGGGCTTATATCCAATTTAATAGGTGGTAGCTGCGCTGTATCGCCAATAAGTAACAACTTACAATTGTAACCACTATAAATATAATCCATCAAATCATCCAACAAAGAGCCGTTTTCAAAGAGTTTTGCGTCTTGATTAATATCTGGAATCATAGAGGCTTCGTCTACAATGAAGATACAATTGCGATGTTTATTTTTCTGAAGCGTAAAAGAAACCCCTCCTCCTTTTTTACTTTTTGGATAGTAAATTTTTTTATGGATGGTAAATGCCTCCTGATTGGAATAATTGCTAATTACCTTTGCGGCTCTGCCTGTTGGAGCCAATAAAACCGAGGATTGTTTTGCTTTCCAGAGGTTTTTGACCAGCGTACCCACAATGGTGGTCTTTCCAGTTCCTGCATATCCTTTGAGCAAAAACACCTCATTTTTAGCTCCTTCAATCACAAATTTTGACAGTAATTGCAATGCAACATCCTGTTTTGCAGTAGTAGTATGCAAAAAATCTGTTTTTAATAATCCATAAAACCTCGAAACGTCCATCGTATCATTTACCTGTTGGGCGTTAAATATAGCCATGATTTTTTCGGAATATACTTTTACGAACAAAAAAAAATTGTAGATTTGCGATAGACCTTATAAACATAAAGTAACCTTCATTTTAAAATTATGATCTTATTAATAATTGGAATTGTTCTTTGTATTCTGCTAGTATTCCTGATTGAAAAATTTGTCCCTAAAAAATTCAATAAGTTTATCTCATTGATTCTATGGATTTTAATTGCATTTTTAGGATATAAATTATACGACTCTGTTATTGGACCCGTAAAATTTAATGAACAGAAAGAGATTCGATACGCTAAGGTGATTAAAAACCTTAAGGACATCAAAGCAGGAGAACTTGCTTACAATGAGATCAATGGAAAGTTTACAAAAAATTTCGACAGTCTTGTCCGTTTTATAGATACGGCTCAATTTGCAATTGTTCAAAGGCGTGATAGTAGCTATGCAGATGTTGAAAAAAATAAGGCATACGGAATTGACTCTGGTTATTTTATAGATGTGATCGTCACAGATACTTTAGGATTTACTTCTGTAAGAGACTCTTTATATGATGGAACAGATCGGTACAAAACTATGATGAATGTTCCTGGAACTGATCAGCAATTTGAATTGAACGCTGGATCCATCGAAAAAAATAATGTAACTTATTCTGTCTTTGAAGCCAAAGTTGCGAAGGATGTTGTTCTTAAAGGAATGGATAAAGATCTTATTTTACAGGAAAAACAAGTAGTTTCGGTTGACGGTGTAAATGGTGCCTACATTAAAGTTGGTTCTATGGACGAAATTAATACAAGTGGAAACTGGCCAAAGATATATGACGCCAAAGAAGAAAAATAATACAATCCATCATACAAATCAAAGTCTGTCCGTTCATGTTTCATTGACCGGACTTTCTTTTTTAATTACTTCGGAAGCTACTTCCGAAACGTTGCATTTTTCAGAAATAAATTTCATCACTCCAGCAACACCCGAAGAATTATTACTGGAGATAGAAAAGGCATTGACGAGCAAGGAAGATTTGCAAACAAACTTTGAAAATATCAATGTGGTATATGCAACAGACTTATATACCATAGTCCCAGAATCCTTATTTGATGAAAATAAAGCAAGTGAATACTTAAAGTTTAACGCAAAGATCCTTGCCAATGATTTTATTGCTTCAGATGTCGTAAAGGACCATCCAATGGTCGTGGTATATGTTCCTTTTATAAATATTAATAATTTCTTTTTTGATCGCTTCGGAAGCTTTACCTATTACCATGCTGTTACAATACTGTTGGAAAAAATACTCCATAGTGAAGAACAGGGAATAAATCCCAAAATGTATATTAACGTAAATAAAGAACATGTAGACTGCATAATAGTTGATGGTAATTCTCTACAATTATGTAATACCTACAATTTTAAAACGCCCGAAGATTTTATCTACTATATACTTTTTGCTTTTGAGCAATTAAAATTAAATCCCGAAACAACACAAACCATTGTAATGGGAGCTATAAATTTTGAAGACGATACCTATGCCATGTTATATACCTACATAAGGCATATTTCTTTATTTGAGGATGCTACAGGGATTTCAATAGATTCTGAAGCCAACCACCAACATATCATTCTAAAATCTTTGGCTTCATGCGAATAATTTCTGGATCACATAAAGGGAGACGATTATCTGCTCCAAAAAATTTGCCTGTACGCCCTACCACCGATTTTGCAAAAGAGGGATTGTTCAATATCCTTCGAAATCAGTTCAATTTTTCTGAAATAAACGTATTAGACCTTTTTGCAGGTACAGGAAACATTAGTTTTGAGTTCGCTTCCAGAGGAGTAACTGAGATAACAAGTGTTGATTCATACTATGGTTGTGTGCAGTATATATCTAAAATAGCCGAAGAGTTTGAGTTTCCTATTCAGGTTATAAAAGCCACTACTGAAAAGTTTTTAACGAATTCAAATGGCAAGTATTCAATTATTTTTGCAGATCCGCCTTATAATTTTGAAGTAGAGGACTTAAGCAAAATTGTTTCTACTATTTTTGAAAATAATTTGCTAAAGGAGGAGGGAATTATTATCATTGAACACGCCAAACACAGAGATTTATCACAAATTTCTCATTTTAAGCATCTAAGAAAGTATGGTGGTTCTGTGTTTAGTTTTTTTGACTAACAAAAGCTATTATGACCTCACCTACCCCTAGAATTCTTGATTTAGACTTTGTCTATATCGAACTCTACGATAATTATATGATTTCTACCATCCGTGAGGGTGTCGTGTTCGATAAAGAACACCTGGAACGCTTCTACACAATATTTGACACTTATTATGCAAATAAACCGGTAGCATACATTTCGAATAGAGAATATGACTATACCGTTGACCCCACATGTTATATTCAAGGTTCAGAATACAAAAACCTAGTAGCCATGGCGATTTGGTGCCACAATGAAGCTAGTTACAATACTGCAAAGTTCGAAAAGAACTTTTACTCACGCCCTTTTGACATATTCTATAATCTTGAAGATGCAAAAGAATGGATTTTTGAAATTCTAAATCAAAATAAAAAATAGCAGACCTGTAAGCCGGGTTCTGTCTGTAAACAAATGTTACAGCCTTATCATTTATCTGGACGTTTAATTACTTAAACGCTCTATCTGCCTACCCTCCAGCAATGGGCGGGAACCCTTACATACTGGTATACATGGCATTTCACCGCATAGAGTTTACCTGGTTTCACTACAGCATTACCTGTACATTCTTTCTGTTGCACTAGTCCTCTCCAGATAATATAGTCTGGATGACGGCTGTTAGCCGCTATGCCTCCCTATGGTGCCCGGACTTTCCTCCACAGACAAGAGTGTTAACTCTGTCTGCGACGATAAGGCGGTCTGCTACTGCAAAAGTAGACCAATGTTAATAAATACCACAAATTGTGAGTATGTATTTTTTACTAAACAGACCTACATCCGTATATTTGTTTACTACGCTATGGAACATTTTATCGTATCGGCCAGAAAATACAGACCTACCGTTTTTAAAGACGTTGTGGGACAGCAGGCGATTACAAATACATTAGAAAATGCCATAGAAAATAATCATTTAGCGCAGGCTTTGCTTTTTACTGGTCCAAGAGGTGTAGGAAAAACAACCTGTGCACGGATACTGGCTAAAAAAATTAATCAGGATGGTACCGAAAAAGCCGATGAGGATTTTGCTTTTAATATTTTCGAATTAGATGCAGCTTCAAATAACTCGGTAGATGATATTCGGAATTTAATTGATCAGGTACGTATTCCACCTCAGGTAGGCCAATACAAAGTTTATATTATTGATGAGGTGCATATGTTATCTTCCGCAGCATTTAATGCATTCCTTAAAACGTTGGAAGAGCCTCCAAAACATGCTATATTTATATTAGCTACTACCGAAAAACATAAAATAATCCCAACGATTCTATCTCGTTGCCAGATCTTCGATTTCAAAAGAATTACGGTACAGGATATAAAAGGGCATCTTGTAGAAGTTGCCAAATCTGAAGGTATAGAAGCCGAAGATGATGCCCTACACGTAATCGCTCAAAAAGCCGATGGCGCTCTTCGTGATGCACTTTCTATTTTTGATCGTGTGGTGAGTTTTAGTGGAAACATAATGACCCGCGAGGCAGTTACCGAAAATTTAAATGTCCTAGATTATACCTATTACTTTACGATCACAGATTTATTACTTGAGAATAATATTCCAAGAGTATTGGTGGCCTATAACGAAATTCTTTCCAAAGGTTTTGACGGACATCATTTTATCATGGGACTTGCTTCTCATTTTAGAGATTTGTTGGTTTGCAAAAATCAGGAAACCATTGAGTTGTTAGAGGTTGGTGAACAGGTAAAGACGTTATATTTTGAACAATCTCAAAAAACAGATCCTGACTTTTTAATTGAAGCAATCGATATTGCTAATGGTTGTGATTTAAAATATAAAACCAGCCGTAATCAGCGGTTACTCGTTGAACTTTGTTTACTGCAATTGGCATCCCTCACTGCCAAAGGCGAAAAAAAAAACTTTAACGTAAACCAAAAGCGGTTTGTACTCCCTCCCTCCCATTTTAAAGATGTTGTAGTTTCTCCTTCAAAAAAGAGTATCGCATCAGCTTCGGAAAAAGAAGTTGTTTCAGTAAAGACCGAAATTATTGAAGAAAATAAAGTTACAAAAGAGCCTACAGCAGCTACCTTACAACCTTCTGCTGAAGCTACTCCCGTCAAAGAACGAGTGATAGAACGTCCGCAAATTCTGGCAGAACGCAATGCAGAAAAAGTTTCGGCGCTTTCTTTAAAAAGTATTCAGAAAAAACAACAACTCAAAAAAGAACGAGTTGCCAATCAGCCAGATGAAAAAGACTTACCTAAGGAAGAATTTTCAGAAAAAGAAATGGTGGCTACCTGGAATCAATTTTCAAAAAAAGTGGAAGAAGAAGGGAAATACAACCTCCTCTCCCATCTTACTATGGGCATTCCCAAACTTGAAGGAACCTTAATTCACCTAGAATTTCCTAATGATACGATTAAAGTAGAAGTCGAGCGTGAAAAATATGAATTACTTGGGTTTCTTCGAAAAGAATTAAACAATTATGACATCGATCTGTCCATTGAAGTGAATGAAACTTCGGCTAAGCGATATGCCTATACTGCACGGGAAAAATATGAGAAACTTAGGGAGAAAAATCCAATGCTGGATAAATTGAGAGAAGATTTTGATTTGGACCTGTAATGAAAGAACATAACTCTATACAAATGCTGGGCTTAAAATTACCTACAGATCCGCGGTGGGTAAATATCGTAGAAATGAATATTGAGGAAATACTCACAGATCATGCCTATTGTGAGCAAAAGGCCGCGTCTACAGCAATATCGCTAATCGTTTCTTTTCCCGAGTATACTGAGCTCATCCAAGAGATGGTGTTATTGGTAAAAGAAGAGATTAGTCATTTTAAAATGGTACACGACAAGATCATTGAAAGAGGTTGGGTAATGGGTCGTGACCGCAAAGATGACTATGTTATCGCTATTACAAAGTTTTTTCCAAAAGGAGGAAGTCGCACCACACAATTAGTACATAGATTATTATATGCTGCTTTGATTGAAGCAAGAAGCTGTGAGCGTTTTCGATTGCTTTCTGAAGAATTGGAAGATAAAGAACTAGCGACCTTTTATCGAAATCTAATGGTAAGCGAGGCCAATCATTATACTATGTTCTTAGGCTTTGCAAGACAGTATGGCGACCGAAAGGAAGTAGATAAAAAATGGCAGCAATTGCTCGATTTTGAGGCAGAAGTGATGAAAAACTTGAGCACAGGTGAGAGCATTCATGGGTAGAATTGTTATGCGCAACATGGGTGAGACCTCTAAAACACTCAAATTATCAGCAAAAAATTATATCATACCGCTCTAAATCAATCAAAACCAATTCGCTTACAAGAATACGGCATTGGTATTTTCCCAACCATTTCAACCAAATCGGCTTTAAAGAAAGCGATCAAAAAAGGGCTTATTACTATAGATGAAACTTTGGCCTCTACGGCGACCTATATATATGGCGGAGAGCAACTAATATTTACTCCAGAAGTTTCAGAAAATAATGCTATCATAGTTGAAATAAAGATTGACGTTCTTTTTGAAGATGATTTTCTTGCCATAGTAAACAAACCTGCAGGATTATTGGTAAGTGGAAATAAACACAAAACTCTGGTCAATGTGTTACCACAATTTCTATCCCTTTCTTCTGAAAGTGATGCACTCACAACTCCGCAGCCTGCTCACAGATTGGATTTTGCAACTCATGGCCTCGTGGTGGTTGCCAAAACAAAAAGTACACTTGTAACGCTTCAGAAAGCATTTAAAGAAAAGAAGATCTCTAAAACATACTATGCAATAACGATTCATAAGCTTCCACCTGATGGAACGATTACGACTTCAGTTGATGGAAAACCTTCAGAAACCAGTTATAAAGTAGTACAATCGGTGGCTTCAAAACGGTTTGAAACATTACATTTAGTACAGCTTTTTCCGAAGACAGGAAGAAGGCATCAGCTGCGAAAACATTTACAAGGAATAGGGTCGCCAATTTTAGGAGATAAACTTTATTGTAAACCCAAAGATATTTTAAAAGGCAAAGGATTGTATTTACAGGCAACAGCAATAAAATTTGAACATCCCGTTACTTCTGAAACGGTACAAGTTTCGATTCCGCTTCCGAAGAAATTCTTAAAAATTTTCCCAGAAACAATTCTATTGAACCTCTAATTCCTGTGCTTTCTTTTCGTTATACAGGCTTTTTACAATTCCATCTGCCAGTCCAATTTTGGGAACAAACATATTTTTTGCTTTGGCCCATTTCATGGCAGAAAGATAAATGCGTGTCGCAGGAATAATAACATCGGCACGGTCTGGATTCATCTGCAGTTCAAAGATCCGCTCATGGTAGGTATAGGACTTTACTTTTTCGAAAAAATTTGTCATGTAAAAATAACTCAAGGGTTTGCCTACTTTTGTTCCGCTATAGCGGTAAATACTATTAATATTTCCTCCAGAACCTATACAATCTACTTTTTCATATTGTGCGGTATTTTCTTTGATCCAATCACGAACTTCGTCCCAGATACTCTCACGCACCATATCATTAATAATACGAACTGTTCCTAATTGAAATGATCTTGAAACCACAGTTTTCCCATTGGCAAATACTGTAAGTTCGGTACTTCCACCACCAACATCTACATATAGAAAAACTTTATTGTCACTTATTAAATCTTTTAAGTCGGTTGAAGCAATGATTGCCGCTTCGTCGTTACCATCAATAATATTAATATTGATTTCTGTTTCATCTAATAGTTTCTTTGCGATTTGCTTTCCGTTTTTAGCCTCTCGCATTGCTGATGTAGCGCATGCTCTATAAGCAACAACTTTGTGATTTTTCATTAATAGTCTAAAAGCATGCATTGCATCGACCATACGAAGATAATTTTCCTGAGAAATATTTTCTTGTAAAAAAACATCGGCTCCCAAACGAATAGGCACACGAACTAAGGACGTTTTTTTAAACTGTGTTTCATAACCCTCTTTCTCTAAAACCGTTGCAATGAGAAGTCGTATGGCATTAGAGCCAATATCAATTGCAGCATATTTGTCAATTTTTAGCAAACTATTCTTCTAATTTATCTTTAAAATAATCGTACATCTTAAACTGTGAACGTACTTTTTCTTTTTTATTCTTACGGTAACGGTTTGATTGATTTTCAGAAATGATACGCGCCTTTACATTATCATTCCAAGAGATATCGAACGTATCTAAAATGGTTTGCTTAATATCTTCATCATAAATAGGACAAGAAATTTCTACCCTATTGTCTAGATTTCTCCCCATAAAATCTGCAGAAGAAATATACATCTTAGGATCTCCCGCATTTTCAAAAATAAACAAACGCGGATGTTCTAGAAACTTGTCGATCACACTAATCACTTCTATATTTTCGCTCATTCCCTTAATTCCAGGTACCAAACAACAAATTCCCCGAACAATTAGCTTAATCTTTACTCCTGCCCTACTTGCAGCATAAAGTTTATCAATCATTTTAAGATCGGAAAGACTATTGAGTTTTAATTTAATTCCGCTAGCACGACCGTTAATATTGTTAATAATTTCGGTATCAATAAGCTGATATATTGAATTTCTCGTATAATGAGGAGAAACGATTAAATGACGGTATTTTTTAATCTTATAGTTAACTTCAAAAAAATCAAATACCTTATTAATCTCTTTACAGATTTTTTGATCGCTCGTAAAAAGTGTATAATCTGTGTAAATTCTAGCAGTTGATTCATTAAAATTTCCGGTACTAATAAATGCATAGCGCTTCAGTTTATCCTTTTCATTTCTTTCAATAAGACACGCTTTACAATGCACTTTTAACCCAGATACACCAAAAATAAGTTTGACACCCTCACTTTGCATTTGTTCTGCATACTGAATGTTCGCTTCTTCATCAAACCGAGCTTGTAACTCGATTTGGACAGTAACTTCCTTACCGTTTTTAACAGCATTGATTAACGAACTCGCAATGTGTGAAATTTCAGCAAGTCGATAAATGGTTATTTTAATTGAAGTAACATTAGGATCGAGAGCTGCTTCTCTTAAAAACTTAACTACATATGAAAATGTCTGATACGGAGCGTATAGTAAATAATCCTTTTCAGCAATTTTATCAAAGAGACTCCCCTGTAAGCTCAATCCTTTAATGGGTAAGGGCTGAATTTTTTTATATTGGAGATCATTTCGTCCCAAACTTGGAAAACTCATATAATCACGCCGGTTATGATACCGTCCGCCAGGAATGATACTATCGGTATTGTCGATATTCATTTTCTTCATCAAAAACTCCAAGGTTTTTTTATCTATCTTTTTATCATAGACAAAACGCACTGGATCACCAGCACTTCGGTTTTTGACACTTTTCGATATTTTATCGATAAAACTTTTACTCAAATCACTTTCAATATCCAACTCGGCATCACGTGTAATTTTAATCATGTTTGCCGAAATCTTATCATACTTGAAGATGCTAAAAATATTATGTAAGCAATGACGAATTAGGTCATCTAGTATAATGATATATTGCTTCTCGCCATCGGCAGGGAGTACCACAAAACGCTCAATACTTTTTGGAATTTCAATAAGCGCATAATTTGTTTTGGTTTTAAAAATATCATCATCTTTAGACATTTCCATTTTAACAGCCAGATAGGCTGCACTGTCTTTTAACGACGGAAACGCTTCCAGTTCCCCAATCATAATGGTAACTAAAGCCGGACTTACTTTTTGTATAAAATAATCTGAAATAAAGGCGCTTTGCGCTTCCGAAACTTCAGTTTCATTAATGATGTAGATATTTTCTTTTTCAAGCTCCTGCTCAATATCTTTTAAAATATCAAGACTTGCTTTCTGATGTTCAATGACCGTATTGGTAATTTTTTCCATCAGTTCGGTAGCCGAAATTCCTCCTAAAAAGCTTCTTCCTCCCTTGCCAGCTTCAGCAATGCGTTTAATAGTAGCATAACGCACTTTAAAAAATTCATCCAAATTATTTGAGAAGATTCCTAAAAAACGGAGTCTGTCAATTAAAGGAGTCGTGGTATCTTTCGCTTCTTGAAGTACGCGTGCATTAAATTGCAACCAACTGAGTTCTCGATTATAATACGTATTTTCTGCAATAGAATGTTTTGAAGAAGCTGCTGTCATTATTTTAAATCTCTGGGAAATAAGGTTCGTGCTGTTTTTCCAGTAGTAATATTGCTCCAGCTATCAGTTTCAAATTCCAGCATGACAAAACCACAGGTAGGTACATTTTCAATATAGGAGTTTCCCAGCATATTTGCAACAGAAGTAAATGCATGATTATGGCCAACGATCATTACCCTGTCTAAGGTATCGTCCAGATTTTTAATGATTTTCATTACATTTTGTCCGCTAAAGTCATACAAATCATGATTTGTAGAGAAGTCATCTTCAGAAATTCCAAATGTCTTTTTAAAATAGGTAGCAGTCGTCAATGCCCGAACCGCATCACTACTTATCATTTTTTGAGGAGCTGGAACTTCGGTTGCTATTTTTTCTGAAACTAACGTTGCATCATTTTCCCCTCTTTTCTTTAAAGGGCGCTGGTGATCTATCACATCATGCTTCCATGAGGATTTTGCATGACGTACCATATAAAGTGTTTTCATCGTGTTGGATGTGTTTTTTTTTGTTTCTTTCTTTTCTTCGGAAAGGTATAACCTGTCAATAGACATACTCTTATTGTTCGTATTTTAAATATTCTGGATTTTTTCTTTTACTACGGTTGTACTCTACGTACATTCCAGTCTTCTCCATTTTTTCGATAGACAATTCTATCATGCAATCTACTTCTTCTGCCCTGCCAAAATTCAAACTCCACTGGAAAGATTTTGTAACCTCCCCAATTTTCTGGCTTCGGAATGGCTTCCCCTTCATATTTTTGCTCTAATGCTAAAAGTCGCTCTTCGAGCGTGGCTCTATCTTTAATTTCCTCTGATTGGTTTGAAACTAAAGCTCCTAACTGACTTTTCCTAGGGCGTTGTCTAAAGTAATTTACAGCTTTTTCTTCTGAAACTTTAGATGCAATTCCCTTAATGATAATTTGTTGTTCTAATGCTGGCCAGAAAAAGGAGATACAAACATTTGGATTAAAGGCTATGGATTGTCCTTTTTCGCTTTTATAATTCGTATAGAAAATATAACCTTCATCGTCATACTCTTTTAATAATACCACTCTTCCACGTGGAAAACCTTCAGCATCTACTGTGCTTAGAGTCATCGCATTGATTTCATCTACTGTGTTGCTCTTTTCAGCTTCAGAAAACCAATTCTCAAATTGATCAAACGGACTTTTCGCAACACTTTCAATCGTCAATTCTCCTTTTTCATACGATTTACGGTAGTTATGTAGATTAGTATTCATGCAACGATTTCATTTCAGTAAAAATACAAAGAAACTCAAAGAAGCAAGAAGGGGAATATTTAAATTTGGGTTAAATCTTATATATCTATGACCTTCCCATCCTGAGCGAGTATAACATTCTCAAAAATCTCTTGGGCTTCATTTTTAAATGCATCAAGATTAGGATATCGCCCTGAGTAATGACCTAGAATAAGTTGATCTACGTTTGCCTTTTTTGCAATAGCAGCAGCCTCTTTGGCAGTACTATGTTTTGTTTTTTCTGCTAGGTCATAATGCAATTCGAGAAAAGTAGCTTCGTGATACAGTGCTGTAGCATTTTTAATTTGTGGGATAATTTCAGGAAAGTAAGCCGTATCACTACAATAGGCATAGCTTTTGGGCGGATCTGGATTAAAAGTAATCTCTGTATTAGGCACTAAATTTCCATTAGCATCGGGTGCATCAAAACCTTGCTTAATTTTATTGTAATAGCTTAAATCTACGCCTCGGTCTCTTGCCGCATCGATATTTAGTTTACGTTCTCCAGGTTTTTCAGTAAATAAAAAACCATTTGTATATACTCTGTGATCTAACGGAATGGTCGTTACTGAAACTTTATCATCTTCAAAAATGACTTGTGGCTCTTTGTTTTCTAGTTCATGAAAGTACAAGCCATAATTGGTATAACTTTTCCCCAACTTTAACTGAAGCAACACAGCTTCCTTAATGCCTTTTGGTCCGTAAATATGTAAATCGGCCTCACGCCCCAATAATCTGAATGTAGAAATAAGTCCTACCAATCCAAAAAAGTGATCTCCATGCAGATGTGAAATAAATACATGCTTAAGACGGGAAAACTTGACTTTAAATCGGCGTAGTTGAACCTGAGTACCCTCGGCACAATCGATCAAAAATAAGTGCCCTTTTACTTCTAAAACTTGTGAAGTCGGGTTTGCATCCCAGCGGGGCGTAGCAGAATGACAACCAAGTATTGTAAGCTTCATTTTAATACAGTATTCGGTATTCCATCGCAATTTTAGAATTTTTTATTGATAAAAAATTCCTATTATTGAAAAAGCTACCTATTTTGATTTCGTTTAAAATCCTAAATCCCGTTCGATGTCTTCCATCTCAACGACATCTTCAGCTTCTTGAAGGGTAGGCACTACCACCATTTCCATAGGAATATCATCTATGGGTACCGATTGATTTACAATAACAAATGAATGTTTTGTTTTACGATGAATGTTAGACACTTTAAGGTATAACAATAAAGTTTCTAAGTCCATGTCTTTGTAGTTAAGTAAATTAAGTACTACATTCTGACCTTTAAATTTTTTTGGGATTTGATACTCTAAAAAAGAGGCAAATTCTTTTGGATTGGTATATTCGTCAGCTAAAATGACAAGGTTTTCTTTATTCTCTATTTTCATGGAACTGCCCTTGAAATCGGGTAATTAATTCATTATTCTATATTTCTATTTATTTTGGAAGCTAGCAAATACAATACTGCCATACGAATAGCAACACCATTTTGCACTTGATCTAATATGATAGCTTGAGAACTGTCTGCCACATCACTTGTAATTTCGACACCACGGTTAATAGGTCCAGGGTGCATTACAACGATCTCTTTGGAAAGTGAATCCAGCAACTTTTTGTTAACTCCATATTGCTGAGTGTATTCGCGTGTTGTAGGAAAGTAACTAATGTCCATACGTTCATTTTGTACTCTCAGCATGTTTGCCACATCACACCATTCTAGAGCTTTTCGCAAATTGGATTCATATCCTACCCCCAACGACTCTATATGCTTGGGAATTAACGTTTTTGGCCCACATACTTTTACTTCTGCACCTAACTTCTGAAGCGCAAATATATTTGACAATGCAACACGAGAATGTAAAATATCTCCCACAATGACTACTTTTTTTCCTGAAACTTCACCCAGTCGTTCCCGAATAGAATAGGTATCCAGTAAAGCCTGCGTAGGATGTTCATGGGCACCATCTCCTGCATTTATAATACTCGCTTTGATATGTTTGGAAAGAAAAACTCCTGCTCCCGGATTAGGGTGTCGCATCACCACCATATCTACTTTCATAGATAAAATGTTATTAACAGTATCTATTAAAGTTTCTCCCTTTTTTACCGAAGAAGATGCTGCAGAAAAGTTAATCACATCTGCAGAAAGTCGCTTTTCGGCAAGTTCAAAAGACAACCGTGTTCGGGTGCTATTCTCAAAAAAAAGATTGGCTATCGTAATATCTCGAAGCGAAGGAACTTTTTTAATTGGGCGATTGATCACTTCTTTAAAATGATCTGCTGTTTCGAAGATGAGTTGAATATCATCTTCGGTGATGTATTTAATTCCCAATAAGTGGTTGACACTTAGTTCGCTCATAATAGGTTTTCAGTTTACAGTCGCAGTTTACAGTGCTGAATACTGCTACTGTCAATTGTATACTTTTAATTTTTTACTAAATACACGGCATCTTCTCCTTCATTTTCCTTCCAGCAAACCTTCACTTTTTCACCTCCAATAGCATCGACCTGCCTTCCTCTATAATCTGGTTGAATAGGCAAATGCCTGCTAAAACGTCTATCTATTAAAGTTAATAATTCTATCTCTAATGGTCTTCCAAAGCTTTGAATCGCTGTTAAGGCGCTTCGTATGCTTCTGCCTGTATATAACACATCATCAATAAAAATGACTTTTTTATCCTCAACAATAAAATCGATTTTAGTTGTACTCGCTTCTAATGGTTTTCCGCTTCGCCTGAAGTCATCTCGATAAAATGTAATATCTAAGTATCCTAACTGAATATTCTTGATTTTATATTCAGTTTCAAGCATGTGTTTGATCCGTTCTGCTAAAAAAACACCTCTGGGTTGAATACCCACAAGTACTGTATTTTCGAAAGTATCGTGATTTTCAATCAATTGACAAGCCAGACGATGAAGTGCTATTTGTACTTCTTTTGCGTTAAGTAACACCTTTTGGCTCATGGAAGAAATCTGAATTAGTATTCAGAATGCAAATTTAAAGGAATTATTTCTAATTATTCCAATTGAGAATGATTATTAGAACGATTGGAAGGATAATAAGTTACCTAAATCATACGCCAAAAATTTGACATGGCCTATCCTGCCAATAACTAAGTTATATTTTGTGTTTGTTTCTATGATAAGGTGAGCTCCGTTAATTTTTAATGAATTTTAAAACAATCCCATCTTCCAATTCTAGAAAATAAAGTCCGCTAAGCAAGGAGGTTGTATCTATTTTAATATTTTTTGAGAGATAGCCCGAATAAACTTTCATTCCAATTGCCGAAAATATATAGTATTTCGTTGGCCTTTTAAGCCCGCTTACTGTTATATAATCATCTGCAGGGTTTGGATAAATAGTAAAGGTAGACGATTTTTCAAAGGAATTAACAGATAGCGGTTCTACAACAAATTTTGAAATTCTATTTCCTAGAAATTCAGAAAAATATAGTTCGCCTTGGTTAAAAGCCATTCCTTCTGGATTCACAAGATCTTCAACCACTACAATTGGCGTAGGATTTGTGTCTTCTGGATCAATTTTTATAATTCTTGCCATTGTGCTTTCCCCGATATAGAGCTCATCGTCAAAAATAGCCAAAGATCGCGGAGAAGCAACTCCTGTAATAATCTCTGTCAAAACAGGATTGGGTACGGTAACATCTATCTTACTTACTTTTTGCCCACTTTCGCCAATATACAATGTGTTTTCATGGACAAACAGTGACTCCGGATTACTGCTTAAATTCACGACATCTATGGCCGATGGGTTTGGAACTGTGACATCTATTTTAACTATTTTATCATTGCCGGTGTCTCCGAAAAACAAAAAGTCTCCACTCGCAGTCAATCCACTTGGTACGATACCGCTAAAAACTTCAACTACTGAGGGATTCGTTGCGGTAATGTCAAATTTTGAAATTCTGCCATTCGCTGAAAAAAACCATTCGGCAATATATAGATCATCGCCAATCAGGGCTAGTTCCCTAGGCTCATTCAAACCGTCGATCACGATAGATGGCATGGCATTCGGATCGGAAATATCAATTTTTGAAATTCTACCAGGCCCACTTTCGGCTATATACAATTCATTTCCGTGAAGCAACAGTCCTTTAGGGTTGATCACCTCGGTGGTTACTTCAACAACTTGTGCAGAAACACCTGCAAAACACAATAGAAGGACGAGTGTTAAAAAGTAATAATATTTCATAAAGAAATGGTTTTGTTTTCCAGTACATTGAAATAATTAAAAAATGTCATCAATTAAAATAAAAAAGCCTCTCCATTACTGAAGAGGCTTTACTTTATGATACTCTAGAAAAATTACTTCTTCCCGTCCATTTTGTCTTTCAATTCTTGAAGCTTAGAGTTTGCATCCCCTAACGTAGGTTTTGCTTCCTCAGCTTGTTGTTCTGCTTTCTTAGCAGCTTGCTTAACAATCTTAGCTTCTTCTTCTTTATGAATTGTCATGTGAGATGCAACCACCTTCTTGAATTCTTTATTAAACTCAATAATTTGGAATTCTGCTTCTTCACCTTTCTTAAGGTCAGATCCGTCTTCTTTTTCTAAGTGACGCTTAGGAACGAATGCAGAAATATCTTCATTAAAGTTAATAATAGCACCTTTGTCTACCATCTCATCGATTGCAGCTGTATGCTTAGAACCTACTTTAAATTCAGCTTCATACTTATCCCAAGGGTTGTCTTCTGTTTGCTTATGACCTAAACTAAGTTTACGTCCTTCCACGTCCAACTCAAGAACTACCACGTCAAGCTTGTCTCCAATGTTTGTAAATTCACTTGGATGCTTCACTTTCTTAGTCCAAGATAGATCACTTATGTAGATAAGTCCGTCGATACCTTCTTCTAATTCTACGAATACTCCAAAATTTGTGAAGTTACGTACAATCCCTGTGTGACGAGAACCTACTGGATATTTCTTCGTGATATCTGTCCATGGGTCTGGCGTTAATTGCTTAATACCAAGACTCATTTTACGTTCTTCTCTATCAAGAGTTAATACCTGAGCTTCTACTTCGTCACCCACTTTTACAAAATCCTGTGCACTACGTAAGTGTGTAGACCAAGACATTTCGCTTACGTGAATAAGACCTTCAACTCCTTCATTAACTTCGATAAATGCTCCGTAATCTGCAATCACAACAACTTTACCTTTTACATTGTCTCCAACTTTAAGCTCGTCTCCAAGAGCATCCCAAGGATGTGCGCTCAATTGCTTAAGACCTAATTGTATACGTGTTTTATCCTCATCAAAGTCAAGGATTACCACATTTAATTTCTGATCAAGTTCTACAATCTCATTAGGGTGATTAATTCGAGACCAAGAAAGGTCTGTAATGTGTACTAATCCATCTACCCCACCAAGATCTACAAAGACACCATAAGAAGTAATATTTTTTACGATACCTTCTAATACTTGTCCTTTTTCTAATTGACCAATGATTTCTTTTTTCTGCTCTTCGATGTCTGCTTCAATAAGCGCTTTATGAGAAACTACAACGTTTTTAAATTCGTGGTTGATCTTCACAACTTTGAATTCCATTGTTTTTCCAACATACACATCATAGTCACGAATAGGCTTCACATCAATCTGTGAACCTGGCAAGAAAGCTTCAATACCAAATACATCTACAATCATACCCCCTTTAGTTCTGCATTTTACAAAACCATTGACGATAGTTCCTTCATCGTGTGCTTTATTAACACGATCCCAAGCCATGATTGTTCTTGCCTTACGGTGAGAAAGAATTAATTGACCTGTACTGTCTTCACGCACATCGATTAATACTTCTACTTTATCTCCTTCCTTAAGGTCTGGATTGTAACGAAATTCGTTAAGAGAGATTACCCCTTCAGACTTTGCATTGATGTCGATAATGGCATCACGATCTGTAATATTAATTACCGTACCTTCTACCACCTCATCATCTAAGGTATCTACAAAATTTTCGGCAACTAATTTTTCAAACTCTTCTAACTTACCGTCATCAATCGGGTCAATACCTTCTTGATAGTTGTGCCAGTTAAAATCTGCAAGAAATTTGTCTGGGTTACTTTCTTTTAAAGAAACTTCTTTTGGAGCTTCTTCTTTTTTAGGAGCCTCTTCAGTTGTTGCTCCTACTTTTGCTTCAGCCACCTCGGCAATGTCTTCAGCTTTTACAGCTTTTTTCTTGCGGGTTGGTTTTTTTGCGTCTTTCACCGCAGTTGAAGTTTCTACTTTTTTTTCTGCTGCCTTTTCGGTCGCAGCTTCTTTGTTTGCTTTTTCAGCCATGTAGTAATATAAGTGTTCTTATTTTTCCGAAGAAATTACTAAAACACTCTGTTTGTATTCTGCTTTGTTACAAGAAGTTAGCGCGACTATCCCACAGAAGGGTTTGTTTACATTATTTTTTTTATTTCCTTTTATTCTTGACTCGTCGCTAAAAGGGTTGCAAAAGTAGTGCTTTTCTTGTGATAATCAAAGAGTTTATCAATTTTTAGAAGTGCTATTGTAGATTTTAGATTATTAGTAAGACTGAATTAAAAGAATAAAATTGAAAAAAAATACTTTAAATGCTGAATAACAGACCTTTTAGCATTTCATTCCTGATAACTATTTACTGATAATTAGATCCGCCCAGCAATTCTATCTTTTGCCAGCTGAAGAATTATATGAAACTGATCTTCTAAATTCATTTCGCTATTGTCAATCTCAATGGCTCCCTTTGCTTTTCTCAAAGGAGAGTCTTCTCGGGTTGAATCAATATGATCTCTTTCCTTTACATTATCCAATACGTCTTGAAATGCAACTTGATCTCCCCTTTGTATCAGTTCATTGAATCTGCGTTTTGCGCGTTCTTCGGCCGAAGCATTTAAAAAAATCTTCAATTCAGCATCAGGAAAAACAACCGTGCCAATGTCACGTCCGTCCATTACCACGCCTTTCCCTTTGCCCATTTCCTTTTGTTGCTCTACCAATTTCCTGCGAACTTCGGGTATCGTTGCCACAGGACTTACAAATGTTGAAACTTCCAGTGTGCGAATTTCTTTTTCAACATTTTCGCCATTGAGATATACTTCCGCTTTGCTAAAAACATCGGGTTTTTTAAATGAAAGTGTAATGTTGGGTAAGGCGGCAATCAGTTTATCTGAATCAAAAGAGGCTTCAGAAATAAAGCCGTGGCGCATGGCGTATAAAGTAACTGCTCTATACATAGCTCCAGTATCGACGTAGATGTATTCAAGCCAGTCTGCCAGTTGTTTGGCTATAGTACTTTTCCCAGTTGATGAAAAGCCATCTATGGCAATTGTAATTTTTTTTATCACTGAAGGTTGATATTTAATCCTAAATAGCCAGAAGATGCAGCTGTGCTATATCTGGCATAGGTATAACTAAATCGCAATTTACCTAATCTAAGTGAAAATCCAGCACTTAATCCGGCAAAGGCTCTTCGCTCTAAAATTCTCAACTCTTCTGCTCTTCTAAGATTATAGCCAAGCCTAAGGTTAAATCCGCCCTCTGGAAATATCTCCACACCCACAATCATATGCCGAAATGCATTGTCTATAAAATTAATTTTTTCTCCCTGTGTATTTCCTTCTAGGTCACTTTGTTCTCTGTTAGGGTTTGAAAATGCAACATTCCACTGTTGCATGTTTTCTAGTGTAAAGTGCCACCGTATGGGAATGTTCTGTAAATTTTGAGAGATCCCAAAAATAAGTTCGAAAGGCAAAGGCTCGTAGATCTCATTATACGGAGTAATTTGTGTTCCCAGATTTCGGGCAACTCCCGTAATGTGTAACCCCCAATCTTCATAATAATAAAACACGCCAATGTCGGTTGCAATTCCAAAAGACGAATACTGTTCTAATTTTGAGGAGATAAATTTAATGTTCGCTCCAATGTGGAAGTTCGTAAAAGCAATATTTCGGGCATGTCCAAAAGAGAGGGCTACTTCTCCTCCACTAAAGCTACTCGTTGGGTTTCCCTGTTCATCATAGCCGTCAAAGTTTCCGTAGTTAATATAAGTAATACCTGTATGCAAGACTTGTGTCCTACGATCCCATAAATACGCATAAGATGCAGTGCCATAGTTGACATCTCCTAAATAGTTGGTATAATTAATAGACAATTGGTTGTCCATCTCTGGATTGATACTTGCCGGGTTAAACAAAGCCTGTGTTGGGTCGTAATCATAGTTCGTAATCACCTTGCCTCCTAATGCTGCCTGTCTGGGATTATTCACCAAATTGAGAAACTGATATGTAGAACGCCCTCCCACTTGCGAATAAGCAGTAGCTACGAATAAACAGGCTAAGAAAATTAAAACCTTTTGGCGCATGAAGTATATAACCGTTCTAGGAAACTAAACGACTGCAATATTACTTTATTTTAAAGAGGGATGAAAGAGTTTTCAGAATTTAATGCTTTATAAAAAAATCTCCCTAATGGAAAACCAAGAGGGAGATTTTAAAAGAATCCTATGTTTAAAGTTTTTTTGCGTTTTTAACTTTTTCTTTTGTCAAAGCAAGTTCTAATACATCACTCATATCCTTTACATAATGAAACGTAAGTCCTTTTAAATATTCGGGGTTGATTTCATCAATGTCTCGCTTATTATCTGCACACAACAAAATTTCTTTAATCCGTGCTCGTTTTGCAGCCAAAATCTTTTCTTTAATTCCTCCTACAGGCAATACTTTACCACGTAAGGTAATTTCGCCCGTCATTGCGATACTCTTTTTTACTTTTCGCTGTGTAAATAGAGAAACCAAGGATGTCAACATGGTGATTCCTGCACTTGGTCCGTCTTTTGGAGTGGCCCCTTCAGGCACATGGACATGAACATTGTACTTTTCAAAAATCTCTGGAGTAAGCCCCAGCTTATCTGCATTAGATTTGATGTATTCTAGGGCTATAGTTGCCGACTCTTTCATGACTTTACCCAAGTTTCCTGTCATAGTCAAGGTTCCTTTCCCTTTTGAGAGAATGGATTCAATAAATAAAATATCTCCTCCTACCCGTGTCCAGGCTAAGCCTGTTACGACTCCTGCTACTTCATTATTTTCGTATTTATTACGTTCTAATTTTGGTGCTTTTAATGCTTCTACAATAGTATCGTTGGTCACTTTCTTATCGTATGGCTCGTCCATAGCAATTTTTGTCGCTGCGTACCGTACCATTTTAGCAATTTGCTTTTCAAGTCCGCGAACACCACTCTCACGTGTATATCCTTCTACAATTTTTTCCAATTGTGGTTTGGCAATGGTAAGATCGTTTTTTGATAATCCGTGTTCTTTTAATTGCTTCGGAAGCAAATGCTGCTTTGCAATCTCAACTTTCTCTTCAATGGTATATCCAGATACATTAATGATTTCCATACGATCTCGCAGTGCTGGCTGAATGGTATCTAAACGATTAGATGTTGCAATAAACATCACTTTTGAAAGGTCGTATCCTAATTCGAGGAAATTATCATAAAACGCACTGTTCTGTTCTGGATCTAACACTTCGAGCATCGCAGATGATGGGTCACCCTGACTACCGACACTTAGCTTGTCAATTTCATCTAACACAAAAACAGGATTGCTTGTTCCCGCCTTTTTTAAGCTTTTGATAATACGCCCAGGCATTGCACCAATATACGTTTTTCGGTGCCCACGAATTTCAGACTCATCACGTAAGCCCCCTAAGGACATACGTACATATTCTCTTCCTAAAGCTTCAGCGACAGATTTCCCTAAAGAAGTTTTACCAACTCCTGGAGGTCCATACAAGCAAAGAATTGGAGATTTCATATCATTCCGAAGTTTTAAAACAGCCAGATATTCTATAATACGCTGTTTAACATCGTCCAGACCATAATGATCCCGATCGAGAATTTTTCGGGCACGCTTTAAATCAAACTTATCTTTACTAAATTCTTCCCATGGTAAATCTAGTACAAGCTCTAAATAGTTACGCTGAATGCTAAACTCAGCGACCTGCGGATTCATACGTTGTAGCTTCGAAAGTTCTTTATCAAAATGCGTTTGAACTTCTTTACTCCACTTCTTTGTTTTAGATCGTGAACGCATTTCTTCGATTTCGGCATCTGAAGATTTTCCGCCCAGCTCCTCTTGGATTGTTTTTAATTGCTGATTTAAAAAATACTCCCGCTGTTGCTGGTTGATATCACTTTGTACTTTAGACTGAATGTCATTGCGAAGTGATAATTTTTGAACCTCAATATGCATAAAACGCAAGGTTTCTAATGCCCGTTCTTTGAGGTCATTTATTTCGAGAATTTTTTGCTTTTCGGCAACCGTAACATTTAAATTACTGGATACAAAATTGATCAAAAATGAGTTGCTCTCAATATTCTTTATGGCAAAAGATGCCTCACTTGGAATGTTAGGACTGTCTTTAATAATTTTTAGAGCAAGTTCACGAATGGATTTAATAATTTCATTAAACTCTTCATTCTCTTTGGCAGGCCTAGCTTCAGAAACAGATCTAACACGAGCTGTCAAATACGGTTCTGAAGTAAGTACCTCTGCCACTTCAAAGCGTTTTTTCCCTTGAATGATGACAGTAGTATTTCCGTCAGGCATTTTTAAAACCCGTAGAATTTTGGCTACAGTTCCAACCGTATTAATATCTTCTACGCCGGGTTCTTCTTTGCCTTCATCTTTTTGAGAAACCACTCCAATCACTTTATTTCCTTGATTGGTTTCATTAATAAGTTTTATTGATTTATCGCGACCTGCTGTAATGGGAACCACTACACCTGGAAACAATACGGTGTTTCGTAAGGGAAGGATTGGTAAAATTTCTGGAAGTTCTTCCCGTTCCATTGCATCTTCATCTTCTGCAGACATTAATGGAATTAAATCTGCTTCGTCCTTAAGATCTTGTAGTGACAAACTGTCTAATACTTTTACTTTATGATGTGCCATATATAATTGTAAGACATTGTGTCACCAAAAGTAGGCAACACCCTGCTTGTTGTATATTAAAATTTTTATAATTATTTCTGAAAATCAATTGATTAAACCACTTTCAGAAGTCTTTCAGCACATATAATTCAATAGTTGTGCCAGCAAATCCCTTTAATACCATAGTCTGGTTGAAGGTCTTTCAGAAAAAATAAAATTTTACTCCCAACTGTAACAATTTGAAAGATGCAATATCTTTATAATAACCAATCAAATTAAAAAGAGTGTCCCTCAAGCAACTTGATATTACAAAATTACTCTCGCTTTGTGGCAAAGGCAATCAATTAGCCCAGTTAGAGGTGTATAATAGATATGAAAAAGCGATGTATAACGTAGCATTCAGAATTGTAAAAGATACCGCAGAAGCCGAAGACGTCATGCAAGAATCATTTATCGCAGCATTTTCTAAACTGAAAAGTTTTAAAGGAGATGCCACTTTTGGAGCCTGGTTAAAGCGTATTGTAGTAAATAATAGTATTTCTCAATATAAAAAATCCAGCAGGTTTGTGTGTTACAATGACGAATTGCAAAAAGAAGAAGCTGTGGAAATGGAAGGAGTTTCCGAAGAAAATTACTCTTACATAAAACATACACAATTGATTGAAGGCATGGAAACCTTAAAAGCAAGTTACCGGCAGGCATTATCGCTTCATTACATAGAGGGGTATGATTATGAAGAGATTTGTGAAATATTAAACATAAGCTATGGCAATTGCAGAACCTTGATCTCTAGGGCCAAAGATAGTTTACGAAAAAAATTAGCAGTAGCATCATGAAAAAAGATTTAGACACCATATTTAAAGAACTGGAAGGCAGTTTTGATGTACACGAAACTCCTTCAGGTCACCAGAGTAGATTTCTCGAAAAATTAAGTACTTCGCAAGAAGATACAAAAAAAGGAATCTCCTGGTGGAAATCCCTTTCAATAGCTGCCACCATCGCACTATTGTTTGCGGTAGGGTATTCGCAATTACGACCTAACGCACAAAAAGCGGATCTGGCGAGTGTTTCTTCAGAAATGAAACAAACACAGTCCTTTTTTACTGGAACAATTGCTGAAGAACTCAAAACCCTTAAAAGTTTTGAAGCGCCTGAAACCAAAAAGCTGGTGGACGACGCTATGCAACAAATAGCCATCTTGGAACAGGAGTACGAGACTTTAAAAGTAGATCTCGTAGAAAGCGGAAACGACAAACGTGTCATTTACGCAATGATTACCAATTTTAAAAACAGAATAGACTTGCTTCAACAAGTCATTCAGACCATTGAAACAATAACAAACTTTAAATCAAATGAAAATGAAATTACTATATAAAACTATATTACTCGTTCTGTTGTTGCCAACAATAACATTGGCTAATGATACTAATCCAAAGTGGAAACACAACAAGGAAAAAACGATAAAAAAAGAATTCAACGTCAATAAAGATGCAGGTCTTCGAGTAGATAATAGCTATGGAAACATAGACATTATTACATGGAGTGAAAATCGCACCGTCATTGAAGTTACAATTAAAGCCAGTGGAAATGACGAAGAAGCCGTACAAGAAAAACTAGAAATGACAACAGTAGAATTTACTGCCAATGGAAGTCTTGTTACTGCGAAGACCAAATTTGGCGAAAAAAGCGGAACATCTTGGAATTTATGGGGAAAGAAAAATTCTATTTCTATCGAGGTAAATTATAAGATAAAACTTCCCGTAACGAACACCGTTGATCTTGACAATTCGTATGGAAGCATAAGCATTAATAAATTAGAAGGAAATGCAAAAATTAATTGTGATTATGGTCAATTAATTATTGGTGAATTACTTGCAGAAAACAATTATATAAATTTTGATTATACAGACAAATCGACCATTCGATATATGAAAAGTGGAAAAATTGATGCTGATTATTCAGCTTTCACTTTAGATGAGACCGAAAGACTAGAGCTCGTAGCAGATTATACGCAATCACAAATTTTGAAGGTAGGAGATTTAAATTTTAATTGTGACTATGGAAAAATAAGTATTGGTGATTCTGGAGATATCCTAGGTCGTGGTGACTACTTAAATACATCGATTGGAGCTGTTAGTGGCAATCTTAATTTGAATACCGACTACGGAAGCGTTAAAGTTGATAAACTTTTAAAAAGTGCTAAGAATGTTACGATTTCGTCAGATTATACAGGCGTAAAACTCGGAATTGAAAATGGATACAATTTTGACTTTGCAATGACATTATCCTACGCAGATCTCAGCGGAAAGGACCTTGTAACGATCACAAATTCAGATAAAGGCTACACCAATAAAAAATACCTGGGATACCACGGAAGCAAAAATTCTGGAAATAAAATGAACATAAACTCAAGTTATGGAGGAATCACATTAACCAAAAATTAAAAACCGACAACCATGAAAAAAATAATTTTAATAATTACAGCATTTATTTGCATGATAGGATCGTCAACAGTCCATGCACAATGGGGAAAAGATAAAAGAATCACTGGCGATGGCAATATTACCACTAAAACTATCGAAACTGAAGCATATGATATTGTTTCTACAGTAGGTTCTATGAAGTTTGTTTTGGTACAAGGTGCCGAAGGAAAAATAACAGTGACTACAGATAAAAATTTACAGGAATATGTAAAAATTAAATCAGGGGGTGGTGTTCTTACTGTAACTTTGGAAAATTACATCAATTACACCTCTAAGCATGGCATTGTGATCACCATTCCTGTTCAGGAAATTTCTGAAGCCTCTCTAACAGGCTCAGGAGATTTAATAGGGAAAGATACATTTTCAGCTAAAGAATTTACGACAAAATTAACGGGCTCAGGAGATATTACATTAAAAGTCAATGCCGAAAGAGTCTATAGTCAATTGACAGGGTCTGGTGACATCACTATTACTGGTTCTACCAAGTCGTTTGAAGGAAAAGTAAAAGGAAGTGGAGATCTTTTTGCAACAGACCTAACTTCCGATTCAACTGATATTACAGTTCATGGATCAGGCGATGCCGAAGTAAATGCAACACGTAATTTAAAAGCCCGAATCACAGGTTCTGGAGGCATAATATATAGTGGCAAACCAGTAACGAAAGATACTGATGTATCGGGGTCTGGGACCATTCGGTCTTTTTAGGAGGTCTTCATCAATCGATATAAAAAAAGCATCTCATTTTTATGAGATGCTTTTTTTAAAAGTCTATGTTTTAAGTTAAGGCATAGGATCTTCCTCAAGATAATCTACAGTAATAAATCCGTTTGAAATTTCCACAATAGTAGGGTCTGTTTCAAGAGGGTCTGTAGCTGTAAATTCAAAACTAGCTACTAGCTCCCCTGTTTCTAAATCTAAAGTAGTTATAGTAATGGTTCCTGGATTGGAAGATAAGCTAGTTTCGCTTGGCCCAGCTTTGTAAATACCAATTAATTCGGTTCCATCAGAGATCTGAACCATCTCAAAGGTTCCTACTCCAATAGCTTCAGGAATATCTAAACGAACTGTAGCTCCAGTTGAACTTGTTGCCAGAATTTTTATGACTGGAACATCTGCAATTACAACTCTGTCCACATCCAATTCTATAATGTCAAAATTATTTGTATTTACATCACATCCAAAATTATCACTTGGCATTCCAGTTCCTTCTTCAATAGTAAAAGGAATTTCGGCAAAAGAACCATTTGAAATTTCAATAGTTTCTGAAAGGACATTGCCATCATCGTCAACCATGGGATCTCCATTGTCATCTAATAAGGGACGAGCTGCAGTAAAATCGAATGTTCCTGATACCAACTGAGCATCTGTATCAAATAATGAGATATTTAAAGTCCCTGAACCACCTAAAGAAACAGCGGTAGTAAATGGCACAGGATCTCCAGATGCTATATATACTGCTCCGTTTATTGAAGCCCCCCCTTGTGTAAGATTAAATCCTCCCAAGCCTCCATCTGCAACCTGCATAGCGATAGATTCTCCCTCTGTGTTTTGTCCGGAAATCACGAAGCGACCATCAGAGAAAAAAGTAGCCGAAATAGTTTCAGCAAAAAAATCTACCTCACCAGTCATACAAACAAATTCTCCAGGTTCTGCTTCCACAACGACTTCAGTAATAAAAGTACCTTCTAAAGGTTCATTATCACAAGCAGTAAAAAACACTAAAGACACAAAAAGAAGGGGTAATAAGAGTAGTTTATTAATTTTCATAGGTTAAGATTTGTATGCTACTTAAACGCAAACTTAATTAAAAATTGTTTATGTAGTGGTATTTTTTGGCACTCTGAAAAGAAGGAAAACTCCAATAGCAAAGAAAAGCACCAAGAAAAGGATAGAATTTCGCATGCTTCCAGTTACCTGATCAATAATACCATATAATAGCATTCCAACAACGATCCCTATTTTTTCGGCAACATCATAAAAACTAAAATAGGAAGTAGTATCTTTTGTTTGAGGCAAGAATTTTGAATAGGTGGATCGAGACAAAGATTGAATACCACCCATGACCAATCCAACGAATCCCGCAGTTATATAAAATTGTATAGGAGCCGAAATGAAATAGGCTACAACACAAATAATTACCCAAACCAAATTTATTACAATTAGAGTAGGTATGTTACCAAATTTTGAAGATGCTCTGGAGGTTAAAACCGCTCCTACAACTGCCACTAACTGTATGATCAAAATACTTACTATAAGACCTAAAGTTTTTTCATCGTCACCTCCCCAGCCTATTTCCTGTTCTCCAAAATAGGTTGCTACAAGCATGACTGTTTGTACTGCCATACTGTATACAAAAAATGCTGCCAAATATCTTTTTAATTTAATATTTTCTGAAAGAGAATTATAAACACTTTTCAATTCTTTAAAACCATTAAAAAGTACTTTAGTCGTTACTTTATGAGTTGTTTTGTATCCCTTCGGAAGAAAATAAAATGAATACTGAGCAAAACCAATCCACCAAATACCCACGGTAATAAAACTAACCTGCATGGCTTTAATTGAAGCTGCTCCCTTTGCTGTTTCCATAGCAGTGGCTATTTCGGCATCTGTTCCTGTGTCTGCTATAGATTGCGGAATACTAATATCAAAGCCAAACACTCCTGGAAACATCACCATGGCTAAATTGAGAATTAAAAGGATAACACTTCCAATATATCCAAGCGAATATCCTTTTGCACTAATACGATCCTGCTGTTCTTTATGAGCAATATCTGGTAAATACGAATTGTAGAAAACCAGACTTCCCCAAAAGCCAATCAAACCAAAAAAATAAGAAAGTAAACTTATATAGATATTTTCTAAACTAAAGAAATACAATGCAATACAAGACAATCCACCTAAATAACAGAAGAATTTCATAAAGTTCTTCTTATTACCTACATAATCTGCTACCCCCGAAAGTAATGGAGACATTATAGCGACACATAAAAAAGCTGCCGCAGTGGTATAGGTTATTAAAGGTGTACTTCGAATGGCTCCTCCAAAAACAGTTACAGTCTCTACATTTGCTCTTGAAAATAGCGTACCGTAGAATATGGGGAAAACTGCAGAAGCAATGACCAAACTATACACCGAATTAGCCCAGTCATAAAATGCCCATGCATTTAATAATTTTTTACTTCCTTTTGCTAGATCTGCCATAAACTAAATGAATATCGAGAATTAAAAAAGCCACCCTAAGGTGGCTTCTAAATTAAACATTTATATGGTAACGACTTATTATTTTCTAAAAGTTGTAACTCCAAATTTTCTGGCCTCTGCTTTCGCTTCTGGCGCCCATTGTCTAATGTTTGCAATACGAGTATCGCTAGAAGGGTGTGTGCTCAAAAATTCTGGTGGGGCTCCGCCTCCTGCATTGGCTTTCATACGTTGCCATAATTCTGCACCTACTATAGGATCATAACCGGCAATCGCCATAAGTGTTAATCCAATTCTGTCTGCTTCGGTCTCATTACTTCTACTAAAAGGTAACATCACTCCTACTTGAGTGCCTATACCATACGCCGAATTAAATATTTGTTGGGTTTCAGGGTTTTTACTTAAGGCTACATTTCCTGCAACTGCACCAATCTGTTGTAACTGGGCTGCACTCATACGTTGTTGACCATGATTTGCTAAAGCATGAGCTACTTCATGTCCCATAATTGCAGCGACACCTGCTTCATCTTGTGCGATAGGCATAATACCAGTATAAAAAACAATTTTTCCGCCAGGCATACACCATGCATTAACGGCTGGATCTTCCACAAGATTATACTCCCATCGATAATCTTGTAAATAGCCTGCATATCCATTAGCAGTTAAATAACGCTCAGAAGCAGTAGCGATCTTCTGACCTACATTTTGTATCATTTGTGACTGGGAAGTACCCTTTACCACTTTATTTTCAGAAAGGAATTGATCATATTGCTGAAACGCCATCGGGAGAATTTGTGAATTAGGTACTAATGCCAACGTTTTTTTTCCTGTGAAAGGATTTGTAGTACATGCAAATGCAACAACAGCAATAGCGATTAGGGAAAGTATTTTTGAATATTTCATAATTGTTAGATTTTTTATTACTCTATAAAATTAAGGATTCCTGTGTTAGATTTTATTAAAATTAAGCTAAAACAAATAAGCCACTAAAAAAAATGGAACAGCTTTTGATTACTACACTAAAAAATATAATATCATGAAAAAAATATTCTTAGCACTTACAGTAATTACAGGTATAACACTCTCTTCTTGTGGAGATGAAATTATTGAAAACAATAATTTCTTTTTAGGTCAGACTTTTGAAGTTACAACTACTCTTGATTTAAATCAAGATAATATTTACGATAGCGGAATTATTCCAATCCCAGGAAATGTCGAGGTTTTCGAATCTGATGCTATTTTGGCTTATCGCTTAGAGGAGGTTGTCAATGGAACAGACGTGTGGAGTCAATTGCCACAAAATTTCTTTTTACAAAATGGCGATATCATTCAATATGTGTTTAATCATACCTTTGTTGATCTACAGGTCTTGATCGATGGAAACTACGACCCAATTGCTTTATCTACAGGATTTACAGACAATCAGACATTTCGTTTTGTCGTGGTGCCTTCAGAATTTGCAAACGCCAACCTTACCATGGATCAGGCAATTGAACAATTCAATCTTGAGTTCTAAAACTTTAAGGAATTTTTAAGGATCTCTTCCGTAAGGAACTAGTAAATTCAACTACTAAGCGGTGGTTAGAAAACTATTTTTTTACGGAAGTTTTCTTTTACCTAACATTTAAAAATTATACTATGAAACAAATAATCTTATTATTCGCAGCAATGCTTCTTTTTAGCTGCAAGTCACCTGCTCAAGACTCAAAAAAAGAGGAATTTGCGGTTGTTAAAACGGAAGCAGAATGGAAAGAACAACTCACCCCAGAACAATTTTATATTCTTCGCGAAGCTGGTACCGAAAGACCCTTTTCAAGTCCTTTACTCAACATTAAAAAAGAAGGCACATATGTTTGCGCAGCCTGTAGCACACCTCTTTTTAAAAGCGAACACAAATTTGACAGTGGTACTGGTTGGCCAAGTTTTGACCGCGAAATTGAAGGCAATGTAGCTTTTTCTACCGATTATAACATAGGTATAGCCCGCACCGAGGAGCATTGTGCTACTTGTGGTGGACATCTAGGTCATGTTTTTAATGATGGACCTCAAGAGACTACTGGAAAAAGGCATTGTATTAACGGGGATGCTTTAAAGTTTGTAGCAGAAAACGAAGAATGATGATTAGTAAATATCCTATACAAAAAACAGAAGAAGAGTGGCGTAAAGAATTAGGTAATGAGCGGTATAGAATTTTACGTGAAAAAGGAACCGAACGTCCTTTTACCGGAAAATATAATCTTACTGCCGAAGATGGCACCTATAAATGCGGCGCCTGTAATACTCCATTGTTTGAAAGTGATAGTAAATTTGATAGCGGATGTGGTTGGCCCAGTTTTGACGAGAGCATAGAAGGCTCGGTAGAATATGTTCAAGACAAAACGTTAGGAATAATTAGAACTGAAATTCTCTGCGCAAATTGTGGAAGTCATTTGGGACATGTTTTTAATGATGGGCCTACTCAAACAGGACAACGGTATTGTGTCAATTCGTTATCAATCGATTTTGATAAAAAATAAATCGGTTTAAATTTCAGATATTAAATTCCAAATTTCAAATTCAAGAAATTTGGAATTTCTTTTTTAGTGCTTGTAGAATACATTTCGTAATTTTGTGACACATATAATTTGAAATAAATACAATGAGTAAATACGACATCATAGTTTTAGGTAGTGGTCCAGGAGGATATGTTACAGCAATAAGAGCTTCACAATTAGGCTTTAAAACAGCAGTTATAGAAAAAGAAAGTTTAGGGGGCGTTTGTCTTAATTGGGGATGTATTCCAACCAAAGCATTGCTTAAAAGTGCCCAGGTTTTTGAGTATTTAAAACATGCTGAAGATTACGGATTAACACTGAAAGATGCTGATAAGGATTTTACGAAAGTAGTTGATCGTAGCCGAGGTGTCGCCGATGGAATGAGTAAAGGTGTTCAATTTTTGATGAAGAAAAACAAAATTGATGTAATTGAGGGCTTCGGAAAGTTAAAACCAGGTAAGAAAGTCGATGTTGATGGAAAAGAATATGCTGCAGATCACATCATCATTGCAACAGGAGCTCGTTCAAGAGAATTACCTAACCTTCCGCAGGACGGAAAAAAAGTAATAGGATATCGTGAAGCAATGACTCTAAAAAAACAACCAAAGTCTATGATAGTTGTTGGTAGTGGTGCCATTGGAGTGGAGTTTGCGCATTTTTATAACGCTATGGGAACCGAGGTGACCATTGTTGAGTTTTTACCAACCTTAGTACCGCTTGAAGATGATGATGTTTCAAAACAATTTGAACGTTCGTTTAAGAAAGCGGGCATCAATGTCATGACAAATGCTTCCGTAGAAAAAGTAGATACCTCAGGCAAAACAGTAAAAGCGACTGTAAAAACTAAAAAAGGGGAAGAAACTATTGAAGCTGAGGTAGTACTTTCAGCAGTAGGTATTTCAAGTAACCTTCAAAATATAGGGTTAGAAGATGTTGGTATCGTGGTAGATCGTGATAAGATTATGGTGAATGACTGGTATCAGACTAACATTCCAGGATATTACGCCATTGGTGATATAGTACCTGGACCTGCGTTGGCACATGTTGCTTCAGCCGAAGGTATTACCTGTGTTGAAAAAATTGCAGGTATGCATGTAGAAGCTATTGACTACGGAAACATTCCAGGGTGTACCTATGCAACTCCTGAAATTGCCAGTGTAGGGATGACCGAAAAGCAAGCAAAAGAGGCCGGATATGATCTGAAGGTTGGTAAATTTCCGTTTTCAGCCAGTGGAAAAGCGAGCGCTGCTGGAACAAAAGACGGATTTGTAAAAGTAATCTTTGATGCTAAATACGGTGAATGGTTAGGATGTCATATGATTGGCGCCGGCGTAACCGATATGATTGCTGAAGCTGTTTTAGGACGTAAATTAGAGACTACAGGACATGAAGTATTAAAAGCGATACACCCACACCCTACGATGAGCGAAGCGGTTATGGAAGCTGTAGCCGATGCGTATGGAGAGGTGATACACTTATAGACGTGAGACGCCTGTCTGCCAGAGGCACGACAGGCAGGTGAGACTTTAAATAAAATTAAAAAAGTTCCAAATTCAAATTGAGTTTGGAACTTTTTTTGTTTGATTTGGTCTAATCTATTTTAAAAAACTCTGTACGGCCAAATCATAGCTCTGCAATCCAAAACCAAGGATAACTCCTTTTGCATTGGGAGAAATATAAGAATGATGACGAAACTCTTCTCTTGCAAATGTATTAGAAATGTGAACTTCAACCACAGGTGTTTTTATTGCTTTTACTGCATCACCAATACCTACAGAAGTATGTGTGTAAGCGGCAGCATTTAAAATGATCCCATCATACTCAAACCCTACTTCCTGAAGTTTGGAAATAAGTTCTCCTTCAATATTTGATTGGTAATGGGATAACTCCAAATCCTGATATTTAAACTGAAGCGTACTAAAGTAATTTTGAAAAGTTTCTGACCCATAAATTTCTGGCTCCCGTGTTCCCAATAAGTTAATATTTGGACCGTTAATGATGATGATTTTCATACGTCAAATATAATCATAAAAAAACGGAAGCAATTTAGCTTCCGTCTCATTAAATATAATACGTACTAATTAAAAAAATATCCTGCAGAGATACTAAAAACAGCATTTTTAGCTTCAAAAGCATCATCCTTTGGAATATTGTTAAGGCCTAAAGCATATCGTGCCTGAAAAAAAACTCCCATTGGTAATTTATATTGAGTTCCTAACAAAGCACTAAAAGATGTTCCGCTGGTTTGATCTTTTAAATCAACTTCATTCCCTCCAAAATCTGCTTTACTACTTACATTAAAAGCAATTTCTGGTCCAGCCTGTATGCTGAGTGCATCAATTATTTTATAATCTACTAATAAAGGTATATTGATATAGCCCAGTATTACTCCATCATTACTTGCGGCAGCTACACGTCCAATTTGATTAGTATTTGCTCTTTCTAAAACAATGGTTTGTGTATTAGGGTTTAGGTCTCCATTGTTTTCATCCTCAATAGAATATCCCTGACCAGAATATAAAAGCTCAGCCTGAAATCCAAGTTTTTCATCAAACGGAATATGTAAAACACCTCCAAAATTAAAACTTGTTCTTGTTTCTAGGTCTTCTGCATCGTCCCCTCTGGCTGAGGCAAAATTAAGTCCAGCTTTTGCACCAAAATGAAATTCTTGAGCGTTAGTAACGATGACACTAAATAATGCGATTGTACTACATAAAAATAATTTTTTCATGATTCTAAATGTTTGGTTAATAGTATGGATTGTTTTTTCAACCCTGGCTAACCATCGGAAATCATTTAAAATGTCATCAAAACAAAAAAACGGAAGCTAATTGCTTCCGTTTCAAAATTCACACTAACGTTTATTCTTTATTAAAAAAACCAGCCAATCGAAACACTAATAACAGAATTTTTAGCATCTACGCTCTCCCCTTCTATATCTTCAAAAACATTGTTAAGCCCTGCAACATATCTAGCCTGAAAGAAAAGGCCCATAGGCAATCGATATTGAGCACCAATGCCCATTCCTAAATCTAAGCCTTCAACATTGTCAAGATCTTCCTCATTCTCTGTTTCATCATCCTTAATAATACTGTTTATATTAATACCAACTTGAGGTCCTCCCTGCAAACTTAATCCTTCAGCGATTGTAAAGTCAGCCATAACTGGAATGGTGAGATAATCTAAAAAAACAGTGATATCATTTTCATCACTTTTAAAACCTTGCCTAGAATAAACTAATTCAGGCTGAACAGCTAATAATTCTGTAATTCCAATATTTGCAATTCCTCCAATATTAATAGTTGTTTGACCCTCTATATCGTCTGCATCATCACCCTGTAACGATGCAAAATTAACTCCAGCTTTTGCACCAAAGCTAATCTGTGCTTGAGAGGTAATACATCCTAATACTATAAATATACTTAGTAAAAATAATTTTCTCATGATTTGTTTTGTTTAGTTAATAATATCGGCCTTCTAACTAGCCATGATTAATCATCGGTACGAATTCGAAATGTCATCATGAAAAATAAAAAAAGGAAGTCTATTGACTTCCTTTTTAAACTTATAGGTGTTCTTTTAATCAATTCCAATTTCTACACCTGCAGAAATGATATCCCATCCCCCTTGATCAACAGTTATTCCTCTAAATGCAACAACTATATCAATTGATTCGCTTACGCCATATTGTGCTCGAGGCGAATAATAAAAACCGCCATCTTCAACCTCTCCTATTCCTATAGCATAGCCTACATCTGCACCTAATGTAAAACTTGTAGCTACCTCAAAACGCCCGGAAGCTGCAATAGGTACGAATTGGATATCTTCTATATCAAATTCTTCTCCACCTGCTTCAATAGTGTCTCCAAAACTGTGTGAATATCCAACTGTACCACCAACATCAAGTTTATCTGTAATTTCTAATAAATAACCTAAATCGACAGCAATAGCAAAAGTGGCTAAATCACCAGCGTCTCCAATAGGTATACCACCGCTAAGGCCAGCTCTAAATTGACCTTGTGCAAACATGGTTGTACTTCCAAATAACACTAAAATTAATAATCCTAAATTTTTCATGGGTTTTATTGTATTGGTTAATAGTGTGAATTTCTTAAATATCTAATTACCAATCAATAAGACATTTGCCCTATTATTAACAAAATTATAAACAATTGAATTTCAACTAAATAAAAAAGGGAAGCTTTTAGGCTTCCCTTTTTTATTTAGTTTAGTTTTGTTTTAGTCAAAAAACCAACCTACTGATACACTTACAACAGAGTTAGAAGCATCAACATCTTCGATAATATCTGTAAATCCTATCATATAACGTGCCTGGAAAAATAATCCTAAAGTTGGTAATTTATATTGAGCTCCAATACCCGTAGCTATATCTAATGATTCAATTCCATCATCATCTTCATCAATGTCATCACCATCCACTTTAAATTTACTTCCTACTTTAATACCTACTTGAGGTCCGCCTTGTAAACTTAATCCCTCGGCAATGGTAAAATCTGCCATGATAGGAATATTTAAATAGCTAATACTTTGTTCTACATCTGCCTCATCATCAAAAGAAAACCCTTGAGCAGAATAAACTACTTCTGGTTGAATGGCAAACCATTCGTTAATACCAATATTAGCAAGTGCTCCCACATGAAAATCTGTGCGACCGTCAACATCATTAACATCACTCCCAGTAATTGATGCAAAATTTGCACCGGCTTTTGCCCCGAACATCACCTGTGCTTGTGTAGTGGTGAATCCGAATACTGCCATTGCAGTAAATAAAAATAATTTTTTCATAATTGTTGTTTTTGTTTGTTAATTAATCACGAAACTATTATTTATAATGAAAATTTTTGTTAATTATTTCATAATACTAATTAAATAGGTCTAATTTTCCTGCTTAATTTCTAATAAAAAAAGAGCGCTAAAAAGCGCTCTTTTTACTAATTTATATACGTCATTAAAATTTAAAACCTAAGGATAGAGATAGATTTGAATTGGTAAGATCATCCCCAAAGGCTCCTTCATCATCATCTTTAGTGATATTAGTCAATCCAATAATATATCTTGCCTGTAAAAACAGCCCATTATTTAGTTGGTAGGCTAATCCGCCTCCAGCTCCAAAATCAAATCCAGAAACACTATCTTTAATATCTTGAGTTCCTTCTATTCCGCCATCATCTTCACCTGTTACTTCTATTTCCTGTTCAGCTTTTGCTCTAAAGCCCAATTCAGGTCCAAACTCAAGACTTAAGGCGTCTGTAAAATAATATTTCCCCATGATTGGCACTGTAATATAATCTAACCTTAACTTACTTTCTATTTCGCCATCAAAAAAGTCTGACTTTGACTGCAATCCCTTTTGAGAATACAAAATCTCTGGTTGAATCGCCCATTTTTCATTAAAAGGTATTTCTGCCAAAACACCTAAATGAAACCCTGTGCGGCCGTCTGCATCTTCCACATCATCTCCCGTTAATTTGGCAAAGTTCACCCCTGCTTTTGCTCCTAATTTAACTTCCTGTGCCTGTATAGTAGTAACTCCAATTACGGTTACTACGGCAATCATTATTAATTTTTTCATGTTTTTTTTAATTTTTGTTAATTAATACCACGAAACTACAGTGGAAGATTCATAACTTTTACTAATAAGTTGCTAATACTATCTTAATTTAATTCTGATATTATTCCACTATTTTTGAACTCATGAAATGGCACCAAGCACTTATAGATTATAAGAATTACTTACGGATAGAGCGTGGGCTTTCAGAAAATTCTATTACAAATTATAGTTTGGATATTAAAAAATTGCAACAATGGCTAAATGAAAATACTATAGATGAAACACCCATTTCAATTTCTGAAGATACAATACAGCAATTTATATATCATGTTGCAAAACTGGTGAATCCTGCTTCTCAAAGCCGTATTATTTCAGGATTACGCGGATTTTTTAACTATCTAATTTTTGAAGAGTACAGAAAAACCAATCCGTTAGAACTAATTGAAAGTCCCAAAACAGCACGAAAGCTACCCGATACACTTTCAGAAAAAGAAATAGACTTGCTTATCAGGTCTATAGATCTTAGTACTCCACAAGGTGAAAGAAATCGAGCTATAATTGAAACACTATATGGATGTGGTCTAAGAGTTTCAGAAGTTATTAATTTAAAAATTTCAGATCTCTTTTTTGAAGAAGGTTTTATAAAAGTGACTGGAAAAGGGGATAAACAACGTTTTGTACCCATTGGAAATCTCACAAAAAAATACATAAACATCTACAGAAAAGAGATTAGAAATCACCAGGAGATTTTTCCGCAGGCAAAAGATACGTTATTCTTAAACCGAAGGGGCAAAGGACTTACGAGAGCTATGATCTTCACTATTGTAAAAAATCTCACTGAAATAGCAGGAATCAAAAAAACGATTAGTCCACATACTTTTCGGCATTCTTTTGCTACGCATTTACTTGAAAATGGAGCCAATCTTAGGGCCATTCAGCAAATGTTAGGACATGAAAGCATAACGACTACAGAGATTTACACTCATCTTGATAAAAGTCATCTTACCGAGGTGATAAACAGATTTCATCCTAGAAAAGATTAAAAAATTATTAAAGAGGTCATTGTATGGGTTAAATAAAAGCTAAACCTTATTATCTCTTCGGAAAGAACATCTTGTCTTTGTATCTTTAAGTAAAACTAGATAGAACTATGAAAACACTAAAATTTGACAATAATGATACCATGCATGCTATTGGTTTAGGAACATGGAAAGCTAAGGGAAACGAAGTTAAAAACGCTGTAAAGTCGGCATTAAAATCTGGAGTACGTCACATAGATACAGCCGCAGTGTACGGAAATGAAGAAGAGATTGGCGATGCTTTAGCAGAAGTTTTTGCTGAAGGAAACATTAAGCGAGAAGAAGTTTTTGTCACTTCAAAATTATGGAACAATGCCCATAGAGAAAGTCATGTAATTCCTGCACTTCAAGACAGTCTTAAAAAATTAAAATTAGAGTATTTAGATTTATATTTAATTCATTGGCCAGTGGCTTTTAGGCCAGAAGTTGATTATCCTACCAATGCTTCAGATTACCTTTCATTAGAAGAAGTTCCTATTATTGAAACTTGGAAAGAAATGGAAAAAGCAAAAGAGCAACGTTTGACCCGACATATAGGAGTGTCAAATTTCAGTAAAGAAAAATTGAAAGATCTAGTTTCAAAAGCCAAACACAAACCAGAAATGAATCAAGTAGAATTACATCCATTACTTCAGCAAAATGAATTACTTGAATACTGTAATAGTCAAGGCATTAAAATGACTGCCTATTCACCTTTAGGTTCTGGAGACAGGTCAGATGATATGAAAGGGAAAGATGAACCCAATCTTTTAGAACTGGATGAGATAAAAAATATTGCAAGAAAGCATAATGCTTCTGTAGGACAAGTGTTAATAAACTGGCATGCAAAACGTGGTACGGCTGTGATCCCAAAATCTACTAGTGAAGAGCACATAGAAGAGAATTTTAAGGCAGCAAATGTGGATTTAGATGATGATGACATGAAGGAAATAGCAAAATTAGATCGTCATTATAGATTTATTACTGGGAAATTTTTTGAAGAGCCCAGCAAAGGATATAATGATATTTACGATGAAAAAAATGCCATTGTAGATCCTGTTTTTAAGGTAGTAAACAAGGGTATTGATAAACTCGGGAACATTTTAAACTAACAATACATCTTTAAAAAAAAAGCAACTTCAAGAAAAGTTGCTTTTTTTTTATTTAATACTAATTAAGATATGATTACTTCGCGATATTCACAGCTCTGGTCTCTCGTATAACGGTTACTTTCACCTGACCAGGATAGGTCATGTCTGTTTGGATTTTCTGAGAGATCTCAAAAGATAACTGTGCCGCTTTCTCATCACTTACCTTTTCACTTTCTACCATTACACGTAATTCACGTCCTGCCTGGATAGCATACGCTTTATTTACTCCTCCAAACCCAAAGGCAATATCCTCAAGGTCTTTTAATCGCTGTATATAGCTATCTAGTACTTGTCTTCTCGCACCTGGTCTTGCTCCACTTATCGCATCACAAACCTGAACTATGGGTGACAATAAGCTTGTCATTTCAATTTCGTCATGGTGAGCACCAATCGCATTACACACCTCAGGTTTTTCACCATACTTCTCTGCCCATTGCATCCCAAGGATGGCGTGCGGCACTTCAGTTTCGGTTTCTGGAACTTTACCAATATCGTGTAAAAGTCCTGCTCGTTTCGCTAGTTTCGGATTAAGACCCAACTCAGCTGCCATTACACCACATAATTTTGCTACTTCCCGTGAGTGGTGCAACAGATTTTGTCCATACGAAGATCGGTATTTCATTCGCCCTACAGCTTTAATCAATTCTGGACTTAAACCATGAATCCCTAAATCAATCACTGTACGTTTTCCAACTTCTATAATTTCTTCTTCAATTTGCTTTGACGTCTTTTTAACCACCTCTTCAATACGAGCTGGGTGAATACGACCGTCGGTCACTAATTTGTGCAACGATAACCTTGCCACTTCTCGTCGAACCGAATCAAAACACGAAAGAATAATTGCTTCTGGTGTATCATCCACGATGATTTCTACACCTGTTGCAGCTTCAATTGCACGAATATTTCGTCCTTCGCGACCAATGATTCGACCTTTCACATCATCACTTTCTAGATTGAATACAGACACACAGTTTTCAATAGCTTCTTCGGTACCAATACGCTGAATGGTATTGATAATAATCTTCTTAGCTTCTTGTTGGGCAGTCATTTTAGCTTCTTCGACAGAATTCTGGATAAACGCCATGGCATTCGTCTTAGCCTCTTCTTTAAGGCTTTCCATAAGTTGACCTTTAGCATCTTCAGCAGAAAGACTAGAAATTACTTCCAATTGTTCAATCTGACTACGATGTAATTTATCTACTTCATTTTGTTTCTTTTCAAGATAGTCAAGTCGTTCATCGTAATCTTTTTTCTTTTTTTCGATATCACTATTGAGCTTCTTTGTCTTAGCTAATTCGCTAGAAACCAATGATTCTTTATCGCGAGTGCGCTTTTCTGCATCTGATATCTTTTTGTCACGATTTAAAATTACTTTTTCATGCTCGGCTTTAAGTTCGAGAAACTTTTCTTTAGCCTGAAGCATCTTATCTTTTTTAAGTGTTTCTCCTTCTGCTTTGGCCTCTTTTAAAATAGAAGAAGCACTCTTTTTTGCATTTTTTACAAGTTGTGAGGCATTGCTTTTTTCTAGCAATTTCGCAATCACAAAACCTACAATAATACCTGCGACAGCAGCTATGATGATGGTAATTATAGTGTCCATTTTTTGGTTATTTAAGTGTCGCTTTCCTTTCAATTTTCAGCATATGGAAAGCTAATTATAGTGCATAAAAAAGCCTACACCAATATTATGAAATTGTGTAAACTCCTTAAAGAAAAGTTTAGGGCTAACAAGCTGGTCAAGAATCCGCTCAAAGACGGCCCGCTTTTACAACTTTAACTCACCCTTTTTAAAGAATTCGTGTTGAGTTTACCAAATTTTATATTAATGTAGGCAGTAACCTGTAATATATAATAAGAACGTTATGATAAATGATCCTGTAATAGTTTATTTAACGCTTCTAATCGCGTTTCAGTATCTACAGTATCGTTTGTTTTATCAATATCTTTTTGTTCTACCTGAGCCGCAAACTGTAACGCGCACATAGCTAAAACGTCCTGTTTGTCTCTCACAGCATAACTTTTTTCAAATCGCTTGATCATCGCCTCAATCTTCTTGGCAGCTAACCGTAAACCTTCTTCCTGAGAAGGGTTAATGGTTAAAGGATATACCCTGTCTGCAATCGATAATTTGATTTTTAATTGATTTGACATATTTGTTTTATTCGGAAAGCTGGGTAATACATTGGTCAATTTCCCGAACTAAAGCATTTATTTTGAGCTTTGTATCTCGTTTATGTGTGTCACTGCCAAGCATTGAATTTGCTAACTGTAACGAACTACATTTTGATCGTAATTCGGCTATTTCTGCATTAGAACTTGCTTCTTTTTCTTTCATTTCTGAAAGTGAAGCCGCCAATCTTTCGTTTTCCTGTCCTAACTTTTTATAGTTATGAAGTAACTTGCTAATCCTATTCTCTAGTGAATCAACAATTTCTGAAAGCTGGCTCATTCAATTCTAATTTCAATACTCATTACACAAAGTTAACACACCGTTTTAAATAAGCCAACTGTTTTATCTTAATTTTTCGTAATATTGATGTTTAGTAACAATAAAACAGGCGAACTCCCTTTATATATACTACTTACTTTTTATGAAAATTACATTATTACTTATTGCTACACTGTTTCTGGGAGTAACAGTACAAGCTCAACAAGACGTTCCACAAAATTACTTTAGTGATCCATTAAAAATTCCAATTATTCTGTCGGGTAGTTTTGGTGAATTGCGAAGCAACCACTTTCACAGCGGACTCGATATCAAAACACAACAAAGAGAAGGAATTCCTATTTACGCGCCAGCAGATGGATTTGTAAACCGTATTAAAGTGGCCCATTATGGCTACGGGAAGGCTCTTTATATTAAGCATCCCAATGGATATAGTACTGTATATGCACACCTTCAGAATTATGCAGGAGCTATTCAAGAATTTGTAAAAGATGCTCAATATGCCAAAGAATCATTCGAAATCGAACTATTTCCTGAAGCCAACCAACTTTCAGTAAAAAAAGGAGATCTCATTGGGTATACCGGTAATAGTGGTAGCAGTGGCGGACCTCATTTACATTATGAAATACGAGATGCGGCCTCGCGACCTATGAACCCTATGCTCTTTGGCGTTGAAGTTCCTGATACAAAAAAACCGCTGGTGAATGGTGTATTTGCCTATCCAATTTCGGATGACGCACAGATAAATCAGTCGCAAAATCCTGTTAAGCTTCGGTTGATCCTACAACAAGACGGGTCGTATAAAGCTGAAGGTATCCATGCCTTCGGAAAAATAGGTTTTGGTGTGAACACCAGTGACCAACAAAATGGTGCTTCTAATAAAAATGGCGCCTATCAAATCAAAACAACAGTCAATGGCACTGAAAATTTTAGGGTAGATTTTCAAAAATTCAGCTTTGCTGAAACACGGTACTTAAACAGGTATATTGATTATGATTATTTTGAAACAAACCGCAGTCGCATTCAGAAACTGTATAGACAATCAAATAATCCGTTAAGTGTGATTACTCAGGAAATCGATAACGGCTATGTGACCGTAACCGAAGGTTTAAATACGAATTATACCATAGAAATCAAAGACTTTAAAGGGAATACCTCGAAAATTGTAGTTCCTATTGAAGGTAAAAAAGAAGAAATTCTGGATCCCAAAAACGTAAATACAACAGACGATTATATTTATGCCAACCAGGCGACATCCATCACAAAAGGAAAATTTAGCATCTATATCCCTAGCGATGCATTATACGAAGACACCTATCTAGATATTGAAGTTAACGGGGATACACTTCATTTTCATAAAGACGTCATACCTATTCATAAAAATATTACCATTACGGTAGATGCCTCTAATTATGCTTCCGAAGATATGGATCATTTGTATTTGGGACGTTTAAATTACAGAGGAGACCCATATTATAATACAACTTACCGGAAAGGAGATAAACTTTCGGCTAGAACAAGAACCTTTGGTTCTTATGTATTGGTTTCAGATACTACGCCACCTACCATAAGGCCTGTAAATTTTGACGATAATAAATGGATTAGTAATAATGAGACGCTTAAAGTAAAGATTGAAGATGATTTAAGCGGTATTAGTAGTTATAGAGCGACGGTGAATGGAAAATTTATATTGATGGAATATAATTACAAAACCGACGTTTTAATCTATGATTTTGATGACGAAGTGATTTCTGCTTCAGAAAATAATTTGAAAGTAATCGTGGTAGATAATGTAGGAAATAGTGCTACATTTGAAGCAACATTTTTCAGAAAATAATAAGACCTATTGCTCTTGAAAACTACAATCTTACCTTTTTTACTCTTACTCCTATTTACATCCACCGCTTTAATTGCTCAGCAAGCCACCCTTCGTGGAATCGTTTTTGACGAAGCGAATAATCCGCTGCCAGGCGCCAATATTCTTGTAAATGGCGGAGGCACCCAGACTAATATCAACGGATTTTACTTACTTGAAATTCCTGCAAATCAAGATGTGAAAGTTACCTATTCGTACGTAGGTCAAAAAAATGTTGTGATTACTGTTAATCTGGATGAAAATGAAGATTTTGAATTTAATCCGGTTTTAAAAACAGATATTGAACAAATTGAAGCAGTCATTATCACTGGGCGTGAAAATAAACGAGCAGAAGGTGTTTTAAGCTTAACTCCAGAAACCATACGGAAAATTCCAGGAGCCAATGCTGGGGTAGAAAACTTATTAAAATCGTTACCAGGTGTTAGTGGTAATAATGAATTAAGTACTCAATATGCAGTGCGTGGTGGAAATTATGATGAAAACCTGGTGTATGTAAATGAAATTGAAGTCTATCGCCCATTTTTAATACGAAGCGGTCAGCAGGAAGGGCTAAGTTTTGTAAACAGTGATTTAACAGCAAATGTTGATTTCTCTGCAGGTGGATTTCAAGCCAAATATGGTGACAAATTATCTTCTGTGTTAGATATAACCTATCGCCGACCTACCAATTTTGGAGCATCACTAGACATGAGTTTATTGGGTGCCAGTGCTGCTGTTGAAGGACTTTCAAAAGACGGAAGACTTTCTGGCATTGTGGGACTACGCTATCGTGACAACAGCTTATTTGTAGATGCCAAACAGACTGAGACGAATTACCGACCCACGTTTGCAGATGCACAAACGTATTTAACCTATAAATTCAATAATAAATTTGAATTAGGTTTTCTTGGAAATGTTTCTATCAATAATTACAGCTACGAGCCGCAGACCCGCCAAACAAATTTTGGTACGTTAGCTGATCCTATTGCACTTCTTGTGTTTTACGAGGGGCAAGAAGAAGACCGCTATGATACCTACTTTGGAGCTTTAAAAGGAACCTATGTAGTTTCAGATACGTTTACAGCCAAGTTAATTACGTCTCTATACCATACGCAAGAACAAGAATATTTTGATATCCTTGCACAGTATCGTTTAGGACAAGTAAATAGTGACATTGGAAGTGAGGATCTAGGTGAAGTTGAATTTAGCGAAGGTATTGGTTCTCAATTGACGCATGCCCGTAACAACCTTGATGCGTTGATTTTAAATGTTGAACACAAAGGAAATATTGAAATAAATGATAACAGTTTTGAATACGGAATTAAATATACCCGTGAAGATATTAGAGATAGGGTTCAAGAGTATGAGGTTATTGATTCAGCTGGATTTTCAATCAACCCACCCCTTCCCGACTTTGCTACCAATCAGCCGTACGACCCAGATACAACCCCAATAACTCCTTTTACGAATATTAGAGCTACCAACGATGTACAAATTAATCGTATTTCTGGATATGCTCAATGGAGTCGAAGAACCGAATGGGGAACCAATGATGTTTGGTTAAATGCTGGGGTTCGTGCACACAACTGGACTGTAAGTGGAAAAAATATTGAAAGCACTACGCAGACGGTTTTTAGTCCGCGTGCACAAATTGCCATAAAACCAAAATGGGAGATGGACATGCTCTTCAGATTATCGGGAGGAGTATACCATCAACCACCATTTTATCGTGAATTAAGAGATTCTACAGGTGCTGTACGTCCCGAAGTAAAAGCACAGCAATCCGTTCACATTGTGATAGGAAATGATTATAGTTTTGATCTATGGGAACGTCCTTTTACTTTGAATTCTGAAATATATTATAAGAATTTAACCGATGTCAACCCGTATACTCTAGAAAATGTACGTATTCGATATCGTGCCAGAAACAATGCAGTCGCCTATGCTTACGGGCTTGATTTACGATTGGCAGGAGAATTTGTACCAGGAACCGAAAGCTGGGTAAGCTTTGGGTACTTAAAAACAAAGGAAAACATTGAAGACAGAGGTTATATCTTTAGACCTACAGATCAACGATTAAAGTTTGGCGTGTTGTTTCAAGATTACGTAAAAGTTATTCCCGATTTAAAAATGTACTTGAATTTGACATACAACACTGGACTGCCAGGAGGTTCACCTAGTTATGCCGATCCGTATGATTTTCAAACACGCTTACCAGATTATAAGCGAGCCGATTTAGGAGTTTCGTATGTGATTGTAGATGAAAACAAATTACGTGACAATGGTTTTTTAAAACCTTTTAAAGAATTGACTATTGGCGCAGAGATCTTCAATATTTTTGATGTGCGAAACTCAATCACAAACACATTTGTGAGAGATGTATATACTAAAGTGCAATACTCGATTCCTAACTTCCTAACACCTCGAATTTTTAACGTTCGGGCTACTATGAAGTTTTAAATCTTTCCGAAGAAAAATAGATATACGTAAAATTTGTTACTTTTAGGTATGAAAAAAACATACCTATTCCTAATATTGACACTTTGTTTCCTTGCCTGTAAGCAATCACCAAAAGATAAAGCAGAAGATTCAGTTTCCGAAGAAAAACCTATAGCTATAGAGATGGTTACCACCAAAGGAACCATAGTTTTGAAGTTGTACAACGAAACCCCTTTGCATCGGGATAACTTTGTAAGATTGGTAAATGAAAAGGCTTTTGACAACTTGTTATTTCATAGAGTAATTGAAAATTTTATGGTACAGGCGGGAGATCCAGACAGTCGTAATGCCAAACTTACAGATACATTGGGGGTTGGCGATTTACCTTATAAGATAGATGCCGAAATTAACACCCCTTATTTTCATAAGAAAGGAACTTTGGGAGCGGCGCGGGATGGAAACGTAGCAAGGGCTTCTAGTGCCATGCAATTTTATATTGTTCAGGGAAAGGTGCAGAATGACAGTCTTTTATCTGTTGCTGAAGGAAGAATAAATGGTTGGCTGGCAGAACATTATTTTAAAAACGACACTGTAAACAAATCACTTGTAGAGGCTTTGCAAAAAGCTGAAAGTGCAGATGATTTTAAAACCTATACAGCCCTTACCGATACCATTATGAGGAAATCAAAATCTTATACTGATTTTGAAAAGTATACAATTCCTGAAGCACATAGAGAAGTGTATAAAACCATAGGTGGCACGCCCCATTTAGACCAGAATTATACGGTTTTTGGTGAAGTTGTAGATGGGCTGGAGGTGATTGATGCAATCGCAAAAGTCGAAACCAATAATCTAGATCGCCCTTTGGACGATGTGCGAATAATTTCTGTAAGGATACTGGAAAACTGAAAGAACTCAGTCTTTCATAAATTCTGAAAGCGTTTCGATAACATAATCGATTTCGTCTTTTGTGTTAAAGCTCGAAAATGAAAATCGCAATGAAGGCTTTTTTAGATCTTCTTCTGAAAGTATTGCGTTTAAAACATGAGAGCCGTTCGTGCTTCCGCTTTGACAGGCACTCCCTTTAGAACAAGCTATGCCTTTGAGATCCATTTGAAACAACAACATTAACGCTTTTTCGGCAGACATAGGGAGACACACATTTAAAAGTGTGTACGTGCTTCGTTTATCGTCGTCACAACTTCCGTTAAATTTTACCCCAGGTATTTTTTCTATTAGTTGTTCTTTAAAGTAATTTTTTAAACCTTTTATGTAAGCTCTTTCTTCCTCGAGTTTTGCGTACGAAATCTTTAATGCTTCAGCCATTCCTGCAATGGCGTAGGTAGCTTCAGTTCCAGCTCTAAGTCCGCGCTCCTGTGCCCCTCCAAAAATAAGTGGCTTACATCCTGTGTTTTTTCTTATAAACGCAAAACCTGCACCCTTTGGACCATGAAATTTATGTGCTGCGACTGCTGCAAAATCAACGGGGATGTCGGCTAGGTCCAGTTCAAAATGGCCAACAGATTGTACCGTGTCGCTATGTAATAAGGCATCGTATTTTTTGCAAAGAATTGCGCAACGCTTTAAATCGAGTACATTCCCAATTTCATTATTTACATGCATCAAACTCACTAAGGTTTTAGCTTCAGAATTTTTTAAAAGTTTTTCGAAGTTTTCATAATCTATATGTCCACAATCATCAAGTTTGACATATTCGACAGTAACGCCATGCTTTTCGGCCATCTCATTAACCATATATAGGACCGCATGATGCTCAATTTTACTGGTTATAATTCTGGTAACACCTAGGTCTCTAACAGCACTGTTTATAATAAGATTATCAGCCTCTGTACCACCCGAAGTAAAAATAATCTCGGCAGCAGAAACATTTAAAAGTTTTGCAATTTCTTTACGCGCGTTTTCAATTAAAGACTTTGAAGACCTTCCGTAGGCGTGCGTAGAAGAAGGGTTACCGTATTCGGTTTTTAAGACTTCAGTAATACAATTAATTACTTCCGGACGTAATTGTGTCGTGGCGGCGCTATCAAAATATACTTTTTTCATTGTCACAAAAATACATATTAAAATAAATTTTAGACGTTTCAATTATAAAGAATTGTGTTACTTTGTATTTCCAGCTTTCTGTGTTATGAGAAGACTATTTTTTTCAATTATTTCCTTGACTATATTTTTACAATCCTGTGACGATGGTGATCTTATTGTGACTTCTTTTGATTTTGAGGATGCGAATCTTCAGTTTTGCGGTGAGTCCAGTGCGTACGTTTTTTTTAAGATAAATACAGGTGCTCAAGAAAGTATTTCGGTACAGTTACCCATAGCTACTGAGGATTTCATAGTCGAAGGAATGATGAGTTTTCAGATAAACAACACAACAAATACAGTAGATTATAGACGTTTTAATGATGCTATTACAGCGTCTTATTTTTGCAATAATATTCCGCCAACGTCTCCTGAAACTATTTCAGAATATTTAAGTACTTCGGGCGAAGCAATTGTAAGTATAGAAGTGGAATTAGATGATAATGATACCGTCGCATTTGAAGATGAATTTGAGGGAGATACAGATGAGGATGGTATTCCAGATTTTTATGATTTTGATGATGATGGAGATAATGTCCCAACAGCAGTTGAGGTGGGTATTGATCCTGAAAACCCATTAGATACCGATATGGATGGTACTCCAAACTACTTGGACATCGATGATGATAATGATGGTGTTTTAACTATCAATGAAGACAGTAATAGCGATCTTGATCCTACCAACGATATCACAGACCCTACCGTGGGACCAGATTATTTAAACGATGCTGTGACGGTAACTACAACTGTTTCTGAATATCGTGAACACATCTATAGTTTGGCCAGTACGTTAAGTTTATTTATTTCAGATCTTGTATTAACAGGTGAAGGAGAGCAAATTACTCAGGAAAGTCTTGATCTTGGTGAGATTTCAAATATTGTAACAACCCCAATTCCTGTCACTCCAGAATTTTGAGAAATTAGTTGGGTTTATTTTGAAAGATATAAATTTCGGTAGCTCCGCGACCATATTTCTTATAGTCGGCATCATTATAGGTTATGTTATCATATCTCCTAAAAAGATATTCTAATTCAGCTCTAAGAACACCTTCTCCTACTCCATGAATAAAAACAACACGCTGAATTTTCTTTGAAATGGCAAAGTCTATTTGTCTTTTTGCTGTATCGACCTGAAGGCTTAATTTATCATGAGGATGCATTCCTTTCTCATTAGCAGTAAGTTGATGGATATGAAGATCCACTTCCATAGGAGGTAATTTTCGGTCTTTAGGCTTAATTCTAGTTGATTTTGGCTTCTTTTTGATTTGTTTTTCTGAAATAATAGTTTTTATGTTAGAAGGAGTCATGTCTCTTTTTGTGATGGAATCATCAATGATAACTAATTCGTTTTCAGCATAGGTAAGTTCAAATCCATCTTCAGTTTCAATAGTAATAGTTCCCAAATCTATAGCAATCACAGTACCTGAAAGCACTTCGTCTAATACAGACACCATATCTCCAATTTTCATATAAAATTTAAATTTAAGTTAAATTATGTGCAAATCTAGCAATAATCAACTGTTAACAAGATGTGTCGTTCATCGAATTTTGGAGAAAATAATACCTCTATATCGATTTTATTTCTATTTTTAACACCTAAACTATAGTATTAAAACCCAAATCGATACTATTAAAATTACATAATTATGAAAAACCTACTACTACTTTTAACTCTTATTATTGGTAGTTCTGCCCTTGCTCAATCAGATTTATTTGTAAGACCTACTCCTAGTGGAGGAGATAATTACATCTATGTTAAAGATCAAATCTTGTATGTTGAAGATGATATAAACCTTCAAAAAAATAACACTACTGCAACAGAAGCCAGTATTTATTTGCGTGACCGTGGACAATTAATCCAAGGCACTAATTCAGCTAATACAGGGACAGGATTCTTATCAGTATATCAAGATAGTTATTCAGATTCATTTGATTATAATTATTGGGCCTCTCCAGTTGGAAATCCAGCAACATTGGGAGGTGGAGCTGTTTCTGGTAATAAACGATATGGTATAAAAAGTCTCAAAGACTCTATTGGAGCTACAAATTATAGAGAAAATTTATTAACGGCTGGATATAATGGGGCAGGATCAGGATTAGGAAGCAATATTCAACTTAGTATTTCCCATCGTTGGGTATACAAATATGAAAATGACGCTACAGGATGGTCACGAATATTTGCTGCAGATAATATTTCTGCAGGATATGGTTTTACAATGAAGGGAACTAATGTTACCACTCATAGTAATCAATATCAGGATCCAAACAATCAGCGTTATGATTTTAGAGGAAGACCAAATAATGGGGATATTGTAGTTCCGATGACTGCGGATGGTTTTGTTCTTTCCGGAAATCCATATCCATCAGCACTGGATTTAGTAGCGTTTTACAATGATAATCCAGATTTAAATAGTATTATTTTCTGGGATGAAGACAGGACAATTAACTCACATTTCTACAGAGACAATCAAGGAGGTTATGGATCTTGGACTGTAAATGGCACCAATCCTGGTGGTATTTACACCGTTCCTACCTTTATGAACCATGACAATTCTGGTAACCCAACTACCCCCACTGGTGATGTAGGGCAAAGTTATAATAGAAGTGTTTCCCCAATTGGACAAGGATTTTTTTTAGTAGGGGAACCTGGAATTTCTGGCTCAGTCCCTATTACATATTCTAACAATCACAGAGTATATGTTAAAGAAGATTCTGATCACACATCTTCAACCAATCCATCTATTTTTCACAGGCCTGGTCAAACTAATGGTAATAATCAAAATAATGAGGTAGGAACTAGACCTGAAACAACTACCAGAGGTTCTATATTCCGTTTTTATACCGTATTTGGTGAATCTCACTTTAGAGATATGATTCTTTTTTTAAATGACGATACCACAGATGGTCATGATAGAGGGTATGATGTTTATCACCCTTCAGATGGCGGTGGTACGGATGCATCAATGCCTATTACTGCCTCAGACGGAGTTGAACGCCAATATGTAATGCAAGGTGTTTCTTTTAAAGTAGAAGATCGAAGGAAAATGATTCCATTGACTATAAAAGTTTCAGGTCAGAATTATAGGGTTAAGATACAAGGTGTAGAAGAAGTTAATCTACCTGGTAATGTTTATTTTTATGATAGCCAAACTAATAATATTCAATTAATTTCTGGAGGAGATTTTGGCGGGTTAATGCTCTCTCCTGGAACTTATAAAAATAGATTTTATATTGTATTTACTATGTCGAAAGGACGTAGTTCTAAACCAGATTTTGGTATCGAAGAAGCTATTACAGAGATTACTACGCTAAAACAACATGTAAATTTCTTTCAAAACAACAGAGTTTCTCAATTAGAAGTTACTAATCCTGATAGACTTAACATAGCTGCAGCCAATATCTATGATATGGGCGGAAAATTAGTAGTTAGTCAGAATAATATTGGTGAAGAAAGTAAATTTAACATCCCAACATCAAACCTAAGTGATGGTGTGTACCTTATAAAATTAACTACTGCAGAAAATGTAATTATTGATTACAAAATAACAGTAACAAATTAATAGTAACTTCTATGGTAGAAGGTCTTGAAGAATTTATGCTACCCTGCATGAATAAAAAAATCTTTGGGATAGAATGTTTAGGCTGCGGACTGCAAAGGTCCGTAGCTTTTTTATTTCAGGGAGAATTTTATCTTGCCTATAAAATGTATCCGGCTATATATAGTATCATAGTACTTCTTCTTTTTATACTACTAGACCTATTCTTTAAATTTAGGCTTGGATATAAAATTAAGTTGGGACTTATATTTCTTACTTCAATTATAATAGTAGTGAGTTATTTTATTAAAATGAATAGCTATTATTAATTATTATTATATTTATCCTTAATCTCTTAAAAAATTAAAAATGGAACAACAAAAACTACCCAACTCTACTCTTATTCTCATTTTTGGAATCGTCTCAATTGTACTATGTTGCTGCTACGGTGTAGGAGTCATATTTGGTATCATCGCTCTAGTAATGGCTGGAAAAGCCACAAAAGTATATAAGGAAAATCCTGAACTATATACAGGGTATAAAAATGTAACTACAGGAAAAATACTTTCTTATATTGGAATTGCATTGGGCGCAGTATTCCTTGGATATGTAATTTATATGTATGCCACTTACGGAATAGAAGGAATGCAACAAATGAATGAAGAAAGAATGCGAGAATTAGGTTTTTAAATAAATTATATACTATAAAAAAAGCGGCTTGAAAGCCGCTTTTTTATTTGATATTTTTTGCAAAAACTACTCAAATTCTTTCAGCGTTTTGATGATTATTGAAATACAGTCTCTCAATTCAGCTTCTGTCATCACAAGAGGCGGCGCAAAACGAATAATATTTCCATGAGTAGGTTTTGCTAATAATCCATTATCTCTCAAGCGTAAGCAAATATTCCAGGCTGTATCACTTTCTTCCGAATCATTAATAACAATTGCATTTAACAATCCTTTCCCTCTTACAAGGGTTACAGTGTCGGTTGTTGCAATGTATCTATTTAATTCTTCACGGAAAATGTTTCCTAACCTATATGCATTTTCAGCTAAATGTTCTTCAGAAACCACATCTAGGGCCGCCATAGCAACAGCTGCTGCAATAGGGTTCCCGCCAAAAGTAGAGCCATGAGTTCCAGGCTCGATCACACTCATAATTTCATTGTTCGCCAATACTGCCGAAACAGGATACGCTCCACCGCTTAAGGCTTTTCCTAAGATCAATACATCAGGTTTTACATCTGGCGTCCCATTACAGTCTTTATTTTCACAAGAACAATTCCCGCAAGTAGCTAGTAATCTTCCGGTTCTTGCAATACCTGTTTGTACTTCATCAGCTATAAAAAGTACATTATGCTTCTCACATAATGCTTTTGCTTCTTTTAAATAATTTTCTGAAGGAACATAAACTCCCGCTTCTCCTTGAATAGGCTCTACTAAAAATCCAGCTACATTTTTATTATTTTCCAGGACTTCTTTAAGTGCTTCTATATTATCATATTCAATTTTAATAAAGCCCTTGGTAAAAGGCCCAAAATGTTTTCGTGCTACAGGATCATTAGAAAATGAGATGATGGTTGTCGTTCTTCCGTGGAAATTATTCTCACAGACTATGATTTCTGCTTCATTGACATCAATCCCCTTCTTTTCATACGCCCATTTTCTACAAATCTTTAAAGCGGTTTCCACCGCTTCAGCACCCGTATTCATAGGAAGTAATTTATCAAAGTTGAAATAGTCACTGGCGTATTTTTCATACTTTCCTAACATATCATTATAAAATGCACGTGAAGTCAATGATAGGGTTCGGGCTTGATTAGTCATCGCATCTACGATCTTAGGATGGCAATGCCCCTGATTTACGGCAGAATATGCCGAAAGAAAATCATAATACTTTTTTCCTTCTACATCCCAAACATAAACTCCTTCTCCTTTACTCAATACTACGGGTAAGGGGTGATAATTATGAGCTCCATGCTTGTTTTCTAAATCAATGGCTTTTTGTGAGGCCGTTTTTTCTAACACTGACATTCTTTTGAAAATTTAAATTAGATATGACTATTCCTGCTTGTGGAGAGAAATCATCCGTAGGTGGTAAAATTACAAATTTAAAGCTACAATTTTAAGTGTTCTGCACTATTTAAACGTTCATTTTATCCTATTTTTGCGCACATGGGAAGAAAACGAACACATAGAGTGGTTCTGGAAAATTTAGAGGTGATTGATGCTGGTGCCAAAGGGAAAGCGGTCGCAAGAGCTTCAGATGGACGAGTAGTATTTATAAATAATGCCGTGCCAGGAGATATCGCAACCGTGCAGACTACAAAAAAACGCAAGGCATATTATGAAGGTACCGCTATTTCGTTCTCAAAACTTTCAGAAAAAAGAGTGGCACCAGCGTGTGAACATTTTGGAACCTGTGGGGGTTGTAAATGGCAGCATTTAGGATATGAGCATCAACTTTATTACAAGCAAAAAGAAGTTGAACAAAACTTACAACGGTTAGGTAAAATAGAACTTCCTAAAGTGTCTCCAATTTTAGGTAGTGCAGAGCAATACTTCTATAGAAATAAAATGGAGTTCTCTTTTAGTGATAACAAATGGCTAACTCTTGAGCAGATAAAAAGTGATAAAATCATTGAAAATCGAAATGCCTTAGGTTTTCACATTCCTGGAATGTGGGATAAAATCCTTGATTTAAATAAATGTCATCTGCAACAAGATCCCAGTAATGCGATAAGAGATTTTGTAAAGACTAAAGCCGAAGAATTAAATCTTTCATTTTTTAATACACGAAAACAAGAAGGATTTTTGCGAACACTCATGATTCGTACATCAACTACAGGAGAAGTGATGGTGTTACTACAGTTTTTTCATGAAGACGAAAAAAACAGAACGAAATTACTCAATGCTATTTCTGAAGAATTTCCTGAAATCACAAGCCTTTTATACGTGATCAATAGTAAAGGAAACGATACCATTTACGATCAGGATGTCATTTGTTCCCACGGAAGAGACCACATTTACGAAGAAATGGAAGGCTTAAAATTTAAAATAAACGCCAAGTCTTTTTATCAGACCAACAGTGAACAAGCCTACGAACTATATAAAGTAACCCGTGATTTCGCGGGATTAACGGGTACTGAATTGGTGTATGACTTATATACAGGTACTGGAACCATTGCTCAATTTGTAGCAAAAGAAGCAAAACATGTTATAGGAGTCGAAGCTGTACCCGATGCCATAGAGGCTGCCAAGGAAAACGCGCAATTAAATGGCATAGAGAACGTTGAATTCTATGTGGGAGATATGAAGAAAGTATTCAATGAACAATTTATAACCAAGCATGGCGTGCCAGATGTTGTCATTACAGATCCTCCAAGGGATGGAATGCATCAGGATGTAGTACAACAACTAGTAAACATCTCAGCTCCTAAGATTGTATACGTTAGTTGCAATAGTGCCACTCAGGCAAGAGATTTAGCATTATTGGATTCAATGTATAAAGTAACAAAAGTGCAGGCAGTGGATATGTTTCCACAGACGCATCATGTAGAAAATGTTGTACTTTTGGAAAAACGATAGGTTCAGAAAAAATCAATGGTTAGAAAATTTATAGTATTCACTTTTATTCTCGCTACTTTTTTAGGATGTAGCAAAGATGATATCTGTGCAGAAGATACTCCTACTACTCCACTCCTAATCATCACATTTAATGACATTGCTAATCCTACGGCACGTAAAACTGTTCCTGGATTGGTTATTCGTACTACAGATGTAAATCAAACAGTAGTTATAAGTAGTGCTTCAGACTCCATTGCATTGCCACTACGAACCGGAGCCAATTCAACACGATATGAATTTATAATGAATAATGGAACCACAGATCAAATTTCAGATGCATACACCTTTGCGTATTTGAGAAATGATGTCTATGTTAATAGAGCCTGTGGCTTTAAAACAACCTATACAAATCTTTCAGTAACCGAAAGTGATACAGGTACTCCAGACTGGATCTTAAATCTTACTATTAATAATGAAACTGTCGAAAATGAGACTGCAGCACACCTTACTTTTTTTCATTAGTGTGTTCTGCATTTCTATGTCTGCAATGGCACAGGAAACAGTAGCAGATACACTTTCACAAAAAACCAAATACGGATTACGACTTGGCGTAGATATATCAAAACCCATCAGATCTTTATTACAGGACGATTATACAGGTTTTGAAATTTTGGGAGATTTTCGATTTTCTGAAAAATTCTATGCAGCTGCCGAAATTGGAAACGAACAACGTGACTTTTTTGAACCTAACTTAAATGCGATAACTTCTGGTAGCTATGCTAAAATTGGGGTCGATTATAACGCATACAATAACTGGTTTGGACTAAACAATGCAATATTTACTGGACTTCGCTACGGATTTGCAACTTTTAAACAGGAACTTGTGGCATACACTATTTATACCGATAATCAAGTGCTACCCCCTTCTGTGAGAGTGGTAAACACAGAATTTAACGGACTTACAGCCCATTGGGCAGAGTTAATTGTAGGGATTAAGACCGAAGTAGTAAACAATCTGTATCTTTCTGTGAATGTTCAGCTAAAAAGAAAAATTTCCGAAGACAAACCCGAAAATTTCGATAATCTATACATTCCGGGCTTTAACGCTACTAACGATTTTAGTGAGTTTGGAGCTGGCTATGGATACTCCATTTCGTATTTAATTCCGTTGTTTCAGAAGTAAAAACATATTAAGTTTTACTTAATACTGCCTACTGATTACTGTTTACTGAATTTCCTACTACCTTCATACATTTCATAGCGCACAAGCTTACTTTCAAGTTTTCCATTGTACAGCTTGATCTTTTTTGAAGGACGCAATCCTACATATTTTAACGCTTCCATATTAGAAGTGATCATCCAGGCTTGAGTACCAGGATATTCACGCTTCAAGGTATTACCAATGTTCCCATAAAACTTTTCAATATCATTTACTGAAATACGTTCATCGTAGGGCGGATTAAACACCATCCACAAAGGACGATCGGTTTCTTTAGAAGATTCAAAAAAGTCTTGCTCTTTTAATTCTATAAATTCTGAAAGATTTGCACTTTTAATATTCTCTTTTGCTTTCCGAAGCGTAAATGCATCGATATCGCTTCCGTAGATTTTAAAATGAAAATCCTTAACTTTCTTTAAGGCTGCCTCTTCGATCACTTCATACAGATCCACATCAAAATCGGGCCAGGTTTCAAATCCGAATTCTTTTCTGTTTAAGTTTGGCGGAATGTTACAGGCAATCATAGCGGCTTCAGTCAAGATAGTACCACTACCACACATAGGATCCATAAAATCACACTGTCCGCTCCATCCTGTAAGCATAATCATCCCAGCCGCTAATACTTCGTTAATTGGAGCTATCGTATTTTCAACTTTATATCCACGTTTGTGGAGTGATTGACCCGAACTGTCTAATGAAACTGTGCATATGTTTCTGTCAATGTGAATATTAATCCGTAAGGTTGGGTGATCCAAATCAACATCGGGTCGAATTCCTTCTTTATCTCGAAAACGGTCTACTATCGCATCTTTAGTCTTTAAGGCAATATATTGTGAATGTGTAAACTGTATTGAAAAAACGGTAGCATCCACTGCGAGGCTTCCGTTTGCCTGCATGTAATTTTCCCACGGGATGTCATAAATTCTTTTATACAAATCTTCTTCTGTAAAAACATTAAATCCCGTAATTGGTTTCAAGACTTTTATTGCCGTTCTCGAACAAAGATTTACTTTATACATAAATCCTGTATCCCCTTTAAAAGCAACATTTCGCACCCCTATTTCTATATCGGAAGCACCTAACTGCCTAAGCTCATTCGCTAATAATTCTTCAAGACCATACAGGGTCTTCGCCAACATTCTAAAATTTTTTTCCATCGCTAACTCCACAAGGGTGGAGAACTTTTTAAAGTTATCATCCTAATTAGAGAACAAAAATACAGTATTTTCGCACTGTAAATCAGACTTGATGCAAAAAGAAAAAGAAATGTGGTATGCTGAATGGTTTAACACACCATATTATCATATTTTATATAAGGATAGAGATTATCAAGAGGCGGGTGCTTTTATGCAACGGCTCACATCTTTCTTACAATTACAAAAAGGAGACACTATTCTAGATCTGGCCTGCGGAAAGGGTCGCCATTCAAAATTTTTAAATACTTTAGGTTTTAATGTTACTGGTGTGGATCTTTCGCCAGCGAGTATTGCCTTTGCCAAACAATTTGAAAATGAAACTTTATCTTTTAAAGAGCACGATATGTGTATCCCACTTGCTGAAAGGTTTGACGCTGTTTTCAACCTATTTACAAGCTTTGGATATTTTGAAACAGAAAATGACAACATTAGAACTATTAAAGCCATCAAAGAAGAATTGAAGCCTGGCGGATATGGAGTGATTGATTTTTTAAATTCGCATTATGTTGCTACACATTTGGTGGAAAGCGAAATAAAGGTCGTTGACGGAATTACATTTCATATTGAAAGAAAAATTAAAAATAATTATATCTTAAAACATATTTCGTTTTCGCACCAAGGCACTGATTATAATTTTACAGAAAAAGTAAAGGCTCTTACTTTAGTTGATTTTAAAAGTTATTTTAAAAAGGCTGGCGTAACGCTGCATCATTGTTTTGGAGATTATACTTTGTCTCCATTTCATAAAGAAACTTCACAACGATTAATCCTTATCTTTGGCTAATGGTTTATGCATTTTTATTCTTAGCAGTTGCATTTGGTTATGGTGTAGCCTTACTACTAAAAAAGAAAGAGATAAAACAAATGTCGCTTTATCTCGCTTTTAGTGGTGCATTTTTACTGGCGATTACCGTTTTTGAATTACTTCCAGAAGTTTTTGAAAACCCAAGTAAATCGGTTGGAGTTTGGATTATGGTCGGGATTGTACTTCAAATTTGTCTTGAATTTTTCTCAAAAGGAGCTGAGCACGGACACGTTCACATACACAATGAAACCAAAGATTTTCCCTGGCTACTATTTATAAGTCTCTCAATTCATGCGCTTTTAGAAGGGTTCCCCATTTCTGAAACAAATAATTTATTGGTAGGTGTTATCATCCATAAAATTCCGGTTGCCATCATTTTATCACTTTTTTTTATAAAAGCAAACTATTCAAAAACCACCACACTACTCTTTTTGTTTTTATTCGCATTAATGACCCCCTTAGGAAATTACCTAATGGCTAGCCTACCTGAGTTAAATAGTTATAAAACTGAGATTAGTGCTGTTGTAATAGGTATCTTTTTACATGTTTCCACTACGATTCTTTTTGAAAGTTCAAAAAATCACAGTTTTAATCTTTCAAAAATGACAGCTGTCATTTTAGCGATCATATTTGCATATTTCCTTTAAATCACTGAAAATAAAATAAATAGGTAATGTAAAATACTTCCTATAAGCACAAAAAAGTGCCAAATGACATGGTTGTATTTCATTTTATTAAATACGTAAAAGAAAATTCCTAGGGTATACGCTGCCCCACCCCCCATTAATAAGTAGAGACCCGTTGAGTCTACGGCAGCTTTTAATGCAGAAAAGTCAAAGACGATCAACCAACCCATTACAAGATACAATAGCAGTGAAATAACTTCAAACCGACCCGTAAAGAAAATTTTTAAAATAGTTCCCAATGCTGCAATTCCCCAAACAATCCAAAATAACAGCCATCCATTGCTTTCAGAGAGTGTAATAAGTACCACGGGTGAATATGTTCCAGCAATTAATAGGTAAATACTTATATGATCTAATTTTCTATAGAATATTTTTCTATTTTCATCTTTTTCAAAATGATACCGAGTAGATGCGAAATAAAGAGTTGCCAATGAGAGTCCATACAAGGTAACTCCTAAAATTCCCTGAAAACTGTCATATTTATGAAAAATGAGTAATAATACAAAACCAATCACACTTAATATAAAGCCTATAGCGTGAGTAGCTACATTGTAAAATTCTTCCTTTTCGCTCTGTATTCTCATGATGCAAAAATACAGTAGTTATAACAAGTATACTCTGAATTTTATTTTTTAATTTTTAAGGGCACCTCCCGCTCTTTAGCGGGACCGCACTATTCGCTGTAGTTTTGCCTCGATAAGTTGCTCGGCAAAAGCTGTCGCTGCTACTGGCCTGCCTTTGGCAGGTCGCTGGTGCAGTATCTACTCATTATTGAATAAGGTTATAAAAAAAAAGTATTGATATTTAGCTGGGTATTGCGCTTAAAAAAGGGACAGTCATTTCTAAATCTTCCTTATAAAAAAGCGGCGACGCTACATTGATTTGTTTTAGTAGCATATAGTAGAAGTAGGATTGGCTATTTGAAACGCACAGCGCAGTAAAAATGTAATTTTTCAGTGTACACTTTTTTGCTGTACTATCTACCACGCTCAATATAAAAGAACAGATTATTTCAGTTTACTGCATAAAAAAAGACCCAATCAACTAAATGATTGGGTCTTATAAGAAGGCGCCGAATCTACGCTGACCAGTGTAGTATTGCAATTTAGAATTCAGCTATATTACTTTAAACGTACAGCATAGTAAAAATATAATTTTTCAGTGTACACTTTTTTGCTGTGCTATCCAACGCGCTTAGTGTAGAAGAGCAGGTCATGTCACTTTACTACAAAAAAAAGACCCAATCATTTAAATGATTGGGTCTTATAAGAAGGCGGC
>NZ_JBHTBN010000003.1:0-890 GCF_042664795.1 Jejudonia soesokkakensis
TTACATTGTCAATCACTAAGAGTCCAGCCGTAGTACCTGAGTTTTGCTCAATACCACCTCCTGCTCTGTTGGCAGTATTCTCGTCAATATCACTATCGGTAACCGTAAGAGTTCCTCCGTCATTGAAGATCCCTCCACCAGAACCTGCAGCACCATCGGCTACGTTGTCTGAGATATCGGCTCCTGTAACAGTAAGAGTTCCTCCCGCGTTGAAAATACCTCCACCACCTTGTGTCGCATCGGCGCCACTAGCAGTATTGTCCATTATAGATGTTCCTGTTACACTCATGCTACCTGTTCCATTCCATAGTCCACCACCTTCAGCGGCAGCTATATTATTAGTTACATTACCACCAGTAATTGTACTGTCTCCAGGACCCGTTATATGCAATCCTCCTCCATTTCCTGGAGCAGCTCCTGTTTCATTGTTGCTTAAGATAACATCTGTAAGGTTTGTTGTTGCATCTCCGTTCACTTCAATACCTCCACCGGCTCTATTCGCCGTGTTGTTGGTTACGGTTGTTCCAATTAAGGTAACTGTGCCCGCAGCATTCAAGATACCACCACCAGAACCAGAAGCTCCAGCTGTTGCTGTGTTACTGTCTATCAAGGTTGCACCACTTGCCTCAACAATTCCGCCTTCATTATAGATTCCTCCACCCCCTGCAGCACCAGCATCATCTCCGTTTGCAGCGTTGTTTGTGATTGTTGCATCTATCAAGGTCATTGTTCCTGAACCGTTCCACAGTCCACCACCTTCATTGACAGCGATATTACTGTCTACAGTTCCTCCTGTAACGTTCGTGTTTCCAGGACCTGTAACATGAAGTCCACCACCATTTCCTGGTGCAGCTCCTGTTTCATTGTTGCTTAAGATAACATCTGTAAGG
>NZ_JBHTBN010000003.1:986-383245 GCF_042664795.1 Jejudonia soesokkakensis
AAGGTTTGTAGTTGCTGCTCCGTTTACTTCAATACCTCCACCGGCTCTATTCGCCGTGTTGTTGGTTACGGTTGTTCCAATTAAGGTAACTGTGCCCGCAGCATTCAAGATACCACCACCAGAACCAGAAGCTCCAGCTGTTGCTGTATTACTGTCTATCAAGGTTGCACCACTTGCCTCAACAATTCCGCCTTCATTATAGATTCCACCACCTCCTGCAGCACCAGCATCATCTCCGTTTGCAGCGTTGTTTGTGATTGTTGCATCTATCAAAGTCATTGTTCCTGAACCGTTCCACAGTCCACCACCTTCATTGGCAGCGATATTACTGTCTACAGTTCCTCCTGTAACGTTCGTGTTTCCAGGACCTGTAACATGAAGTCCACCACCATTTCCTGGTGCAGCTCCTGTTTCATTGTTGCTTAAGATAACATCTGTAAGGTTTGTAGTTGCTGCTCCGTTTACTTCAATACCTCCACCGGCTCTATTCGCCGTGTTGTTGGTTACGGTTGTTCCAATTAAGGTAACTGTGCCCGCAGCATTCAAGATACCACCACCAGAACCAGCAGTTCCGTTAGCTATATTTGAATCAACTTGAGTATCAGCATCCGCGTTTAAGGTTCCTCCATCATTGTAGATACCTCCACCACCGTTATCGGCAGCGTCACCGCTTGCTGTATTATTGGTTACGGGAACGCCGATCAATTCCATCGTTCCACCACCATTCCATAGTCCACCACCTTCGGAAGCGGCTACGTTGGTATCTACTGTTCCACCTGTAATAGTAGCATTGGCCGTTCCACCTACGTGAAGACCACCGCCATTACCAGGGTTCGCTGGATTTGTACCTGCAAGTGCTACTCCTGTGTCATTTGTATCTAAAGTAACTCCGTCCATGATTAAATCACCTCCGGCAATTTCTATACCACCACCAGCTCTTACCGCTTGGTTGCCTGTAAGCACAGTTCCTGTTAAGGTAACTGTTCCGTCGGTACTGTGAAGTCCTCCACCAGAACCAGCTACACCATTTGCGATATTATTAGTTACTGGGGTTACGTCAACATTTAATGTACCTCCATTATTGAAAATTCCACCACCACCATTGGTTGCGTCGTCTCCAGTGGCTATGTTGGCATCTATTGTAGATGTCTCAACATTCATCACACCTGTATTATTCCAAAGACCACCACCTTCAACTGCTGTGTTACCGGTAATTGTACTATTTAAAAAGGTGGTTGCGCCCGCTCCTGTAATATGGTATCCACCACCGTTACCCGGCGCTGTTCCTCCATTAGCAGTATTTCCTGACAGCGTAAGGCCGTCAAAAGTAAATGTACCTGTAGCTGAAACTACTTCAATACCACCACCTGCTCTATTGGCAGTATTGTTGGAAATTATAATTCCATCAACTACTAAGCTACCTTCATTTGTAAGAATTCCTCCACCAGAACCAGCAGTTCCTGTTGCATCATTACTATCAATTAATGAAGAACCATCAACTATTAAGGCTCCGCCTTCATTGTAAATTCCACCACCACCGTTGGTTGCATCGTTACCCGTCGCTTCATTTCCAGAAACTTCGGTATCAGTTACAGTCATTGCTCCAGCGTTGTTCCAAAGACCACCACCTTCTACAGCTATATTATCTGTTATTGTACTATTGGTAAAAACAGTATTTCCTGCTCCAGTAATGTGGTATCCGCCACCGTTACCTGATGCTGTTATGCCGTTTGCAATGTTTGCATCCAAAGTAACGTCATCGAAAGTGAACGTTTCACCAGCAACAGATACTATTTCGATACCTCCACCAGCTCTAGTAGCTTGGTTTTCGTCAATTAAAACACCGTCAATATTTAATTGACCACCTAAGTTATTAAAAATACCTCCACCTGAACCGGCAGTACCATCTGCTATATTTTGTCTTACAACAGTACCTGGATCTAAGTTTAGTATACCTCCATTATTAAATATACCACCACCACCATTGGCAGCGCCATCACCAGAGGCTGTATTGTCTTCTACAAATGAGTCGCCGGCAAAAATGCCGCCAGCTGAAATAACATTCATAGTTCCTCCATTATTCCAAAGCCCTCCACCTTCATTAGCAGCAACATTTACCACTACAGAACCACTTATAGTAACGATCGCGGTATTGGCTGTAACGTGAACTCCTCCACCATTTCCTGGGTTAGGTGTCCCGCCCGTCACGGTTCCATTCACATCATTAGCAGCTATCAAAAGATCTAATAAATTAGCCGTACCGTCAATAATTTCAATTGCACCACCCGCTCTATTAGCTCCATTACCAGTAATAAAAGCACCAGTAACATTTAAAGTACCTGCTGTGCTTAAAATTGCCCCACCAGAACCAGAAGTTCCAGTTGCAGCATTACTAAACATTTCCACAAACGGAAAACCTCCTACTCCACTTTCGACTATAAGAGTTCCCCCATCATTATATATACCTCCACCACCTTGTTCGGGAGCATCTCCCGTAGCGATGTTATTAGTTATTGTTGTGTTTCCACCTAAGAAATCACTATTGATAGTCATTATACCTGTTCCATTCCAAAGACCACCACCTTCTACTGCTGTATTTTGATCAACGGTACAGCTTGTAAATGTAGTAGTTCCTGCCCCACTAATGTGAAATCCACCGCCATTACCAGGAGCAACTCCACCATTTGCAGTATTTCTTAAAAGCGTAAGTCCATTAAATGTAAAATTTCCAGATGCAGAAACAACTTCAATACCTCCACCAGCTCTATTGGCTGTGTTGTTTGAAATTGTAATTCCGTCAACTGTCAAGTTTCCTTCGTTAGAAAAGATACCTCCACCAGAACCTGCTGTTCCCGTTGCAGTATTATTATTTATAAGTGAAGTACCACCAACTGTTAGGTCTCCTCCTTCATTGTAAATACCACCACCACCATTGTCGCTCATGGCTCCATTAGCTGAGTTTCCAGAAACTTCAGTATCTGAAACGGTCATTTCGCCAGTGTTATTCCAAAGTCCTCCACCTTCTGAAGCAGCAACATTATTTGTTACTATTCCGCGAATAATAGTTGTGTTTGAAGCTCCTGTAACATGAAGTCCACCACCATTTCCTGGTGCAGCTCCTAATGCAACCCCTGTGTCATTTAAGTTTAAAGTAACATCTGTCAATGTTAATGTACCACCAGAGATTTCAATACCACCACCTGCGCGGACTGATTGATTTCCTCTTAGTACAATACGACTTGCAGGTAATGTTCCATTACTAGTTACTGTAACCGATCCTCCATTACTATGTATACCACCTCCAGAACCAGCGGCTCCGTTAGCGATGTTGTTTATAATTCGTGTAATTCTGGGTACAATTCCTACTGTTAAATTATTTATCACTACATCACCACCGTTGTTAAAGATACCACCACCTCCATTGGCAGATGCAGCTCCACTGGCAATGTTGCCATCAATGTCACAACCCGTTAGTGTCATCGTTCCTGTACCATTCCATAATGCACCACCTTCACTTGCGGCTGTATTCCTTAGAAATCTTGCATTAATAGATGAATTAGCAGCACCTGTTATATGTATTGCTCCACCGTTTCCAGGAGGTCCAACAACACTATTATCACGTAAAACTGTGAAACCAGTGATAGTTAAATTATCGCTAGATTGAACTTCGATAGCGCCACCTGCTCTATTTGCTGTATTTCCAATAAATGATCCAGCATTTATACTTAGAGTACCTGTTCCTTGTGTAAAAATGGCTCCTCCACTTCCAGCAGGACCATTTGCAGTATTATTTTGAAACGTACTGCTAGAAATATTAAGATTTGTATTGTCAGTAAAAATAGCACCACCATTAGTAGCTGTTCCATTCCTAAAGTTAACTGTCGAAATATTTACAGTACCTGCATTTGTAATGGTAAAAATATTATCATTATTACCTGCAGCGTTAATATTTGCACCAGTAGCAGTAATACTAACTGATTCTGTAATGGTAATTGTTCCAGTTGTTAGTACTGGATTAACAAACAGGTTAATACGAATAATATCTGCTCCAGGGTTCGCATTTGCGTCAAGTACTGCTTGACGAAGCGTATTAGGTCCAGAATCATTCCCACTGGAAACCGTGTACGTGGTTTGCCCAACCGAAGTTAAGGTCGTTAGTAAAATTGAAACCAGCAACAGCCAATTTCGAGTAGTTTCGTTTTTCATAATTTTTTTTTAGGTTACTATATATTAAATACTTACTAAGGAGAAAACAACGCATAAAAAAAGTATTACAAGCTTTGTTGAGCACGTAATACTTCGGCAAAAATAAAATTGCAATGTAATGTTGTTTTCATTCTCTTTAGTTCGTTAGATTGAACCGCCTATACTAATGGACAGGTAGATTTCAAATAATTTACGTAGAGAAATAGGGGTTCGGTTTCCGAAATTATGTTAAATAATCTGAAATTCAATTATTTAACATTTTGTTTAGATTTCCAAAAAACTATGAAAAAAACAATCTAAATACCTGCAAGGCAAGTGAGAAAAAACTGAAAACTGTTCAAATTTTATACAGTTTTTCAATTTGCTTTAATAAAAACTTAAAGCTTCGCCAACTTTGAGAAATTAAAAGTAAAAGAAAACTAAATTTTCAGTCTGTTTCTGAAATTTGATTCGTGCATAGAAACTATTTTAAATAGGTAAGCACATTTTTTTCGATACGCTGGTGTATGGCGGAAACATCTGCCTTAACAAATGTTTCCCCCGTGATATTTTCGTAGAGTTCTATATATCTTTCTGAAACAGTTTCGATATAAGCATCACTCATAAATGGAACTTTTTGGCCTTCCAGTCCTTGGAAACCTTCAGAAATAAGCCATTGCCGTACAAATTCTTTAGACAATTGCTTTTGTGGCTCGCCCTTCCTTTGTCGCTCCTCGTACCCTTCGGCATAGAAATACCGAGACGAGTCGGGCGTATGAATTTCATCTATCAAAAGGATTCTTCCGTCTTTTGTCTTTCCGAATTCATATTTGGTATCCACTAAGATTAATCCTCGCTTTTCGGCAATTTCAGAACCCCGCTGAAATAATTTTCTGGTATAATCTTCCAACTGAAGGTACTCACTTTCAGAAACAATACCCCTCTTTATAATATCTTCTCTGGATATATCTTCGTCATGATCACCCATCTCTGCCTTGGTTGCAGGCGTAATTATAGGTTGAGAAAATTTATCATTTTCTTTCATCCCTTTTGGCATTTCAACGCCAGATAACTTACGCTTCCCAGCTTTGTATTCTCTAGCAGCATGACCACTCATATAGCCTCGAATCACCATTTCAACTTTAAAGGGCTCACAAGCAACACCAATAGCAACATTAGGATCTGGAGTTGCTATCAACCAGTTAGGGACCAAGTCTTCAGTAGCCTTCATCATTTTTGTAGCAATCTGATTCAGTATTTGCCCTTTGTAAGGAATCCCTTTTGGCATGACAACATCAAAAGCACTTAGCCGATCGGTCGCCACCATTAAGAGCCTATCATTTTCTAAGGTATAAACTTCGCGAACCTTTCCGTGGTATACACCTAGTTGTCCAGGAAAATTAAAATTGGTCTTTATAATCGTAGTACTCATAGCGATTGAGTCGTTTTATTTCAAAGGACTTAAGAGTCCAGATTCTCAATACTTTTATAGGCAGAAATCACCTCTTTTACTAGGCGGTGACGGATTACATCCTTATCATCAAGATAGATCATTCCAACTCCTTTGACATCTTTTAAAACAAGTAATGCTTCTTTTAAGCCTGAAATCACGCGACGTGGTAAGTCAATTTGTCCAGGATCTCCAGTGATCATAAACTTCGCATGTTTTCCCATACGTGTTAAAAACATCTTCATTTGCGCATGAGTGGTATTTTGAGCTTCATCTAAAATAACAAAGGCATTGTCCAATGTTCTTCCTCTCATAAATGCCATAGGTGCAATCTGTATGACCCCTTTTTCCATATGACTTTCTAGTTTCTCATGTGGAATCATATCCCGTAATGCATCATACAATGGCTGCATATAAGGGTCTAATTTTTCTTTTAAATCTCCAGGTAAAAATCCAAGATTTTCTCCTGCTTCTACGGCTGGACGTGTTAAAATAATTCTTTTGACTTGTTTTTCTTTTAATGCTTTTACTGCAAGCGCAACTCCCGTATAGGTCTTACCAGTTCCTGCAGGTCCTACAGCAAAAACCATATCATTCTTCTCCATAATTTCCACAAGCTTTCGCTGATTGGCAGTCTGAGCTTTAATTAATTTTCCATTGACTCCATGAACCAGAACTTCGCCGCTTTTTTCTGAAGTTTGATACTCATCCTTACTTCTGCTCAACAATATGCGTTCAATTGCGTTTTCGTCTATTTTATTGTATTTGGCAAAATGTTCCAGCAACATCGTAATACGCCGGTCAAACTCTTCTAAGACTTCTTCATCACCGTAGGCTTTTACTTTACTACCCCGAGCAACAATCTTAAGTTTTGGAAAGTATTTTTTTAATAAATCAATATTTGAATTTTGAAGACCAAAAAAATCTCTTGGGCTTATTTCGGTAAGTTCGATGATGAGTTCGTTCAAAAGCGAGTTGTTTATAAGATTTTATACTATGTGTAAATATAGTTTTTACTATTACAAAACTAGCTTATTTTTGTAGGAGTTATTTCAACAAAATATCAACAATTCGCTATGCCCATTATTACGTTGACGACCGATTTTGGAGAGAAAGATCACTTTGCTGGTGCGGTAAAGGGGGCTATCTATAGCGAGTTAGATACAATTAGAATTGTTGATATCTCTCACAGCGTGTCACCATTTCATATTCCTGAGGCAGCCTATATCATTCAGAATGCATACAAAAGTTTTCCACCAGGAACAATTCATATAATTGGAATCGACAGTGAACTAAATCCTGAGAATAAACACATTGCAGTCTATCTGGACGGTCATTATTTTGTCTGTGCAAATAATGGCATCATCTCTATGCTTGCCAGCGAGATTAAACCTGAAAAAATCGTTGAAATAAATATCCATGATAGAATCATTACTAACTTCCCTGTATTGGATGTTTTTGTTCAAGTTGCCTGTCATATCGCAAGGGGCGGTACACTTGAAGTAATAGGAAAAGAAATCAATGAAATCAAAGAACTTACTGGTATCAAACCAGTAGTAAATCAAAAAGGAAATCAGATTATTGGAAATGTAATTTATATTGACAACTACGGAAATGTAATTAGTAATATCACCAAATCATTATTTGAAGATATAGGAAAAGGGAGAGATTTTAAAATTGCTGTTCGCACTACAAGTTTTACGAAGGTGTATACACATTATAGCGAAGCAATCAATTTTGAAACTCCTGTAGAAAAAAGAGAGGAAGACGGAAAAAAACTGGCACTTTGGAACTCATCCAATTATCTCGAAATTGCTATTTATAAAAGTAATCCATCGACAGTGGGAAGTGCCTCGACGCTATTCGGGTTGAATTTTAGAGATACTATCACTGTAAATTTTGAATAATATGTTTACACGCATTGTAAAAATGAAATTTGAACCGAAACACATTCCGCAGTTCTTATATAATTTTGAAGAAGTAAAGCAAAAAATTAGAAATTTTGAAGGTTGCGAATTTCTTGAATTGTATCGTGATCAAAATGATGATACAATCTTTTTTACCTATAGCCGTTGGAATGAAGTATCGTCTTTGGAAAAGTATCGAAATAGCGATCTATTTCGTGGGATCTGGAAAACGACCAAAGCAATGTTTACCGCAAAACCCGAAGCTTGGAGTGTGGATACTCTAGAGCAATTATCTTAATGAAGTAAGCTGATCGAAAGGAAATGACTGCAATCATACGAAAAGAAATTAATAGCTTTTTTTCCAGTACCATAGGGTATTTGGTCATTGGCTTATTTCTAGTTGTTAATGGTTTGTTCCTATGGGTTTTTCCTGGGGAGTTTAATATTTTAGATGCAGGTTTTGCAGACCTTTCCTCCTTTTTTGATTTTGCACCATGGATATTATTGTTCTTAATTCCGGCAGTGACCATGAAGGCTTTTAGTGAAGAGCAAAAAACTGGAACATTAGAATTATTATTAACAAAACCCATCACTCTACAAAACATCGTTTTAGGTAAGTATTTTGGAGCTGTACTTTTAATTATTTTGGCGATCATTCCTACCGCAACTTACATTATTGCTATTTCAAATTTAGGAGCAACACAAGGTAATTTTGATGTAGGAAGCATTCTTGGTTCCTATATCGGGTTATTGTTCTTAGTCCTCGCCTATACAGCAATAGGAATTTTTGCTTCTACCATTTCTCAAAATCAGATAGTAGCATTTATCATTGCTGTTTTTCTATGCTTTTTTGTGTATTACGGGTTTGAGGGAATTGGAAATCTAGTGTCTCAATTCAATATTGCTCAATTCGGAATGAAAGCTCATTTTAATAGCGTAGCCCGAGGTGTTTTAGACACTCGAGACATTGTATATTTTTTAAGCATAGCTGCGATGTTTTTAGCATTTACAGTTTTTAAACTTCGGAAAAAATAATAGTGAAAGAGAATTTGTCACATATCAAAACACTATTTTTTGTTGTCATTGGACTTATACTTTTGAATGTGATTAGTGCATATGTATACGAACGGTTCGATCTCACACAGGATAAACGCTATACAATTTCTGAAGCTTCCATTAATACCTTGGCCGCTGCAAAGGCGCCAATCTATGTGGATGTGTTTCTGGAAGGTGATTTTCCACCTGAATTTAAAAGGCTGCAGGAAGAAACCCGTCAATTACTGGATGAGTTTAATGATGAATACGAGGAATTACAGTACGAGTTTATCAATGGGAATCAATACATGCAAGAAGCTGAAGCTACCTTTAATGCCGCAGCGCAACGATATAATGAAGGAAAAAAACTATTCCAATCGCAACAAATAACCGAAAAAGAGTGGCAGAATATTGTAGAAATTTATAATCGAGAAGGCAGGAACTTTAGCTTTTTAAATGAGGGTGTTAAGGGCGCACAGGTTCAGGTTCGGGAAAACGGCAAAGTAAGTACCGCAGTTATTTATCCGTGGGCAGTGGCATACTATAACGATCGCTCTGTGGTTATTCCTTTGCTTAAAAATCAGTTGGGTGCCACTACTCAGGAACGCGTCAACAGTTCGTTACAAAATTTAGAGTATGCGTTTACAGATGGTTTCAACAAGCTGGTAAATCCAAAAAGCAAGCGTGTTGCTATCTTGAAAGGAAATGGTGAACTGGAAGACCGCTATCTGGCAGATTTCTTAAAAACCCTACGAGATTATTACAATCTGGCACCTTTTACTTTGGATTCGGTTGCAGCAAATCCAAAAAGAACACTGGAGCAACTCAACACCTTTGATCTTGTCATTGCTGCAAAGCCTACGGAAGCTTTTACCGATGCCGAAAAATATGTGCTAGATCAATACATTATGAATGGCGGAGCATCCCTCTGGCTTATGGATGCGACACAACAGCAACGGGATTCAGTTTCTGGCAGAACTTATATCTTTCCGAAGGATATAAACCTTGGAGATCAGTTCTTCAAATACGGAGTACGTATCAATCCGAACCTTATTAAGGACCTTTATTCTGCACCCATTGTATTAGCAACAGGCAGTGAAAATGAATCCCAATACAATCAGTATCCATGGTTTTTAAGCCCCTTAAGTTCTAGTGCAAATAACCATCCTATTGTGACGAATCTTGAAGGGGTAAAGTTTGAAAATGTAAGCGGAATAGACACCCTTCCTAACCAAGTTAAAAAAACAGTGTTGCTAAGCTCCTCTCCTATTACAAAATTAGTAGGATTACCCTATGAAGTAGATTTTGAAAAGGAAATTCCGAAGAACCTAAAAATTGTCAACGAAGGTCCAAATCCGGAAGAATATGCAGCAGGAGAAGTACCTATGGCAGTATTGTTAGAAGGAAAATTCCCCTCCTTTTTTGCAAATAGAGTGACACCCTTTCAACTTTCCGAAGCCAAAAAAGAAAGCATCCCAACTAAAATGGTTGTGATAAGCGATGGCGATGTGATCGCTAACCAATTTGATAAAAATAGACCTTTAGAATTAGGCTTTGACAAATCTGTCAATGTGCTATATGGCAACAAAGAATTTTTATTAAATACGGTAAATTATTTACTGGACGACACCGGACTTATAAACATTAGAACCAAAGAAATTGCGGTACCGTTTCTTGACCCCGAAAAATCTTCAGAAAAACGAACACAATGGCAACTGCTTAGCATTGGGCTTCCGTTAGTGATTTTGGCTCTTTTTGGAATTATTTTTAGTTATTTCAGAAGGAAAAAATACAGAGGAGTTTAGGAATACTTTTGAGGAAAAAATGTTAATAAGTTCCCTTTCACAAAGCTGAGTTTTAAAATATATTTGTGGCTAATACTGTATCTTTATAGTTAGTGTTTTTGGCTATAAGGCCGACTGAAAAAAACGAATCTTTTAGACTTTATTTTAATGAAATTTATTGTATCAAGTACGTATTTACTGAAGCAACTACAAGTGTTAGGCGGCATTATTAATTCCAACAATACCCTGCCAATTTTAGATAATTTTTTGTTTAATCTCGACGGAAACTCCCTTACAGTTTCGGCCTCAGATTTGGAAACGACTATTTCGTCAAAACTGGATGTAGAGAGCAACGAAAAAGGGAGCGTATGTATTCCTGCAAGACTTTTGCTCGACACGTTAAAAACCTTTCCAGAACAGCCTTTAACATTTACTGTCGAAGATAACAATACTGTTGAAATAAGTAGTAATCACGGGAAATATGCTTTGGCATATGCTAATGGAGAGGAATTCCCAAACGCAGTCGAATTAAAGGATCCTACAGCAACCGTCATCCAAGGAGATATTCTCGCAACAGCCATTAGCAAAACAATCTTCGCCAGCGGAAACGATGACCTACGTCCAGTAATGAGTGGAGTTTTCTTTCAGTTTTCTTCTGAAAATTTAACCTTTGTTGCAACAGATGCTCACAAACTGGTGAAATATACCAGAGAAGATGTCACGGCTTCTGAAACTGCAGAATTTATTATGCCGAAAAAACCTTTAAATCTTTTAAAGAGTATTCTGGCCGGTAGCGAAGATGATGTGACCATTGAGTATAACGACAGTAACGCAAAATTTCTTTTTGATAATACCGAAATGATCTGCCGATTGATCGATGGAAAATACCCTAACTATGAAGCGGTAATACCTAAAGAAAATCCTAATAAACTAGCAATAGACCGTACTCAGTTTTTAAATAGTGTACGACGTGTAAGCATCTTTAGTAATAAGACGACGCATCAGATACGTTTAAAAATAGCAGGAGCTGAATTAAACATTTCTGCCGAAGATATTGACTATAGTAACAAAGCAGAGGAACGTTTAACCTGTGATTATCAAGGTGATGATATGCAAATAGGTTTCAATTCCCGTTTCCTTACAGAAATGCTAAATAATCTGACCAGTGACGATGTTTCTTTGGAAATGTCATTACCTAACCGTGCAGGTATTTTAACTCCTGTAGACGGTCTGGATGAAGGCGAAAAAGTGACGATGCTGGTAATGCCTGTGATGTTGAATAATTAATAGTTGAATTTAAACGATATTAAAAGTCTGCATTCCCCAAAAAGAGTGCAGACTTTTTTATTTTGTTTCGAGTTTTTAAGATAAGTACTCTAAAAGAGCTGGAAAGAGCCTTGGATATGACAAAAATCTACTTATAACTAATCTGATTCCGTTATAAAAAATTAAGTTTGCTATCTGGAATACCTAAAAAATGACAGAAAAAATATATACGCAAGAAAATAGCGACTATTTAAAGAATAATCCGACTTGGCATGTAGAAGATTCTCCCTGGAAGGCGAAGCAAATCATAAAAATGCTTGATCGTAATCCTTTAGAAATCAAATCTATTGCAGAAGTTGGATGCGGTGTTGGTGAAATTTTAAATCAGTTGCACCATAAATTAAAAAATGACATCAATTATACAGGCTATGATGTTTCTATAGATGCAATTTCTCAGGCAAAGAAGAGAGAGAAAGAACGTTTACAGTTTAAGCATACTAACTTTTTGGAAACAGAAAACAGGTATGATTTATTACTCATGATGGATGTCTTTGAGCATGTAGATGATTATTTAGGATTTATAAGATCGTGTAGAAAAAAAGCTAACTATACTATATTCCATATTCCATTAGATATTGATGTCCTTGGAGTACTTAGAAATGTTCCAATGAAAACCCGTGAAGCTGTAGGGCATCTTCATTATTTTACTAAACAAACTGCTTTAGCCACTTTAGAAGATTGTGGGTACGAAATTATTGATTCGTTTTATACTGCTGGCATGTTAGACTTGCCAAATAAAAAATTAAAGACAAGAATAGCGGCGATTCCTAGAAAATTAATGTTTAAAATTAATAAGGATTTTACCGTTAAATTGATGGGCGGATATTCTCTATTAGTTCTTGCTAAATAAATTCCTGTGAAACTAAGACTAAAACTTACAGTATTTTTACTAGTATTTAGTAGTATTGGATTTAGTCAAAATATTTCGGGAACTATTTATTCAGAAATCAATATTCCCATAGTGAATGCTGAATTATTTTATGCTGAAAAGCTAGTTTCTACAACTAATTCTGATGGTTTCTTTTCATTTCACCTCAATTCAAAATTACCAATTACTGTACTATTAAAACATCCTAAGTTTTCTTCTGAAACGTTTATCATAACAAAAGAAGAAGATTTTTATATTTTAAAGCAATCCCAAAATCTGGAACCTTTAGAGGAGGTTTTCCTTACTTCAGAAAAATTTAAACAGAGTGATGTGCTCATTCCTACGACTGAAGTTTCCGAAGAGATTATTAAAACGTATAGTCCCGTGGATCTTGTGGCGGCTGTAAATACGACTCCCGGAGTCTATATTCAAAGTGGCGCGATCAATACCAATCGTATCACCATTCGAGGAGTAGGCTCCCGAACGCTTTTTGGAACCAACAAAATAAGAGGCTACTTCAACGGAATTCCAATTACAAATGGTGTGGGAGAAACAAGTATCGATAGGTATAATCCGGAAGATTTAGAATCACTAGAAATAGTAAAAGGACCCAAGGCCACACTTTATGGAACAAACCTTGGCGGCACACTTTTACTAACTTCTAAAGAACTAAGAAATAATAGCGCCAAAATATCAAATAACACAACTGTAGGTTCGTATGGATTATTAAAAAATTCGACACGATTAGGTTTTAGAGAAGAAAATCTAACTCTTCATTTTAATTATGATCATTTACAGCTGGATGGATATCGTGACAACAATCAGTATAACCGAAACACGTATTTATTTAATGCTTCGTATGCACTTTCAGAAAAAAATAAATTAGATATTTTATTGAATCACACTAATAATTTTGCACAAATTGCCAGCAGTCTAGGGGAAACAGCATTTAACGAAGACCCGACTCAGGCGGCTTTTACATGGGATCAAGCGAAAGGTTTTGAAAACAATAGAGAGACGCTTGTGGGGCTGAGTCTAACTTCACTATTATCTGAAACGTTCACCAATAAAACAAGTGTCTATTACACCTATCTAGATCATTATGAGCCACGACCCTTTAATATTCTGGATGAGATTACCCATGGCTATGGAGCACGAACCGTTTTTTCAAAAGAGCTACTCCTTAATGAGAGAAAAACCAGTATTGATGTTGGAACTGAAGTGTATCAGGATCACTACCGCTGGCAAACCATTGACAATTTATATGAGCAAAACGATGGAGAAGGAAGTCTGGAAGGCGAATTATTGAGTAATAACAAAGAAAAACGCAGTCAGATTAATGTTTTTGCATCACTAAGAACCTCTATTTCTGAAAAAATTGAATTGCAAGTAGGTGTAAATACTAATAAAACACAGTATACCTACGATGATCATTTTAATAAAGGAACTGCTGATACTTCGGCTGAAAGAGATTTTGATATCATTATAGCTCCCACACTCAACGCACTATATCAGTTTTCAGAAAATACTACCATTTTTTTGAATATTAGTCGAGGGTTTAATTATCCTGGATTAGAAGAAACATTAACCCCAGAGGGTGTTATAAATCCAGATATAGGACCCGAAACAGGCTGGAATTATGAAGTGGGTAGTTCCCTTTCCTTATTTCGTAATAGCCTACGTATCAAAGCTGCAGCATATCTGCTATCTATAGATGATTTGGTAGTAGCAGAGCGTATTGGTAATGATCAATTTATAGGGAGAAATGCAGGTAAAACACATCATAGAGGATTAGAAGCAAGTCTTACTTATGATCTTACTTTTTCAGAAAAGCTATTGCTTTCAGCATTTATCAATACCGAATTTAACTTTCATAAATTTATTGATTTTGTAGATGAAGAGGAGGATTTTTCAGGTAATGAACTGCCTGGAGTACCTGATAAAAAAGTCACCACTGGCATTCGATTAAAACATTCGAAAGGTTTTTATATCCTTTCCAATTTTCAGTATATTGGCAGTCAGCCTATTACGGATGAAAATGATTTGTATGCCTCAAGTTATGAACTCTTAAATATCAAAGGCGGTTACGACTTTGAGGTGGGAAACCAAATCAAAGTGTCATTTTCCGCAGGAATCAATAATGTATTGGATAAAACCTATGCTTCCTCCATTCTTATCAATGCTTCAGGCTTTGGCGGTAATGAACCTAGGTACTTTTATCCGGGATTGCCCAGAAATTATTTTGCTAGTCTAGGAATTCACTATTCTTTATAAAAAAATCCACTCAGAGAGTGGATTAGTACTTCATGTATAAACGAATTACTTTATAAACCGTATCGTACAAAAATGACTTGGCGCTTCTCCTTTGCTCGCTTTTACAGCATTCACAATTGGCAGCACAAAGGCGACAATACCAATAAATATAAGACTTAGAATTCCGAGTCCAAATAACAAAATAGCAGGAATACTTAGGATACTAAGTAACAAAACAGTTAATTGAAAGTTGACGATGGACTTTCCGTGTTCGTTCATTCCAGTCACTAGTTCTTTTTGAGTTAACCAGAGAACTAACGGAACAATAAGCCCTCCAAATCCTGTGACATACGTCAATAATTGTGATAAATGTGTGATAACCAATAATTGGGTATCGGTTCTTTTTGCTGAGTAATTGATGACTTCCATTTTGATTGATGTTAGGTGATTACTATTTAAACATATTAATTATAAAGGTTGTAATAAGAAAGGCTGCAATCGAAACTCCAATAAATAGTACCAGCGGAATAATTAAATTCTTGTTACTGTTTTCTGAAGGTTTTTTCTCTTCACTCATAATTGATACGCATTTAATAAATAGGTAGTAAAAATAAGAGAAATGTTACAAAAAATCTCATTAAATCTGAAGTCTACATCGGTACGATAGCATTTTGATTCTTTGTACTTTTGCAATGATGATTTACAATGATACCATAGTAGCACTGGCAACACCTTCTGGTGCAGGGGCTATTGCAGTAATACGACTTTCTGGAAATGAAGCGATTAAAATAGCTTCAGGAATTTTCACCTCTGTTTCAAATAAGAACCTATCGCACCAAAAAACACATACCGTTCATCTGGGACATATCATGGATGGTAGCCGGGTCATAGATGAAGTACTGGCAACGGTTTTTAAAAATCCAAATAGTTATACTGGTGAAGATGTTGTTGAGTTTTCCTGCCACGGAAGTAGTTTTATTCAGCAAGAAATTATACAATTATGTCTTCGGAAAGGGTGTCGCATGGCAACTGCTGGAGAGTTTACATTGAGAGCATTTTTGAACGGAAAAATGGATTTGAGTCAGGCAGAAGCTGTTGCAGATCTCATCGCGAGTGATTCGGAAGCATCTCATCAACTTGCCATTCAGCAAATGCGTGGCGGATTTTCAAATGAGATCAAGAAACTTCGAGAGGAGTTGCTCAATTTTGCTTCCCTTATCGAGCTCGAATTAGATTTCGCCGAAGAAGATGTAGAATTTGCCAACAGAGAAGAGTTTCAGAAATTAATTTCAAAAATTACCCATGTTCTTAAACGCCTTATCGATAGTTTTGCCACAGGAAATGTTTTAAAAAATGGAATTCCGGTCGCCATCGTTGGCGAACCCAACGTAGGAAAATCTACTTTACTCAATGCGCTGTTAAATGAAGAGCGTGCGATTGTAAGTGACATCGCAGGAACCACAAGAGATACGATTGAAGACGAAATATCGATTGGCGGGATAAGTTTTCGGTTTATAGATACTGCTGGAATTCGAGAAACCACAGATACGATCGAAGGGCTGGGCATTCAGCGAACTTTTGAAAAAATTAAACAATCGCAGGTGACTATTTATTTATTTGATGCAACTGTGATTCGTAAGAAACGTGAAAAATCTCAAAACATTCGGACGGAAATTGAAAAAATAAGAAATAGGTTTCCGCAGAAACAACTAGTAGTAGTTGCAAACAAAGTAGATCAATTGGAACCTTCAGAAATCAACGATCTAACTTCTAATATCAATCATCTTCATTTACTTTCAGCAAAGTCTGGACAAGGTGTAGAAGAACTTAAAACTATACTGCTTGAATTTGTAAATACCGGAGCGTTGCGAAATAATGATACGATTGTGACCAATACACGTCATTATGATGCCTTGTTAAAAGCGCTGGAAGAAATAAATAAAGTTCAGGAAGGGATAGACGCGGGCTTATCGGGAGATCTTATGGCAATTGACATTAGACAGGCGTTATATTATTTTGGTGAAATCACCGGGGAGATCACAAATGATGATTTGCTTGGAAACATTTTTGCCAATTTCTGTATCGGGAAATAATTAGTGCATCGGAAAGTAATTGATTTAGAAAATTTTCGACTTTAGAAAAATCAATTATCTCTATTTTTTGCTAGCGAATTTCTGGATTTATAAATAAAAAAAGTAGTAGTGCCAAAAAAAGGAAAAGAAAAAAACACCAAGAATAAAGCCAAGCACTCCAAGCTTATGGCTCGAAAAAAGAAGAAGGCAGTTTCTGAAAAAGAAGTCAGAAAACAGCGGTTAAAAGAGATTCTAAAAATATCGAAAGAGCAAACCGGGAACAAGTAATTCTTTTTCTTTTCATAGCTCATCTATACACATATTTTTTCTAAAACAAAAAACCTATACCCGTAACACACTTATCTTAAGTAATTTAAAAAATAAATCTAAAAATTTTGATCACTTTGTTTTTTCAATCAAAATTTGTACTACATTCGCGCCGTTTTTAACACATAATCTTTAATTTAAACAAATGAAGAAAGTAATTTTTAGTGCATTCGCATTATTGGTAGTAGTAACATTTTCTTCTTGTAAGGAAACCACAACAAATACTGAAGAAACAGTAGAAGAAACTTCTGCAGTTGAGTCTCAAATTGAAACTCCTGTTACTGAAGAAGTATCTGCTGCTACAGCTCTTGAAGCTTCAACTGAAGTTGTTGCAGATACTACCGCGACTGCAGTAAAAGAAATAAAATAAGTAACCTCTGGTTATCGTATCAAGTCCTGCCTTCTGGTGGGACTTTTTATTTGTACTCGTCTGCCTTCTATGGCTACAGAGATGACGCTACCTAAGTATCCAAAGAAATGTTGATGAGCATCGAAATTTCTAAAAGAAAAAAAATTGCGGTATGCTTATTATGACAAAATGGGTAAAAAACTCAGAAAAGCGAGATTGAAAACTATTAGTAAGAAAACGAATAATGACCACTCACAGCATTAGGATCAGCTAGCTATCCAAAAATCAAATTGAGCACCTTTGCCAAACTCACTTGAAACTTTAATATCACCTCCCAAACCTTGGCAAATCTTTTTGACCATAGATAAGCCTATCCCATGTCCTTTCTTTCCTTTATTATCTATATTTCCTAGAGTTTCATATAAATTAAAAATGAGGGGAATTTGAAGAGCCTCTATACCTGGACCATTATCAATAACTGAAAAATTATAGTATTTTTCATCTTTACTACACGTAATTTCAATCTCTGCTATTTCCTTATCATTATATTTAATGGCATTTGTAAGAAGATTTAAAATCACCTGTTCTAAAGCAGATTTATTAGAATGTATCATCACATTATCCTCTGGAATCGTAATATGTAAATTTTCATTCAACTGTAATAACTCTACGATATCTTCCAATAATTCGTAGATATCAAATGTGCTTTTAGGTTGTCCAGTAACATCATCACTCTCATAGTATCGTAAAATATTTGAAATATAGTCACTCAAAGTAAGAGAACTACTTTTTAAGTATTCGAGATAATTTACCCCTTCACTATCTAGTATGCTGCTGTATTTTTTTCGTAAAATATCACTTGTAATGATGAGGTTCGCAAGTGGCATTTTCATGTCATGTGAGATCACCCCCGCAAATTCTGTGAGACGTTCATGCTGAATTACCAATCGCTTTTTTTGTTCTTCAGATTTGAGATGCAACAGACGTAATTCCATTAACTTTTCTATTTGTTTCCCTAAATTCTTTAGTAGTACTTTTTCATCATCACTTAAAGTTCGGGGCTCGTGATCTATGATACAAAGGGTTCCTATTGCATATTTACCTTCTAATATAATTGGGACACCCGAATAGAATTTTATAGGATTCTCATCTGCTGTGACTAAAGGATTTTTAGCAAAAAGTGGATTTTTATCTGCATTTTCAACTATAAAAAGATCTGGTTGTGTAATGGCATGTGCACAAAAGGAAACGTCTCGGGGTGTTTCGCAGGCTTCAAAGCCAACCGTAGATTTAAACCATTGTCTGTTTTTATCAACCAAACTAAATAGCGAAACGGAAGCATTTAAATATTTAGAAGCCATCTCAGTTATAGCATCAAACTCACCTTCTGGGAGGGTATCTAACAATTCTAATGAATGAAGAAATTCTAATCGTTCAGTTTCTGAAATGGTTGCTAATTCGCTCATTAAAATACTTGGCTTACTGTAAATTCTTTATTTACGTATGAATGTATAAATGTACTATAATAAAAATAGATGCTACTGAAGTATATTTTTTTTGGTAATAATTGCATCTATACAGTTAATTCCGTCTATGGCAGCAGAAATAATTCCCCCGGCATATCCTGCTCCTTCTCCACACGGATACAATCCTGAAATTTCAACATGCTCCAGTGTTTCAGGATCTCTGGGAATTGAAATGGGCGATGACGTTCTGCTTTCTGGAGCATGCAATACTGCTTCGTTGGTATAATACCCCTTCATTTTTCTTCCAAAGACTTTAAAAGCTTTTTGCAATCGTTTTGCGATCATTGGCGGTAACACTTTATGGAGGTCGACAGAAACTATTCCGGGTTGGTAGGAGGTCTTCGGAAAATCTTTAGACACTCGGCCTTCTACAAAATCGATCATCCGCTGTGCTGGTACAGCTTGAGTTTTTCCGGCTGCTTCCCAACAATCTTTTTCTACTTTTTGCTGAAACTCAAGACATACAAACGGATCTCCTTCCACATAATTTGGCAGATCTTCAGGCGCGACACTAACTACGATTCCTGAATTTGCATACGGATTATTACGTTTACTCGGGCTCCAACCATTGGTGACAACTTCTTCCTGTGCGGTAGCGCAAGGTGCGATAATTCCGCCAGGACACATACAAAAAGAGTACACTCCTAGTCCATCAACTTGCTCTACCAATGCGTAGGATGAGGGTGGTAAATACGGATTATCGCTATCGCCATGGTATTGAATATGATCTATAAGTTGCTGTTGATGCTCCACTCTTACCCCAATGGCAAAAGGTTTAGCTTCAATTTTAATTTGCTTTTTATGAAGCAAATAAAAAATATCGCGGGCAGAATGACCCGTCGCTAAAATTACTGTATCAAAAGAATGCCAGATTGAATTATTTATTTCTATTGCTGAAATACTTTTACCTTCGGTTTTAAGATTGGTGAGCTTCGAATTAAAATGTACTGCTCCCCCAGCCTCGATAATTGCTTCACGCATGGTCGTAATAATCTTCGGCAATTTATTAGTTCCAATATGCGGATGGGCATTTACCAAAATATCTTCGTCTGCGCCAAAATGCACAAACCATTCTAAGGCCTTTAACACATTTCCGCGCTTCTTGGAGCGGGTATATAACTTTCCGTCGCTATACGTTCCTGCACCACCTTCACCAAAACAGTAATTTGAATCGGGATTGACAATATGCTCTTTATTTATTTTGGCAAGATCTCTTCTACGTTCACGCACATCTTTTCCTCTTTCAAAAACTACAGGCTTTAATCCCACTTCAATAGCACGTAAAGCAGCATATAATCCTGCAGGTCCGGCACCAATAATGGCAATTGATTTTTTATCGGTTACTTGCTTCGGAATAAAGGGCGAAATTGTTGAAATAGTATCTTCTTTGGTCCAAAATTCCAGCTGAAGATTTAATTTTACAGGAGCTCTTCGTGCATCGATAGAGCGCTTTCGAATGCGCCAATCTTTAAGGTCACTTTTATATAATTTTGCCTTCGCAAGACCTAATTCAAGAATATAGGGTACATCTTCCTGCTGATTGGGTAGTATAGAAATCTGAACAAGTATACTCATGACGCCAAAGATAGGTTAAAAATTTTGTCGATGTGATCACTTCCAGTATCTTGAAGAGAATAAAATCTTAGTAACTAAAATCTTCTAATATGGAAAACTGGCTTTACGCAAACGAACTTATCATCTATAAATCGGCACTTTCGGTAGTTGCTATTTATCTTATTATTTTACTGTATACCAGAGTTTTTGGTCTACGTACTTTTGCAAAAATGACTTCAGTTGATTTTGCTGCAACGATTGCGATGGGATCTATTTTTGCAGATGTTATAGGCAGTACAGACTATTCGATTTTAAAAGGGGGCATTGCTTTATTGATTATCATTATTCTTCAAACACTATATTCATTTTTTATTAGAAAATCTGACACATTTAAAAAAGCATTTACCAATACCCCTTTACTTCTAATGAAAGACGGTGAAATTATTTCTCATAATCTATCAAAAGCCAATGTTAGTAAAGGTGATCTCTACGGAAAGCTTAGGGAAGCCAACGTTATTGAAATGAGTGAAGTACGAGCGGTTGTATTTGAAGTGACGGGAGATATTTCAGTTTTACATACGTCAGGAAATGAAGCACTAGCTACAGAATTATTAGAAGGAGTGAAAGAGTAGATACATCCAATTTTAACAAACAGAGCGCTATTGAAGGCGTCAGGTGTTAAGTTTTTGCCAAACTGCTTAATTAAATTGCTATAGTTTTTTGTTTTCATTCACTACCTGTAGTTTTGCGTTTTTAATATAAAAACAGACGTATGAGTCAAGTAAAAGAAAATGATACTGTAAAAGTACATTACACAGGTAAACTAGAAAACGGACAAGTATTTGACAGCTCGCTACAAAGAGAGCCACTAGAAGTAACTTTAGGACAAGGAAAGTTAATTCCTGGATTTGAAAAAGGGATCGTTTCTATGAAAGTCAATGAAAAAAAGACAGTCAAAATACCAAAATCTGAAGCCTATGGTGACGTTCAGAAAGAATTATTTCACTCGGTGCCTAAAGAAAACCTACCCGAAGAAATAAAGCCAGAAGTTGGAATGGGATTAATGTCTAAAAATCCAGATGGAAGTGAAAGACAACTACGTGTTGCCGAAGTAAATGACGATCATATTATTGTAGATGCAAATCATCCCCTTGCAGGTAAAGATCTTACTTTTGATCTTGAAGTAGTAGCGATAAAATAAAACGACTAGTTGTTTTAGAAAACCCGGAAAATTCCGGGTTTTTTTATGCCGAATCTTCAGAAAAAGAAATTCTAAAAAGTGTAGTTATAGGTGACTCCTCCTCCAAGGATACGCTTTCGTTCACTAATCATATCGGCTCCAGCAAATACCTTGATCTTTCCGAAGGTAGTAGTTGTATAGGCTACCGAAGCATAATTAGACCAGCTTGTTAATTTAGGGTCAAACGGATTGCGATACGTGCCCAGAAATGTAGCAACAGTAGATTTTAATGACCATTCAACTTTTTTAAAGGTTCCCGTAAATCCAAAGTGATGCACTTTAGCACGGTTGCTTACATACCGTGAACTGTCCATATCTAATTCGATGGATGGATCTACAAGAATAAACGGAACTCCAATCACTCTGTCTTCATAACTCCAGCCACTACGGTAAATATTATTCCCAAAATAACCATCAAATCCGCTGGTAGAAGAATTCCCACTTTGGTCGCTGGTATCAATATACTCATATAAAAGATGTGAGAGAATGCCCTCCTTTTCTAATTTAAGATGCACTCCCCAGACACCATCTGGAAAATTAGCTAACCGAGTTCCAGAACCGTCCTCAAAAGGATGCTCGTGATATAATGTAAAAGTTCCAAAGCTGGTTCCAAAATTATATTCTAAGAAGTATGAGCCTAAATGATTGCCTAATGCGTTTTGCACTTCTCCAGCGATATTATCGTCAGATGATTTTTTAGCAAAAAACACATCTACAAAAGCATTAAAATTGGATGGCAACGCTCCAAAATCTGGTGACGTTCCAGCCCATTGAGCAAAATGCTGAACTCGAGCAGTGAATGTATTCCTTTCATTTATTTTGGCAACAATGCCAAGCCGTTTGTAATGTACTCGTACATCATTTACATACCGCGCATCATTAAGCTGATAGTGGCCAATTCCCCAATCCACTCCAAAGGTTTCAGAAATTTTTAAGGGAGTATTCGCTTCCAGTAAGAGTCCAGGCAATGGTCTAGCGTTTCCTGACCATAAAATATTTTTGTTAGTAGCAGAAAGTCCTTTAAAGTTTTCTTGTTGTTTTTTTGCACCAAGAGTTGTTTTTAACCAGGAATTCTGAAACTGAAGGTACAAATCTCTACGCTGAAAATTATCAAGATTGTTTTCACCCTCTCTATAAAATGCAGCAATGCCTCCTTCAAAAAATGATTTTTCGGTGATTGTATATGTTGCTGAAGCTTGTGCGGTACCAGAAAAAACAGTTTGGGGTGTTATGGCAGCGTTCGTATTGGTATACAACCAGAAAGGTGAATCGGTTGCTTCCGAAGAAAAAATACCAGTAGCTTCAACACTACCTTCCACTGAAACGTTTTGCGAGAACGTTAAAAAAAATGTACACAAACAGAGAGCTAGAAATATCTTTTTCATATCATGGAACTCAAAAGCTTCAGAAATTACAACCCAAACAATCGTTGCTTCAGACTTGGTTTTTCAACACTGTACGCATACCCGTATTTGTTTCCGTAGCCAAAATTATTAAGAGAAACGTTATTGATCACTGCTGCAACATTAGTTAATCGTTCATCCTGTATGGCTTCGTTGGTAAACTCTAACAGTTGTTTGTCTGTATATCCTGCACGGATTACATATAAGGTCACATCTGCATGTGTATTAATGAGTAAAGTATCTGCGACTAACATCGAAGGTGCGGTGTCGACGATCACATAATCATAGCTTTTTTTCACCTCGTTGAAAAAGTCTGCCACTCTTTTCTCCATGAGTAGCTCTGCAGGATTAGGCGGAATAGCCCCTGAAAGGATGATATCCAGATGTGAATTATTTTCACTTTCTGAAGCGATTTCATTCACACTCAATGTAGCATCGACAATGTACTCTGTAAGTCCTTTGCTATTTTGTTTGGATGACGGCAGGTAACGTTGCAACTGTGGGTTACGAATGTCTCCACCAACCAATACCACTTTTTTTCCAGTAAGGGCTATGGTTAGTGCCAGATTAAAGGCCACAAATGTCTTTCCTTCTCCTTTGATGCTAGAAGTAACAAAAATGGTTTTAGAGTCTTCGGGATTGTTTAATTTATTTAAAAATAAATACTGAAGGTTGGTACGTAATATTCGAAATGATTCGGCGAGAACGCTTCGGTCGTTTTGCTGAATAAGTTGTTCGGTTCCTTTTTTAAGTTTTGGTATTTCTCCTATGAGAGCAGTATTACTCAGCTTTTTATCAATATAGTTTCGGTTCTTAATTTTAGTGTCTAGCAAGCTTTTTCCGTAGATAAAAAGGAAGGGAGCCAGTAGTCCTGCGACCAGTGCCGTTAGATATATAAGAGGTCTATTAGGAGCAATAGGCGTTCGGCTGCTATAGGCCCGGTCTACCACTTTTGCTTTTGGAGCGGTTACTGCAAGAGAAATAGAAGCTTCTTCTCTTTGTTGTAAAAGAAATACATATAATTGTTCTTTAATGCCCTGCTGACGCTCAATTCCCCTGAAAATTTTTTCTTTGGTTGGTACTTGTGAGATCTTTGAATTAAGTGTTGACTCTTGAAAATTAAGACCACGCATGGCAACTTTTAGTGCGTTGCTGCTATTTTTTAAGCTTTCTAAAATACTTTCTCTTACCTGAGCGATTTGATTGGTCACGTTTACTACAACAGGATTGATAGCTGTAGAGGTCTTAAGCAAGTTATTTCTTTCTAAGATAAGTTGGTTATAATTACTCACAGATTGATTTACGCCCTCGGCATTTAAACCGATATTAGCAGGTAACAGATCATTACTGGATGATGTTTCCATATAATCTATCATCGTATTTGCTAATTCCAATTGGGTGGCAATATCAAGCTGGCGTTTATTAAAATCGCTTGCGTTATTAAGAATTAGCTGTGCCTCTGCTTCAATACTGGTAAGTCTATTTTCACTTTTAAAATCTTCTTTTCCTTTCTCTACACTATCAAGCTCTCTGGTAATAATCTCAAGTCGGGAATCAATAAAATTTGCTGTTTTTTGGGCTACCTGATTTTGGTCGCTAATCGCATCTTTATTATACTGAAAGACCAGTTCATTTATAAAATCCTCGGCTTTTTCTGGAACACTTGTAGAAAGTGAAATTTTTACCACATTACTATTAGAAATCTCGTTTACCACTACCAACTTATTCTGATAGTTTAAAGTTAGTGTATGAATGGGTCTATAACTAACCGAAATAGGTCGTTGATAAAAACTTTCAAATTTATCAATATTGTCAAGAACTGGTAACACAGTAATTTCGCCAAAAGGGAGGGAAACGCGCTCACCAAATTTATAAGTGGCATTTATTGTTTTAGACTCATTTTCAACATGGTATTCAAGTTGAGACGCGACATTAAGGATTAATTTCGGGATAGGTTGGTTTTTAGTACTATCTACAAAGGATTGGTATTGAACCACAAACGGTTTATAGGTGTAGAGCTCAGTTGTGCCAATTAATCCTTCTGTTTGATACGTAATATTGAGATTTAATTTCTCTATAACCTGTGAGATAATCCTATTAGAACGAAATATCGAAAGTTCATTTTCAATCTTATTATTGAATTTTGAAAAGAAACTTAGATTGGCAAAAGCTGAAAGCTCTCCCAAACCACCATTTTTATCTTCTTTAATGATAACAGTCGCCTGACTTTGATATACAGGAGTTGTGTAATGCAAATAAATGCCTGCAATCATTGCAGCTAATACCAAAGACAATAGAAACCAAAACCAGTATCGTGTGTACTGACTGATACTATCTCGCAATGGTGTTTCTTTTGTTTCTAACTGTCCTTGCATGATGATTTCTTATCGTGTTAAAATAATAACGGTGCTTAAAACAATAGTAAATAATGATAATAATGCTGGAACATCAGGAATAAACCCAGATTTTTTAACACCTTTGAGGGTAGGTTCTACATAGACCACATCATTTTGTTTTAAATAATAAAAAGGGCTTGAAAATAAATCTGTTTTTGTAAAATCTATTCTAGTTACTTTTTGGACACCATTCACTTCCCTTAATACCGTTACATTTTCCCTACGACCGTCTTCACTAAAATCACCTGCAAGCCCAATAGCTTGTGGCAAAGTGACACGCTCATCTTCGATGGCAAACACTCCAGGATTGTTGACCTCGCCCAAAACAGTAATTTTAAAATTTAAAATGCGAACATCAACAACCACATCTGTAACAAATTCGGACAGTTTGCTTTGTAAAACATCTTCTACTTCTGCGCGAGTTTTGCCAGCTACAGTAATGTCCCCTAGGATTTGAAATTGAATCGATCCCCCACTATCTACCAGATAGCCTTCCAGCCCTGGATTGTTAGTTGACATATTTGAACCTATCGCTGTTTTTTTCTGAAACGGACTCAACCCAACTTCACTCTGTGAGGACAATGAAATATGGAGAATATCATTATTTTCAATAATAGGCTCAAAAGACAAACCTGTTTCTTTTAAATGAAGCGTTTCAGAATCCTGAAAGTAAACAATTTCCTTTTTTGTGGCACACGAAAGCAGTAGAAAAGGGAAGATTAGCAGTAAAAGTTTTCTCATCACGTATTAATTAACGTAAATATATCATTTATGAAACTTGTGAAATAAGACCAAAATCAATAGTTATTAAAGGATTTTAGCCTATTTATCAACATTTTTATGACGAATGCGCATATCCAGCTTTTCAAACTGAGAATTTTCGCTTTTAAATTCGGGTACAAGCTCTTTAAGTAGTTTGACAAACTTTAGATCGGTATCTGTCGTCGCTGATGTAATTATAGCTTTAATTTTTTCTTTAGTAGTTTCAAAATGAGTTACCGGAACTTTCGAAATCATGATTTTTGGATGGTGTGTAGGCTGAGTGGTTGAGCTATCATTTAACAACTCTTCATATAGCTTTTCTCCGGGGCGCAACCCAGAAATGTTAATTTTAATATCCACATCAGGTTCAAATCCAGACAAACGAATCATACGTTTTGCTAGTTCATAAATTTTAACTGGCTTCCCCATATCAAACACATAAATTTCACCACCATTACCCATAGTTCCCGCCTGGAGTACTAACTGACAAGCCTCTGGTATCGTCATAAAATAACGAATAATATCTTTGTGAGTTACCGTAACGGGGCCTCCTTCGGCGATTTGTTTTCTGAACAGCGGAATTACAGAGCCACTGCTTCCCAATACATTTCCAAAACGAGTCGTTATAAAACGCGTATAAACACCTTTCTCCTGCTGAAGCGCCTGAACGTACATTTCTGCAGCACGCTTTGAAGCTCCCATCACATTGGTTGGATTCACGGCTTTGTCTGTAGAAACCATCACAAACTTTTTTACCTCATGTTTGGTCGAAAGAATAGATAAATTTACTGTTCCTAGAATATTAACATAGATTGCTTCATGCGGATTCCGCTCAATAAGCGGCACATGCTTGTAAGCAGCAGCATGATATACGATGTCAAAATCATATTTTTCAAAAAGCAATTCCAGTCGATACATATTGCTTATATCGGCCAGTTCTGTTACAAAATGTAGCTTTGGAAACTCTTGTTGTAACGCTAACTCTAATTGATATAGGGATAGTTCAGATTGGTCTAAGATGACCAAAGTTTTAGGAGTAAAACCTGCCACTTGCCTAACAATTTCGCTTCCTATAGATCCTGCTCCTCCGGTTACCAGTATGGTTTTTCCTTCTAAATCTTTTTTAATGAGATCGGTATTGATTGAAATTGGATCACGGTCTAACAAATCTTCAATTTGAATAGGTTTAATCTTTCTTTCTAATTGTTTAGTCTGGGTCCAATCTATCAACGAAGGAACGCTTAACACTTCAATACCAGCATTGACTAAAGCTTCAGAAATTTTTTGCCGATTCGAATTTACTGAAGCATCATGGATCATAAGCACACTTTCTACGGAAAGTTTAGAGAGGGTTTCTGTATAATTTTCGCCCAAAGAAACAATAGGTTTCCCTAAAATCTTAAAGCGCCTAGAGGTTTGGTTTTCAGAAATAAATCCTACTAAAGTATACGACAATTTTGAATCCTGAAGCAATGCATTAGCCAAAGAAATAGCATCGTCATTGGTTCCTAAGATCGCAGTGCGTTTTTTTGAGGAGAGCGATGCATTTTTCCGAAGAAAATAATAACTTTCTTTCACGGCTACTCTAAATGAAAATAACAACGTAAACGACAGTAAACAATATAAAAATATAGAGGTTGTAAGTAGTATTTTTGTTCCTTCAATCGCTTCAAAAACTATGTTAAATAGCACGGCAATCGTCATGGTAAAAAACAATGCAAGTGCTAATTTTACGATATCGGTAAAAGAAGAATGCCGTATAATACCTGAATAGGTTTTAAAGACAAAAAATAACATGGCGGTTAGCATAACAACTAGAAATCCCTGCTCAGTAACTGTTAGTGTCTTATAAAAAACAATGGGCGTTTCCGCTAAAATAAAATAGGTAGCTATCCACGCAACATTTATCAGGAACAAGTCGATAAGTACCACAATCCATCGAGGCAAATACCTTTGATCCAAAATTTTGAGGCGATTATCGCCTTTATAAAGAAAACTTAATTTATTTTTTGAGGGCTTCACGATGCTGATTTATGAACTAAAGATACACATTGCCTATAGAAATGGTTGCAAAGCAGCTGCAATTCGTTTTTTATCCTCTTCGGAAAGGTTCGATCCTGAAGGCAAACACAATCCGGTAGTAAATAATCTTTCAGAAACACCCGTTTTGTAAAATGGAGCTTCTTTAAAAATAGGCTGAAGATGCATAGGTTTCCATAAAGGCCGCGATTCAATGTGTTGTTTCTCCAACGCTTCTCTGACTTCAGAAGGTGAATACCCTGTTACTGCTTGATCAATTAAAATACAGGACAACCAATGATTTGAAAAATACTTCTCAGATGGTTCCGTAAAGACTGAAACACCTTCGGTTTTAGAAAACAATTCCTTATAAAAAGCATTCATTTTCCTTTTCAAAGTAACGTGTTTGTCAAGTACCTCCATCTGCCCTCTACCTATTCCTGCACAGATATTACTCAATCTATAATTATATCCTATTTCGCTATGCTGATAATGAGGAGCGTCATCCCTTGCCTGCGTTGCAAGAAATACCGCTTTCTTTTTTAATGCCGCCGAAGCCGTTACCAAAGCTCCACCGCCAGAAGTTGTAATGATCTTGTTTCCATTAAAAGATAAGATTGAGATATCGCCAAATGTGCCACACTTTTGTTTTTTGTAGCTACTTCCCAACGCTTCAGCGCTATCTTCGATTACTGGAATAGAATACTTTGAGGCTATTTTTAAAATTTCAGAAGCATTGAATGGCATTCCGTAGAGATGAACAGCAATAATAGCTTTAGGTTTTTTCCCTTTTGCAATTCTATCTTTTATTGCTTGTTCTAAAGTTTCTGAACATATATTCCAGGTATTGGTTTCACTATCTACAAAAACTGGATTTGCTCCCAGATATACAATAGGATTCGCAGATGCTGCAAACGTCATACTCTGGCAGATCACTTCATCGCCTTTTGTAACACCAGTTACTAGTAACGCTAAATGCAAGGCTGCAGTACCAGAACTCAGCGCTGCCACTTCTTTATTTTCTCCCAAATACGATTGTAAGTCAGCTTCAAATCCGTCCACATTCTTTCCCAAAGGCGATATCCAGTTCGTATCGAACGCTTCTTTTACGAAGTGCTGTTCGGTTCCACCCATATGAGGAGATGACAGGTAAATTCTATCTTTCATTCGTTTGTGTATCTTTTAACAACTGCAGGGTTTCCGTAAACCACAGCATGATCGGGGACATCTTTGGTGACTATTGCTCCTGATCCAATGATAGCCCATTTTCCAATATTTATTTCAGGGTTAATTACGGCGCCAGCACCTACTAAAGTTCCCTCGCCTATTTTTACTCCTCCGGCAATCGCTGCATTAATAGCGATATGCACATAATTTTCTAAAGCAACATTGTGAGATATTGTCGCACTATTATTAATAATACAAAAATCACCTATAGACACTGCTGCATCCAATAATGCCAAAGGCAAAACAACAGTACCTTTTCCTATTGAAACCGACGGATATTGTACAACAGATTCGTGTATGAATGTTGGAAAATCTGCTTCTATACTTCTTGAAATTCGTTTCCTAATGGCATTATCCCCAATTGTAATACAGGCAGTTTCTGGAGCATGATCTTCATTTTTAGAAACAGGAATAGTAAGAATAGAACCTTCCCTTGGGTCATGGTCAATTACAAGCGTAGGAATGTACTCTCCCAGGCTACGAATCAATTCAATGACCGCATAACAATGCCCGCCAGCCCCATAAAGTGTGATATGTTTCATTCGGTTTTAGTTCCTTTAAATCGTGACATCGTCATGTTAGGATTTGTATTCACGTCACTGCGTAAAAATACTTTTTTTACCGTTTTAAGCAAGATGCTTAGGTCTAATAAAAAACTCTGATGTTCAACATAATACACATCGAGTTCAAATTTTTGTTCCCAGGATATTGCATTGCGACCATTTACTTGAGCATAACCGGTAATTCCAGGCTTAACACGATGTCTTCTTTTCTGAAAGCTTGTATATAAAGGCAGATATTCTGGTAGCAAAGGACGTGGTCCTACCATACTCATATTGCCTATAATCACATTGAGTAGCTGCGGAATTTCATCCAGTGAAGTCGCTCGTATAAATTTGCCAATAGCAGTACTTCTCTGATCATCTGGCAGGAGTTCACCCCAGCCGTCTCGAGCTTCGGTCATGGTTTTAAATTTAATAATGCTGAAGATCTTCCCGTGTTTACCTGGGCGTTTCTGAATAAAAAAGGGAGCTCCCTGAAAACGAAACGACAATAAAAAAGTAAGCAGTAAAAATATAGGAAGTAGCAGTATAAAACCCGCCAGCGCAGTTATAAAATCTAAAAAAGGTTTCAAAAAAAATCTATACACGTTCTAAAATTACAAAAGATTATGCTCTAAACGCTTGTATTCTTTCAGTAAAGCATTCCATACCTGTTGGCGCTCATATTTCTGGGTAACATTTTCGTAAGATTTTTCAGCAAATTGAAGTCTCAATTCTGGATTGTTATAAAGCACTTCCATAGCTTTTACTAATGCATCTGTATCTTTAGGAGGAACCATCACTCCGTTGACATTATGAGTTATAATATCGTTGTTGCCAATGATATCTGATACAATACACGGTACCTTCATGGAAGCAGCTTGTAACACTACATTGGGGAAACCTTCACGATAACTAGGAAAAACGAAAGCAGTACTTATTGCGAAATAGGGACGAACATCTTCAATATAGCCTGTAGTCCGTATGTTTGGATGTTGTGCTATCAAGTCGAGTGTTGCTTTAGGCAATGGATCGAGCGCAGCTTCCATTGGACCTACGAGTAGTAAAATAGAGTCGGAGTATTTTTTTTGAAAAGCTACAAACGCATCGACTACCTCCACGATACCTTTATCTTTTACCAATCTCCCTACAAATAGAAAAACAAAGTCTGAGGGAGAAATAGATACTTTCGTTCTTAAATTAAAGAGTGCTGTTTCAGAAAAATGAGCGGGTGAAAAATGCGATATATCAATTCCGTTGCTACTTCCGTTAGCTAGTATAGAAAGCTTCTTTTTTGAAGTAAATCTTTCCGAGAGAATAAAATCGTACAATCCCTGAGAATTCGGATATACGTTGGTTGCGAATCGATAGGTTCCTTTTTCAATTAGGTTTAAAACCATTCGTTTAAATCCTCGAGCTTCCATTAAAGGCAATCCAGCCACCGTATGCAATCGTATTGGAACTCCTGCTAGATAAGCAGCCATCATACCAACGATGCCAGCTTTTGGGGTATGTGTATGAACAATTAATGGCCTTTCTTTCCGAAGAAAATGAAATAGCTTAAATACTGCTCTTATATCTTTTAAAGGAGTTATTTTTCTGGTAAGAGTAAGTGAATAAGTGGCAACATGATTTTTTTTACCAAACTCCTCTAATCGTTTCTTATCTGAAGAAATCGCGCTAACATTATAAAACTGTTGCATATATTGTAACTGACCCTCAAGCAGTTTTTCAAGGGAAATAGGGACAGTCGTTATACGGATGAGTTTAGGTTTTGTCACAAGCTTTTATATAATTTAAGATGACTTTCTACCATATGCTCTATTGAGTATTGGGCAGCTCTTTGTTGACATTTTAGCGCAACATTAGCATACAACTCTTTGTTTTCAAGCAATTCTGAAATACGTAATGCAAGTTCTTTTTCATTTCCTACTGAAAATAAAATCCCGGCGTTTTTTACAATTTCGGTGAGGCCAGGCACCTCTGAAGCAATAAAAGGCTTCCCGGAAGCCATACCTTCTATACTGGAAAGTGAAAGTCCCTCGTATTGTGATGAAAGTATTACAATATCTGAAGCTTTTAATAATGCAGGAACATCACTTCGAAGGCCTAAAAAGTGAACTCTGTTTTCTAAGCCTAGTTTAGTTACCAACTTTTTTGATGTATGTATTTCCTTTCCATTTCCTACAAGGAGCAATGCAACTTCCTGAGGAAGATGCTGTAAACAACGAATGACCGTATTTTGGTCTTTAGGATAATAGAACCTTGACACTTGAATTAGAAATTTCTTATTTCCAACTTTTTTAGATAAAATTTCGGCACTTTCAGAAGCATTTATAAATTTAGAAATAGCAACACCATTGTTAATGGTTACCAAATTGTTCTTAACACCTCTTATATGTTGCTTCAAATTTTGCTTACTATTTTCAGAAATAGTGATAATAGTATCGTATTTACTATAAATCCACCGCTCAAATACTCTATAGAAAGAGTGTCTTCTTCTATTATGCGATGAATGTTCAGTAAAAATTGTTTTTGTTTTTATTCTGAAAAAAAAAATTGATAGCGCAACCCAGTACAGTGAAGGAAATAAATGCACATGGACAATATCATAGTTCTTAAGATACTTTCTAAGTCTAAAAATATGTAGTGGGTGATATACACTTGCTTTTGAAGAAAAATAAACAGTACATTTCGAGTTCTCTTTTAATGCCGAAAGAAATGGAGTCACGGTACCGTCAAGTAATAAAATATCCATTTCCACTCCAGCATCTCTATATCTTGGAATGGTTTCGAGAAGTAATTTTTCGGCTCCTCCCGTATGAAGACTATTTATGACTTGTAGAACTTTCAATGGTGGAGTTTTTACTTAGATTAAACTGATATAGTACCCAGATACCAAAAACAATGAAAAAAGGAATAAACATATTTTTTTGACGCAACATGATTCCTAAATTCCCCAAAATAAGTGAAAATGAAACTGTTCCTAAAAGAAAAAATATGAGCATCCCTTTAAGTAACGAACTTGCATTTTTGAAAGCCTGCCAGGGTTTTTTGAATAGAAGCTTTATAGAAAAAATAAGCAGTATTAAATTTTCAAAAGATGCTACCACAGCAAGAATTCCATTAACATCAAAAAAGAAAGGTCTGTATAAAAAGGTAACTACTTTCAATGGAAATGGATATCCGCTAATATCGATACCAGACCCAGATGTAACCTGATTTAATTTTGCTGCCTTAGTGGATGCATATTGTTCTATGGCATTGCTCTCCAGACTTTCTAATTGTACAAACGTAAGCACATAATCAAAGATGGCTATAAACCCTGCCACAAATACGACAAATATAAACCCCTTTTGGTAGGCTTTTAAATTACCGTCCAACATAAATCCTATCCCAAAAGCTATCAATAAAAATAATGTAATGTGGGGTCTAATGGCTAAGGACAGTAGGAGCGCCAGCAAAAGTAAAAACCATCGTTTTCTAATTTTCTGTAACCCATATACAAAAGAAATAATACAGGTAAAAAGGATACTATCCTTTCCAATCCCAGAAGACCAGAAATGTAAGTTTGGTAGAAATAATATCCATGGAACTATCGGAAGAGACAAAAATTTGACTTTAGAGAGCACTTCTTTTTCTACAAATATTGTTTTAAGGATTCGGTATAAATAGATAAATCCCAAATAGCCAAACAGGGCATATACCATATTACCTGTAAAAAATGACAGTTGCAATAAGTTGCTCGGGATGTAATTTAGCAAGTAAATGCTCCCAGTAGCAGAACCTCTTTTTATAAGTTTAAAAATCTCTTCAAGCATCCTATTTTTAGGTTCAGACCAATAGTATTGGGCATCTCCCCCAAATCTTGAAATATAAAAATGAAAAGCTATTGCAACGGCAAAATGAAAGAAAAATAAATAAGTGAGATTTTTCTTATCCCTTCTTGAAAAATCTAAATACCAATTTTTCAGATTAAACCCGATTAAAAAAACAATAATACATATACACGTATCTAATATCATTACATGGTTTCAGATTTAAAAATTTCTAGTACTTTCAGCTTTAATTTCTCATCTAATTCTATTGTTTCTGAAGCTTTTTTAGATGAAATTCGAAATAAATATTGCCTCGTTTTAGTCCCAATTATTTTTGAAAAATAATCTTTCAAACCTACTCTTTTCAGAAAGAAAAATACTTTCTGAAACCGCAAAGTACGTGAGATATTTTTAGTACTACCTTCAGTAACTCTAAATGTTGAAATCTCTAAAAAATCACTTAGAGTCTTTAACTCATTTTTGGAATTATTCAATAAATCTTCCAGTTGAATTACCAAAACATGTTCAAATTTTTCTATAAAAGATTTCACTTGGCGATCATAAAAACTCATTCCTAGATACGAATTCCAAGGAAGACTATTTGCTTCATATTGCTTTACCTCTTTCTCAATCAATGTCTCAAATTTCTCACTAGTCCTCCCTAACCCCAAATCCATTTTATAATGGGAATACGCTCGTTTAAAAGGGTCTCTCAAAAGTATGATAATTTTTGCAGATGGATTATAATTATAGATCGCTTCTGAAACTCCAGGTGCATGTAAATATGCGGTACTTGCGTCAACACAGTATTTCTCATTCTTAGCAAGAGAATACAATTTTTTATAATGTGCTTTCTTCTCAACCTTAGTGATATGCAAAGATTTAGGGAAATCTTTATCAAAATAGCTATCCAAATTAAAAAAACGGGAAGGCTCATAAAGACTTTTAGGTAATTTTTCAATAAAATAATGAGGCTCTTTAATGGGTGGAACATAAATATCTGGATGTTGAGAAAGCATCTCCACAAAACTAGTTGTTCCTGCCTTCATGGCACCTACGATAAATAAATTTACCTTTCCTTCTTCCATTTTAGTTGCAAGAGTTTAAGAAAAGGGTAGATTGAAAAAGGGAGTGTTCTAGATATACGAATAGCGCTCCTGTAATTCCCTTCACAAAAAAAGTTTAAAAAAGGGTTTAGAGTATCCCTTTCGACACTTGTATAATTTTTATAATTCTTAAGGTAGGTTAGTGCCGTAAATCGGTTGGCATACATTTTAAGATAATGTTTATTTGTTTCAGAAAGTTGATCATAGACCCCTTTGATAGTGTTCAAATACAGTAAAAAATCTGAAGCGTTGTAATGACTGTTTGACGCCGAATCTGCTTCAGTTTTACGATAAAATGAGAGTGGTTTGTTTATAAAAATCACTTCATTTTCAATACATAATCGAAGCCAGAGGTCATGGTCTTCGTGTTTTAATTGACCTTCTTTAAAATATCCGTTTTCATGAAAGAGATTTTTATGAATAACAACATTAGACGAATTAATAGGCGGCAAATACTTGCTAATAATCTGAAAATAATTTAGAGCCTCTGTGGCTCCGTTTTCAGGTAAAAATGTATGTGAATATCGTTCGGTTTCCTTGTTAAAAACGCGACTTCTTCCTGTGGCAAAAATAAATTGATTGGTAAAGTTGTTCATCGCTTTTTTTATGTCAGAAATAAATGTAGGCGCCCACCAATCGTCTGCATCCAAAAAGGCTATCCAATCGTATTTTGCATGTTCTATTCCTGTGTTTCTCGCCACAGAAACTCCAGAGTTCTCTATGGATATGATTCGTAATCTTTCATCTTTAATAGTAGAAACCACTTCTAATGAAGAATCTGTACTTCCATCATTGATCACCAGAATTTCGAAATGATCAAACGTCTGATTCAATACAGAATGTATCGTTTGAGCAACAAACAGTTCTTTGTTATATAGTGGGACAATGACAGAAATCAATATATAATTGGTTATTTAATTATAAACTACACAAATAATAGTAAATTCACCGTACAAAAATTGAACAAGTGAAGTATTATTTTCTGAGTACTGTGACTCGAATTCTGTTAGGCAAATTAAGAAAATACCACAAAGGAGAGCCACAATTATTAGTTTTTTCTCGCGATTTTATCGGAGAAGAAGTATTTGCTTATGGAGTGTATGAAAAGCATGATATAGCCACTATTATAAATTCTTTAGATTTTGATACAAGAAAACATGTGATACTTGATATTGGAGCAAATATTGGCAATCACACACTTCAATTTTCGAAACACTTTAAAAAGGTTTTTAGCTTTGAGCCAAATCCTTTGGTTTTTGAAGTTTTAAAACTTAATACTAGAAATTTATCGAATGTTATTTTACATCCTTTCGGGCTTTCAAACACTTCTCAAATATTAAATCTTCAAGTTCCAGAAGATAATATAGGAGGTGGAGGAATTACTACAAAAGAAGATGATAGCACTCAAAAAATAAAGGTTAAAAGGGGAGATGATGTTATTTTTGAAGATTTTTCAATAATGAAAATTGATATCGAAGGTCATGAACTTGAGGCAATCATAGGATTTGAGAATGCAATAAAAAAACAAAAACCTATTATTTGCTTTGAATTTATTAATAATTCAAATAAAGCACTTAAACTAATTGAAAAATTAAAAAATCTAGGGTATTCGAATTTTTATATGACCAATCAGCCAAAATTATTAGGTTTTTCAGTGAACTCTTTTACCTTTCAATTACTGGCACAATTATTTTCAAGGAAAACTAATGAACTAATACCTTTAAAAAAAATTGATAAAAAATTCTACAATCTTATAATTGCAGAAAATCCTTCTTCTGCAAATAGAATAAATAAAAAAAAGATTATCAATTCTTAAAAAACTGTTGTATCTAATTTTAACTTTCGTTTTGTAAATACGTACAATAAAGAGTTTTGAATTAACAGAACTACCGAAAAAACAACTGCAGCTCCAAGAACATTATAATAGTAAATTAGAGGGATACTTAAAAGGATACTCGTAATCATCATCAATATTTGATTTTTGGATAATACGGTCTGATTACCAGTCATATTCAGCACGGCTGCTAACGGACCAGAAAGAGCGTTAACAATATGACCTATGCATAATATTATTAATGGAATGTATGAAGCAATATATTCATTACCGAACAGCCAACTAACAATCGCCTCTCCTCCTATTATAAAAATAAGTGCTATTGGAATCGATAATATAAATATGAGACGCGCTGTTTTTTTAATGATACGCTGCAGCGTTTTTTTTTGCTGTAATTCGAAAGCAGAAGATATATATGGAGAAATAGCCTTGTTTAAAGCATCAACTGTAAACGAAACCAAAGATGCACCTCGCATAGCAACATCAAATATGGCAACGGCCTCAAGGCTTCCAAAAATGGCCAGTAAATAAGTGAGAGATCTGGTTTTCAAAATTTGTACTCCGCCAGTAATTGCAAAAGGAGTAGCCTCTTTTAACCAAAATTTAGTTTCGAATATTGCTATTTTAGATCTTAGGGTTTTTAAAATTTTAAATTCTAAGAAAAGATATCCAATAAAAAAAGCAACAACAGCTGCAATACAATGAAAAAACATTGCTTTTTGAGGAGTTATTTCTAGGTTGAAAAAATATACTATTACAAGTGCAAGTGTTAAAAATAAATTCCGAAGAAAAGTATCAGGCATTTGCCCTAACACAACATATTTTAAACCGCGTAATGTGGCTGCCCGTAATGCTCCAAAAACTAGAACAGGTAATAGTACCAAGGAATACCAAAAGGTAATAACAATTGTTTCTGAATAATTTTTCCACCATAAAAGATATAATATAAAAGCAATCAAGATTGCTATAAAACTTGTAACTAGAACAATTTGATTCGATCTAATTAATAAACCTTTCATAGCTTCGAAATTCTTTTCAGTATCGTATTTTGAAACATACCGTGTAAGAAGTTCAGGAAGGCCTAGAGATACTGGAATCGTAATTACTAATATGGTCGTAAATGCAAGAATGTATATTCCAAAATCCTCCACAGATAACATCTGTGCTAGTAAAATTCCGTTAATCAGTGCAAAAAATGCAGATAGAAACTTTATAAGAATACTTCCTATAGCAGCTCCTCTAATTTGTTTGCTGTTAAAGATTGAACTTAGGTTCAAAGAGTTCGAATTAAATTATCATCCCTGCTGCTACAGTCTCATGTGTTGCATCATCAATTAAAATAAAGCTTCCAGTAATTCGATTGTCACGATATTCATCGATCATTAATGGTCTCGTCGTACGTATTTTAATACGTGCAATGTCATTCATGAATAAATCTTTTTGATTTTCTTCTCTGTCGTAGGTATTAATATCAATTTTATATAAAACACTTTTTATCATCGCCTTTTGTTCGTTGGATGTATGAACAATCGTATACTTAACACGTGGTTTTGCGGTATCATTATGCAACCAACACAACATGGCGTCAAATTCCTGCAAGGCTTGAGGCTGGTTGTTTGTTTTTACAATCATATCGCCTCTGCTAATATCAATATCATCATTTAAAGAAATAGCAACAGACATGGGTGCAAAGGCTTCTTCCAAAGCACCTCTCATGGTATCAATACTTGCAATTGTTGACGTAAACCCCGAAGGCATCACGGTAATTTCATCACCAGGTCTAAATATTCCACTGGCTATTCGTCCAGCATACCCCCTGTAGTCTATATGTGCTTCACTTTGCGGGCGCAATACGGTTTGGATTGGAAAACGTGCATCAATTTTATTAAGATCGCTTCCTATATGAAGCTCTTCTAACGTATGCAATAGAGGAGCTCCTTTGTACCAGTCCATGTTAGTGCTTCGATTTACAACATTATCACCATCTAATGCGCTAATAGGCAAAAACCGTACATCTTTAACATATAACTTAGATGAAAACTCTTCAAATTGATGAACGATTTTAGTATATACTTCTTCGGAATAATCCACCAGATCCATTTTGTTTACACATACAATCACATGCGGAATTTGCAACAACGAAGCAATAAAAGCATGTCGCTTGGTTTGCTCAATCACTCCATTACGAGCATCGATCAAGATAAGCGCTGCATTGGCAGTCGAAGCACCCGTTACCATATTTCGAGTATATTGGATATGCCCCGGTGTATCAGCAATAATAAATTTACGCTTAGGGGTCGTAAAGTAACGATAGGCAACGTCAATGGTAATTCCCTGTTCTCGTTCATCACGTAACCCATCTGTAAACAAAGCAAGATCGACCCCGTCATGACCCTTACGCTGACTGGTGACTGAAACTGCTTCCAATTGATCTTCAAAAATAGCTTTACTATCGTACAAAAGCCTCCCTATCAAGGTACTCTTACCGTCATCGACACTTCCTGCTGTTGTAAAACGTAATAATTGATTCTTATCTATTTGCATTTTTTCTGAACTATTTTAAATCCTTATTTTTCTATTCAAGGCCACTGAAGAGTATTAACTATTCACTGTTCACTGTTCACTGTTCACTGTTTAAAAATACCCTTGGCGCTTTCTGTCTTCCATAGCAGTTTCACTTCGCTTATCATCACTTCGGTTTCCTCTTTCTGTTTGCTTCATAGCTGAAACTTCCGCAACTATTTTTTCCAATGTATCTGCTTCAGATTCCATACCACCAGTTATTGTAATATCTCCCAGTGTTCTGAAGCGAATTTTTTTAGAATGCACTTTTTCACCTTCCGTTAATCTTAAATGCTCTGAAACCGGAATCCACGAATTTTGTCTCCAAACCACATCCCGCTGATGAGCAAAGTACAATGATGGAATGCTAATGTTTTCCCTCTGAATATAATTCCAAACATCCATCTCTGTCCAGTTGCTTATTGGGAAAGCCCTAAAATGCTCGCCTTCAAAATGCTTTCCGTTTAATAAATTCCAAAGTTCGGGCCGCTGATTTTTAGGATCCCATTGCCCAAAATCATCCCGGTGACTAAAAAAGCGTTCCTTAGCACGAGCCTTTTCTTCATCACGTCTACCACCTCCTATGGCGCAATCAATATTGTTTTCTTCAATAGCATCCAATAAAGTGGTGATTTGTAGCGCATTACGAGTGGCATTCTTTCCTCGTTCTTCTGCAACTCTTCCTTGGTCTATAGATTCTTGAACCGAACCTACGATAAGTCGTGCGTCCAGTTTTTGTATCAAATCATCTCGAAATTGTATGGTTTCGGGAAAATTATGTCCTGTATCGACATGCATTAGAGGAAAGGGAATCTTTGAAGGATAAAATGCTTTCTGAGCTAGATGCGTTACTAATATTGAATCCTTTCCGCCAGAAAATAAGATGACAGGATTTTCAAACTGCGCCCAGACTTCTCGTAAAATATAGATAGCTTCCGACTCTAATTCATCTAAATAGTTTAAATAATATTTACTCATTTTCTAATTTCAATTTCGGTTCTATATAGTGCAAAATCTCTTGCACCGCTTCTTTTACTGAAAGTTTTGTAGTGTCGATAGTAATATGAGGGCTTACAGGAGCTTCATAAGGAGCATTAATTCCTGTAAAATCTTTAATTTCTCCTTTTCTGGCTTTTTTATACAATCCCTTAACATCTCTATTTTCACATTCTACTAAAGGAGTGTTCACAAATATCTCAATATAATTTTCACTTTCAACAGTGGTCTTTACTTTTTCTCTATCGGTTCGGTATGGAGATACAAAAGCAGCCAAAACAATTAGGCCTGCGTCCAACATCAACTTGGAAACTTCGGCAATACGACGGATATTTTCGGATCTATCTTCCGCAGAAAAGGTAAGATTATTATTTAAACCGTTCCGAATAGTATCTCCATCCAGAATATATGTGTGGTGTTTTTTTTCTGAAAGTGCTTCTTCCAAAGCATTCGCAATGGTAGATTTACCAGAACCTGAAAGTCCAGTAAACCATAATAACAGCGGGCGTTGATTTTTCAACATACTTCGCTGTTCTTTTGTCACTGAAAAATGATGTACGACAATATTTTTCATGTTTCTTCTGTTCTATTTTTTACACCAAAATCAATTCGATACCAGGCACGTTCATGCAGATAATATAAAACCATTTTGGTAATCAACTCTGCAAAACCAATTTTTAATCCAGTAAATGGGTTACCTGAAAGGATCCAAGAAATTAACATAGTATCAATGGTTCCAACAGTACGCCAAGTGAACGTTTTTGCCAAATGGCGTTTCCGGCTTTCCAAAATTACACCATTTTTTGAAAGATTTATTTTATACCATACTCTTTCATGAAAGAAATAAAGGAGCATTTTGGTGATTACTTCGACCAGCCCAATTTTTAAACCCAAAAACCCATCTCCTGTAATGAACCAAGATAACAGAATGGTATCTACAGTTCCAACAATTCGCCAGGTAATCGTTTTTGCAATATGCCGTTTATAAGATACCTGGGTCATTACGCTTTAACTAAAAAGTACGGATTAAGTAAGTTTTCTTTATTATACTCAAGCGGTTTATTTGTTTCATTATTGATTACTGCTACTCCAGCAGCTTGACAAATTGCCTGCCCTGCTGCAGTATCCCACTCCATGGTTGGAGCGTATCGAGGATAAAGATGAGCAGCACCTTCGGCTACAAGGCAGAACTTTAATGAACTTCCTTTTGAAACGATTTCAACATTTTTCTCTGCTTCGATCTTAGCAATAAAGTTTTTTGTATCCTCATTAAGATGTGACCTACTTCCTACTACTTTCACAACGGAAGATTTTTCAGTATCAGGAACTATTTCTTTAGCATTTGTAAGTATTGTATCAATAGAAGTTTCTTCTTCAGAAAGAAGTACGTATTTATAGGCACGTTTAGCGTCTTCAGCAGTAAAATATAAGGTCTTTGAAACTGGAACGTAGATGACGCCCAGTATTGGATTTCCACAAGATACAAGAGCTATATTGACCGTAAACTCACCATTTCTTTTTATAAATTCTTTCGTTCCATCCAGAGGATCCACAATCCAGCAAAGATCCCATCTACGACGTTCAGAGTAGTCTGTTTGCTTGTTTTCTTCTGAAATAATTGGAATATTCGTTTTCTTAAGAAATCTATTTATAACCTCATTAGCACTTTTATCTGCAATAGTTAGCGGTGAGTCATCTCCTTTATATTCAATCTCAAAATCTGTCGTGTAAATTTTTAGGATTGCTTTTCCAGCTTCTATGGCTGCCTGAATTGCAGTGTGCAGGTTATTTTTCATATAGGATTTGTTAGATTGCAAAGGTACATTTTTAGATGAATTGTGTTGTCTTCAAGTAATTTTAAATCTCAACCGAATCATACCGTTAAAAATTTGTCAAAAAGCAATTATAATTGCGCATTACATTTCCCTCTTGTACCTTTGGTATAACTAAAAGCAAAATGATGAATTATTTAAATCTAGATAAGAAAAAGGTAACTAATACTGCAAAAGAACTGAACGTACTTCTTGCAGACTATCATATTTACTATCAGAAGTTACGAAATTTCCACTGGAATATTGTAGGAAGGCATTTTTTTGATTTACATGTAAAATTTGAAGAAATGTATGATGATGCTAAACTAAAAATTGACGAAATTGCGGAGCGAATATTAACACTGCGATTTCAACCAGTTAGTAATTTTTCTGAATATTTAAAAAATTCAAATCTTTCTGAAAGTCCTTCAGAAATTAAAGATCTTGAAATGGTAAAATTACTTTTAAAAGATCATGGAAGTATTTTAAAACAAATGCGTACTGTTATTGAAAAAGCAGATGATGCAGGAGATGAAGGTACTATCGATCTTATGGGTGGATACATTGCAGATTTAGAAAAAACAAGCTGGATGCTCGATGCATGGACAATGAGCGCAACAGATACACACCCAGAAGCATAATAAATAAACATGAAAAAACTATCTATTCTTTTTTTAGCTACATTTTTTGCAAGCTGTACTACAGATTTTGGCAACATAGAAATTCTCTCTTCGCTACCAAATGACCTTGACGAAATAAGCGGTATTGAAATAACACCTAAATCACCTCTATTATGGATGATCGACGATCATGGTAACAAGCCAAATCTTTATGGGTATAATGTTTCAGATAAAAAAGTGGAAAAAGAAATTCCTGTTAGAGGACTTAAAAAAATAGATTGGGAAGATCTAGCAAGTGATGAAGAAGGAAACCTATATATAGGTGATTTTGGAAATAATAAAAGCAAAAGAAAAGATCTTGCTATCTATAAACTTTTAAACTGGCAAGATACCTTAAAAGTATATCGATCAATCTTTAAATTTGAAGACCAAACCGAATACCCCCCAAAAGATAATTCACAATCATTTGATGTAGAGGCATTTATTGCAACAAAAAACAGCTTCTATATTTTTACTAGAAACAGAACCGATGGTTTTGATGGAACAACAAGCGTTTACCGTATAATTAATGGACCTGGTCAAAATGATGCTGTTTTCCTCGGAAAATTAAAAACCTGTGATGACAAAAGTAATTGCCAGATAACTTCTGCAGCCATAGACCACGCAACAGGAAAAATTGCATTGTTAAGTCATGATAAGGTCTGGATTATTAGTGATTATCCAGAAGGAAACTTATTGGAAGGAGCTGTAAAGAAAATTCAGTTAGAACATTCTTCTCAAAAAGAAAGTATTGCTTTTGGGGATTCTAAAACTCTTTATATCGTGGATGAACGAAACGGAACCGAAGGTGGAAATCTCTACAAATTAACAATAGATTAACCCCCTTAAATACTAAAGTATTCCTAAACATATATAGAGTTTTCGGTAGCTTCTGTACTTTTAACACTCGTAAAAAAGTACACTAACGAAATTCATATATGATACAATCTACCTTCAAAAACCCCTTTAAATTTTTTGCATTGTCACTTACCACTTTGTTGGTAAGTGCTTGTGCATCCTACCAACCTCAGTCAAACATTTCTCAAGCTTCTTTAAAAGGTGAACAACCTATTCATACTTTTTATATTGCTGGCGGACAAGGAAACGGAGTTGTAAATTCTAATCTACAATCGTTACTTGAGTCGTATCTTGAAAATGCTCCAAAAGAAAGTACATTGCTTTATACTGGCGACTATACGGTTGCCAATGAAGACAATAAAGATACAAAAGAAACAAGGTTGGCAGCCCAACTTTCAGCAACAAAAAACTTTAAAGGAAAAACATATTTTGTACCCGGAGATAACGAATGGAGTAGTTTTGACGCTGGTAAGATAGAATGGGTAGAAGATTACATTAAAGACAACGATATTAAAAGAACTGAGGTGGAACCCAACAATGTTTGTCCCCTTGAATACAGAGAAGTCGCAGACGATCTGGATATGATTCTTGTAGACTCTCAATGGTATATCGCCAATTGGGATCGCGTTGAACAAATCAACCAAAAGTGTACAGATATTGTTACGCGAAGGCGTTTTGCTGAAGAATTAGAAGGAATGATTAAAGATTCCAGAAATAAGAACCTCGTCATTGTGATGCACCATCCTATTTATACAAATGGAACGTATGCAAAAAGTATAGGAGGTTTCTCTCCAAAACAAGCCAATTTTGAACGATATAATAAATTAAGAGTTCTAGTAAGCTCCTTGGTAGCAGAACTTGATAGAGTCACTATCATATCGGGACATGAAGAAAGTTTACAGTATCTAAAAGGGGGTAATGTGCGTCAAATCATTAGCGGTTCTATGGGAGGAGCTAAAGTTACAAACCGTAGCAAAGACGACATTACAGCTATGGGAGGTATCTTAAGATATGAAGGTCAATTTACCTACGGAAAAGAAGGATTTGCCATTTTAAAATATTATAAAGATGGAAGTTCTACGGTAGATTTTATTACTTCGGAAGCTGAAAAAAATAGCTTTGATGTCACAGAACAATTTCCTGAAGAAGAAAAAGAATTTACCACACCAAACTTTGAAAGTTCAACAAAAACGTTAGCTATTACCACCAATGAAGATAAATTAAATAAGTCTGGATTTTATAAGTTTTTCTGGGGAAAAAGATACCGCTCTTATTTTGGAAAGCCAGTAACAGCAGAAGTTGGTATCCTTGAAAATATGTACAACGGATTAGTAGTTCAGAAAAAAGGTGGTGGACATCAATCGTATTCAGCTAGACTGAATGATAGCGATGATAGAGAATATGCCATGCGTGGACTCGAAAAAAACGCACTCAAATTTTTACGCTTTAAGATCAAAGGAATTGCTTACAACGAAGAAGAATATAAGGGAACTTTTGCCGAAGAAGCTGTATATGACTTTTTTAGCACCACTCATCCTTATATGCAATTGGTTATAAATCCGTTGGCAGAATCTGTAAACATTAACCATGCGAATACACAATTGTACTATGTCCCTAAGCAACCAGGATTTGAAATTCTTGGAGAGGCTTATGGAGACCAGTTATACTATATAGAAGAACGTCCTAATGATGCTCAGGCAGATTATGAAGGCTATAACAGAGCCAATCCAGAAATGGCAGGAGAAATTACAGAATTTGAAAGCTCTACAGATGTTTTTGAAAAGTTAATAGAAGATGAAAAATTTTCGGTAGATCAAAGAGCGTTTATCCGTGCTCGTATTTTTGATATGCTCATTGGCGATTGGGATCGTCATGAAGACCAATGGAGATGGGCTCAGTATAAGATATCTGATGATGATGTTCGATTTATTCCCGTTCCTCGAGATAGAGATGCTGCTTTCTCAAAATTTGACGGAATTGCCATTCCGCTTATCAAACTTATTTTACCAGATGTTCGATTCTGGCAATCCTACGGCCCGGAAATTAAAAATATAAAGTGGTTCAACGGCGAAGCCAATAATATTGACAGATCTCTCCTTAACAAATATGATGCTTCAGTATGGGAGGAAGAAGCTAAAGCTATTCAGTTAGGGATGACAGACGCAGTTATTGATCAGGCATTTACAAGATTACCTAAAGAAGTTCAAGACGAGACTAGTGATCAAATAAAAAACCATCTAAAGGAACGTCTCAAAAATATAGTTAGCATCGCTCGCCGTTACGGCGAACGAATGGATGAAACTGTCGCAATCCACGGAACGATTAAAGACGATAACATTATCATAACCCGAATGGAGAACGGAATGACCAAAGTTGTTTTGGAACGCAAACTGAAGGATAAAGCAAATAAAGTATTTTTTGAACGTACCTTCCAAGCAGACCAAACTGATGAAATCTGGATCTACGGACTAGATGATAATGACAATTTTACAGTAGAGGGTGACAATAGTAACAACGAAATTAAGATTCGATTGATTGGTGGGTATGGTGATGATGATTTTACTATCACCAATGCAAAAAATCTAAAAGTATATGATTGGAAATATGAAGACACCGACTTTGATGCAAAAAAACCTGCCACTCAGTTTACAAACCAATACGAAACTAATACGTGGCACTGGAGATACTTTCAAGAAAACAGCAATATTTTAATTCCTAATATTGGCTTCAGAACAGACGACGGACTTTATATAGGAGCAGACGATACGTACACCAATAACGGATTTAACGGCAACCCTTTCAGGTTTCAATACAAACTTTCAGCAAAATACTTTTTTAATTTTCAAGCAGTTGAAGTTGCCTATAGTGGAACATTTGCTAATATCTTTCCAGGTCTTAACCTTGAAATTAATGGATATGGTACTACAAATGGGTATGCAAAAAATTTCTTCGGATACGGAAACGAAACGTTTTATGATGACGATGCAACCGAAAGAGACTTTAACCGCGCTAGAACACAACAACTTTCTGGAAATGCTGGGATTGCAGGTAAATTTTTAAAAGTAAGAGGAACTTTTGAAAGCTTTAAAGTAGCATTGGATACCAACCGCTTTTTTACTCCAGCAAATGTAAATGCTCAAACTTTTGAAAGACAAAATTATGTAGGGGGTGAAGCGGTCGCTGAATATAAGAACCAGGATGCTGCAGATTTCCCCACCAAAGCGTTATACTTGGGAGCAACTGTAGGATATAAAAGCAACTTAGACTTAGAAAACAATAGCTTTGGGTATGCATCTGCTCGAATTGGTGTGCAACAAAAATTAATCTCCTCAGGGAATTTAGTGCTTGCAACCACTGCAGAAGGGAAAATCAATACTGGAGAACCTGGTGAAGATTTCTTTTTCTATCATGCCCCCACCTTAGGAGGGAACAATGGGTTAAGAGGTTTTAGAGATGAACGATTTACAGGTAAATCCTATTTCTATCAGTCAACCGATTTAAAACTAAGACTCGCCCGCATCGTGACCGGTGTAGTTCCTATTACTTTTGGAACTTATGGAGGCTTTGACTACGGAAGGGTTTGGGTAGATAATGATACATCAAACCAATGGCATACCTCTTACGGAGGAGGAATTTGGTTTAGCGGATTGAACTCATTTGCTTTAAATGCTGGATTCTTCCTTTCTGAAGAAGACGAAATTATTCAAGTTGGTTTTGGGTTCGGGTTTTAATGCCTAAAAAATCATATACCGTATTAAAAAAACTTTCAGATGTATTTCTGAAAGTTTTTTCTTTTATAAGCTAATTCCAGTTCTAAATGAAATTCGTGTGCCTTCGTCACTTCTAAATGCACTAAAACCTGCATGTATTGCTTGTGTCCATTGCAACATAAAACCGCCACCGTAAGAACTGTGCCAGTCTTTTGATGAGTTTCCTTCGGTCCAGACACGTCCTAGATCCACACCAACAAAAGCACTTAAATCAATTGGAAAAAAAGCGGTTTTTATTTTTGAAAAATTATAAGCGAGATCACCTGAAGCACTAAAACTTTGATCACCAGAAAACCGCTGATTGCGATAGCCTCGTAATCCATTATCGCCACCAAGACTTGCCAATTGATAAAACTGAGGCCTATCCCCTATATTAATCTGAGTTTGAGCGGCAGTTTTAAGAACTAATTTTCTGCTAGTGAGTAACGCATTGTAAAAATTAACTTTACTATTGATAACCCCTGTCAAATTTGAATCTCCTAAATCATCAATTGCACTCCCCTTTACCTCAAAGAGCATTCCTTTGGTAGGAAATACTTCATCGTCAAAATTTTTATATTGGTACCAGGCACTAGGAACACCAAAATAGAAGCGGTTTCCTATTCCTTCAAAATTTGAATTTGCAATAAAATTAGTTCCGTTAGAAACTACTTCAGTAGACTGCAACTCATATTTTATTTGAAAAAAACTTCCGTAGTCAGATTGACGCTCGAGTCCTAGGCCACCGTCATACATTGCAAGATTGACTCGATTAAAGTCAAAATTAATCTCATCTTGATCATAAGAAGTATCGTTTCCGAAGCCAAAATAATTTTCGGTATAATTCTTCGAAGTAAATCTACCTTCAAAAATTAAATTATAATCTTTAATGACAGCCGCATAGCCTTTTTTAAGACGTACATCAATTCCCTGTGTTAAGAAATGATATTGTGCATTGATTGCAGTAAGCCTTCCGTAGGGATTTTCAATAAAATCATTTACTGTTTTTTTATATCCCGCTTCTAGAATTATTCCTTGATCTGGGTTAAAGCCAACATCAAAGTTAATTTTACCTCCTTTTTTAGGTGCTTTTTTATAATCGTATAAATTCGCTTCATAGAAATCTGTAAATCTAAAATAAGCTCCTCCTTTTTCTTCAACAATACTCTCACTAAAATTACGGTCATAGACTTTTATTTTCTTTCCTTCAGAAATCTTATAGGTATCCTCATCTTGACCCCCAATAATACGTATAATCATTGCGTCTTTTGCGTCACCATTCACCTCAAAGGTATCGGTATCATCTAAACCATATAACCATACCTCGTTGGTTTCTTTACTATGGAATGTTCTGTCAAAAAGAAGATCGCCCTTTTCCCCATCTTTAATTCTGAAAGCTTTGATGTTTGTTGAGCCATCTGGAATACGTGTGATTTCAAAATAATCATCTTTATCGGTTCCGGTGAGCATTTGAAATCTGATAAAAATTTCCCAATACCGTTCCACAATGTGTACGAGATTTGCTTTTCGTTGTAGGAAGTTATTTTTAATTTCTTGGGTGGTAGCCCCCTGAACTTCTATAGGAAGACGACTAAATGCCTCGTTTACTAATTTTTCATCGATAGCCAGCTGAATGAACTGAGCTTCCTCAATCCAGTCCTCTTTTCCAGTTCGTTTCAGTAATGCCCTGTCTAGCTTAGACCCAGCCTTATTAAACCACTCTACATCTATGATATCTTCGCCATACACTCCAAATTGATTGACACTTCCCATTAGACTTCGCATGACATTTAAAAAAGATCCATCAAAATTTGCAAATACTTGATCGCGATCTCTTGGAATAGGAACAAAAACCTTTTTATCACCGTCTTCAAATACTGCCCAGCGCCACTGATCTTGGTGTCTGTCCCAGTCGCCTAAAAGCATATCAAAAATCCTTGCTCTTATGTAAGCATTTTCGTCTAAGGTATATTCTTCATCTTGGCGTAATGTTGCTAAAAGATCGTCTGTACTTTCAATATCGTCTGGATAACCAAAACTCTTCCTTCCTGTATATTCTTCGGAAGGTTTTTCGACGATCATAAATAATTGATCTCCATATTCATCATTATACTTTCCTAACGCTTTTTGCTTTGGCACATAATACAATTCTGGAGTTGTATGATACACTTCTGCTGCTTTTGCAAGTGTAGGAACAGCGAAGGCCCCATACGGGTGCGCAGCCGTATAAAAATCTTGAATGATATCCTCGGGCACCGTATTTCCCAAGTATTTCTCACCATTGATTCCTTTAAAAACAGTTGTTTCCAAAAATTGAACAGCACTCTTCTTTAAAGCTCTCATATTGTACTCTTTCCCATCTTTGGTTTCGAGCCGGAGTGATTTGGTTTGATGCCCTCCTCCGGGTCTTATAACGGTAAGTCCGCCATACAAAGTGTCGAGCAAGGCGGTTCTGGCAGTAACTTTTGTTCCGTATACTTCTCGGTAGTGATTTCCCCAAAACGATTTAAAAAACTGCGATTTTTCTACTTTTTCAATTTCATATACTGAAGCATCATAGGTTTCAGGATATCGTAAGGGGAGTCCTTCAAATGAAGGGATGGGAGTTGGCGGGTAGATTTCTTTTTCAAATAGCAATTGAGTGTTTTCATTTTGGGCACTATAAAAACGAACCCATACTGCCCCGTCTTTTGCTACATCAACTGCTGCAAATCCGTTTCCGCCGTAAGAAAATAAACCATTATCACTAATTGAAGCTGGCTTGGTATCTGAACCTGCACCAGATATAACTTGCTTTATGAGATCATGTTCTATGTACTGAAGATTTTCTTCATGGCCCGATATCACTACAATTCGTTTGTCTTTTTGATTAAGTATGTTAGTAACCTTATACGCCATTTCGTCGTACACCTTATTATATCTATCCTGAACAGATACCGCTCCTTGAGACCGTACTTCGGCAATCACTGAAGCTACGACCGGTACAGGAATATTTCCTCGTAAAGGAAAAAGATGATCTCTTAGTGCAAATCTTCCGCCGTGAAATCCATTGGTATAAAGAGGATGGTGCATTGCAAAAAGAATAGTTCTATTGGCACTTTTCTTAATTTCATTTTCAAGCTCGTACAAGAGTTTTTCTCGGGATTTGATATCACATTTATCATTCATTTTTGGATTGCGATCCCAATCTTCAAGATACCACTGACTGTCAAAAATTATAAGTTGAATATCGTCTCCTATTTCAATACTTTCCAACGGACACCCATTGTTTGGTGTCAATGGATCTTCCTTTTCTAAATTATCTTTTAAGTGATCTTCAATTGTTTCAAGTCCTTCAACCGAGTTATATTCCCAATCATAGTTTCCGGGTACGAAAAAAGGGTCAATACTAAGATTTTTTACGGTTTTGATTTGTCTGTCCAGATCTGCTTTTACACCAGATTTATCTTTTTCATTAGTGTTGTCACCTATAAAGATAAGATGGTTAGCTTCGGAAGGAAACTTCGATACAACGTTCTCTAATCCTGAAAGGATAGTAGTACTTTTACTTTTTGAAGCATTTCCAATAATATAAAAGCGCTCCATTTCTGAATCGGTTTTCGAGCTAATCGTATTAGCTGCGTCATTTTTAAGTTGTACTCGAGTGGTAGCACAAGACGCTAGGAGTAATGTACAGCATATTATATAAAATAATTGTTTTGTATTCATTTAAGGGGTTAGGTTAGGTTGTTATATTTTAAAAGGTAAAGCCCACACCGAGGTTGAGTCGGGTTCCTTCTTCAGAATTAAAAGCACTAAATGTAGCTCCTAATCCTCCTTGACTATTAATCCAGAGTCCGCCGCCACGCGAATTATGCCATTTTTGAGAGGTATCGTTTGGTGTCCAGACCCTTCCTAAATCTGCACCCACGTAAATACCTACTTGTAAAGGAAATAGTTCAATTCTAAAATCATCAAAACTATATCTTACATCTGCACTTCCTACAAGTGCCGATTTCCCTGTAAATCTATTTCTTCTGTAGCCTCTCAATCCAGTATCTGCTCCCGCATGTACTCCTTGATAAAATTCAAATCGATTTCCAAAATTGAATGCCGATTGTATGTTTGTTTTAAGTACTAGTTTTTCATTACTCGTTAAAGCATTATAAAAGGTAACTTTAGATTTGAGATATCCAAAAATGTTGTCTAGATCCTCTACATTTTCAGTAATACCTAAAGACAGATCAAAAAGCATGGCACGTGCTGGATTCAATGGATTATCAAAACTTCGATATGTAAATATACCTTCGGCTGTTGCAAAATAATTAGTGTCATTTAACTCAACATCCCCTTTATCTAGATACAAATTTGTATTCGCTTCATTTAAGCGAACCGCGTCAAAACGTGTCTGAAATCTATAAATAATACCAAAGCTGGAATTTCGTACCAAGCCCGCTTTTGCAGTAATGGTCTGTAATTCTAATCGGTTAAATTCTAAATTTTCGGAATCTTCAAGATTATTTGTTTCATTTCCGTAGCCAAAGTAATTTTCGGTATAATTAGGACTTGTAATACGCAATCCTATATTTAGATTTGAGTCGCCTATCGAGTTTGCAAATTCACCTTCATAAGCAACATCAAAACTTGAAGTATCTACATAATATCCACCTGTAATGGTATGTCTTTTAGAAAATGGATTTCTTTTAAAGCTGTTTCTGGTATATACAAATTGTAATCCCACCCTAAATCCATCATCAGGATTATATCCAAAAGCAGGTCCCACCCTTTTATTGGTTTCTAACTGTTTTCTATAGTCGTATACATTTAAGTTATATAAATCTGTAAAAATCAATTGAGCATCCTCATTTTCCACAACTTTACTTGGATAGGTCCTGTAGTCATAGACTTTAACCCTGCGCCCTGTTTTTATGTTGTAGACATCTTCTCCCTTACCCCCTATTAGACGAACATATATTAGATCTGAGTCTTCCCCATCTACGACAAAGACATCTTTACCGTCCAAACCATAGATCCACAATTCTCGGGTGTCTTTATGGTAATAGGTTCTATCTGTAATGATTTCAGATTTTTTACCTTCGGAAAATGAGTAGGTTTTAACTTTTGTTCCGCCATCTGGAAGCCGTGTGATCTCAAAATAATCATCAGTATCTGTCCCTGCAATAGTTTGTAGGTTTGAAAAATAATTATAATAGCGATCTGCAATGTCGACTAGATTATCTTTTCTGGCAATTAGTTTTTCTTTAATAATTGCAAGTTCTTCATCACGAACTTCTTCAGGAATTTTATTAAAAGCTTCTTCTATAATTTCGGGAGTAATCGCATTTTGAATGCTTTCTGCAACATACTTCCATTGCGATCTTCCAGATCTTTCTATTAGAGCTCTATCCAGAATGATTCCTTCTTTATTAAACCATTCCAAATCTCTTAAATCATTATCATAAACATGTGTTATTCTGGACCCTGCAAAAATGGAACGTGCAATATCAAAGACATCTCCATCAAAACTGGCAAAAGCGTCATCTCTATTTTTGGGGATGGGAACATATACATTTTTTCCACTACTGTTATTGTACTCTGCCCATCGCCAATGATCACTCTCACGGTCCCAGTCGCCAATCAGCATATCGAACAAGCGAGATCGAATGTAATTTTCTTCATCCACTTGAATGTCTCCATTTTTTCTAATCTTTGTTAAGATATCATCTGTAGTTTCAACATCATCTGGATATTTAAAGGTGCGCGCTCCTTCACTTTCTTCTGTAGGTTCATTGGATATTAAATATAATTCATCTCCAAAATTTTCATTGTAATTACCTAATGCTAATTGTTTTGGAACGTAGTAGAGTTGTGCGTTGGTATAAAATATATTGACTGCCTTTGCCAACGTGGGTACTGCCAACACAGCATAGGGATGAGAAGCTGTGTAGAATTCTTCATCAAAAAGTGTAGGTGATAAGACTTCTGTAGTTTCTTCAGTTCCTTCTTCTATTACAGGGTTTTCAAGTTGAACTTTTTGAGAAAAATCTAATGAATTTTTACCTAAGGCACGCATTCTGTAAACATTCCCATTTTCATCTTTAAGCCGAAGCGACCTGTATTCCTTTTCTCCTCCTTCACGTATGACCGAAAGTCCGCCATATAGAGTATCTAAAATTGCAATATCTGCTGTTACTGGTGTTGAAAAAGCCTCCTTGTATTTTGCACCCCAAACCGACTTCAGAAATAAAGATTCTCGAAGGCTGTCGCTCTTATAGATTGGGGCCAGTCTTTTAGGCTGAAAAGAAACTGGTAATTTTGAAACATCATAGGTGTCTTTTGGCGGGAACAACTCCTTCTCGTACATAAGTTTAGGTTGATGATTCGCATCACCAACATAATAACGAACCCAAGAAGAGCCGTCTTTAAAAACATCCATGACAGCAAAACCTTGTTTACCAATAGCAAAAAGACCATCCTTTCCTAATGCAACCCCTCCATCCTTGGCACCAGAACCTGTAACAATCTGTTTTAAGCCATTTTGTTCTATATACTGAAGGTTGTGTTCGTGTCCTGAAGCAAATACGATACGATCGCTATTTTTAGCAATCGCACCTAACCTGTTCATTAGATTATTATACAATTCATTGTACCTATCTTGAACTGAAACGCCGCCTTGCGATCTAATTTGCACCACTAACGATGAAAGTATGGGTAAGGGGATATTCTTTTGAGTAGGGTACAAATGCTTTTTCGAACCAAAAAAACCACCATGCGTGCCATTAGTAAACATAGGATGGTGCATTGCAAAAACAATAGTTTTATTTTGATGTTTCTTTAGTTCATTTTCAATTTCAATAAAAAACTTTTCACGAGATTTAATTTCACAATTTTCGTTAATACTGGGTCTAAAGTTCCAGTCTTCAAGATACCACTGCGAATCGATCATGATCAATTGAATTTGGTCTGAAACTGTAACACTACTTAAAGGGCATCCATTTTTTGGCTGAAAAATATCTGGATCTTTTGTTGTTTCTAACAAATAGTTCTCTTCTCGCTTGAGACCTTCTAAACCATCGTTATACCAATCATGATTCCCTGGAATAAAATAAATTTTACCTCCATTTCCTTTGGCAGCATTATATTGAGCATCCAATGCATGCTGAGCCAAAGGCCTTAAAGGATGACCTTCAGGATACATGCCAACGGGATAAATATTATCTCCCAGAAATATGGTATAATCACCTTTTCTTTCTTGTTGTTTTAATAGATTATTAAAAACTTTTAAGCCGTCACTCATCCCTCCCATTTTGGACTTGCCTGCATCTCCAACTAGATAAAATGTTTTTTCAATTTCTTTTTCAGAAGGATAAAGAGATGTTGTTCGAGGTTCCCGATATTGAGCCTCATAACTTGCACATGAAAAAACTAATATAGAAAGTAATAAAAGGGAGATTATTTTTTTTAGCATAGAATATAAAACGCAGCAGCTTGTATTAATCTTTAAAATAATAGAATGTAAATTACAACAGTACTTTAAGTTTAGTTATTTTGATGTTAATTTTAACAATCTCAAATTACGAATGTAATATTTTTAGTAATTTAGATGTCTAAATAAATTCTATGAGCGACATTATTAAAGCAACAGATGATTTTGTTTTAAACCTTTTCAAAGAAAAACTTCCTAATACTTTTACCTATCATAATTACACGCACTCAAAACGGGTGTATAAAAGTATCAATGAAATAATTGAAAATTCTGAAATTAGTGTTAAAGATGCAACAATATTAAAATTAGCTGCACTATTACATGATACAGGCTACATAGAAACTAGAGAAGGTCACGAAGAAGTAAGTGCAAAAATTGCTACGGAGTTTCTTACTTCCCAAGGGGTCGAAAAAGATATTATCGCTGGAGTTGAAAGATGCATTTTGGCGACCAAATTTAAGGGTACTCCAGAAGGTCCTCTAGAAGAAATGATTAGAGATGCAGACTCATCGCATTTTGGAAAAGAGTATTTTACCGAAGCTTCAGAGTTTTTAAGACAAGAATATAAGTCGCAGGGAATAAAAGATTATTCTCCTAAAGAATGGCGCAACGAAAATATTAAAGTTCTTATTGAGAAACATCAGTTTTATAGTGATTATGCCCTTAAGAACTGGCAAAAAGAGAAGGAAAGTAATCTGGCCAGTCTTATAAAAAAACGGAAAAAAGATAAGAAAAAGCTGAAAAAAGAGGAGATGAAAGCTCAGCTTAAGATGAAGTATAAAGATGCGAGCCCAGATAGAGGAATCCAAACATTTTATAGAACGGCATTAAAAAATCATATCAAACTAAGTGATATTGCAGACACTAAAGCAAACATTTTACTTTCTGTAAACGCAATAATTATATCACTTACTTTGGCAAATCTATTTTCTAAGTTTGATACGAACCCCTATCTAATTGTACCAACTTCAGTATTTGTTTTGTCTAGTGCCACTACCATGATTTTAGCGGTAATTGCTACGCGACCTAATGTTACTAGAGGTGAGTTTACAAAAGAAGATGTGATGAATAAAAGCGTCAATCTAACTTTCTTTGGAAATTTTCATAAAATGGAGTTATCTCAATACCAATGGGCAATAGATGAACTGTTAAAGGATCGAGATTATATCTATTCTTCTATGACAAAAGATTTGTATTTCTTAGGAAAGGTTTTGGACAGGAAGTACCGAATTTTAAGACTTACTTATACAATATTTGTTATTGGAACTATCGTTTCCATTATTGCCTTTGGTGTTTCCTTCGGAATGGCCGATATAACCATTGAAGAAGTTAAACAAATTGCAGATCCAACAGCAATGCTTTTCAAGAAGTAATATGCTCCATTAAATCTTCGTACGTGTAATACTCTTTAGAATTATCTTTATGGGTAGAATATAATACACTTACACGCAGGGCCTTTAATCCAGTTACCCCTTGAAGATCCTCCAAATCAACTACTTCCATATCATTGTCCAGATATTTTTTACGCTGTAAAAAAGATATGTACTTCGTATATTCCTTTTCATCTTCTTTTTGAGAATATATAATAGTTATTTTACCAGGCTGTGTAACTCTTTCTTCAGTACCTTTTACATTTGCTTTATCAACTCGCTTTTTTACTACCTCATACCGAGCATTATACGTGCCATCTACATCAAATCGTTTTTCATCCATTCGAAAACGCAATGCTAATGGAGAATTGAAAGAAAGAATCATTGAAGCAACATCTAAAGGTATTGGGAGCGATTTTTTAATTTTATAATATTGATTTTCCATTTCACACATCACTTGTAACTGCCATAGCCTTAGGTTGTATAAGTAAACTTTATGGAAAGAGTTTTCTTTGGTTATAGACTCGCCAATATAAAGATTGTGTTCTACACCATCTGTTTTAAAACGCTCATAGTAATGAGGATACATTGCCTGAGCATCTCTTTGTTTCCGATCAATGATTGCCGCCATTCGTTTATTAATTTCCATGACAGTAGTATCATAGTCTTTTCGATGCTTGTACACCAAACCTGTGGTTTCTTCAACCTGACTATTATATTCGTCAATTAACTCTTTTAAAGACGGACTTTTCTTACTCAAGTGATTAAACAAAGGCAGTATTTCTTTCCGAAGAAAATTTAATATTTGACGCTCGCTATCAACTTGCAATTCTCCCTTGAGGTCATCCAGAAACTCTTGAATTCGATACTCCATTTGCTCGTAGATAGGCAAATCTTCTAGGGCATGAATTCTTTTAATTATTTTCTGAATGATCTCCATTTGCAATTCAAGATCTTTCTGGGTAGCTTCATTTCTTGCGTCTGAAGATCCCTTAATATCGATTTGACCATACAGGGGATATACATCTTCAAAAACAACTTCTCTGAAATAGGTTGGAGTCTGATTAGAAATCCCAAACATAACACGCTTTGCCTCTTTCCTAAATTTCCAGTGAACACTTTTATGAATCGAGGTACATTCTTCTTGAATAATAAGCTCTAGTTCATTTTCTGTATTGTCCTTTGATCTTCGAACCGAATCAGCTAAGTAGGGCATGATATCTTTTAACTTATTGGCATTTATAGAATTTAATGCGTTCACTTTAGACGACACCAATTCTAATATTCCTAATACTTTTCCATCATGAACAATCGCTGCCAAAATTGCGCTATTAATATTTTGATCAATTAGTTTTTTATATAGAATATTTTCAGGATATTTTTCATGATATCGTAGCGTATTGCTAATCGTATAAAAATCATTTTGCTTGAATAAAGTATAAAAGGACGCACTACAAAGTGCCGTAGTGCATTTCTGTGTTTTCTTATCTTTTAACACATAGCTCTTTATGTCTTTAAAAAGCAATCGTTCAAAAGTTTCATCTTCTTCATTGTGATCTGCAAAACCAATTTTTAGATCCTCTACATTAAAAATTGTTTTAAATATTCGTTCAAAATCCTGACTTAATTTTCCAGTATCATCTTTATCTTGAAGTAATTTTGATTTAAATTCAGATATTGCGACATCTGTAGTCATGTCAAATAAATTTGCAATTGCAAATCCTTTTAATATCCACGATTCGGGAGGAAACTTTTCTTTCCACAGCGCAAGATTATCTACATTATCCATTAATTCTGCCACATCTTCGTGACTAATATCTTTAGACTTTTCTGTTTTTTCAATCTCTACATAATCTGCATTGTATAAAATCTTATAACTGCGTGTCATTCCTTTTGCATCTGGAATGTTATAATAAAACGGGCGTCTAAAATCCAAGCTGTACCCATAAAACTGATTTAAAATAATGCTACATCCCATGATGTAATATTGATCTTCATCAAAATTTATTATTTCTAAAGTAAAATCAGATCCCGCATTTTCAATAATTGAGTCGTATCGTTTTGAAGTTTTATAAGTAATGTCATTAAAGGGTATTGTAGCAATCTTTATCTCATTTTTTGTAAGTACTTCACTAAAGAGATCTTTTAATATAAAATCAATTTGGGGTTTATACTTTTTCAATTCTTTTTCAGAAGTCATCCCTTTGATCAAAACAGGGTGTTCTTCCACAACACGAAGTACTTCTTCTGCGTGCATTCTGGTCATTTTATCTTTAGAACCCAGTTGGCTGCGATACGTATCGACAAGCTTTTCAAAACTTATCTTGGTCTGTAGTGGGAATTCACCTTTATTTAGCTTCATTTTCAATCTTTTGCAATAAGAATATACACAAAATTAGAGCTTTAAAGACTTATTTGATGAATATTAACAAATATTTGAGAGTGGTATTTTTTTTCAGAAAAAAAAGCTATTATTTTTGTTCAAAATTTACTGAAAATGAAACTACTACTCCCATTACTTATCATTGGTCTTCTTTTTACAGCTTGTGATTCTAAATCAGAAGGCACTTATAATTTTAGCGGAACCGCACAAGGATTTGAAGACGGAACGACTATTTATGTCTATGAAGTTGAAGGAACTTCAAATAATGTAACAGATACTATTACTGTTAAAAATGGAAAGTTTTCTGCAAACCTCCAGGTTAACGACCAACCAGCCCTATACTATATGAAAGTTGGTAATATCAATAAAAACATAATTTTTTTCCCTGGAAATACAGACCTAAAAGCGACTATTTATAAAGATAGTATTAATGCATCCTATGTGACTGGGTCACCTCAAAATGATGCTTATAGATCTTATTTAAATAAGATGATTGGATTCAATAATCAAAAAATGGAACTTTCAGAACGTTTTAGAGAGGCCCGTAAACAGGGAGATAACCTTTTAGCGAGTCAGATCCAACAAGAAAACATTGATATTAACAATGAAGAAATCATCTATAAAAAGAATTTTGTTGCCGAAGAAAATAATTCAATTTTTGGGGTGATGCTTCTTTCTGAAATGACCAACAACAAACAACTATCCCCTGCCGAAGCTAGCGAGTATCTCGATAATTTAAGTCCTAAAATAGCTTCTACTCAAATCGCAAAAGATCTTTCAGCTGCCTTGTCTAGTTTAAAAGCTACTGAAATTGGCGGACAAGCACCCGATTTTACTGCACCAGATCCAGATGGAAATATGCTTTCATTAAAAGAAACGTTAGGAAAATATACCATCGTAGATTTTTGGGCATCTTGGTGTAAGCCTTGCCGAATGGAAAACCCAAACGTAGTACGTGTGTATGAAAAATATCACGATAAAGGATTAAACATTATTAGTGTCTCTCTGGATCGTAAAGGACAAAAAGACCGATGGCTACAGGCAATCGAACAGGATGAAATGGATTGGTACCATGTTTCAAACCTTGAGTTCTGGCAGGATCCAATTGCAAGAGACTACAGTGTTCGCTCAATTCCGGCTACTTTTCTTTTAGATGAGAACGGAAAGATCATCGATAAAAATTTACGAGGCGCAGCGCTTGAAAATAAGATTGCTTCCCTTCTTGGACAATAAATGAATAGGAAGGTTACTATCAAAAATTAATTTGCAAAAAAAAGGCTTCAGAGATTCTGAAGCCTTTTTCTAATTGCTATAATTGGAAAGATTTAATTTAATATAAAACTTACATTTACAGTTACATTAATCTCTAGTTCACCTGGCGAGATAGTTTGTTGTGAATCTGAAGAACCTGAGTCCATTGCCATCATTTTATACATGGGCTGAGGCCCATTAGTATTCATTTGAAATTCGGAAATACGAACCGCAGCTCCGATGGTCTGATTTAAAACTCCTGCATATTCTGTAGCTTTCATCTTAGCATTTTCAATGGCTTTTTTTCGAGCTTGAGATTCTAGCTCTTCTTGCTTTGAGGATGAGAATGAAACACCATCTATACGGTTAATCCCTGTTTGCAATAACCCATTCATGATCTCTTCATATCGTGACAAATCCTTTAACTGAATTGAAATTGACTGGTTAGCATTATACTTGTACGTCTTGGTATTGTACTCATAATTTTTACTTAACCGGACGTATTCAGACGTTACATATTTATCGGCAATCTTCATTTTTTTTAAAAAAGCAAAAACATTGTTGATAGTAGCATCATTCTGTCGTTTTACTTCGGAAGCATCTGTTCCTGTGTTTTCCACACGAACGCTAATGGTAGCTTCGTCGGGAACAATAGTTACGATTCCTTTTCCGGTCACATCGACAGTAGGTTGCACATGGTTTTGAGCGGTCATAGAGAGTGTGATTGTAAGTATTAATACTGAAAATAAGGTTTTCATAATTTTAATTTTTAAATTTTTCCGAGTTTATGTAATATGAATAATAGCAAAATGGGTGCCGCAAGTACTAAAACGATCCATAAACTATCAAATACCAAAGACGGGACAAATAATAAAGTGAGTGCATAACCCGCTATTGCTCCACCAAAATGAGCATCATGACCAATATTTCCACGACGTGATTTCATTCCGTAGATAGAATAAAGCAAGTATAATAACCCAAAAATCCAGGCTGGAATAGCTATAGGAATAAAAAATAAGTACAACCCCATGTCCGGGTAAAAAAGAATCGAAGCATATAAAATTCCTGTAACCGCCCCACTGGCGCCTACAGCACTATAATGATATTCGTCTTTATGAAAATAATAAGAAAGTAAATTTCCTAAGATCAAAGCAGCCAAGTAAATGATGACAAAATGAACCGTACCCAAGGCTGTGATGACTGTGTTTGCAAAAAAGTATAGTGTCAACATATTAAACAACAAATGTGTAACGTCAACATGCAAAAAACCTGAACTAAAAATCCGTATCTGTTCCCCTTTTCGGATGCCAGCGATATTGAATTTATATTTTTCGAAAAAATTAAAATCGTTAAATCCCTTCAATGAAATAAGGACATTTGCAGCAATAATAACGATGGTAACAATATGGAGGTCTTGCATAGGAGTACGTGTTGCTTTTTGTAGTTTCGTGGGATAAATTTAGTTAGTTTTGCAGTAAATTTTGCTATGCAGGCCCTGATTTATAAAATTTTTTACGGTATCCTTTGGAGCATTTCACTGCTTCCCATGCCTGTACTCTACTTTCTCTCAAGCTGTTTGCGATATGTTGCGCAATATGTGATCGGGTATCGAAAGCAAGTTATTCACGACAATCTTTTATTGGTCTTTCCTGAAAAGACGGAAGCTGAAAGAAAAAAGATCGCCTCACAATACTATCTTCACTTATGCGATCTTGTCGTTGAAACCATTAAAAGTCTAACCATTTCTGAAGCTGAACTCAACAAACGTTACATTATAGATAATCTGGATATCTCTAACGAATATTATAAAGACGGAAAGAGCGTCTTGGTATTTTGTAGTCATTATGCCAACTGGGAATGGAGTAACATTTTAAGCACAAAAATTCCTTTTAAGGGATATGGTGTCTATAAAACGTTAAAGATTGAACATTTCGACAAAATCATTCGGCGAATCCGTGGACGATTTGGAGGCACTATCGTTACCAACAAAAGAATGGTGACTGCATTATACCGAAGTGTACGAAAAGGTGAACAAACCGCAACATTGATCTTGGCAGACCAGTCGCCAAAAAGAAGTGCTATCAAACAAAATGCTATGGGAAGTTTTATGGGGGTCAATGTACCAGTGTTTACTGGTGCCGAAGAACTCGCTAAAAGACTTGATTTCTCGGTAGTATATTTAAGTGTAAAAAAAATACGAAGAGGTTATTTTGTAGCTACAGTAGTTCCTCTAGCTAAAGAATCAAATGAAGTCCCAGATTACAAGATTACACGTGCCTTTTTAAACGAAATTGAGAAACAAATTGCAGACGAACCAGCATATTACTTATGGTCGCATAAACGGTGGAAATATCGTGAGAAAAATTAATCATTTTAAAATTTCGATTTCTTGTATAAACCGATCTGCCAAAGCGTCTGCTTCCTCCTGTGATTTCGCTTCTGTGTAAATTCTAATAATAGGTTCGGTATTCGATTTGCGTAAATGTACCCAGTTTTCAGCAAAATCAATTTTTACACCATCAATAGTAGTTATTTCTTCAGAAGCATACTTAGAAGCTATTTTTTCAAGAATGCCATCTACATCCAATTCTGGCGTTAACTCAATTTTCTTTTTACTCATAAAATAAGAGGTATACGTACTTCGAAGTTCGCTCACAGAGATTTTTTCTTCGGCCAGATGACTTAAAAACAAAGCCACACCAACCAGACTATCCCTTCCGTAGTGCAATTCTGGATAAATAATACCACCATTTCCTTCCCCTCCAATCACAGCATTTTTCTCCTTCATCATCGCAACTACATTTACTTCTCCTACAGCACTTGCTGTATAAGTTCCCCCGTACTTTTCGGTCACATCTCGCAATGCTCTGGATGAGCTCATATTAGAAACCGTATTTCCTGGATTGTTTCTTAACACATAATCTGCAACGGCAACTAAAGTGTATTCTTCACCAAACATCTCTCCATTTTCATCGACAAATGCAAGCCTGTCTACATCAGGATCTACCACAATACCAAAATCGGCACGCTCTTCTTTTACCAATTTCATCAAATCTCCTAAATGCTCCCTAAGCGGTTCTGGATTGTGCGGAAACTCCCCATTGGGTGTACAATATAATTTTACAGGATGCACTCCCAAAGCTTCCAAAAGCAACGGAATTGCAATTCCGCCTGTCGAATTCACACCATCAACCACCACTTTAAAGTTGGCTTTTTTTATTGCATTAACATTGACCAATGGCAAATCCAGTATTTCGTCAATATGCAGATCAATATACGCATCGTTATTTGTAATCTTCCCGAGCTGATCCACTTCGGCAAACTCTATAGTTCCTCCTTCGGCCAGGTCAAGAATTTCCTGTCCGGCAGTTGCATTCAGAAATTCTCCTTTATTATTTAATAATTTAAGGGCATTCCATTGCTTCGGATTATGACTCGCTGTTAAAATAATTCCGCCATCTGCATGCTCCATGGTTACTGCCATTTCTACGGTTGGAGTTGTTGACAGATTGAGATCTACAATATCAATTCCCATCCCAACAAGCGTGTTCATAACTAATTGCTGTACCATATTTCCCGAAATTCGAGCATCACGTCCCACTACAATTTTATAGTTCTCCTTATTGCGTTGCTGGCGTACCCAACTTCCATAAGCAGCTGCATATTTTACAGCGTCCAGAGGAGTTAAATTATCTCCTTGTAATCCTCCAATAGTCCCTCGAATTCCTGAAATAGATTTGATCAATGTCATGCTTAAAATTTTGCACAAAGATACTTTTTAAAATCGCATTTCTAAATTCTGATTTTGTAAATTGTACGGCATGAATTTTCTGGCACATATCTATCTTTCAGGAGAAGACGAAGGTGTTACCATTGGTAATTTTATAGCCGATGGTATCAAGGGAAAGAAGTATTTAAAATATCCTCCCAAGATTCAGCAGGGAATATTACTACATAGGGCCATTGACAGTTACACAGACCATCATCACATCGTAAAACAAAGCACCAAGAGATTGCATAAAAATTATGGTCATTACAGTGGTGTAATTGTCGATATTTTATACGATCATTTTTTAGCAAAGAATTGGAAAGACTACCATGAGCAGGATCTTGAAAGCTACGTGGACGATTTCTACGGAATGTTACGCAGTAATTTTGAGATATTACCAGGAAGAATCCAGCGTATGATGCCCTACATGATGGCAGATAATTGGCTTTTGAGTTATGCAACAGTGCCAGGTATTAGTAAAATACTTCAACAAATGAATGTACGCACCAAAGGCATTAGTAAAATGAATTTTGCTGTTTTAGAACTGGAAGAATATTATGATGAATTTGAAGAAGAATTCACAGATTTTTTTGAAGAATTAAAAGCGTATGCTGAAAATAAACTAAAACAATTATGAAACTTCTCCCCTATTTTTTAGTTAGTTTTTTATTGCTTTCGTGCAAGAATCAAACTGCCACTCCTGAAACTGCTATAAAAGATAAAGAGCCAGAAATTGGGCTTATTACCCAAAATGCGATGGTGGTTTCGGCACGTGAGGAGGCTTCCCGTATTGGAAGCGATATTTTAGAAAAAGGAGGCAATGCTTTCGACGCCATGATCGCTACAGAAATGGCATTGGCAGTTTGTTATCCGTATGCAGGTAATCTTGGCGGTGGTGGATTCATAGTCTATAGAACACAATACGGCGAACTGGGAAGTTTTGACTATAGAGAAAAAGCTCCTATGGCTGCATCACGAGATATGTATCTGGACGAAGAAGGGAATTTTATAAGCGACAAAAGTAAAGTTGGAGGACTCGCAGTAGGAGTTCCAGGAACGGTAGCAGGAATTTTTGCAGTGCATGAAAAACTAGGTTCATTACCCATAGAAGTGATTTTACAGCCTGTGATCGATCTGGCTCGAAAAGGGTATTTGTTAACTGAAAGCCAAGCTGATCGCTATAATGTATACGGTCCCGAATTTGAAAATGTAAATGGAGAACCCTCTATTTATACTGCAAAATTTAAACCGAAACTACTGTTCAAAAATGAAGCGCTAGCTCAAACTCTAGAACGAATTGCCATGAATGGTCGATCTGAATTCTACGGCGGAGAAACAGGAAAAAAACTAATTGCTTTTCTAAAAAAACACAAGGGCATTATGACCTTAGAAGACCTTAAAGCCTACGAAGCCGAATGGCGGGAACCTGTTACATTCAAATACAAAGATCTTACTGTCATTTCGATGGCACCTCCGTCCAGCGGCGGAATATGTTTGGCACAGATCTTAAAAATGATCGAACCCTACCCACTTAAGGAGTACGGTCATAATAGCGAAAAAACCATTCAAGTGATTACAGAAGCAGAACGCCGTGCCTATGCAGATCGTAGCTATTACCTTGGTGATCCAGACTTCGTGAGTATTCCTGTTGATTCGCTGATTTCTGACCGCTATCTTAAGAACAGGATGGAAAACTTTTCCGAAGAAAAAGCTACTATCTCAACCGAAATGAGCTACGGAAACATCGAAGGATATGTAAAAATGCTGCAAGAAAGTACCGAAACTACACATTACTCCATTGTAGATCAATTTGGCAATGCCATCGCAGCGACTACTACATTAAATGCCGCATTCGGATCCAAACTTTATGTAAAAGAATTAGGATTTTTTTTAAATAACGAAATGGATGACTTTAGCGCTAAGCCCGGTGAGCCCAATATGTTTGGACTTATAGGAGGTGAAGCAAACGCTATTGAACCTCAAAAGAGAATGCTGAGTTCGATGACCCCAACTCTTATTGAAAAAGATGGTAAACTCTGGATGAGTTTAGGCACACCTGGAGGATCTACTATTATTACCTCAGTATTACAAACGATTTTAAATGTATACGAATTTGATATGAGCATGCAGGATGCTGTCAATGCTCCCAGATTTCATCATCAATGGTTGCCAGACATTGTACAGTTTGAACCCGACAGTTTCAATAGAAATACGTTAGAAAAGCTTGCTAAAAAAGGGTATACTATTGATGAAGTAAATGCTCCTGTCATTGGTAAAGTAGATGCGATTCTAGTTCTTCCTAATGGAGCTCTCGAGGGAGGTGCAGACAGACGAGGAGATGACACTGCTATAGGCTTTTAAACCCTTCAAAACATTCAAAAAGTGCGTTTCGTCGGTGTTTTATCACAGTATGTCGAATTGTAAGTAAAATACTACATTCTGTAAGATAAAACTGTATTTTTGAAGTAGTAAATGAGTTAATTGTTGGTACCATAAAGATAGGGGCTTATAGTAAAAAATACGTACTTGCAAGACGAAACCAAAATCTGATGTTCTTAAAAAATAGAACATACCTTTCCCCTACAATTGTATGCAAAAAAAATCTTTCTTAAAGGATTTATATGCCCTTATCCCGCTATTTTTTAGTGGGCTTCTTTGTATCGCGCTCATTTTTCTACTCAATTCAAAAGTAACAGTATCCCCAGATTTTATAGAAACGCTCAAAGGTCTCACCACCTTATTTATTGGAATTAGCGGATTCCTTGCCACAGTAATCGTACTCTATTTGCTTTTCTCTTCGGTTAATTTAAAAGCAAATAGAAATGCAGCCATTGACCATTTGAGCAAGATCACTCAAAAAATGCACGATTTTAGACAAATTGTAGAATTGCTCTACCGTTCAAAAATGTGGTTGCCAGGCTTAAAAGAATATATTGATGATGAATTTGAAGGGCTTACCTTTTTTGATGTTAAAGAATTTTATAAAGGAAAATCTAAATTAGCTATTGAATTCCTTCAAGAGAATAATAATTATCAGGAAACCGAAAACCTGTATTTAGAACTTAAGTCACTTTTGATGACAAATCCAAAAGAGAAACGTATTTCTGAAAACATTCAGTATCCAAAAGTATATCCGCAAGAAATTGTAGAAAAATGGTTACAACACAAAGCAGGCTCAGGACTTTGGTATTTTTTCGGATATAAGTACGGAAGCTTCAAAGAGGCGTTAAAGATAGATTCTGTTTTTGAGAGACATCAAGATAAGATCATGACCCTTGCAAACGGTATTGATAGCGAAGCATTTGAAGACTCATCTTTTAATGAGGTATTCCTGTCAAAACTGGGAGAGTATATGAGCAAAGAAGTAATTCCAAAATTGTTTCAGTTTCAGAGTCAGACAAGCAGCATGCTACCACCAATTACCAAATTCCTTTACGGAATTTTTCTTGTTTTAGTCTTTGGAGGCATTTTGTTACCTATAGGGACGTTGCTATTTACATGGCCTGCATTGGTTTTGATCTGCAGTTTTTCGGTCGTGATAAGTTGTACTTTTTTAATTGCAACATCGCTCTATCCATTTCTTCAGAAAGAAGCAAATAGCTAAAAAATCTTCGTTTCTTTCCGAAGTACTTTCAGAAAAAAAACTTACTGAATAGTTGACCAAAACTGTCAATAAATGCCGTGATACAAGACCTGAAATTTGTCTGCAAATAAGTACCTTTGCAAACTATGGCAAAAAATGACGATTTTATCGAAGTTTTAGGGGCTCGAGTTCATAATCTCAAGAATATCGATGTTACCATCCCGCGAGAGCAATTGGTAGTAATTACCGGGCTTTCGGGTAGTGGAAAATCATCTCTTGCCTTTGATACGATCTATGCAGAAGGCCAGCGTCGATACATTGAAACTTTTTCTGCGTATGCGCGTCAGTTTCTTGGTTCTTTGGAGCGACCCGATGTTGACAAAATTGAGGGACTCTCTCCTGTAATTGCTATAGAACAAAAGACCACGAGTAAAAGTCCGCGATCTACCGTGGGAACCATCACCGAAATTTACGATTTCCTACGACTATTTTTTGCGAGAGCCAGTGATGCTTACAGCTATAATACAGGTCTAAAAATGGTGAGTTATAGCGACGAACAAATCAAAGAATTAATTATCAATGATTTCAAAGGAAAGAAAATCAGTATCCTCGCTCCTGTCGTTCGTTCTAGAAAAGGGCATTATCGTGAATTGTTTGAGCAAATTGCAAAGCAAGGGTTTTTAAAGGTTCGTGTTGATGGGGAAGTAAAGGATATTGTGAAAGGGATGAAAGTTGACCGATACAAAACGCATGATATCGAAACGGTTATTGACCGCCTAAAAATTTCTGAAAGCGAAGAAGATCATAAACGCCTTTCTGAAAGCATTATCACGGCCATGTATCATGGAGATGATGTCTTAATGATTCTGGATAATGAAACCAATGAGGTGCGGTTCTTTAGCAGATCCTTAATGTGTCCTACAAGCGGAATTTCTTATCCAAATCCGGAACCCAATAACTTTTCATTTAACTCTCCAAAAGGAATGTGTCCGCATTGCAAAGGCCTTGGACAGTTGTATGAAGTAAATCTTGATAAGATTGTCCCAGATCCTTCACTTTCTATCAAACAAGGAGCGTTGGCACCACACGGCCCACAAAAGAATAACTGGATCTTTAAGCAGTTAGAGTTAATTGCCGAAAAATTCTCTTTTAAACTAACAGACCCGTTTAATAAGGTTCCTAAAGAAGCAAAACAGCTTATTTTTTACGGCGGAAACGATGCTTTTGATGTAGAATCAAAAACTCTAGGGATCACAAGAAACTATAAAATTGATTTTGAAGGAGTCGCAAATTTTCTTCAGAATACCTATGAAGCCAACGAATCTAAATCACTGAAGCGTTGGGCAAAAGAATATATGGACAAAGTACATTGTCCAGAATGTCAAGGAAGTAGACTTCGGAAAGAGTCACTTTATTTTAAAGTAAATGGCAAAAACATCGCAGAGTTGGCACAAATGGATGTTGTCGAACTTGCAGCATGGTTTAAAGGCCTGGAAAAAGAATTGAGTGATACACAACTAAAGATCGCTTCAGAAATCATTAAAGAAGTACGCACTCGATTACAGTTCTTAGTAGATGTTGGACTTACGTATCTCGCGCTCGACCGAAGTTCGAAATCACTTTCGGGTGGAGAGGCGCAACGAATTCGGCTTGCCACTCAGATTGGCTCACAACTCGTTGGAGTCCTTTACATTTTGGACGAACCCAGTATTGGCTTGCACCAGCGGGACAATGAAAAATTAATCCAATCGCTGATTTCTTTACGTGATATTGGCAATTCTGTAATCGTTGTTGAGCACGATAAAGATATGATAGAGCATGCCGACTATGTCATTGATATTGGTCCAGCTGCCGGAAAACACGGTGGAGAAATTGTAAGTCAAGGTACTCCCAAGGAAATTTTAAAACACAACACGTTAACTTCGGAATATCTTAACGGAAAAAAAGAAATCGAGGTTCCAAAAAAACGTCGGGAAGGAAATGGAAAAACGCTGACTCTTACGGGAGCCAGCGGAAACAACCTCAAGAATATCACTGTCGAATTTCCATTAGGGAAAATGATTGGAGTGACAGGAGTTTCAGGAAGTGGAAAATCAACCTTGATCAACGAAACCCTCTACCCTATTTTAAATGCACATTTCTTTAACGGTGTCAAAAAACCGATGCCGTATAAAAAGATTGAAGGACTCGAACACCTTGATAAAGTGATAGACATCAACCAGTCGCCCATAGGAAGAACCCCTCGCAGTAACCCTGCAACCTATACTGGAGTATTTTCAGAAATAAGGAGTCTTTTTGCTAAGGTTCCTGAAGCAATGATACGTGGCTACAAACCTGGTCGCTTTAGTTTTAATGTGAAAGGCGGGCGCTGTGAAACCTGTAGAGGTGGTGGTTTACGGGTTATCGAAATGAATTTCTTGCCAGATGTCTATGTAGAATGTGAAACCTGCCAAGGAAAACGTTTTAACAGAGAAACACTCGAAATACGGTATAAGACAAAGTCGATCTATGACGTTCTTGAAATGACCATAGATGAAGCTTGTGACTTTTTTGAAAGTATCCCTAAAATTTTTAGAAAGTTAAAAACCATTCGTGATGTAGGATTAGGATATATCACATTAGGACAACAAAGCACCACGCTTTCGGGTGGAGAAGCACAACGAATTAAACTAGCCACAGAATTAAGTAAAAGAGACACTGGCAATACATTTTATATACTCGACGAACCTACCACTGGCCTTCATTTTGAAGACATAAGAGTACTTATGTTAGTGCTTAATAAATTGGCAAATAAAGGAAATACCGTTTTAATTATTGAACATAATCTTGAGGTAATAAAAACCGTTGACTATATTATAGACATAGGTCCCGAAGGCGGAAAAAAAGGAGGTAAAGTAATGGCTATAGGTACTCCAGAGGAAATTAGCAAAGATAAAAAGAGCCATACCGCTCGGTTCCTTAAAAAAGAGTTACTTTAGTCGCTTTGCCAAAATGAATCATGAAATAGTAGTATAATGAGAAGTGAAACACATCATAAAAATTGGAATCAAGTAAAAACAAATGACTCTTGGGCAATTTTTAAAATCATGGGAGAGTTTGTTAACGGGTATGAAAAAATGAGCAAGATTGGACCTTGCGTTTCCATATTTGGATCTGCCCGAACTAAACCAGACCATAAATATTACAAATTAGCAGAAAGTATTGCCAAACGTATTACCGAAAGTGGCTACGGCGTTATTACAGGAGGTGGCCCAGGTATTATGGAAGCAGGTAACAAAGGAGCACATCTTGCAGGAGGAACCTCGGTCGGCTTAAATATTACTTTGCCTTTTGAGCAGCATGACAATCCATACATTGATAGTGATAAAAGTATTGATTTTGATTACTTTTTTGTTCGAAAGGTGATGTTTGTAAAATATTCGCAAGGATTTGTAGTAATGCCTGGCGGATTTGGAACTTTAGACGAATTCTTTGAAGCATTCACATTAATCCAGACTCATAAAATTGACAAGTTTCCGCTAATTTTGGTAGGCACACATTTTTGGAAAGGTTTAATGGATTGGGTAAAAGACACACTTCTTGAGCAAAATAATAACATAAGTAAAGAAGATCTTGATTTAGTTCATATAGTAGATACCGAAGACGAAGTACTTACTATTTTGGATGAATTCTATGACAATAGAAATATGAGCCCTAACTTTTAAATAACTCCCCCTCACATGTTAAAAAATATACTAGTAATAAGTATAGTATTCGTTGGATTTCAGGCTTCAGCTCAGGAAACCATAAAAACTATGTTTTACAATTTGCTTGAATACCCATCTGCATCTTCTGTCAACAGAGATCAAACATTGCAAAGTATTATTGACACCTATGAACCAGATATTTTTATGGTCTGTGAATTGGAAAGTCAGCAAGGAGCCGATCTCATTTTAAATGTTTCTCTTAATGATGAAGGTGCTAATTATACAGCTTTTCCATTTATAGAAAACACATCTGGGGAAGCAGATTTACAACAATTGTTGTTTTACAGAAGCAATATGTTTACCGTTGAAACTTCAGAAATTATTGCTACAGATGTGCGTGATATCAATCGATATCAATTAAAACTAAATACGGCAGACGGAGCCACAGACCCTGTTTTGTTAGACTTTTATGTCGCTCATTTAAAATCTAGTCAAGGAAGCTCTAATGAAGCGCAACGACTTGACATGGTGACAGAATTTACAAATACATTATCCAATTTAGATCCAAATTCTTTTGTATTCTTTGCAGGCGATCTTAATTTTTATGATGCTGGTGAACCTGGATATATTGAATTATTAGATGATACGAATGCGATTAGGTTGGTAGATCCTATTGACATGCCTGGTGACTGGAATAACAATGAAGCCTTTCAGGCAATACATACCCAAAGCACACGTATAAGTTCTGGAGGTTTTGGAGCAGGAGCGGGTGGCGGAATGGATGACCGATTTGATTTTATATTAATTTCTGAAAATATGCTTACAAATCCAGTAATGAGATATGTACCTGACACCTATAAATCCTACGGAAATAACGGGAATTGTTATAACCTAGATGTTCGTGATCCAGGTTGTACTGGAGAGTTTTCACAAGAGCTTCGGAATAATATCTACAGTATGAGCGACCACTTACCTGTCGTAATGGAACTAGAAACTAATAAACAGATCATTTTAGCTACGGAAGAATTTGAGGTAACTGAAGCGGTCTTTCAATTGGAAAAAACAATAGTTTCAGAAGCGCTAGAGCTTACTTTTGCGCAAACCCCCGATACAGCTGTAACTATTGAAATATATAATACGTTAGGGCAAAAAGTACTGATAGAAACTTCGCAAAATCAAACTTCTGTCTTTATAAATGTATCTTCACTTGCTGAAGGAGTATATTACCTAAAAACCAACCTGAATACGACACAAACAATCAAATTTTTAAAAATTTCTTGAGACCAGGTTGGAAGTATATAGTTTTCTTTTTTATAGGCTGTGTGACTCTGTCTGCTCAGCAGTCAACGCGTATTGAGGCAACTCTAGTGCCTGAACAAAATACGATTGAAATACGTCAAGAAATTACCTTTACAAATACCTCTTCAACTATCCTTTCAGAAATTTATCTGCATGATTGGGCCAACAGTTTTGCTACCAAAACCACCCCTTTAGCCAAACGTTTTGCCGAAAATTACAGCAGTGCTTTTCATTTTGAAAAGAATAAAGAACGTGGAAACACACGTATCCATTCTATTACATCGCAAACAAATGCTCCTTTAACTTGGGAGCGCGGAGATGCCATTGATATTCTTAAGGTTATACTTGAAAATCCTCTTGCACCTAACGAAAGTGTGAACTTTACAGCTATGTACACAGTGACGTTACCCAAAGCAAAATTTACACGCTATGGGGCAGCAAAAAACGGTGATTTCAAATTAAAATACTGGTATCTATCCCCAGCTGTATACGATTCAGAATGGCAGGTATATAGCAATAAAAATATAGACGATCTTTACACCAAACCTACCGATTTTGAGATTACTTTTACCTATCCTTCAAATTTTAAGCTGACATCTGAATTTAGTTCGGTTGCTTCCGAAGAACTTTTAGAAAATACACGTACAAAACTTTCAGCAGAAAAAAGAACCAAAGCAATCCTTCACTTTGAGCAGATTAATTCTTTTGAGAGCATAGAGACCGACAAGCTAACTGTTGTTTCAAATCTTATTGATAAAGATGTTGCGAATCCTGTAAGAGCCTTACTTACAGACAGAATTGTACACTTTCTCGACGATAAATTAGGTCCGTATCCATTTGATAGCATGCTTATAAGTGAATCTGATTATAAGAGTAGTCCAGTCTATGGGTTAAATCAATTACCCGATTTTTTAAGTCCGTTCCCCGACGGATTTGAATATGACATGCAGCACCTTAAAACCATCACGAGAAATTATATCGAGCAAACTTTATTGCTACACCCTCGGGAAGATTATTGGTTGACGGGTGCCATCCAGATCTATTTGATGATGGAATATGTAAATGCGTATTATCCAAAAATGAAAATTATTGGAAACCTAAGTAACTTTTGGATTATACGTTGGTCACATGCTTCAGAGCTAGAGTTTAATGATCAATATCCATTTTTGTATAGGAACATGGCGCGAAGAAATTTGCACCAATCACTAGTAACGCCTAAGGATTCGCTTGTTAAATTTAATAAGAATATTGCGAGTGATTATTATGCAGGTGACGGCTTCATCTATCTTTCAGATTATCTAGGTAAGGAAACTCTGGAGAAAAGCATCAAACAGCTTTTTTCTGAAAAATCATTACAAGAAGTAACTTCTAAAGACTTTCAGAAGATATTAGAAGACAATACTACCTTACCTGTCAACTGGTTTTTTGAAGAGTATGTAGGTAAAAGGACCGTGCTGGATTTTAAGATTAAGAACGTAGAAAAAAAAGACGACTCGCTTGTCGTGACGATAAAAAATAAAGAGAACAATGTAATGCCAGTTTCTTTGTATGGGCTCAACAAAGATGAGGTGGTTTATAAAACCTGGACAAAACCTGTCGATAGTTTAATTACCGTTACTGTTCCTGCTCAAAATATTAGAAAACTGACGCTTAATTACGATGCACGCATTCCAGAGATCAATCAGCGGAATAACTACAAGAATCTCAAAGGAATACTAAATCGTCCTGTACAGTTTAGGTTGTTTCAAGATGTAGAAGACCCAACGTATAATCAATTATTTTTTATGCCCATTTTTGAGTATAATTTATACGACGGACTAACGACTGGTGTTAAGCTTTACAATAAAACTTTTTTAAATAAAGAGCTTGATTACAAGTTAGAACCACAGTTTGGATTTCGATCTAAGACTATTATAGGTAGTGGATCTATTTCTTACACAGAGCAATTTGACACGGAGTCTCTTTATGCTACTCGAATAGGAATTTCAGGGAACAGATATTCTTATAATGATGGTTTATTTTATAAGCGGATTAGTCCGTTCATGACGTTTGCTTTTAGAAATAACGATGATCTAAGAGATAATGAAAAGCAATTTATTAATGTGAGAAATATTAATGTGTTTAGGGATGAAAATCCTAATGACCCAAATCAGGATCCAAATTACAGTGTTTTTAATATGCAATATGTGTATTCTAACCCTAATTTGATCAACTATTTTAGAGGAGAAGTTGATTATGAGCTTTCATCAAAATTTAGCAAGCTTTCGGTAGAATTCACCTATCGTAAACTATTCTTAAATAATCGCCAACTCAATGTTCGTGCGTTTGCAGGTGTATTTTTATTTAATGATACACGAGAGGATAATGATTTTTTTAGCTTTGCTTTAGACAGACCCACCGATTATTTATTTGAATATAACTACTACGGAAGAAGTGAAGACCAGGGATTATTTAGTCAGCAACTCATTGTAGCCGAAGGTGGTTTTAAATCACAATTGGAACCCGCCTTTGCGAATAGCTTTATCACAACAATTAATGCAAGTACCAATATCTGGAAATGGATATACGCCTATGGAGATATAGGACTTGTACATAATAAAGGGAACGCGGTCAAGACAGTATATGATTCTGGAGTACGTTTAAGCCTTGTTGCCGATTATTTTGAATTGTACTTCCCGATGTATTCGAATCTTGGCTTTGAACCGGGACTACCCAATTACGAAGAGAGAATTCGTTTTATTGTTACCTTGAGTCCTAGCACACTGTTGCGATTGTTTACTAGAGAGTGGTATTAGACTTGATGATCTAACTTCCTGCTTCCTGCTTCCTGCTTCCTGCTTCCTGCTTCCTGCTTCAAACATTACCGTAAATATTCACTTTACAGAAATTCTAAATGTAAACTTACTTTTCTGTATTTTTGTACTCCAATTTTAAGATACTATGCAAACAAATCCGGAAACCAACAAAGACATCTCTTTTGAAGATTTTACATCTGAAGTCATGAACGATTACAAGATTGCTGTAACCAGCCGTGAGTGTAGTTTGTTAGGGCGTCGCGAAGTTTTGACTGGAAAAGCAAAATTCGGAATTTTTGGCGACGGAAAGGAAGTTCCACAACTTGCATGGGCAAAAGCATTTAAAAATGGAGACTGGCGAAGCGGATATTACCGAGACCAGACGTTTATGATGGCGATTGGAAAACTAACCATTCAGCAATTTTTTGCTGGATTGTATGCGCATACCGATATTGAGGCAGACCCAATGAGTGCCGGACGCCAGATGGGTGGCCACTTTGCCACGCATAGTTTGCATGAAGATGGAAGCTGGAAAAATTTAACAACTCAGAAAAATAGTAGTCCAGACATCTCTCCTACTGCTGGACAAATGCCACGTTTGTTAGGATTGGCACAGGCTTCAAAGATCTTTAGAAATGTAAAAGGCATTGAAAATAAAACCAACTTTTCTATCAACGGAAATGAAGTTGCGTGGGGAACGATTGGAAATGCAAGTACCAGTGAAGGATTGTTTTGGGAAACTATTAATGCTGCCGGCGTATTGCAAGTACCTATGGTGATCAATGTTTGGGATGATGAATATGGAATTTCGGTACATGCGAGACACCAGACCACCAAAGAGAATATTAGTGAAATTTTAAAAGGATTTCAACGTACCGAAACTGAAAAAGGCTACGAGATCATTCGTGTCAATGGTTGGGATTATCCAGCCTTGATCGAAGCATACGAAAAAGCAGGAAAAATTGCTCGTGAAGAACATGTTCCTGTCCTTATCCATGTATTACAATTAACACAACCACAAGGACACTCTACTTCTGGTTCACACGAACGCTATAAAAGTGAGGAGCGTTTGGAATGGGAACGTGAATTCGATTGTAATGTTAAAATGCGGGAGTGGATCATTGAAAATAATTTTGCTTCGGAAGAAGAACTTACCGAAATGGAAAAGTCAATTAAAAAGGAAGTCCGTGAGGGTAAGAAAGCTGCCTGGGAAGCGTTTTTGGCTCCGCAAAAAAAGGAGCTTCAGGAAGCAATTACATTGTTAAGTAATCTGGCTGAAAGTTCTTCTAATAAGAATTTTATAGAAAAAATTAAAAATGACTTAGCTGCTGAAAAAGAGCCGTTACGTCGTACAATAGCTGCTTCAGTTCGGAAAGCATTGCGGTATGTTGTCACTGAAAAATCTTCAGAAAAAAGACAATTAATCGACTGGATTGATAACTATTTTGAAACCATTCAGCCAAAATATTCGGCTCATTTATATTCTGAAGCTTCCGAAAATGCAACAACCGTTTCCGAAATACAACCTACATATAAAGATGGTGCAGAGGAAGTCGATGGTCGCGTTGTATTACGTGATAATTTTGACGCTATTTTCAGCAAACATCCTGAAGTACTCATTTTTGGAGAAGATGCTGGTGAAATTGGAGATGTCAATCAAGGATTGGAAGGCATGCAGGAAAAGTATGGCGAATTGCGCGTTAGTGATGCCGGAATTCGAGAAGCAACTATTCTGGGACAAGGTATTGGGATGGCGATGCGAGGCCTACGCCCTATTGCAGAAATTCAGTATCTCGATTATGTATTATATTGCTTACAAATTATGAGTGACGATCTTGTCACGGTGCGATACAGAACCAACGGAACTCAAAAAGCACCATTGATCGTCCGTACCAGAGGTCACAGACTGGAAGGGATCTGGCATAGTGGTTCGCAAATGGGCGGATTAATTCACCTGCTTCGAGGAATGTATATACTCGTGCCTCGAAATATGACTAAAGCGGCAGGATTTTACAATACATTGCTGGAAACAGACGAACCTGCCTTGATTATAGAATGCCTCAATGGTTACCGTTTAAAAGAAAAACTTCCTACCAATTTAGGTGAATTTAGAACTCCAATTGGAGTCGTTGAAACGGTTAAGGAAGGAACTGATATCACTTTGGTTTCCTACGGAAGCACCTTACGAATTGTTGAAGAAGCTGCCAAAGAATTGCAGCAGGTGGGTATCGATGCCGAAGTAATCGATGTACAATCACTGTTACCTTTGGATATTAATGAAGATTTGGTGGAAAGTGTAAAGAAAACCAGCAGGTTACTGGTAATTGATGAAGATGTCCCTGGAGGAGCTTCGGCTTTTATTTTACAGCGAATTGTAGATGAACAAAATGGATATCAGTATCTAGACAGCAAACCACAAGCGTTGGCTGCGAAACCACACAGGCCCGCATATGGGACCGATGGTGATTACTTTTCAAAACCTTCAGCAGAAGATATATTTGAAAAAGTCTATGCGATGATGCATGAGAGTGATCCTGCTAACTTTCCGAAGTTACGATAGAAAAAGAGTTATGAGTTAACATACTCATAAAGAGCGTACTGTTCTAGAAGTTTCATTGTATATTTAGTGGAAAACACTTTTATTATGAAACAGAAATACATGTTACGTACGCTATTCCTTATAATTGGTCTTACCTTAAGTGCTCAAAATGCAGAAACAGCATACATCCCTACTTCACAGGTTCCTGTAGAGGTAACTAAAAAGCAAGAATTACTTTTTCCACAAAAATATGTCGAAGGCTGGCAGGTTATTTCAGATAATCTTTCGGGACCTAATCTTTATATCTGTAAATTTAAAGAAAGTACAGAAAGTGGTTTTAGTGCAACGTACACCAGTAATGGAATCTTAGTTTATCATTCGAAATTTCTACCAGATACTGCCCTGCCTGAAACAGCTATTCTGAAGATTCGAAACGAATATGATGACTTTAAAATTCAAAACGGTTATTTTATAACGATTCCTTCCCCGAAGCAAGAACTATACAGAATTGATTTACTTGATGAAAATAGAGTGCGGTATGTTTATTACACTACAGATGGAAGGGAAATTCCAGAAGAATCATTGCCCTTAGAAATACGTTTATTTGAAAAATAATGGATTGCGTACAAAATAAATTTGGATACTATCAATATTTATCTAATATTTGAATTCTAAACATTTAATAAAAAAGTAGATGTTACGTATTGCAACTAATAATTTGAATACAAATAACGCCAGGACGTAACAGAAACTTGTACACGATATTGAACCGTCAAGTTTTTACACTTGGCGGTTTTTTTTTGTAATACCTTGAAAGTAAAAATTAGAATAAAACCGATAACCAACAGATTTCTGCCTAAGTTTATCTTGAATGATAATCGATGTGCGGAAATGAAAAAACTTTAATTTATGTGCGGAATTGTATGTGCGTTCGATCTTAAAAGGCCAGCCGAAGAGCTGAGACCACAATTATTAACCATGTCAAAGTGTTTAAGACACCGAGGACCCGACTGGAGCGGAATTTACGACTCCAAAAAAGCAATTATGGCGCACGAGCGTCTTGCAATTGTAGATCCAACCTCAGGCAAGCAACCGCTTTTTTCTGAAGACAAAAAACTGGTACTCGCAGCCAATGGTGAAATTTATAACCATATGGAAATACGGGAACAGTTAAAAGAAAACTATGCGTTTCAGACAAAAAGTGATTGTGAGGTTATTCTCGCGTTGTATAAAGAAAAAGGTGTGTCCTTTTTGGATGATCTAAATGGGATTTTCGGATTTGCATTGTATGATGTTAAAACCAATGAATATTTAATTGCTCGCGATCATATGGGGATCATTCCGTTATATATGGGTTGGGATAAAGATGGAACTTTTTATGTGGCTTCAGAATTAAAAGCACTGGAAGGTTTCTGTACAAAGATAGAGTTATTTCCTCCGGGACATTATTTACATAGCAGCGACGGAAAACTGGTGCGCTGGTGGAAGCGTGACTGGATGGAATATGATGCAGTAAAAGATAATGAAACCAATATAGAGGACCTTCGGAAAGCTCTTGATGCAGCTGTACACAGACAATTAATGAGTGATGTTCCTTATGGGGTTCTTCTCTCTGGCGGATTGGATTCCTCGATAACTTCGGCTTTGGCAAAAAAATATTCAGACAAACGTGTCGAAAGTGGTGACACTGAAGGTGCCTGGTATCCAAGATTACACTCGTTTGCCATTGGATTGGAAGGTTCGCCAGATCTTTCCGCAGCTAAAAAAGTTGCAGAGCATTTGGATACGGTTCATCATGAAGTTCATTTTACGATACAGGAAGGAATCGATGCATTACGAGACGTGATTTATCATGTAGAAACTTATGATATTACAACCATTCGTGCTTCAACACCTATGTTTTTATTGGCACGAGCAATCAAAGCAATGGGAATTAAGATGGTGCTATCTGGCGAAGGTGCCGATGAGATCTTTGGCGGATATTTATACTTTCATAAAGCACCTTCCGCAAAAGAATTTCACGAAGAAAATGTTCGGAAACTGGACAAGCTTCATATGTATGACTGTTTACGTGCGAACAAATCGTTGGCTTCCTGGGGAATTGAAGGTCGTGTACCATTTCTCGATAAAGAATTTATGGATGTCGCCATGCGTTTAAACCCGAAAGATAAGATGATCATAGCAGGGCAAGGAAAACCTACCGACAGACAAGCCATGGAAAAGTGGGTATTACGTGAAGCATTTGCCGATATGCTTCCTGCCGAAGTAGCCTGGAGGCAAAAAGAACAGTTTAGCGATGGTGTAGGATATAGCTGGATCGATACGCTAAAGGAGATGGTTAACAAGGAAATAAGTGATGATCAAATGGCAAATGCGAAATACCGTTTTCCTATTCAGACACCCACCAGTAAAGAAGAGTTTTACTACCGTACCATTTTTGAAGAACACTTTCCTGGAGATGCAGCTGCTTTAACTGTACCTTCTGTACCTAGCGTGGCGTGTAGCAGTCAGGTGGCATTAGATTGGGATGAGAGCTTTAAGAACATGAATGACCCGAGTGGTAGAGCGGTTGCAAAAGTTCATGATGATGCCTACTCAAAATAAATAGGTATAAAAAAGATATTGAATGAGCCATAATTTTTGAAGTTTGTGGCTCATTTTTTTATTACTGTTAATTCCATTATAAATCAGTGCCAATAAGGGTTAAAGGTCATTGGATACTATGATAGTGTGCTTATCTTTAAGTATGGAAAAGATATTAGTAGCCGGTGCCACTGGCACCACAGGAAAAAAAGTTGTACAACTATTAAAAGACTCAGAGCACTATCAACCCGTAGCCATGATTCGGAAGGCGGATCAAAAACAGCAATTCGAATCAGACAAGATTGAAACTGTGATGGGTGATTTGTCTCAGGATGTTTCAGCAACAACCAAAGGTATTGATAAAGTGATCTTTGCAGCAGGTTCTGGTGGAAAAGATGTTGTAAATGTTGACCAAGAAGGTGCAAAAAGACTGATTGACGCTTCCAAAAAGGAACACATAAAGAAATTTGTGATGTTGAGTTCTATGGGAGCCGATAATCCGCAAGGAGAGCTTAAGGAATACCTAGATGCAAAACAAAATGCCGATCAGTATTTGGACATTAGCGGATTGACCTTTACAATCGTACGCCCAGGAAGTCTTACTAATGATGAAGGACTTGGAAAAATTAAGCTTCAAAAGAAACTAAATGAACAAGGTGAAATTCCACGTTGGGATGTAGCCAGAACGTTAGTAAAAAGTTTAGATACTGAAGTGGCTAAAAATCAGGCTTTCGAAATTTTAAAAGGAGAACAGCAAATTGAAGAAGCTGTACAGGCATTTCAGATATAAGAAGTGCTAAGCAAATATTTAAAAAACGCCAGACAATGTCTGGCGTTTTTATTTAGTAACATAACTTATAATCAGTACATAACATTTCTTTGATCTCATCTTCAGAAAAACCTAAAGAAATCATATCTGCTTTTAAAGCCTCTATTTCTGGTTTCAATTCTTTAAATTGTTTTGCAGTTAGCAGTGTGAAATTTTGCAATTTTATCGAAGTTAAATCCGGAAACTTCTCTTTACTCACGGCCCATTGATACTCTTCTCCAGGCTTTAATAAATTATTATCCACAAAAAGGTGTAATTTATTTCCGGTCACTCCTACTTTGGTCATATGGTCGCTATCTGCTTTCTTAATCAGAAAATAACTTTTATCATCCGGCTCATCGGTGATCCATAAAAAATGTATTTCTGGAATATAAATTTTAATGCTGTCGTTTGGTGCCAGTTGTAAATACACTCTATCATTGCGATAGGTAACTCCCAGATGTTCTCCTGCTGCTTTTTGCTTGGTAAATTTTTTCCAGACATACGACAGATATTTTTCTGAAAACGATGCCGTTTCAGCAACACGTTTAAAATTGGGAATAGCATCAAAACCTGCTTCTTTGTTTTCTCCTATATCGTATAATTGTCCGCTTTCATCGACCAGCAATACATTTTCTGAAGCCCCTACTTTAATTGTATTTTCAGAAGTGATCAAACTTCCTTTCTTCAATTTATTTCCATTAGCCAACGCTGGTTCTCCCGTCACTTTGAAAACACAATAATTTGTCTGAGCAACAAGCGTTTCAGAAAAAAATAACGTAGCGATAAGCGCTATTGATAGATATAACTTTTCCATGCGTATTTTGTTTTTAAGTATTTAATTAGAATAAGATAAATGCCAATACATTCGACACTTAGCAAACAAACAGCTATTATTCCTGTGGATTTTAAATAAATATCGGCTGTCAATAAATACAGTGCGATATATAGAAAAACTACGGTAAAAAACAACTGTACTAATTTTTTGGTAAATGTATAGCGTGCTTTGGCTTTTTTATTTAACTGAATAAAATAGACCAAACTTATATAGGTTAACAGCACCGTAATAAGGATAAGAATCCAATTAGGAACTTTATAAATAAAGTCATTGGTAAGCAGCATTTGCAACGTGTTGGCATGAATCACAATTCCGTTCATGTCTGGAATACTTTTTCCAACGGCCTTTGCATTGAGGGGTGTAAAATGTTTGTCCTCTACATCAAAAGGATTCCCTAACGGAACTCCAAGATATCCCAGCAGAATAATTTTATCTTTTAAAATAGGGAGTGCTTCATCTTCCATTACCTCATCAAATCCAAAGGTTAAAAAATGAGGCTGTCCGCCATAATATTTAATCGTGTTTGATTGCTGAAGTTTTTTTTCAATTGCTGAAAATTCTTTAGTAGAAAGTACCTGCTGTGCGACTTTGACGGGAAAGGAATATACTTTTTTATTCTGTATTTCTGAAACGCCTTCAAACTCCCGAATGACTCCATTTTCAGCATCAAAATTAATGTTCGAATAACCTTCGGTAGTCGTTTTATTTCTGAAAAACTCATCATTGGATACAATTCCATCTCCCACAAAAGCAAAAGAATTGACCACATTCGGTTTTTGTAACTGAAGCTTCAGCAACGAATCTGAAAAAGCTTCCCGCTCTTCTCTAAAGATAAGATCGACTCCAATTACTTTGGGTTGCTGCTGCTGAATATGATCTAGTAATTCGGCCAGTTCAAAACGGTCCCGATGTTCTATATTGACCAAAATGATTTCCTGGTTGACAGGATACTCCTCCCCCATCTTTTCGGTATAAAAAAGATCCAGAAAACTGAAATCCTTGAATGCATTGGCAAAAGGATTAAAAATAGAAAGATTGACTAAAATAAAAGAAGCAATACCTAACACCACAAACGAAAACAGCATGCAGTAAAAAGCTTCCCGAAAGAGTAGTTTTCTATTCCCCATGTTTCTTTTTTTTAAGCTTAACAGTATTTGACAAAGCAGAAGCGACCAGTCCTGCTGGCACTGTAATGATTCCTAAGCCAATGATGAGTATAAAAAAGGTAAAGATTTTTCCTCCGATAGTTATTGGGTAAATATCGCCGTAGCCAACTGTTGTTAAGGTAGAAATCGACCACCAAAGGCTCGTAAATACTGATGAAAATTTTTCGGGTTGCGCTTCATTTTCGAAGTAATAAATCCCGATAGCCGACAGGTATAAAAGGATTCCGGTAATAATGAGAAACAAAATAATTTCTTCACGAGCATCGACAGCAGCCTGCTTGAAGCGTCTTAATGCCTTGTTATACCTTACCAGCTTTAAGATTCGAAACACTCTAAATATTCTGAATATCCGTAAGGATCGTAGGTCTAGCCCAAAAGATAAATAAAAAGGTAGAATCGCTAGAAAATCGATCATTCCATAAAAGCTTAAAATATACTTCCACGGTTTTTTTGAGTATATAATGCGAAGGATATATTCTACCGTAAAGATAGACACACAAAACACTTCAAACCAATACAACAAACTTCTCGTGCTGTCTTTAAGATGAGGCAACGTTTCAATAGAAAACGCCACCAGTGAAAGGATGATGAGTATCTGTATAAAGATATCAAAACGTCTCCCGTTCTTGGAGTTGATGTTGGTGATGATGTTTTTTAAAGTAGCCAAAATATCAATTTACCTTAAACATCGTTTCGTCAAAGTCTGGATTAATTTCTATTACTGGATAAGTCGTTATGGTAGTCACATTTACTTCTGTGCCACTCATATCAATTGTACTTGTCATTTCCTGCCTAAAAGAATAAAGAATTCCACTTACACTTCGGTAATCAAAGTAATGTATCCAGTTTTTTGAAACCATACCACCCATTTTGGAATCCCAATCAACATACGTAAGTAATCCTGTATTTACACTGTAGTAATATTTCTTCTTTTCGGTGGTTTTACTTTGAGTGTTTTCCATGATGGTTTCTTCAGGAGTCTCCAGTACATAATATTTTTTGCCATTAAACTCTTCTACTCCCAGATAATTTACAGTATAGGCTTTCTCGAGCAGTTTATATTCCTGAATATAATTAGAGCTGTTGCTTATCATATTCATAGTTTGTCCTGGAGCAACTACCCAAGGAACATTACTTGTAGTTCTTGTGTATACTTTTTCGTCTTTTACCAAAGTTTCAACATAGGTAGAAGTTCCTGGTGTTAATGAGGAAACCGTTGTAATCTTATTAAGAAGGGTTGAGGAATCTAAGTAATGCATTTCTAAACTAGTAGTGACTGCTACATCGGTTCCACTTACCTTCATTTTCATTTCATTTTTTTGGTGTTGGTATAATTTATCTATCCGTTTAATTTTATCAACACCTCCCAACGCTTCAAGGCTTTTACGCAAAATTTTTTCCGCATTCATTTCATCTTCATCAATATTTGTATCATCACGATCTCTTACGTTTTCTTCACTTACGGAAACTCCAATATCAATGACTGAAGCAGATTGCCAACCATTTATAAGAGATTCGAGTCGATCTGTTACTGTTGTTTTTGAATTGATTGCGTGGTTGCTCTCAGCAATAGTTTCCAGAGCTTCGGTTAACTGCTTTCGGTTTGCACCAAAATCATTTAAAACTTTTCCGGCAAATTCATCTGCTTTCATTTCATGCTGTTTTGAAAGCGGAAATTCATGATTTTTAAGGTGGTGTGCCACCTCATGGGATAGTTGTAGCAATGCTGCCCAGTCTGTAATGAGATATGAATCTAATCTTGTTTTAAAATCTTCAGCAAGTAAAAGTATTTTTTCTCCATTATACACAACAGCTTCGGGATACTCCTTCTCATAGGGCATCTCCATAAAGCTTGAAGCCTGATAGAAATTTAGTTCATTTAACGAGGTCCCATTGGATACAATAATCTTATCTACCAGCCTTTGAAAATTTTCTTGTGCATAGGTAGTATTTGAGATTATCAATAGACTTCCTGTTATAAATGTGAGGAGTACTTGTGTTTTCATAGTTACATATTAAGTAGGATCTCATGAAATCTTTCAGATACGGGTAGCGTTTGTTGCCCTTCCAGATTAATAAAACCAAGTATTTTACTTTCAGGATCGTATAACAAACTCAATTGCTCGCTATCCATTTTTATGATTAATTGCTTGGTTGGCTCATACGAGGAGTCTTCAGTATATGCCTGCCAATTATAAGAGGAATCATCCAGCAAATGCACAATAAATGCATCCCCTTCTTCCTTATTTAATCCCTTTCTAAAAACAAGTTGATTTGAATATTCCTTGGCGGTACTGTCAACAAGTTTTTTTTCGATATCAAACACTTCAATAGTCGAAAAATATGTCACCATATCATAAGTGTCTTCCATTAAAAAACCTTCAATATTTTTAACTTGATTGATATTGGCTACGGAATCTACTTCGGTTTTAGGGAGCTCCCGTTGCGAATTACAACTCATGACGCTACAACTAATGCAAAATAAAATGGCAATTTTCTGAATGTTCATCTAGCTGCGTTTTATATCAAGTACCATCAATGCCATCGTCCCTTTTTCATATTCGGCTTCAAAGCCCATTTTTCCGTCTTTTAATTTTACTTGATCCTTAGCAATCAATTCGTCTTTAAAAATTATATAGAGTTTGTCCATCAAGTCACCGTCCATAGCATCCAATCGTTGTTTGGCTTCATTGACATCTACTTTGTTTTCAGAAAAAATAACCACAGAATAATCAGATGCTACATCGCTATTTAATCGGAACCAATATTGCTCTCCAGGTACGATAACCGATGTATTTTCATACGCGATATATGGACTTATTTCTTCCTGATGTGGAAACAACACTCCACTGTCACCATTGCTATCGGCTCCTATCACATACACGTATGCGGGTTTGCTAACTTCAGCATACATACGGTAGCGCGTATTGATTGGATAGGCAGTTTTTGTGGTATAATCACCAATACTTTGTACCTCTTCGTCCATCACAACGTCCTGCCATCCTAATACTGTTTTTTTATAATCTCCAGCCCCTTTAGAAACATCCATCTTACTTCCATCGTACAACTTTAGGGCTAACTGACCCGCCAATAATTTCTTTTCTTTTTTATCTTCCTGAATGATTTTTTTCTGCGGAATCATCTCGAACGCATAGCGAGTATGGTTGGCAAAGTCGTCATAACGCACCCACATCAAACCATCATTGCCCCAATTGGTTCCCCAGCTGTTTACAATTTCGAAAGAACCACCATACTTATCATCATCATAGCCTATAACACACATGGCGTGACCACCTGTAAAATCTCCTCCGTCCGGTTCAAATACATTTTTGGCTGAATAAAACGAATTCTGAACCATAAAACCAATGATTACAGGGTTTCCATTTAACAGCGAACGTTTTACCGATTCAATTTTTACAATATTGGTTTCATCGCTTCCATAGAGGCGTGTAAAATCTTTGATCTTGTTTTGCTTTGCCGACTCTACTAATGCATCTGGAACAGCTGTATCGCATAGTACATCATATTCATTAAAGAAAGGAGTTCCCATTTCGACCATGGTCTCCATTGCCTTCCCTATAAAAGCGCCCCCCTGGCAGTTGTAATCATCATCAACATTAGCATTGAGGTAAGTAAACACAGGTGAATAAGCATTTTTGTCAATTTCGACTTTATCGGTCATATTTCGCCTTCTCGCATTTAAAATGGTACGGCCATAATAGGCTGCAGACCAACCCACACAAGTACCATATCCCTTTTGGTTTCGGATAGTTGGTAAGAATTTACGAAGGGAAGTACGCGGCTGTTCTCCCACCACATCCTGAAAAGCTACATTTCTAGCTTTCATTGGAACATCTTCATAGGCTTCATCATCTAGCAGCAATCCCATACGTGGAATGTCCTGGCCAAAAATGGTACATGGAAATAGGAAAATAAGTAGTAAAAAAACTGATTTTTTCATTGGAAATAGTGTTTATCATTGCTAATGCTAAATAAACAACATCCCTATAAAAAAAAATATACCCATTAGCGGGTATATTTTGAATGCTTATTGTGAAGCAATTACAGCATTTCTCAACGTATTACGGCAACCATTTCTTGTCAAAATTAGGAGCACGCTTTTCTAAAAAAGCGTCACGACCTTCTTTTGCTTCGTCTGTCATGTAGGCAAGACGAGTTGCTTCGCCGGCAAAGACCTGTTGACCTACCATACCATCGTCTGTCAGGTTCATGGCAAACTTGAGCATCTTTATACTGGTAGGTGACTTTCCAAGGATTTCCTGTGCCCAATCAAAAGCAGTCTGCTCCAACTCATTATGAGGTACAACGGCATTGACCATTCCCATCTCAAAAGCCTCTTGCGCATTGTAATTCCTTCCGAGGAAAAAAATCTCACGAGCTCTTTTCTGGCCTACCATTTTGGCAAGATAGGCGCTTCCATAGCCGCCGTCAAAACTGGTGACATCCGCATCGGTTTGTTTAAAAATTGCATGCTCTCTACTAGCTAAGGTCATGTCGCAAACCACATGCAGACTATGTCCTCCTCCCACTGCCCATCCTGGTACAACACAGATTACTGCTTTTGGCATAAAACGTATCAATCGTTGGGCATCCAATATGTTTAATCGATGATACCCATCTTCCCCAACATAGCCCTGGTGACCCCGAACTTTTTGATCGCCTCCACTACAAAAACTCCAAACACCGTCTTTGGTCGAAGGTCCTTCGGCCGATAGCAATACAACACCAATACTCGTATCTTCCTGCGCGTCGTGTAAAGCGTCCAACAATTCTGAAGTGGTTTGAGGTCTAAACGCATTTCGCACATCAGGTCTGTTAAAAGCGATACGTGCCACATTGTGTGACTTTTTATAGGTGATATCTGTATATTCTTTTGCGGTTTTCCAATCGGGTTGCAACATAATTCTTATTTTTACGTCAAAGATACTAATTCCCGCGAAGGCGGAAATCTCATCAAACAATTTCTATATACCATGCGTACCTTATTTATTTTCTTTGGAAGCTTTTTAATAGCAATGACCTCTTTTGCTCAAGAAATTTATCGATTTACTCCTCAGATAAATCTGGAAGCAACACCAGTAATTAGTCAGGGACGAACAGGAACCTGCTGGAGTTTTTCTACTTCCTCTTTTCTGGAGTCTGAAATTATTCGGCTAACAGGGAAAGAGATAGATCTTTCTGAAATGTATACGGTAAGAAATACTTATCCAAAAAAAGCTGAAAATTTTGTAATGCGGCAAGGAAAGGCACAATTTAGTGAAGGCGGATTAGCACATGACGTGATGAATTCGGTACGGGAATTTGGACTCGTACCAAATAGCGCGTATACAGGTCTGGATGTTTCCGAAGAAAATCACAACCATGCAGAACTGGTTGCAATACTAGAAGCTATGGTAAAAACCTATGTGGATAATCCTGGAAGAAAACTCAGTAAAAAATGGCGTCCGGCCTTAAATGCTGTTTTAGACGCATATTTAGGTTCAAACCCAAAGAATTTTACTTTTGAAGGAAAACAATATACACCCCAAAGTTTTTTGGCAATTACTAAAATTGTACCAGACGATTATGTGACGGTGACCTCTTTTTCTCATGCGCCCTATTATCAATCCTTTATTTTAAATATTCCAGATAACTGGAGTTACGGAAGCATGTATAATGTCCCATTAGATGAAATGATGCTAGTTATTGATACGGCACTCGAAAATGGATTTACAGTAGAATTGGATTGTGATGTAAGTGAAGCTACCTTCTCGAGTAAAGATGGCGTGGCTGTGGTTCCTGCTGTTTCAGAAAATAATATCAAAGCTTTACAAGGGTTGTATCCCGAAATGAAAATTGAACAACAGTACAGACAGGAGGAATTCGAAAATTTTACCACCACAGATGACCACTTAATGCATGTTACAGGCACAGTTATTGACCAGAACGGAAACAAATATTATACAGTAAAAAACAGTTGGGGAACCGATGAAAAGCGAAATGCCAATGGCGGCTATGTGTACTTTAGTGAGGCATATATGCGTTTAAAAGCTATTAGTGTAATGGTACATAAAGATGCACTGCCTAAGACAACAGCTTCAAAACTTAATATATAGTTGGCGTAATTTTTGCTAACTTGATCATATGAAAAAAATAGTATTTCTTTTTATCCTTTTTCCAATGCTTGCAATAGCGCAATACGATTTAGAGTCACGCTTTTTTTCAATTTCTTCTGAATCTTTACCCGTAGTAGAGTCTTTTTCACCAGATGCCTCCTTTAGCTTAGATAGCGCTCCTTCCCTCTTTAACACACCGTTGAAAACGTTTAAAATGAATGTAGAGAATTATCGAGAGTCTGTCGATATGATGACTGCTATTGCTAATAAAGATCGATTTGTAACACGAGACATAGATGTTGAAGCACTTAACTCAAAGTACAGTGGCCTTGGCGGAACAGCACAATACAAACCTGACGGTACAACAAGAGTCTATAATCGAGTGTATCGAGAATCCAGAGGGCTGGATCTTTTTTCACCTTATCAGAATAATTTTGTCTGTGAAAGCTGTCTGCCTTATAGAGTGAGACCTCGAATTTATGTGAGATCATATTAATTCAATACCATCTTCCTTAAGTACAATTTGCTTGTCCTTATATAAACTTCCAATTGCCTTTTTAAAGCTCTTTTTACTTAGTCCTAACAGATTTTTAATCTCCTCTGGAGCACTTTTGTCGTGAAGTGGTAAGAAGCCTCCTGCAGCCTTTAACTCATCTAGTATAAAATTAGCATTGGGTTCGATGCTTCGGTAACCGGGCGCCTGTAAAACCAAATCTATTTTATTATCATCACGTACTTTTTTAACGAAAGCTTTAATTCGATCACCTGTTCTAATATCTTCAAAAATATCGTCGATATAGATAAGTCCGTGGTGTTTTCCATTGACGATTGCATTGGCGCCTTTTTCGGTAAGATGTGTTACCAGAATATCTACTTCATCAAATTTTTCTACGGAAACGGTATCGTTAGAAACAAATTTATTGGTTTTACTGGAACCTACTAACCTGTTGGTTTGCTCGTCCATATACATATAAACAATATACCAACTGCCTACTTTCATTGGGCGAGCCTGTTCTTTAAAAGGCACAAACAATTGTTTTTGAACACCCCAGTCCATATAGGCTCCATATTCATTTACATCACTGCAATGAAGATACCCAAACTCATTTAAAAATATATAAGGGGTTAGTGTCGTGGCAACAGGACGTTCTTCATAATCCAGATATACAAAAACCTCCAGCATATCACCAATTTCCCAATGTTCTGGTTTATATCTATGCGGAAGTAATACCACATTCTCTTCGGTATCGCCTAAATAAAGACCTGGATCTGTATCTCGTAAGATTTCCAGAGTGTTATATTCACCAATTTTAATCATAAGACAAAGATACAATTTCCGATTACCAAATGTGAACAAAAAATAGGTAGAGATGTAAAAATTAAATCGTATTTTGTGAACTATGAAAGAAAGCGTCCCCCACAACTTTCCGATTGAAACTCCCTTAAAGAAAAAGCTTCAAACCGAACTAGGCACTCTACACTTTTTTGATAAGTTGGTCGTGTTAGAAATTAACAGCGGAATTACCCTTAGTTATAAAAATGGTGCTTCATTGCTGGCTAAAGGAATTTCTGTCATGGGCTTAAAGCCTTTTGTGTTGATCTCAAACAGAATTAATTCGTATGCGGTAGATCCAAACGATTATACTTATTTACAAAAAATACCTACCCTAAAGGGAATTGCCATTGTTTACCACAACGAGACCAGTAAAAAGAATGCAGAATTAGAAAAGAATTTCTTTCAAAAGCCCTTCAAAGCATTTTCATGCATGGAAGACGCAGTGGTTTGGTCAAAGTCAATACTCGAAACCTAAGCAATAAACTGAAAATACTCCAGGAGCACCTGATCATTAATTTGAGATGGTGTAAAAACCTCTAGCAGTTTAGGACTTTCAGAAGCATTATAAAATGTTTTAAGTTCTTTTTGAAGGGTTTCTTCGGAAGCTGCTGTAGTATATTCCAACCCAAACATCGCACACAAATGCATTGACGTTAATGTGTGTTTTGTTTCAAAGAAATGCTCAAAATTCTTAGCATCTTTTGCTTTCGGAAGAATTCTAAAAATTCCGCCACCACCATTGTTAATCACAATAATCCTGAAACTATTAGGAATGTGATCATTCCATAATGCATTACTATCGTAAAGAAAGCCAAGATCTCCTGTCACCAAAACCGTTTGCCTGGCTGAAGCATAGGCTGCTCCAATAGCTGTACTGGTACTCCCGTCAATCCCGCTCGTACCTCGATTGCAATATACATGTACCTTTTCTGGGATAGTGAATAATTGTGAATAACGAATAGCCGTGCTATTACTCAACTGCATATCCATGGGGTTTGATAGGGATGAAATAATATGCTCATGAACCTTAAAATCACAAAAAGGAATTTGTTTTAAATACTGGGCATGTTTTTGAGTGCGCCAATCCTTGACTTGTTTCCAAGCTTCGTGATATTCACTTTCAGTACTTTTTGCTTCTGAAAGAAATGATTTTAAAAACTGATTCGGGCAAACTTTAAAGTGCTTTTTTAAACTGAAAAAGGTATCGTACGCTTTTTTCTCATCTACATGCCAATGTTCCTTAGGAGCGTGGTTTCTTAAAAATGCTTTTATCTTTTTTGAAACTATCATTCCGCCAAAGGTGAGTAAAATATCAGGTTGCAGTGCTTCAAAATCGGCTTCCTTTAAAGGCGCAATTAACTGATCAATAGCTGAAATGAAGTGATCATGATGTATATTGGAGGTAGTTTCGGTTAAAACAAGTACGCTAGGATCATTAGCCAAAGAATTGATATACTGCTGTTCTACACTTTCGGGTGAAAGCACCCCTACTAGAATCATCTTCTTTTTACTTTGATTCCACTTTTCTACAAAAGGCTTCAATTCTTTTACAAAACTTTCCGAAGAAGCCGTATTAGTACTTCGCGCTGGAACATGCTGTGGCTGCACTTGAACATCGTCTACCACATTGTATAAGGGTTCAGAAAAAGGCAGGTTGATATGTACAGGACCTTTTAATTCTATCGCTGTATTGAGAGCTACATTGATTTCAGTTTCGTTAAAGATCTGATGTTCGTCTCCTTCTTTGCAGTTTGCATTATACAAAATATGATTTGAAAATACATTTTCCTGATTGATCGTTTGGCCATCACCAATATCCACTAAGTTTTGAGGTCTGTCTGCCGACAGGACTACCAACGGAATATCACTATAAAATGCTTCTGCGATCGCTGGATAATAATTTAATAACGCTGAACCCGACGTGCAAACCAATACAACAGGTTTCTGTAACTGTTGTGCCATTCCTAAGGCAAAAAATGCAGCACAACGCTCGTCAACGATACTAAAATTTTTAAATTTTCCATGCTCATTAAAGCCAATGGTTAGCGGTGCATTTCTACTTCCAGGAGAAATAACAATATGGACTATGTCTTTTGCATAACAAAGCTGAACAACGGTTTGTGATAACACTTTCGACGAGAATTTCATACCCAACAAAGGTACAAACTAAGGGTGTATATTTAAAGTAAAGGGTGCAGTACTTGTAGCATGGTCTGCATTTTATTTTGGGTTTCTATAAACTCCAATTCTGGATTAGAATCCTCTGTTATCCCACCGCCAACATACAAGGTTGCTTTCTTTGGTTGCAGCCTCATACAACGAAGATTTACATAGAGAGATGTCGTTTCAGACTCAGGTCGAATAATCCCTACAAAACCCGTATAAAACTCTCGGTCGTATCCCTCATTATTGTCAATAAATTGTTTTGCTACTTCCTTAGGAGTGCCACAAATAGCGGGTGTAGGATGCAATGCATTTACAATACTTTTTAACGAAGATCTACTTTTTTTAATTACTCCCTCAATATCTGTACGTAAGTGTACTAAGGTTCCTGCTGGATGTGAGTATGTTTTAGAAATTTTTATTACTGACGTAATTTTTTCAAGATTTTTACTGATAGCATCAACAACATATTTTTGTTCATTTTTCTCTTTATGTCCCCAATCTACAACCATTCCGTTTTGAGGCTTTTTTGTACCTGCAAGTGCCATAGTGGCAAATGAAGTGTCTTTTTTCTTAACCAAAATTTCTGGAGTGGCACCACACCAAATATCTGTTTCAGGATGATACCAACAGTATGTAAAAACACTAGCGTATAATGAAAATAAACGTTTCAATACATTTTCCAAGTCTAAGAAGGGAAGATCGATTTCTTTTTTCCTAGAAGTCACTACTTTTTTTAGTGGCGTATTTTGTATGGTTTTAATAGATTTCTGTACCAAAGCCTCATAAGCTTGTTTTTCTAAAAAATCTTCATTTAGGGGTACCTCAGTCATTGGGTGAATAGAACTGAGATCTACATGGGTTGTAATAGTTGTAGTTTGGTCTATCGGTAGAAAATAAGCGTTATCGGCAAAATCAAAAGGGGCTAATATCGCTCCTGCTTGCTCAAAATTATCATTCCTACTATTGATTTTAGAAGTGAATAGGTAAGCCGTTATCTCATTGGATTCGGGGTGTGCAAATACCATAAATGGTAATTTGCTTTCGTAATGTTCTTTAATTTTTTGGCAAAATAAATCTATCTCCATGGATTTATCTACGTAACGTGAGCGTTGTTAGTTTTACGAGTGAAATTAATTCTTTTTGATGGTTTTCAATTCTAATTTGCCACAGTTGTGTTGTACGTCCTTTATGCACAATAGATGCGTGTGCAAACACCTCTCCTTCCTTAATACTCTTTATATGATTAGCTGAAATTTCAATTCCCCTAATAGTTACATCTTCTTCATTTAAAAAGATAAAAGCACCTGCACTTCCAACACTTTCGGCCAGTGCTACCGAAGCACCACCATGTAAAACACCATCAGGCTGATGAACTCTTGAGTTTACTGGCATTTTAGCAACAACTGTATTTTCGGTTACATCAATAAACTCAATTTGAAGTGTTTCCATCAAGGTGTTTTTACACATCTTGTTGCAGGCTTCAAGTATTTGTTCTTTAGATAATTTCATAAGGTATATTTACATTTGTAAAAATACAAAATTGATCCCGAATGTCTTCAGAAAAAAGTGTCACCTATAATACAACCAATTCTTACTCTACGTTAAATGCCTTTTCGGAAAATACTAAGAATGTATGGCTGGTTTTCCACGGAATGGGCTATCTGAGTCGGTATTTTATCAGGTATTTTTCAGATATAGATGCTTCTGAAAATTTTATAATTGCCCCACAGGCTCCCTCAAAATATTATCAGGGTACAAATTTTAAACATGTAGGAGCATCTTGGCTTACAAAAGAAGATACTATTTCTGAAACTCAAAACATTCTACGCTATATAGATGAAATCTGGAAAACCGAAAAACCTGCAAAAGACTTTACCTTTATAGTATTAGGATATTCGCAGGGAGTATCAATAGCCACGAGATGGTTGGCGAGCAGAAAAATTCAATGTGACCATTTGGTACTACATTCTGGTGGCATTCCTGTAGAATTGACACCTAAAGATTTCGAATATCTTGACAAAAATACATCTGTGACCTACTTATACGGTGACCATGATCCCTATATTACCGAAGCACGAAAAACAGAAGAACATTTGAAAGGAACTAACCTTTTTGGAGAAAGACTGAAAATATCAGTTTTTAAAGGGGTTCACGAAGTAAACAAAGACTATATTTACCGTTTATCGAAAAAAAATGCACTTTAGCAGTGCATTTCATCGAAAATATTTGCACTATACAGAATAATTTATTTTATTTACACTGTATTGTAAGAAAAAACTGATATAACCGATGAAAAAAATTCTTTTAACCCCCGTACTATTATTAGTTACTTTGTCTCTTTTTGCTGAAGTATCTAATTCCGAAAAACAAGCTCTAGTTGATTTATATATTGCAACAAATGGTGAGAACTGGACAAACACTTGGGATCTCAATGAAGCTGTATCAACTTGGCATGGAGTCACAGTAACTAACGATAAGGTTACGGGAATTAGTCTTCTCTTTAATAATATGCATGGAGAATTACCTGTTTCTCTGGGATCTCTAACGCATCTTACCAAACTTGAATTATCATTTAATCAGTTATCTGGACAAATTCCAGCTTCGTTAGGAAATATCACCGGTCTTAAAATACTTGCCTTTAATGGAAATAATCTTGAGGGTTTTATTCCTGAAAGTTTAGGAAATATCGCAACACTTGAGGAACTTCATTTAAGCAGCAACCAACTTACGGGTGTAATCCCACAAACAATCGGGAATCTTACAAACTTGACCGTTTTAAATGTTTTTGACAATAATCTTAAAGGAGCTATCCCTGCAAATCTAGTTTTTAACCAAAATCTAAAGCAACTTATCATTGCCGAAAATAACATTGAACAATCCGATGCTTTTGCAGGAATACTGCTATTTGAAGGTTCTAAAAATCCTCAATTTAAAAAACCAGTAATTACCCCTGTTTCTAAAACAGTCATTGCTATCGAAACCAATGACGATGAAAATTAGAAATTTTAGTTAATAGTTCACCTAAAAAGCGGCTTTATAAAAGTCGCTTTTTTTATGCAGCTGACTCTTTACTATTTTTTTCTGATTTAGTAGAAAGATAAATCACTCCAAATCCAGTAATAAACATTAGCAAGCTATATACAGCAGGTGCAATGGCATAGGTAGTATTTTGTAGTAACAATACTGCAATTGTAATCGCTAAAGTTCCATTCTGTATTCCAGATTCGATAGCAATAGAAACTGCAGATTGTCTTCTTAATTTAAATGCTTTAGCACTTATAAACCCTAAGCCCATAGTAACAAGGTTTAATAACAGCGTGGCTAATCCCGCTTGTTCGAAGTAGGATACAAAATTAGCGCGCTCTTTTACAACCAAAGCAACTATAATAAGTGCTAACAAAATTCCTGAAGCTATTCGAACTGGTTTAGCCATTTTTAAAGCAAATGTTGCCTTGTACTTTCTAATAAGCATTCCTATACCAATAGGGATTACAACAATCACGAATATCTGAGCAATTGTTTGCAACACATTGAGTTCTATAATTTGTCCTGCTCCCAGAAAATATTCTAAAGAAAAATTTACGATAAACGGAATGGTAAGTATTGTAATTAAGCTGCTTAATGCCGTAAGAGTGACCGATAATGCCAAATCTCCTTTGGCAAGATGCGAAATTAAATTTGAAGTAGGTCCGCCGGGACAGGCAGACAAAATCATAATTCCAATGGCAATCTCGGGAGCTAGGTTTAAAAATACAGCTATAAGCAACCCAACAATGGGTAAAAGCACTAACTGATTGGTAAGCCCTACAAAGATCCCTTTAGGATATAAAGCAATACGTTTAAAATCTTCAGATTTAAGCGAAAGTCCCATGCCAAGCATGATTATAAATAAGGCACCTGCCAAAATTAGCGTAGAAATATTGTCCATAGTTTCAGTAAAAAAACCGAAAGATAGCCATTTTTATAATTTTGGAATATTCCGAAGTAAAACAGGTTATAAAACTATTTGGTAATTTGTACCTTAGTACTTTAGTATATTGATATCCATAATTATGAAATTACTCTACACCCTATTACTTTCAGCATTTGTGACACCATGTTTTGCGCAACTCAATTTTATGCAACCTATAGATAATACTCCTGTTGCAAATACTAATGTTCCTATTCCAATTACTGCGAGTATCGGATATCAAGGCTATGATGAAACCCAAGAATATTTTGGACAAGGGGAATATGAAATCTTTCTGGATACTGCAGATGGTATATTAGATCAGCCAATCTTAATTCTCGATGGATTCGATCCTGGAGATTCGCGTAATATTGATGGCCTCTATAATAGTTTAAACTTTGACAACCAGAATTTGGCAGATGTGCTTAGGGAAGAAGGATATGACATTGTTATCCTAAATCCTACTGTATATACTACAGACGGCAATGATATAGATGGTGGCGCAGATTATATTCAACGCAATGCGATGGTGCTCGTAGAACTCATTAGCATCATTAACGACTTAAAAGAAAGTGACGCAGGTCTTGTGGTATTAGGGCCCAGTATGGGCGGTTTGATAGCCCGATATGGTTTGGCATATATGGAACAAAACAACCTAGAACATGAAACCCGTTTGTACATTTCTTTTGATTCCCCACATAAGGGAGCCAATATTCCAATCAGTTTACAATATCTAATAAATTATCTGGCAGAATCTTTTGACAATGAACAAGCACAGGCCATTGTTGCTCAGGTATTAAACTCTGCTGCAGCCAAAGAAATGTTGTATGACCATTTACTAGCGCATCTAGCAGATGGCTCAACCTTTGAACAAAATCCTATGGCACTTCTTCCCGAAGGTGCCCCAGATTTTAGAGATGCTTTCCAGTCAGAATTAGATGAATTAGGCTTTCCGCAAAATGTACGTAATGTAGCCATGGTTAATGGAAGCGGAAATGGAACCATAATTGGCATGCCGGGAATTGAAGTCATAAACACTAATTTACAAATTGCAGGTCCCCTAAACGCAGATGTTATTCTACATTTTACTCCCGAAGCAAACGAAACTATTGAAGTTACATATTTCGAATCGTTTGTTGCATCAGCCTCCGTCGATACTTTTACCGCAGATGCCATGTCTTTACCAACTATTGATGGCATAGATGCCGCACCAGGTGGAAAATCACAAATTTCGAATGCCTTAGGTGACGCCAATGGCAATCAAGTAATCATAGATTTTGTGGAAGCTTTAGACCAGGATGATTTTTCATTTATCCCAGTAATTAGTGCCTTAGCGCTGGAAAACGAAGATGATTGGTATGCGCTGCCAGACATAGGCAACACTCACACTTCTGCTTTTGTAAACACCTTTATCCCTTCGGAAAATGAAAATCATGTTTCGGTGACTGCTGAAAGTGCTCAATTTGCCATTGATGAAATAAGAAATGGTTCCTTAGGAACTTCTGAAACTTCAGCAACTACATTTTCACTCATTAAAAATCCAATTTCTGAAAGTTTACAGATTAAGATCAATACTGCTGTATCACTTTCCGAAGTAAATATCGCTATTTATAATACCCTAGGACAACAGCTACTTACGAAGACAATCAGCCCTCAAAATAATGAAATCACGATTCCCCTAGCCTTAAAAAGTGGAATGTATACAGTTTTAGTAGCTACGGAAGGTGCAATTCAAACATTAAAATTTGTGGTAGAATAAATTAAAAATTTAATCAATGAAAACACCTATAACGCTTTTTCTCGTTTGTCTGACTCTTGGAATTAGTATTCCATCAAATGCTCAAGAGATTGATAATCCTATTGCAAAAGAAATTATCGAACAAGTATGGAAGCCTTTTAAATTTTCATACGAAGCTAGAGACGCTGAAACTTTTAAGAGTATTCATACAGACGATATGCTTCGAATCACTGACTCGGACATTAAAACAGGAGAAGAATACAAAGCAACTATAAGTAATTGGACAGAACTACCAAAAGGAACAACAATGACTATTGATTTTGCTATGGAAAGTTCTAATCTCCAAAAAAATATAGCCTATCAAGTTGGTTACTATCGGGTTAACATTGTAAGTGAAGAAAATCCGCCAGGTACTTATTATGGTCAATTTCACGTAGTTCTTAAGAAAATTGATGATGTCTGGAAGATCATCCAAGATTTTGATACATCAGAAGTGAATGGTGTTATTATAGATGAAAAATCTTTTGATAAAGCGCGACTTTTATTACTAGAAAAATAAAAGCAAAATTCTTAAAATACAAAAGACCCTGCTTTCACAGGGTCTTCTTAAATAATATGTGAGATTCCTCGCTACGCATCATATCAAGGGATCCTGAAGCAAGTTCAGGATAAGTTCGCTAATGCAAATCGAAGATTTGCTTGCTCACTTACTTCACCTCTTCAAAATCGACATCTTCAACATCGCTACTCTCATCTGACGTTTTTCCTGAAGGCTCTTGATCCACATCCGGTCCTGGAGCGCCACCTTGAGCTTCTGCCTGTGCTTTGTACATTTCTTCTGAAGCTGTTTTCCATGCTTCATTGATCTTGTCCAATGCTGGCTGAATATTCTCCACTTCTTTCGTTTCGTAAGCTTTCTTCAGTTCTTCCAAGGCATCTTCAATTGGCTTTTTCTTATCATCTGATAATTTTTCACCAAACTCTTTCAATTGCTTTTCTGTCTGGAAAATCATCCCGTCGGCTTCATTGATTTTATCTGCCTTTTCTTTTACCGCTTTATCTGCATCTGCATTTGCTTCTGCTTCTTGCTTCATTTTTGCAATTTCTTCTTCAGTTAAACCAGAAGAAGCTTCAATTCTAATATCCTGCTTCTTACCAGTTGCTTTATCTTCGGCACTTACCTTGATAATTCCGTTAGCATCAATATCAAACGTTACCTCAATTTGTGGTACACCTCGCTGTGCTGGTGGAATTCCATCTAAGTGAAAACGACCAATAGTCTTATTATCATTTGCCATAGGACGTTCACCTTGCAATACATGTATCTCTACAGAAGGCTGATTATCTGCCGCTGTGGAGAACACCTGACTTTTCTTTGTAGGAATCGTAGTGTTTGCATCGATCAACTTCGTCATGACACTTCCCATGGTTTCAATACCAAGTGATAATGGAGTTACATCTAGTAACAATACATCTTTTACATCACCTGTTAATACACCCCCTTGGATTGCTGCACCTACTGCTACAACCTCATCTGGGTTTACTCCTTTAGAAGGTGCTTTCCCAAAGAATTTCTCTACAGCTTCCTGTACTGCAGGAATACGTGTAGATCCACCTACTAAGATAATTTCATCTATATCACTCTTGCTTAATCCAGCAGCTTTTAATGCTTTCTCACAAGGAGCGATTGTTCTTTTCACCAAATCATCAATCAATTGCTCAAACTTAGCACGTGTCAATGTTTTCACTAAGTGTTTTGGTCCACTTGCTGTTGCAGTTACATACGGCAAGTTAATCTCAGTTTGTGCAGAAGACGATAATTCAATCTTTGCTTTTTCTGCAGCTTCTTTTAAACGTTGCAATGCCATTGGATCTTTACGCAAATCCATATCTTCTGCCGCCTGAAACTCATCTGCTAACCAGTTAATTATTTTCTGATCTACGTCATCACCACCTAAGTGTGTATCACCATCGGTTGCTAATACTTCAAAAACGCCATCTCCTAATTCAAGGATAGAAACGTCATGTGTACCCCCTCCAAAGTCAAATACTACAATCTTTTGATCTGTCGATTTTTTATCCAATCCGTATGCCAATGCAGCTGCTGTAGGTTCATTGATAATACGCTCTACTTTAAGACCTGCAATCTCACCCGCTTCTTTAGTAGCTTGACGCTGACTGTCATTAAAATATGCAGGTACTGTAATTACAGCACGCGTTACATCCTGTCCTAAATAGTCTTCAGCAGTTTTCTTCATTTTCTGAAGAATCATCGCGCTTAATTCCTGTGGTGTATATAAACGACCATCGATATCCACACGAGGTGTATCATTATCGCCTTTTACCACTTTATACGCTGCTCTTTCTGCCTCTTTTTTAGATTCAGAGAATTTATTACCCATAAAACGCTTGATCGAAGCAACCGTCTTTGTTGGGTTTGTTACCGCCTGTCTTTTAGCAGGATCACCTACTTTAATTTCGCCTCCTTCAACAAAAGCAATGACAGAAGGTGTTGTTCTTTTTCCTTCGGCATTAGGAATTACCGTTGGCTCACTACCTTCCATTACTGAAACGCATGAGTTGGTTGTCCCTAAGTCGATTCCAATTATTTTACTCATTATATGTGTTTTAAATTTTTATGAATTTTATTTTACACTTTCTATAAGTCAAGGAATGTGCCAAGGGAAATTGACTGACATCGTGGCAGAATTAGAAAAGTAGACAATATACAGTTGGCAGTAAATTGCAGTGTTTTGAATTTTTGATTTAATAAATAATTTTTTAAAACATCCCTTTTTAATTCAAAATCAGTAATATTGATACTGTAAGTAATACCAAACCTTGAGTACTTCAAAATCTACAAAAAAGTCCTGGCATTATATCGCACTCCTTATTCTTGCAGGTGAAGCAGTTTTTATTCTGCCATTTGTACTCGCAAGGGTATTTAGAGCAACGGTATTGGATGTGTTTGAAATTAATAATACTGAAATCGGACTCTGTTTCTCTATTTACGGATTGGTTGCGTTGGGTTCGTACCTTGTAGGCGGCCCTCTTGCCGATCGATTTCCTTCCCGAAAGCTAATGGGTGTCGCCTTGCTTTTAACTGCTGCCGGCGGACTCGTGTATGTCAACAACCCATCGTTTTTAACTTTGAAAATTTTATACGGCTATTGGGGTTTTACTACCATATTTTTATTCTGGGCTGGCATGATAAAAGCTACCCGTGTCTGGGGCGGTACCGATGACCAAGGAAAAGCATTTGGGTTTTTGGATGGAGGTCGCGGATTGGTTGGAGCGTTATTCGGTTTGTTAGGTCTGCTTATTTTTGCAACCTTTGTTGGCGATGCTTCGGAAAATTTAGAAACTTTAAACAGAGCCGAAGCGTTTCAGCAGGTAGTGTACACTTCTTCCATGATTGTCGCTGCAATAGGAGTACTCGTTTTCTTTTTTCTGAAACTGAAGCATGAAGAATCAGTAATTATTCAGAAGGAAAAAATCACCTTTCAAAATATAAAAACAGTTTTAAAATTACCCTCGGTCTGGTTATTAATGATTATTATCTTATGTGCCTATGTAGGCTATAAAATCACCGATATTTTTTCGCTTTACGCTCGTGAAGTCATGAACTACACAGAAGTCGAAGCTGCTCAAACAGGAACTTTCTTATTATTTATTCGTCCTGTCGTAGGAGTCGTGATTGGCTTTTTGGCAGACCGCTCTCGAGCCTCCATTTATTTAAGTTTAGGATTTATACTGACGATTGTGGGCGCTATTTTGTTTGCATCAGGCATCCTACCTAATAGTACTACTCTATTCTTTTTTACGACAATTAGTATCACAGCAGTTGGAGTCTACTCGGCTCGTGTATTGTACTTTGCGGTGATGGAGGAAGGAAAAATCCCTCTGCTATTAACAGGTACTGCGGTAGGTGTGATTTCTTTTGTGGGTTATACACCAGACATCTTTGCAGGTCCTATGATAGGTTATTTTCTGGATGGCTGGAAAGGAGAGACCGGACATCAATACGTATTCTGGGCTCTGGCAGGTTTTTCGGTAGTAGGACTCATTGCCTCTTTGATCTTTAATACTCTGGCAAAGAAAATTAAATAGAAAGCAATTCGTTCCATTGCGTTGTATAGCGTTTGCTTCGCTCCTTTTTTATAAGCTCCCACTCCTCCATACTTTTCTTAGTGCCTGTTACAGCAGATGCTACGGTAGACTTTCCGAATTTACTATTAAGTCTGTCAAAGGTTTCAATCAATGCCTTATTATTCAGTTTTGAAGAAAGAAATAAATTTCCTTGTACATATTCCTGCGGAATGATCCCCAATAAATTCACCCCAACTTTTTTATAGCGATAGCCAGGCTCGAAAATTGAATAAAGTGCTTTACGTGCTTCCGTAATTAAGGCAAATGTATCATTTGTGGGAATGGGCATCGTCACTGTGCAGCTATTCGAATATTGCTTGTCAACTTTACTGTGATAGTTGGTGATTACAAATACCTGCACATAGGTTGCACAGGATTTCTGAGCCCGTAACACTTCGGCTACTTCACTAATGTAATAGGCACAAGCTTCTTCTATAAGCCCAATGTCTGTAAGTCTCTTTCCGAAGGATTTAGCAGTTCCAATTGCCTTTTTGGTCTTAGGCATGGTTGTAAACTCCATGCACGATTCACCTCTCAGTTCCCGCCAAAGCCGTTCTCCTACTACTGTCATTTCTTTACGTACCCATTGTAACGGAAGTTGCGTAAACTGATAGGCACTAAACACACCCACTTTTTCCAAACGTTCGACGTGTTTTCTGCCCAGTCCCCACACATCTTTGGTCTTTGCCCACAGCAATGCTTGTATCCGTTTTTCATCTGTATCAATCACATAGACGTGATCATTTCCAGGTATTTTTTTAGCCATTCGGTTGGCTAATTTTGCCAGCACTTTAGTAGGAGCAATTCCCACACCTACAGGCAGCCCAGTATATTGCAGTACCATTTCTTTCATCTGCAATCCGTAGGCCTGTAATTCGATATGCTTCATTCCATGTAGGTTAACAAAAGCTTCATCAATACTATACACCTCCACTTCGGGGGCAAAAGTTTGTAAAATATTCATTACCCGCTGGGACATTTCTCCATACAATGTATAATTTGATGAAAAGAAGGTCACCTTATTTTTAATCAATATGTCTTTGATTTTAAAAACAGGTTCGAACATAGGAATGTGTGCCAGTTCCTTTGCCTCTTTATTGGCAGCAATGATGCACCCATCATTATTACTTAATACAACGACAGGCTTGCCTGTTAAGTCTGGTCTAAAGACCTGTTCACAGGAAGCATAAAAACTATTACAATCGACCATTGCTATCATCGTACCGCATGAATTATATAGCTAATAACACCCCAAAGCGTGAACGTTTCCTGTTCTTTGTCAAATGGAATGCGTAGTATTTTAAATTCCCCTTCCTGTACGACCAATGCCAGATCATTAAAACGAGAGCGTATGGCTCTGTCAATAATGAGTACATCGTTTTTTAGAATATTATAATCTGCCCAGGCATTGTCATCTACCCGAATATAAAATGTCGCGTCTTTATTGATAGAAAGTTCTTTATGCAGGTCGATTGGAGTTTCAGTATAATGCGTTGCAGCACTGGGAAAACCCGTCTGTTTTGAAACTTCGGGAGCATGCCGGCTATCTACTTTTTTTATTTTTCCTGAAAGACGTATTTCCATTCCTCAAAAGTATGGAATAATTCCTATTACTTGGAATATTTCCAATATAAAATATCAACAATTTTTAAAACGATTACAAGATTTTCACTAGGTTTGAGGTTCAGAATAAACTATGGAAAGTATTTCGGTTTTCGACATGTTAAGTATAGGAGTTGGACCTTCCAGTTCACACACCTTAGGCCCTTGGCGTGCCGCACAGCAATGGATCAAAAAGTTACAAGCCCGTGAACTATTTACCGGAGTTGCTAGTGTACAGGTAAATCTCTACGGATCTTTATCACTTACAGGCAAAGGTCATGCAACAGATATCGCCGTAGTGATGGGATTGATGGGAACAGACCCTGTAACCGTCGATATAGATTCCATTCAGCCAGCGATTGATTTGCTAAAAGAAACCAATGTTTTGAAACTGAACAATGAAAAAGAAATCGCTTTCAGCTTTAAAGAAAATATCACTTTTAACCGAAAATTTCTCGATTTTCACCCCAACGGAATTAAATTTGAAGCGACGCTACGCAATGGTAAAAAAACGCGTGACATCTATTATTCTATAGGCGGAGGCTTTGTCGTTCAGAAAGAAAGAGCCCGTGCGAAAAGACAACGAGAGAAATTTGCTAGTTTCCCCTACCCTGTTTCAAAAGCAACCGAACTTCTTGACTATTGCACCGCAGAAAATATTTCAATTAGCGAACTTGTTCTTAAAAATGAACTATCGCTGCGGGATCCGGACAGAATCGATACTAAACTAAAGGCCATTTGGGATGTCATGCTAGAAAGCATGTATATAGGATGTCATACTAAAGGAGTACTCCCGGGCGGATTAAACGTAATTCGGCGTGCCTATGAAACGCATGAAAAACTTAAAGGCAACAAAACTTACAACGATAAATACGAGTGGTTGCATTCTATTAGAGATACCGAAGTGAAATTTAGGCAGATTCTTAAATGGGTGTCTTGTTTTGCATTGGCCGTAAATGAAGTAAACGCATCATTGGGACGTGTCGTTACAGCGCCTACCAATGGAAGTGCTGGCGTAATCCCAGCTGTTTTGATGTATTACCTGGTGATTGAAAATCATGACGGAAACTTCGCAGATATTAAAAAATTCCTACTTGTTTCGGGCGAAATTGGAAGCTTGTTCAAAAAGAATGCGACCATTAGTGCCGCAATGGGCGGCTGCCAAGCAGAGATTGGTGTGTCATCGGCAATGGCTGCTGGAGCACTTACCGAACTCATGGGCGGATCTCCTGCCCAAGTACTTATCGCTGCCGAAATTGCCATGGAACATCACCTGGGAATGACTTGTGACCCTATAGGCGGTCTGGTTCAAATACCGTGTATAGAGCGTAATGCTATGGGCGCTATTAAAGCAATCAATGCCTGTGAAATGGCACTTGACCGTGATCCCAATGATGTAAAGATTCCGTTGGACAAGGTCATTGCAACGATGTGGGAGACGGCTAAGGATATGACTAGTAAATACAAGGAGACCAGTGAAGGCGGACTTGCCGTACAAGTAAATATGAGTGATTGCTAAATCAATCTAATTATCTATTCCTGCTGGCAGTCGTCCCTTCGACGAGAGTCGATTAAATGAATAATTTTCCACCCCTCTTCCAGTTTAGCTATTGTAAATGCATTGGCGCCACAATGAGAGAAGGTTCCGTTATACCAGAATTCATAGGGAGTCCAAACATGCGCAAGATTGCCATCGATCTGCACTTCGTATCCTAACAGTTTCTCCTTCCATACTTGGTCTTCTGGTCTTGACCCTATGGATTTTAAAAATCCGGACATAGGAGTGACAGACAATACATTTTTTCCTTCTCTATTTACCGACGCACTTTGAAGCACTACATTTTCAGCCAAAACAGATTGCATCAACAAGGTGTCTCCTTTGTGAAACCCCTCAAAAAACGTGTCAATTAGTCCTTTTGCATCAGCTTCTGTAAAGAAATCTTGAGCGGTTATTGTTACTGAAAAACCAAGCATTAGTATTGAAAATAAAAACTTCATGATAGAGAATATTAAGGTTGCTCTTCAAATTTAGTACTTTTACAGTTCATTTTGTACTAAAATTATGAGCGTCGCGAAAAAAGAATACAAACGTATCACCACAAAAACCTTGGTAGATATGAAAAAACGTGGAGAAAAGATCTCCATGCTTACAGCTTACGACTTTACCATGGCAAAGATTGTAGATGGGGCTGGCATTGATGTTATTTTGGTAGGAGATTCTGCTTCTAACGTAATGGCCGGACATGAAACTACACTCCCCATTACTTTAGATCAGATGATTTATCACGCTTCATCGGTTGTGAGAGCGATTACCAGAAGTCTTGTTGTGGTGGATATTCCCTTCGGAAGCTATCAAAGTGACCCTAAAGAAGCACTTCGCTCTGCCATCCGAATCATGAAAGAAAGTGGCGGACATGCAGTGAAAGTAGAAGGCGGAAAAGAAATCAAAGAATCGGTAAAACGTATTTTAAATGCTGGAATCCCAGTTATGGGGCATTTAGGTTTAACACCACAATCTATTTATAAATTCGGAACCTATACCGTTCGCGCGAAAGAAGAGGAAGAAGCCGAAAAATTAAAACAAGATGCCTTATTATTGGAAAAATGTGGCTGTTTTGCAATTGTACTGGAAAAAGTTCCTGCTAAGTTAGCTGAAGAAGTTGCAAAAAGTTTGACTATCCCTATTATTGGGATTGGTGCCGGGAACGGAGTGGACGGACAGGTACTTGTAACCCATGACATGGTTGGAATGACCCACGAATTTAATCCGCGGTTCTTACGACGTTACCTTGATCTTTATACCGAAATGACCAATGCGTTTGAACAATATAGTATGGATGTAAAGAAGGGCAACTTCCCAACGGACGAGGAACAATATTAGTAGGTTGGTATTTTAGATTCTTAGTATTTTAGAAGAATTTATTAGTATGCATCGATATAAAGATTTAAAAGTATGGCAACTTAGTAGAGAATTCTGTTCAAAAATCTATATGATTACTGGATCATTTCCTACTTCAGAGAAATTTGGACTAATATCACAACTGAGAAGGGCGACAATTTCTATTCCATCCAATATTGCAGAAGGCGCTTCCAGAAATTCTAATAAAGATTTTTCAAGGTTTCTTGAAATTGCGATAGGTTCTGCTTATGAGATTGAAACACAATTACTTATTTGCGAGGATTTAAAATTCATTTCTAAAGAAGAATCTAAGGCACTTGCAGTAGATATAATAACAATAATCAAAATGCTCTCAAAGTTGAAATCAACTCTAAAAGCATAATCCAACAAACTAAAATACTAAACATCTAAAATACGAATACACTAACCATCCAAAATATATATCCACATAGCAACAAAGACAACCTTCAGGTGCTCTACGAGGACAATCACCTTATTATAGTCAATAAACGTCCAGGCGATATTGTTCAAGGTGACAAAACGGGTGACAAACCACTTTCTGAAGTTGTAAAGTCATATATCGCTGAAAAATATAATAAGCCAGGTGCAGTTTATCTGGGAGTGGTGCATCGACTCGACAGACCTACAAGTGGGATCGTACTTTTTGCACGAACGTCTAAAGCACTTACCCGACTCAATAAAATGTTTGCCGAAAGAACTACAGAAAAAACATATTGGGCAGTAGTGAAAAACGTACCTCCAAAACAGAATGACCGATTGGTACACTTTCTGAAACGCAATCCAAAACAGAATAAATCCTATGCAAATAGCAAGGAAGTTCCAGATAGCAAAAAAGCAATCTTAAGCTACGAACTTATCAAAGAATTAAATAATTATTATCTACTGAAAATTGATCTTGAAACCGGTAGACACCACCAAATTAGAAGTCAGTTATCGGCAATCAATTGTCCCATAAAAGGAGACCTAAAATACGGCTTTGACCGAAGCAATAAAGATGCAAGCATTCACCTGCATGCACGAGAATTAAAATTTTCACATCCTGTAAAAAAAGAGCTAATTCATATCCTTGCACCCCCACCAAAAGATGCTATTTGGGATGCTTGCATATAAATTTTAATTATAAAATTATCACTTTAGATAACAAAATATAACAAATTGATTTAAAACTAAATAACTTATTATTTTAGACAAGACTAAAAAGTAGAATAAAGCTATTTTTATATTAATTTCAATGAAATTAGAAATCCAGGTCGTTGCTGCGAAAGTAAATGTATTGCAGCTTCCGTTAGCTGAAAAATTCTCCCATATCCTCCTGTAGTTTGAGCATCTCTCATTAAAATAATAAGTTTTCCTGAAGGTGTAATTTGAACTGTTCCAGGTTGTACTGGAGCTGTTAAAATTTCGCTGACCCCTACTCCCCTTTTATCTTCAAAAACAATCGCCATTCGGTTACTCTGTGGAGCTATTTTATAAGCACTTTTTAATACTAAATGTTGTTGAAATTTTGATAGCTTATTAAATTCCGGTCCCGCTATAACTTCAACAATATGCTGATTGAAATCGAGAGGTTGCAAATTGGTTTTTAAAGCTTCAGAAAAGATTGAGGATGAGTTAAATTTTAATACATCGCCTTTTTCAAGTGCTGCTTTTTTGGTAATTCCCTTGTAAAAACTCTGACTCCCTAAAACAATTTCAGAAACAAAACCTCCTTGTATTGAAATATAGCCATACATTCCCTTCACAGCTGAACCTACATTTAAGGTTGATCCTCGTGAGACTTTTATACTTTTATTCAGTGCGATAGGCTTTCCATCGATTGTAGGCTGAAAGTGTGCTCCTGTTACTGCAATCAGAGCATTTTCGTCAAAAAATAATTTAGGTCCCATAAGGACACATTCGAGAACTGCTGCTTCCGAAGCATTTCTAACAAGTGCATTTGCGAGCATTGCCGAATGTCCATCCATAGTACCACTTACAGGGACTCCCATGCTTCTTGATCCAAAGCGTCCTCGATCCTGAAGGGTCGTTACCAAGCCTGCCGAAAGCACTTCAATCATGGAAGTTCACTTTAAGTTGGTACGTGGTATTCGCAATTTCAGTCTCAATAAGTTGAAATTTTTCTATTGAAATAGCTTTAAACCTTACAAGATCTCCTGCTTTGAGGATTCCGGAGGATTCATTTTTCATCGAAAATAATTCAATTGGGGTTCTTCCTATTACATTCCACCCCCCGGGGGAGCTTTGTGGATAAATGCCCGTCTGGCTCCCTCCTATAGCTACAGCACCTTTTGCTACTTTTGCTCGCGGTATTTCTAGTCTGGGCGTAGCCAACCTACTATCCATTCCGCCTAAGTAGGGAAAACCAGGGAGAAAGCCTATAAAATAAACCGTATAAAGTTTTTCTGAATGGATATTAATGACCTCAGCTTCGGTTAGATTGTTTATGGTTGCAACCCGAGACAAATCCTCTGCAAAACTGGCATCATAGCATACAGGTATTGTTAGCATCCTCTTTTTTAATTCAGAAACTTCAGAATAAGGAGTGCTTTTTTTTGTTTTCAGTAGTTGTATAAATTCTGAAAGGTTCACTCCAGATTTGAGATAGATGGCTAATTCATGATAGGAAGTAACAGTTTCAAGGACCTCTGAAGCAAACTGTAGTTCGACCCATTTCTGAAACTGTAAAACTTCAGCATGAATATGTTCAGAAATAATAGCTTCCCATTGCACTATAACAGCATGCTCACCAAAAGGTTGAATCCTTACACTCCCCGTCATATCAGGTCAATTTTATGAGATTGAAACTGAGAATGCAGGTAGTTTAAAATAGCAACCGAGTCTTTATGATCACTATGAATACAATAGGTTGTAGCGATTATTGAAATAATCTGCTTATCTATTGTCTTTACTTTATTGTTTGTAATCATTTGTAATAATTGCTTCCAGGCCTTTTTAGGAGCATGAATAATTGCTTTAGCATGCGATCGCGGTACGAGTGTTCCCTGTTGGGTATAGCGTCTATCAATAAAAGCTTCAAATTGTAAGGGTAATAAATTTTCTGCTTTTTTATGTAGAATGCTTCCATGCTGAACATACAACTTAGGACGTTGTTTGGTTGCAAGTATTGCCTCCACCACAGCATCTGCGGTAAGCGCATCAATAGCAGAGTAGTTGTATAATGCTCCGTGGCATTTTACATGATGTACCGAAATACTTTCCGAAGTACAGATGTCAAAGAAGGCGGTTAGCTGATTTAATATCGATTCGATTAGTTCGGATTTTGTCATGGTAACGATTTTCCTTCCGAAGTTATTGGTGTCTGGAAACGAAGGATGTGCCCCTACTTTTACATTGTGTTTTTTAGCCAATAAAATAGCCTTTCGCATTGTTTTCTCGGTACCATAATGGCCACCACAGGCAATACTACAGGAAGAAATGAGCGGCATGATTGCCACATCCTTTCCAGTGCCTTCACCCAAATCTGCGTTAATATCAATTGTATATGCCATCTATATATAGCCAAAAACTTTTAAAAGTGTTCTTGCTCCCAAAATACAGGCTGTGATAAGAATTAAGATTCCGAAGATATTTTGTGTTACAGAATTTTTATACCTCCCTAACACTTCCTTTTTATTTACTACCCATAGTAAGAAACCTGCAATGATTGGTAAAAGCAGTCCGTTGGCAATCTGTGCAAATTGAATAATCTCAATAGGGTTCACACCTACGGAAGACAAAACAACACCCAATAACAACACCACTATCCAAACAGCTCTAAATTTAATTGATTTTAGATCTTTCTTCCACCCAAAGCATCCTCTCGCTACATAAGCAGCCGCTAAAGGCGCTGTAATTGCTGAAGTGATTCCCGCTGCAAACAACCCTAGACTTAGGAAATACGTGGCAAATGAGCCATATAAAGGGGCTAAACTTAATGCCAGATCTGAAGCATTAGCAACTTGCTGTGATTCGATCGCTGCAGCCGAAATAATGATCGCCATAGAAACGAGTCCGCCGAGGATAATAGAAACATACAGGTCTTTTCTAGCCGCTTTCAGGTTTGCAGAAATTGATTCCCCTTTCCACTTTTCTTTCACTAAAGTCGCATGAAGGAAAAGGTTGTAAGGCACAACAGTAGTTCCTACAAGCGCAATGATGGTCAATATTCCTTCTTTTGGAATGACAGGTGTAAAAATTCCTTTTAGAACTGAAACCATATTCGGCTGTGTCCCTATGGCGGTAATTATAAACGAAACACTCATAAGCAGGACCAAGCCAACTAAAAATCGCTCAATGAGTTTATAATTACCAATAAAAAGGAGGACAAATGCAATAATTCCTACAAGTATGCTTAAGGGACTAAGCTGAAAACTTCCAATAGCGATTGTACTTTCAGAAAAAATAGTTTGTAAGCCAAGCACACCACCACTAATATTTCCTGCTTCATAGGCTGCATTTCCAACAAGAATGGCAGATAAGATTAGGATGATCGCTATGGCTCGAATAAATGAGCTTTTAATTTGTTTTTTTACAGTTTCAGCAAGTCCTTCCCCGTAGACGATACCTAAGCGAGCAGCCATTTCCTGTAAAACGATCGTTGCTACAATAGATAGTACCATTGCCCACAACAATGTAAATCCATACTGCACTCCTGCAAGGGTACAAGTAGTTACTGTGCCAGGCCCTATAAACGCTGCTGCAATTAAAGTTCCAGGGCCTATATTTTTAAATGGATTATTCACTTCCGTTTTGTTCTCTCATTAACCTACTCTTGTACTTTCAGTTAAAGGTATAAAAAAAGGGACGCTAACACAGCGCCCCTTTCTATAAAATCTATTTCTGAAATAGTTCAGCTTATTGCTTTACCTCTGTAAGAGTTACTTCGTTCGCATCTTTATCAATCAGCTTCACTTCGTCAAAGCCCATATTTTTGAACTGCGCGAATTGTGTAGCTGCGTCCCCAACGACCAAATACGCCATTTTAGACTCGTCAAGGTATTTATTCGCTAATTGCTTATGTTGCTCTAGAGTCATGTTCTTAACAGTAGCCTCTTCATTTTCGATATAATCTGCCGGTAGGTCATAGCTACTCATCTCCTGAAGCATTCCTAAAAGGGCTCCTTGAGTTTCGAAACGACGAGCGTTCGATTTAATTAAAGCATTCTTAGTAAACTCAAGGTCTTCTTGAGAAATTCCTTCTTTATACTTTGAAATTTGATCTCTAAATATCTGAACAGATTCTCCAGTTGTATTTGTCCTAACACTAGACGATGCAGTAAAAGCTCCTGGAATTTTACTTCCGCTAAACCCTGAACGTGCTCCATACGTATATCCTTTTTCTTCACGTAGAATTAAGTTTACGTTTCCAGAAAAAGAACCTCCTAATTTATAATTCATTACTTCTGCTGGGTAAAAATCTGCATCTGTCCTAGGTAGTGCAATATATCCAATATTAATAACAGATTGTTTAGCATTAGGAATATCCACAAAGTATAAGCTAGCTTTATCTCGAGTATTTGCAACCGGATATTCTGGTATGGTTACTTCTTTAGCTGCCCAACCTTCTTCAATACCTTCTAATGTTTCTAAGGTAGCATTTTTACTTATTTTACCAACTACATGCATTCTACTTACCGAAGGAGAGAAATTTTTAGCATAAAAATCTTTTAAATCCTGCATGTTGATGGCTTCAACCGACTCAACTGTACCACTGGTTGGGTAACTGAAAATATGATCTTCACCATACAAAAGCTTATCATAGACTTGATTTGCTACCACATTAGGGTTTGCAGCACTTCGCTTAATACCGTTAATTGTTGCTGTTTTAATTCGTGCTAACTCTTCTTCATCCCAACGTGGTTCTAGTAAAATTTCTTTAACCAACTCCATCGTTTTATCGAAATTACGCGTCAATGTATTTCCACGAACGACTATTGATTCGTTGGTTGTATACATATTGATAGAAGCTCCCAATAATTCGATTTCTTCCTCCAATTGTTCAGGTGTTTTGTTAGCAGTTCCTTCCATCAGGATATCTGACATTAAATTAGCAACTCCATTTTTATTTTTATCATCCAACAAATGTCCTCCTTCAATCACAAGACTGAAGTTAACCGTTGGAATTTCATTTTGTTCAATACCATACACTTCCAATCCATTTGAAAGCTCAGCCTTCCAGCTTGTTGGAATGTTTAATGCAGGAGTTTCACCTTCTTCTGGTGTGATAGAACGATCAAAGCTTGAAGGAGTTTTTACAACTTCAGTTGCTGCATCCTCAACCACTTTCGCAACATTCTCTTTAATTTCTTCTTCAACAATCTCTGCTTTCGTACTATTTTCTGCAATCAACTCAACTTGCCCTTTAGGGACAAAACTTGTCATTACATAAGGCTGTCCTTTAATATACTTGTTATAGACGTCCATAACTTGCTCCTTTGTAACGGCTTTGATATTCTCGATATCTTGCTCAATAAAACCTGGATCTCCTTTAGAAACATTATAACTTGCTAGTTGAAAAGATTTCCCTAACACACTGCTAATACCATTATAAAAACCTGTTTCAAGCCCTGCTTTTACGCGTTCTATATCACGATCTGTAATACCGTTTTCTTCGAACATTGCAAATGCTTCGTTTATTCCAGCCTCAACTTCATCAAGATCTACACCGTCATTCGCAGTTACTCCAATATGGAATTCACCTGCAATGACTTGAGAGTTATTATACGCAAAAGGTCTTGAAGCCAGTTCTTTTTCTTTTACCAACACTTTGTAAAGGGGTGCTTTCTTTCCGCTGGAGAATACTTCAGCAAACACATCCAATGCATAGGCTTCTTCTGTATATTGAGGAACCGTTGGCCAAACCATATTTAATTGTGGTGCATTTGCAAAGTTATCTTCATGGTAAAATCTTTTTGTTTCTGTTAGGTTTGCCGGTTGTGGCTCTAATGGTTCTACTTCTTGGCGTCTTTTGATTTCACCAAAATATTTCTCTACTAACTCTTTTGCCTTTGAAGTTTCAAAATCTCCTGCAATAACTAAAGTTGCATTATTAGGACCATAGAATTTGTCATAAAATTCTTTAACGTCTTCAACCGTGGCGTTTTGCAAATCTTCTAATTCACCAATTACCTGCCAGCTATACGGGTGCCCTTCTGGGTACAAATTTTTATCCAGTACCCAACCCGTATGTCCGTATGGGTTATTATCTACCCGTTGTCTCTTTTCATTTTGAACGACTTCCTGTTGGTTATAAAATGCAGATTCGGTTACCGTATTGATTAAGAACCCCATACGATCACTTTCCATCCATAAAACTTTTTCTAAGGCATTATTTGGAACAATCTCATAATACACTGTTCTATCCTTTTGTGTAAATCCATTTAAGGTTCCCCCAGCATCCTGAATATTTTTAAAGAATTGGTCCTGTGGCACATTTTCAGACTCCTGAAACAGCATATGCTCAAACAAGTGTGCAAATCCAGTACGTCCCGTTTTTTCTCTGTTTGAACCAACATTGTATTGTATGGCTACGGAAACTACTGGATCACTTTTATCTTGATGCAAAATCACATCTAGACCATTTTCAAGTTCGTATTTTTCAAAATCTACTGAAAGTTTAGCAGATTCTTCTGAAGATGTAGCATCTCCTTCTTTTTTGTCGCAAGAAACGACTGTAAACGCAATTACTAGTGAAAGAACAACTGCTTTGACTAAATTTTTGTGTATCATTTTTTTGTTATTGGATTAAATTTAAAAGTAAGTCATCAAATGTACTAAGGTGTTACTTTTACAATCTTAAAGTATTGTTAAATTACTTCGGAAAGTAGGATAGAAAGGACTGAATCTTAGCAAAATGAATGGAGCACTATCTAACACATCATCCAAACCAACCATCCCGATCCAAACTTCGATATTGTATGGCTTCAGAGATATGAATTTGTGTAATCTGTTCGGAAGATTCCAGATCGGCAATAGTACGGGAAACTTTCAGAATTCTATCATAAGCTCTCGCTGAAAGCTGTAATCGCTCCATCGCAGTTTTCAACAACTCTAATGAAGCGGTGTCAAGCTGACAATACTTTCGAATTTGCTTTACCCCCATTTGAGCATTATAATGGACGTGTTCGCTATCTGCAAAACGTGCTGTCTGAATTTTCCTTGCATTGGTAACCCGTTCTCGAATGGCAATACTCGTTTCACCCTTTCTTTCTTCACTTAGTTTTTCAAAAGGCACAGGGGTCACTTCTATATGAATGTCAATCCGATCTAACAACGGACCAGAAATTTTACTTAAATACCGTTGCATATCTGCGGGTGATGAAGTCACGGGTGCATCTGGATCGTTAAAATATCCTCCCGGACTCGGATTCATACTCGCTACTAACATAAAGCTCGCAGGATACGTCACCGTAAATCGTGCTCTCGAAATGGTTACATCCCTATCTTCCAGAGGTTGTCGCATTACCTCTAGTACACTTCGTTTAAATTCGGGTAATTCGTCTAGAAATAATACACCATTATGTGCTAAAGATATTTCGCCAGGTTGTGGATATTGACCTCCGCCCACAAGTGCCACATCTGAAATGGTGTGGTGTGGACTTCGGAAAGGCCTTGATGTCATTACACCTCCAGCTTTCATAGTACGACCTGCCACACTATGAATTTTTGTTGTTTCAAGAGCTTCCGTCAAAGATAAAGGCGGTAAAATAGACGGGAGCCGTTTTGCTAACATTGTCTTTCCAGAACCAGGCGGACCAATGAGTATGATATTATGCCCGCCAGAAGCAGCAATCTCCATGCAACGTTTTATCGACTCCTGCCCTTTGACATCTGCAAAATCAAACTCGGGGTTTTCTAATTGTTCGTAGAATTCTGCTTCAAGATCAACTTCAGTTTGGAGTAAAGGGATTTCTTTGTCAAAAAATTCAATGACCTCCCTAATAGACTCGACACCATATACAGTAAGACCTTCCACGATAGCTGCTTCATTAGCGTTTTGCTTCGGAAGAATAAATCCTTTATAGCCATCTTTTAAAGCATTGATTGCGATAGGCAAGGCACCTCGAATAGGTTGTAAGTTTCCGTCCAAAGAAAGCTCGCCCATAATAATATAGTCACTTAATGGATTTCTCTCATCAATTTGTTGCGTCGCAATAAGAATTCCCATAGCTAAGGTAAGATCATACGCAGAGCCCTCTTTACGCATATCGGCAGGAGACATGTTAAGAATGAGTTTCTTTCCTGGGATTTTATATCCGTTATTTTGAAGCGCAGCAGCAATTCTAAAGTTACTTTCACGAATGGCATTATCGGGTAGACCTACCAGATGATAGCCGATACCTTTATCGACGTTAACTTCTACCGTAATGGTAGTGGCCTCAACACCAAATACGGCACTCCCATAAACTTTGGTAAGCATATTTTAAATGAAATTGCAGGGAGCGTAGAATGCAATGTTGAAGATACGAAATATTGTTGAGAGTTGTCTGTTTTCAGTTGTGAGTAAAACCAAAAATTACCAAAATACTAATATTCTAAAATTCTACCCTACTACCTTTCCGAAGTAATATTAAAATAGTCCATTATTTGCTCCCATTGTTTTCGTTTGTAATCCTTTTCATTATTTGTTCTTTTTAAGGCATCTCGTTGAGTGCCTAATATAAGAATGGATTTAGAAGGTCTATCCTCACTTAATTTAGAGATTGTACCCTTTAATAAAGACATCGTTTTAAACCAAAGATCATCACTTTTAGGGGATAATTTATTAATTAAACCAACATCTGTAGCACGTTTATCCAATACATTTGGTGGATAAAGCACTCCAAACACGCCAACAGGCATCACAAATTTTGGATTTTTAGGATTTTTCCCAATGTAGGGCCATTGAAGATAAGGTAAAGGTTTTCCTTTCTTATTATAACTTATCATTCTTGCATAATGAGTCATTACAGCTGTTGGGAATTTTAAGTGTGCCTTATATAATTTATATAAAAATTCTGGAGGATACATCATGTCATCATCAATCGTGACAAGCTTCTCCTCTGGAAATCGCTCTAGGCTATGTATTAATTTTCTGTGAGAAAATGTATATGGGGAATACTGAATTTCAAATATCGCACCTTTTAATCTTGATAACGTATGAGGTAAATTATTTTCATAAGACTCATGAAGCCACAGGACTATTTTTTTTGGTCTATACTCCTGTGCTAAAATACTTCTTACTGCTAAGTGAACTATTTTAATCCTTGAAGGAATGGTGGTAAGAGTTACAATTACTGGCAACTCTGTTTCTGGATTACGCTGATTTAGTTTTTTAGCAGAAAGTATGCTTAACTTGAATCGGTTGCGAAGATATGGAGGGATTTCTTTTAATTTCAAAACTGAATTATTCGATTACAGTAGAGGGCACTAAATTATTCTGAATAGCAAAAATTACAAGCCCTGCAAGATTTTTAACTTCGGTCTTATCTATTATATTTTTCCGGTGAGTTTCAACTGTTCTTTTACTAATGTTTAGCTTTTCTGAAATTTCTGAAGAAGTTAATTGTAAGCAGATAAGGTGTAAAATTTCCCGTTCCCTTTCAGTTAAAAAATCTGTATCAAATACAGTTTTTGTATTGGTGGTCAAACGAGAACTCGCTCGCTCATTAATCACATGTATGGTTTCCGAATCATAATAAAACCCATTATAAAAAACTTGCTTAATGGTATGCAACACTTTTGCCGGCGGCGAATTTTTTACGAGATAGGCACTCGCTCCAACATCAATCATATTTCGAATAAAAGGTTTTGTATTATACGTTGTAAGCGCAATTATTCCAATCTCCTTATATTTTTCTCTAATTACTTTTGTTGCTTCAACACCATTTAAATTTGGCATTTTAATATCTGTAATAACAATATCTGGAAGTTCTTCACAAGTACTCAAATGATCAAGTAACGCTTGCCCATCTGAAGCCTGAAAAGTAACATCAATAGCCTCATCTCTCGATAAAATATGTACCAATCCTACACGAAATAATTCTTCATCATCTGCAATTACTACATCAATTCTATTTGCCATACATGGTATTTTTAAATTGGTATTTCTATAAGTGCCTGTACTCCTTCATTTTTTGCACTTTCTACTGCAAAAGAACCCTGTAATAACGCGACTCGATTTTCTATACCGCTAATTCCGAGTCCTTTTTTTTCTTTCGCTGAAACAAGGTCAAAACCTACGCCATCATCTCTATATTGTAAAGATACAGTGTTTTCGGTGCTTCGCAAATCTATTTTAACAAAGGAAGCATTACTATATTTTAATGCGTTGTTGCATAACTCCTGCGTAATTCTAAACACATGCAACTCTTTGTCTTTTGAAAGGCTTTCGGGCTTGTAATGAAGGTTACATCTGATATTAAATTTTTGTGTTTCTGAAACTTCTTCACATAATTCCTCAATAGCTGCTTTAAGACCGAATTTTTCGAAGGTAGGGGGCAATAAATCATGTGCTATTTTTCGGGAACTTTCAAGAACAGTACCTGTAACATTTACAATTCCGGAAGCTATTTTCTTTCGTTCTTCATTGGTTAAATGTTCTTCGGTGAGTATGTTTGCATTTAAAGAAACTATATTCAGTTTTGAGCTAATGGCATCATGAAGATCCTGCGCAATGCGTTTTCTTTCTTCTTCCTGAGTAAGCAGTATTGATTGAACTAATTCTTTTTGATAGCTTACTTCAAGATTTGCCTTATCAAGTTCTGCTTGTGTTATTTTTTTTCTTGAAAAATAGAAAAAAAGAACAATCGCAAGTGCCATAACCACAACCAAGGCAATGGCTCCAATAATGATCCGAATTATTTCTATTTCCTGAGGGATTTCAGTCATACTTGCTTAAAAGAAATTGTTCTGTAGTTTTTAACCCATTCAACGAATACCAAACCTATGAAAATAAAATAGAATATAAAGTGTAGGTCCTGTAATATCCATGCAAAATCATCTGAAATTAACTTGTCAACCATAAGGTTTCCTGTGGCAAAAATGAGCATGCTGCAGAGTAAAAAAAAGAAGATAGCAATATTCACTATAACTAATTCTCCCTTTTCTGAAAGCAATTTATAAAAATATACTAAAGCATACACTACAATAACTCCTTGAGCGACTGAAGCTCCTACTGGATTATACTTTAACAATAGGTGAGGCTCAAGAATATATTGAACTCCAAAAAAAAGTATACATCCAACGGTGACAAAATTGATCCATTTATATCCCAACAATTCCCTATAGAATAATGACAGCAAAATAAATTGAGCTATAAAAAAGTATACGAACAAAAAAGAGTTTGTATCATTTAAATCGTACAATAACACAATACGCAATGCCCATTCAACCGTTGCCATTGCTAAAAGATACCATGAAAATATGCGGTATGCGTTACTGTAAATCGCATATCGCGTAAAATATAAAATTGGTAGAGCTAGTGTTGCTATAAATATAAATTCATCTAATTCTCGTATAAATTCCAAAAGCTTTTATATAGTAATTGATTTAAAAAATGAGGTGTAGTTTTATTTTTAAAGAAATTAAGAGCTTACCTTTTTGGGGTCTCTATAGTTTCGATACCACTCAATCATAATCAGGATTAAAAATATTAAATACAACACTCTAATAATTTTACCCAGCAATACAATCGTTTCTGTTGATATTTTAATATTGAAAACCAAATTTCCTGAAGCAAAAATTAGCATGCTGGTAAGTAAGTAAAAAAAGATACCACTATTTACAATTACAAATTCTCCCTTTTCAGAAAGTAATTTATAAAAGTATAATAAAGAATATATCACAATCACTCCTTGTCCTACAACTACTCCTATTGGATTGTATCTAAAATACATTTCAGGGTCATTACTATATTGAACAACAAAAAATAATAATCCGGCAACTAAAACATAATAAATCCATCTAAAATTCAGCAATTTCTGATAAAATAGAGACAAGATTATAAATTGGAACACAAAATAATAGACAAATAGAAAAAGTGTACTATCATTCCAGTCAAAAAGCACTATTACCCGTAATAACCATTCAATTATAAACATGGTTAAAAGGTAAATAGTAAATATTTTATAGGCTTTGCTATGTTTTGCAAAGCCTATAAAATAGATCACAGAAGCAACCGATAGTAGAATAAAAATTACATTGGAAAGTGCATTAATGATTACCTCCATAAGTATTATCCACCTATTGGACTATCATTATCACAATTGGGTGGACATGGTTCTGTAAAATCCCAAATACTACCCTCTTTACCATCTGCTACAGCATTCGCATACCCTTTCACTAAATCACGATATATAATACTTCCATCCTTTTGAGTTTCAGGTTTTGTTCCTACAATGATTAATTTTTCGGTGCTTGGAGTGGTCGAAGTATCTACTCCAAGATAGGCTCTAATATACTTTTGTCCAGTTTGTCCTTGCATTTCTTCTAAAGCCCCCTGTAAATCCTGAGCTGGAATTAAAAAAGCATTACATTCATTATGCTTGTTGTAATCACTTTCATTATTTCTCCAATTGGTTGTCCATGTTTGTGCAGTTGGAAGATCAATTTTTTTGTCTTGTTGGCTCATCGTTACTATTTTTAAGTTAGAATTCTTAAAAGTAAAAAAACTAAACGGGTTTAATGTTCTAAGAAAGATGTATTTAACCTACATCTTCACCAAAGCCTTTTCAACCTTTGCTAATACATTAACCTAGTGACAGGTAGCACTTATCTAAACTCGTTCTTTTTCTGTAGTAAACCCTTTGTCGATACATTTTTAATAGCTGAAACCTCATTATTCGCAATTGCCGCCAATGTTTCTATTGCAGTTCGCTTACCTAATTCAACACCCCATTGATCATAACTAAAAATATTCAAGATAACTCCTTGTACAAAAATTTTATGTTCATAAAGAGCTATAAGTTTCCCGAGAGATTCTGGAGTTACTTTATGAATGAGTAAGGTATTAGAGGGTCTATTTCCTTTAAAATATTTGTGCGAATCTACAGCTTCATCTCCTGAACCCTGAAGTAGAGCTTCAGTCTGTGCAAAACAATTAGCTAATAGTTTATTTTGATGATCAGTTGCTCCATAGAGTGATTCTCTAAAAGCGATAAAATCACAAGGCACTAACTTAGTTCCCTGATGCAATAACTGAAAGAAAGCATGTTGTGCATTCGTGCCTGTATTTCCCCAAAGTATCATTCCAGTTTCGTAACTGATTAGATCTCCATTACGATCAACACATTTGCCATTACTCTCCATAACAGCCTGTTGTAAATAATCTACAAACTTTTTCAAGTATTGGGTATAAGGAATAATTGCTGCTGTTTGACACTTAAAAAAATTATTATACCATACCGAAAGTAATGCTAACACTACTGGCATGTTTTCTGAAAACTGAGCGGTCCTAAAGTGCGTGTCCATTTTATGAGCACCCTTTAGTAGGTCTTCAAAGTGTTTATAACCAATACTGCAACAAATCGAAAGTCCTACAGCGCTCCATAAAGAGAATCTACCTCCTACCCAATCCCACATGGGAAAAATATTTTCTGTTGTTATTCCAAATTTTTTTACTGCCTTATGATTAGAAGAAACAGCTACAAAGTGCTTTGAAATAGCTTTTTCTGAAGCTTTTTCAACAAACCAATTGCGAACCGTAGTTGCATTTGTACGAGTTTCTTGGGTCGTGAATGATTTTGAAACTACTATAAACAAAGTTGTTTCAGGTGAGATTTTTTTAAGAACCTCATGAACATGATCCCCATCTACATTTGATATATAATGAACATTGAGCTCATTTTTATAAAAAGAAAGTGCTTCGGTGACCATTTCAGGTCCCAAGTGACTCCCGCCAATACCAATATTAACAATATCTGTAATAGGTTTACCTGTATATCCTTTATATGTTGTGGAGATAATCTTTTCTGAAAAATCTTGCATTTGTTGAAGTCCCTTTTTTACTTCAGGCTTCATCGAATCAAAATCCCGCAAGGCTGTATGCAAAACTGCCCGGTCTTCGGTTTCATTAATGTGCTCTCCGTTATATTGAGCTTCAATAGCCGTTTTTAGTTGAACTTCTTCTGCCAATTCGAGTAACAACTCCATCGTCTCATGAGTTACTCTATTTTTTGAAAAATCTAGGTAAAAATCCTCCCACTCGATTTTCATTTTTGAAACTCTCGAAGCATCTTCGGCAAAAAGAGTAGCCATGTGAAGTTGCTCCGTTTCAGAAAAATGAGCCTCCAGTTTTTTCCAGGCAGCAGTTGTCGTAGGATTTATTTTGGGTAAAGGCATTTTTTGGTTTAGCGTTAAGAATTACAAATCTACAATCGTAAATCTAAAATCATTCATTTTGTGGTCGATTATTCTTGTAATAGGCAATCAGTCCATCGATAGGCCTCCTAATGACGTTACCTAGTTCCAGATTATAAGGCTTTAAACAATCTCTAATGATAGCCTCACTAAAGTGAGCAATACTACCAATAAAATGAATGGGAACCTGTTGTGACTCTTTAAAGCAAAGAATTCTGTATTCAATAAATTTCTGTATTCCTTCACGTATAAGATGGTAAAAGTACTTATTAATTTCTTCGGCTTGAAAAGACCTATTTTTTTCGGAACTGAAAATAAATGCTGCGAACGAAGCTAAATACATATTTGGATTAGGCTTTTTGTATAAATTTAATTTTATGGTATCTGCCTCAAGATCGAATCGTTTTTCAAATTCTAAGGCCAGTACTGAAGGCATTTTTTTATAGAAATAATCACGTAGCAAACGCTTTCCGAAGTAATTACCACTTGCCTCATCCATTAATGTATACCCTAATGATACCACCGAAGCATGTATATCTTTTCCGTCAAAATAGCAACTGTTTGAACCGGTGCCCAAAATACAAACGATCCCTGGTTTTGTTGTAGCAGCATACACCGCAGCCACTGTATCTTCTTTAACTCTAACATTTGCATTCTTAAAGATCTTTTCTAAAATAGAAGTTAGTAACGCGACAGGAGTTTTGGTACCGCAACCCGCACCGTAAAAATCAAGCGTTTCAATTGTATCACAAACCGACTGTAAATCTGAATTTCCAGAAATACGATCGTATAATTCTGCTTCAGGAATGACGGCAGGGTTTAATCCTAAAGTACGGGTCTTTAATACAACGTCACCTTCCGAATCTAAAAGAATCCAGTCGCACTTTGTCGAACCGCCGTCAGTTATTAAAATCATAGATTACACACTTGCCATATAAACTGCCAAATCAATCAGTTTTGCCGAATAGCCATATTCATTGTCATACCAAGCAACTAATTTAAAAAAATTGTCATTAAGAGCAATTCCAGCTTCTGCATCAAAGGTACACGTGTGTGGATCGCTTACAAAATCCTGTGAAACAACTGGTTCATCTGTATAAGCTACAATACCTTTATAAGCACCCTTTGCAGCCTGTTTAAAAAGTGTTTTTATTTCTTCGTAGCTAGCAGCTTTCTTTGTACGTACGGTTAAATCTACTACGGAAACATCTACTGTAGGAACACGAAATGCCATCCCAGTGAGCTTTCCTTCTAACGACGGAATTACTTTTGTCACTGCTACTGCAGCTCCAGTACTTGTAGGAATGATATTTGCCAAACCACTTCTTCCTAATCGGTAATTCTTTTTTGAAGGCTGATCTACGGTCGATTGTGTAGCTGTTACACTGTGTACTGTAGTCATTAGTCCTTCGACGATTTCCAGTTCATCATCAATAATCTTAGCTAAGGGCGCCAGACAATTTGTAGTACAGGAAGCATTTGAAACTATGGTATCTGTTGCTTTTAGTTCTTTGTGATTTACACCCATTACAAACATTGGAGCTGTTTTGGAAGGTGCAGAAATAACCACTTTTTTGGCTCCTGCTTTTAGATGTGCTTCAGCAGATTCTATTTCTTTAAAAATACCGGTACAATCCAGTACAATCTCAGCATTTACCGCATCCCACTTCAAATTTTCCGGATTTCTTTCCGAAGACACCCGAATGGAACGTCCATCTACTATTAGATTTCCATCCTTTACTTCAATAGTGCCTGGGTACTTTCCGTGGACTGAATCATATTCCAGTAAATACGCCAAATGATCCACATCCAGTAAATCGTTAACTGCAACTACCTCCACACGATCATTTTGGGATGCAATTCTAAACGCTATTCTTCCTATTCTTCCGAAGCCATTAATGGCAATTTTTGTTTTCATAGTATGGTGTCCAGACAATACTGCCTGAGAATCTTTTTTAATTAATTATTTTTTCTGAATTCTAACAACATTAGATAGAAATGATATCGGCAACCCGAATCAATTCTTCATCGATTTTATTACTTCCTTTTAAGGATTCTGTAAAAGGTATTGACACTACCCTATTATGAACAATTCCTATCATCACATCACGTTCGCCATTTAGAAGCGCATCTATGGCGCCAACTCCCAGTCTACTTGCCAGCACCCGATCATAACAACTGGGCGCTCCTCCACGTTGGATGTGCCCCAGAACGGTTACTTTACATTCGTACTCTGTTAAATTTTCACGTATATAGTCTGCCAGTCCCAATATATTTTTTCCAATCTGATCGCCTTCAGCAACGACAACAATACTTGAACTTTTACCAGATTTTTTACTCCGTTTTAAAGATTCAACGAGTCGTTCTTTCCCCATATTTTGTTCGGGGATTAGAATTTCTTCGGCCCCCGCTCCTATTCCGGCATTAAGAGCAATATCGCCGGCATCACGCCCCATCACTTCTACCAGAAATAGTCTGTTATGAGAGTTCGCCGTATCCCGAATTTTATCAATAGCTTCAACAACAGTATTTAAAGCCGTGTCATAACCTATTGTGTAATCGGTACCATTAATATCATTATCAATTGTACCAGGAAGTCCAACGATAGGAAAATCAAATTCTTCATTGAATACAATTGCTCCTGCAAATGTTCCATCACCTCCTATGGTCACTAACGCATCGATATTGGCTTTCTTAAGATGATCGTACGCTTTTTGCCGACCTTCTTTAGTTCTAAACTCTTGAGAGCGAGCCGATTTTAAAAATGTACCCCCTCTATTAATAATATTTTTTACAGAACGTGCATCAAGCGGCTTAAAATCGCCTTCTATTAAACCTTCATACCCTCTAAAAACACCTACGCATTCCAGTTGGTGATACGCACATGATCGTACTACCGCTCTAATCGCTGCGTTCATTCCTGGGGCGTCTCCTCCACTGGTTAAAACGGCTATTTTATTTAGTTGAGTTTTCATTTGAGTAAATATAATAGCATTTTATGGGAACGCAATACTGTTTTGAAATCTATAACATTTTAAGTATTGTGTTTAAAAGAAAAAGTAGAACGCTTATGAAATATACGTGTATACACGTATAGTTTTTTAAATACTTGCCACCTATATTTACAGATGAATTAGTGAATATGTTCAGGAAGGATTTTTTGTGGGGATAAAAAATTCTTACCAACAATTTTTAAAAGCTGTTATTTCATCTTTTAAAATTTACTAAGTTAGGTTTGTTATAAAGCGTCTTGGACTCATAATCAAGACGCTTTTCTTTTATAACAACATTTACTTTTCAAGTATCATAAATTCGATGGACGAATCATTAAATACTTTATGAGTCTGTTTTGTAAAGTCTGATTCTTTTGCTTCAAAAATATTATCTACATAGGTCTGCGGATTCAAATCAATGTACGGAAACCAGGTGCTTTGCACTTGTACTTGTATCTTGTGTCCTTTTTTAAAGGTGTGATGGATATCCTGAAGCTTGATCGCAATTGCTGTCTTCTCATTTGCTACAAATGGCTCTGGATTACTGAAGCTATTTCTAAACCTTCCACGTAACACTTCACTACGCACCATCATGTGATAATTACTCATTTTTAAATGATCTTGGGTTTCTTCGGTGTCCTTAGCATCACCTGGATATATATCGATCACTTTTACGATCCAATCTGAATCGGTCCCCGTCGTGGCAACTTTTAATTTTGCTATAATATCTCCAGCCATCGTCATATCTTCTTCGAGTACAGGAGTTGTAAATGTTAAGACATCTGGACGACGAGCCGCAAAACGTTGATCATCTGTCATGTACTTTCGTGGTGTAAATACCACTTTTATATCTTCGGAATATGGTACAGGTTTTTTAGGGTCGCTTACAAACTCTTCAAAGGTATAACTTCTTTCTGCCACAGGATTTAAACGTCCATTGCTCTGTAACCAGAAGGTTTTCTTTTGTGCTTTCGCAGGAGGCCATTCGGTATATGATTTCCAGACATTGCTTCCGCTGTCATACATATAGGCTTCAGGAAGTCCAGAATCACCTTTCCCGTTATTTTTCAGAAAGTGATTAAAGAATTTTGTTTCAATATCTTTTTGAAAGTTTTCAGAAATATCATCCCCAAAATAAACATTTCCTATCGCTTGGCGCTTTTTTGTTCTTGCCCAATCTCCATGACTCCATGGACCAAACACTACGGTGTTATAATTATCACTCTGATTTTCAATTTTCTCATAAGTTTCAAAAGGACCGTACAGATCTTCCGCATCAAATAGACCCCCAACTACCATAACCGCTGGTTTTATATTTTTTAAATGCTGAATAATTCCGCGGGACTGCCAAAACTCATCATAGTTCGGGTGTTCCTTTAATTGCGTCCAGAATACATTGTCTTCTTTATAATATTCATCCAAATTTGAAAGCGGTCCAACATCTAGAAAAAACTGGTATTGATCTTCGGTATCTAGTTTTGGAAATTCATACCAAGCCTCTTTTTTAGGGCCATCCTTCTCATAGCCAAACACTGCAGTAGCCCTCCAGTAGCTTAATAAATAAGCTCCGTTATGATGAAAATCATCAAAAAAGAAATCTCCAATGGGCGCTTGAGGCGAAGAAGCTTTTAAGGCTGGATGCGCATCTAGCAAAGCGTAAGTTGCATAAAATCCAGGATATGAAATTCCCCACGTTCCAACATTTCCATTATTATTAGGTACATTTTTAATCAACCAATCAATACTATCATAGGTATCACTGGCTTCATCAAACTGCTTTCCCTTTTTGTTAGGGATGTATGCCCTCATATTATCGTAGGTCCCTTCGCTCATCCAGCGGCCACGGACATCTTGGTATACTATAATATTACCTTCCTTCATCATAAATTCGTTAGGTCCAATCTTAGACCTAAACTGGTCCTCTCCATAAGGTCTAGAACTATAAGGTGTTCTTTGAAAAAGAATTGGATATTTTTTTGAAGTATCCTTTGGTGCATAGATAGTAGTATGCAACTTCGTCCCATCCCGCATGGTGATGTAGGTTTCGGTTTTAGTATAATTTTCTTTTGCATAATTCTCTTCAACTTCTTGAGCCGAAAGACCCGTAATTATGAAGAATGTGACTATTAATGTGATGTATTTCATATGATTGGATTTCTATTTTTCTGAAAAATTTGAAATTCCTTCCGTAAGCCATGCTTCGTACTCCTCGACATCGGGAGTATAACCTACAGGAGGATTTAATGTATTTTCTTCATGATCCATAAGGATGTAATAAGGTTGTGCATTAATGTTATATCGTTTAATGAAAAAGTCGCTCCATTTTCTACCTATCGTATTAACACGCTTTCCAGTTGTTTCACTGGTATACTGTTCTTCTTTTGGTAACGCTCTTTTATCGTCTCCATACAATGAGATAAGTACTACATCATTTTTTAGCATATTTAAAATACTAGGTTCTGCCCACACCCGTTCTTCCATTTTTCGGCAATTGACGCAAGCATAGCCTGTAAAGTCCAACAATACTGGTTTTCCAATTTCTTTGGCATAGGCCAATCCTTCAAAATAATCTGTAAAGGCTAAAATATCATGAGGCCCTAGTTCTGCTCCCTTTGGGAATTCTGTTTCAGTGGTAATTGTTCCTCCCGATGATACTTTGGTATATCCAACTCCGTAGGGAGCCTCACTGTAATTCATTGGTGGCGGAAACCCACTAATCAACTTTAACGGTGCGCCCCAAAGCCCCGGAACTAAATAGATGGTGAAACTTAACGTGACCAAACCTAGTAATAATCTACCTACTGAAATATTTGGCGACGGACTATCATGCGGAAGTTTTAGTTTACCTAATAGATATAATGCAAGTGCTCCGAATATTGCAATCCAAATGGCTAAAAAGATCTCTCTTTCAAACCAATGTAACTGTAATACCAAATCTGCATTTGATAAAAATTTAAATGCAAGTGCAAGTTCAAGAAAGCCTAAAAAGACTTTGACACTATTAAGCCACCCTCCACTTTTAGGAAGTGAATTTAACCACCCTGGAAACATAGCAAACAATGCAAAGGGCAGTGCTATAGCCAAAGAGAACCCTAACATACCAATGATAGGTGCCGTTCCACCTTTTGATGCAGCTTCAACTAATAGTGTTCCAACAATTGGTCCTGTACATGAAAAAGAAACAATAGCAAGGGCCAAAGCCATAAAGAAAATTCCAGCGATGCCGCCTCGATCTGCATTTTTATCAACTCGATTTGCCCAAGATTGTGGTAACGTAATTTCAAAAGCTCCTAAGAACGATATCGCAAATATAACGAGCAATACAAAGAAGATAATATTAAACCAGACATTGGTAGAGAGCGCATTTAAAGCATCGGCTCCAAAAATAGCTGTGACCACAGTGCCCAGTAAAACATATATTACAACAATAAAGAACGCATATAAGATTGCATTTTTAATTCCTTTTGAGCGCGTCTTACTCTGCTTCGTAAAAAAGCTAACAGTCAAAGGAATCATAGGAAACACACAAGGCGTTAACAAAGCAGCAAATCCAGATAAAAAAGCGATGAAGAAGATGGTCCACAATCCTTTTTTATCAGATTTTTTATTGTCCTCTTCTACTTCCGAATTATCTACTTCACTTACTTTTTTAGGATCTTTTTGAAGACTTGCACTCGTACTTGCATAGGCTTCAAAATCATCATAATTCTCTATAAATAATGCTTTATTTGCGGCAAGATCAAAAACCACATAGCGTTCTTCATTTAGACAAACGGTCTTACAAACCTGATAGGTAAGTTCGGCTTTAATGACATTAATAGCCGGATTGAGTAGTTTGATTTTTTGACTAAGTGTAGCAGTTTCTTTAAAGAAAACTTCATCAAAACCCCATACTTCACTAAATTCACGATATGTTTTGCTTTCGGTTAACTCAGAAGTTGTTTCAAAATTACCTTCAGCATTTATATAGGTAAGCGCTAATGGAATAGGCCCAATACCTTCATTAGGTGTTGTTTGTGAATAGATATGCCATTCGTCGTCAATAAATGCATTTAGTTTAAACTCAAAATTATTTGCATCTATCGCATTTACTTTGGCTTCCCAATCTACAGGATCCTTTATATCTCCTCCCTGTTGATTTCCAAGAGCAGAAAAATCCTGAGCAACTGTCGAAACCACAGTCGTTAAAACCAATACAATTAAAAGTAACTTCTTCATAAATGCTTACACTGCTTTTGTAATTTTTAAAATTTTTTGTGTTTGTGGCGTCACTTTATAGGCATCATCCATTCGCATTCCCACCACCCATAGTATCTCATTCCCACTACACAACACATACATTTTTTCTTTGGCAACCAAAGATACCTTTTCATCTTTAAAAAACTTACTCAATTTCTTTTTTCCTTGCATTCCAAAAGGCTGAAAACTATCTCCCTCCTTCCATTTGCGTAACGTCAAAGGGAATTGTAGTTTATCATAATCTACAAATATAGTGGCGTCATTAGACAATACTCTGTTATCAACTATCTCAAAGTGCAAAGGAATTGGCGTAGTAATCTTGCTGGTCTTTTTAGGAATTGTTACTGAAAGTTCTTCAACATCCTTGATCACTTCAGTTAGTAATAAAACATCTCTGTCTTTTAAAATTCTATGGGTTTCTGAAAAAATCTGCTTCCCAGATTGTGCAGTAAGCAATGCTGAAAGTGCTGTAAAGTCTGTAAACCCAAACGGACTTAATAATTCATATAATAACGCTTCCGTATTGGGCAATTCGAGTAATTTTTGAAGATGAATTGAATAACCATCAAAATTTTCAGTAATGACAAGGTTGTACACCAAAGACATATAATCCTGAATAAGCGATTCGCTGTCTCTCAAGTTTCGTTGTGTTTTTTGCAAGGCATCTAAAATGGAACTATTCGTTTCTTTTAGAAACGGAATGACATGTAACCTGAGAGCATTCCGAAGATACTCTGAAGCAGCATTGCTGCTATCTTCCCGCCAATATAAGTTCTCCTTTTTAGCGTACGCCAGAATTTGAGCTTTGGAGAACGGCAGTAAGGGTCTAATGATATTTTCATTGATTTCTGGAATTCCAGTTAACCCACGTAAGCCTGAGCCTCGCGATAGATTTATTAAAAAAGTTTCCAGCGCATCGTCTGCGTGATGGGCCGTTACCACATACTCATAATGGGTACTTTTTAAAAGCTGTGAAAACCAGTCATATCGTAATTGTCGTGCCGCCATTTGAATGGATACTTTATGATCTTTGGCAAATTGTTTGGTCTGGAAAGTTTCGGTAAATACTGGAATGGAAAGTTTATCTGCCAAAGTAACGACAAAGTCTTCATCACTATCACTTTCAGAAGCACGTAAAGAAAAATTACAATGTGCCAACGCCAAATCAAAATCTGAATGTTTCAGCAAATACGTCAACACCACACTGTCTAATCCGCCACTACAAGCCACTAAAAGTCTTTTGCCTTTCAGAAAAGAAAACGAAGCATTAATATGTTTTTTGAAATCTTGCAGCATTTATTAAAGGCTAAAGCATAAAACAAAGATACGGTTTAAAACACCTATCCGCCCAATACTTCACGCATGGCTTTTGCTTTGAGCAAGCATTCTTCGTACTCCTGTTCTGGATTAGATTTTGCTGTAATCGCACCTCCCACCGAATAACTCACGTAGCGCAAAGTCTCATTATATAAAATACTGCGTATAATGACATTGAAGTCGAAATCTCCCGTCGGAGAGAAATAACCCACTGCTCCGCTATACAATCCGCGTTTTGTATCTTCCAGCTTTTCAATGATTTTCATGGCTGAAACTTTTGGAGCTCCCGTCATACTGCCCATAGGAAATGTATTTTTAAGAATCGCTACCGGCGAAACCGTCTCTTCAACCTCGCATCGTATCGTTGAGATCATTTGATGAACCTGCTCAAACGTAGAAACTTTACATAAAGCTGAAACCTCTACAGTTCCTTTCTTGGCAATACGCGATAGGTCATTGCGCACCAGATCTGTAATCATAATATTTTCACTTCGCTCCTTTGGATCATTTGTAAGTTGAACGACCATTGCAGCATCTTCTTCTGGATTCGACAATCGTTTTGCCGTCCCTTTTATAGGCTGAGAAATTACCGTAGTTCCTTCTTTTTTCAAGTAGCGTTCTGGTGAAGCTGAAAGCACAAAATGCGCATCCACTTTCATAAAAGTTGCAAAAGGTGGCGTAGATATCTTATTGAGTTCTAAAAAAGTAGTCACAGGATGTATGAGCACGTCTTCTGAAAAAAACTCCTGACAATAATTTGCTTCATACACATCGCCACGTTCTATATGTGAAAGCAACTGGCGTACATTGTCAAAGTAGGTATCCTTTGATGTTCTTAATCTTATTTTAATCTCCTGATGCTCCAAAGGTTTTTCTGTAATATCAGTACGTAAGATATCATTCCAATCGGTTTCCAGTTCGTCATCTACCATACGCAAATAGTGAAGTTCTACTTCAGAATCAGTAAAAAGAAAAAGCTTTTTCGGCTGAAAGAAATACAAATCCGGAAAGTGCAATCCGTCATAATTATGAGACTCCAGACCTTCAACATCATTTTTTAAATCATAGGTAAGATAGCCAAACAGCCAGTCTTTTGTAGTTTTTTGGTATTCATCCAAATCGTTAAAAGCATTGTAAAAATCTGTTTTTATAGAAGTAAAGGCATCAACTGCGAGTATCGCTTCATAATTTGAATATTCCTGTTCGTATTGATTGCTATCCAGCCAGGCAATTTCGTTGAATTGTTGCGCCCAACACAGTAATCGCTTTTTATTTGCTTCGGAAAGTTGAAAAGGTATTTTTTTTACCAACCGCATTATACGTCAATTTGGTGTGCAAAATTTTGAATCACATCGTGCAATCCTAGTCGTAAAACTTCATTAGTTACAATATTCTGTTCTACTGAAAAATTTTCAGAAAAAGAAGGAAATGAAAAACTTTCAATAATTTCTCCATCAAAACGTGGCAGCACATTTTTTACATAGTCTAATGCTGAAGCACCTCCTCGTTTTCCAGGGGAGGTACTCATGAGAAGTATTTTTTTTCCTGCTAAAAATTTATATTCAATTCTGGAAAGCCAGTCAATATAATTTTTAAAAAAAGCGGAAACAGCACCATTGTGTTCATTCACAGAAATGAGTAGCGCATCTGCCTCTTTAATTTCATTTTTAAGCTGTATTAAATGTATAGGATAAGGCTCTTGCTTCTCAAGGTCTTCACTAAAAATTGGTAATGGAAATTCTGTAAGTTTGATTCGTTTTACAGCTTGTTTGGGAAGGAGTGAGACTGTATAATCTACTAATTTCTCATTGATGGAAGTACTACTATTACTTCCAGAAAAGGCAAGGATTTTTTTCATCTGTCAAAGATATTCAATTTAAATGATCAATAATGAAAGTCTCAATTAACTACATAAAATATAGTTGAATCGTATTTTTCTATATAATTAAAACCTATATGTAATATTTTTCGTACATATTGTGTAAATAAGGTGAAAATCGTTATAAAATTATTTAAATGAGTTAAATTTTATAGTATGTTTACAACGATTTATCCCCAAGATAAAGAACTTAACCATGAAAAAAACTACATTTAACTATGCAGTTATTTTGTTTGTTACTACAATTTTAAGTAGTCAAGCTCAAGTAGGAATAGGTACTATAGACCCAAAAAGTCTTTTGGATATCCCTGCATCAAATACAACTGCCCCCGCAAACACCGATGGAATTTTAATACCAAGAGTTGACAACTTCCCATCTACAGATCCAACAATCGATCAAAATAGTATGATCGTTTTTCTCAATCGTGATATTACTGGCTATTTAAAAGGATTTCATTATTGGGATCATTCCAGAACAGATTGGATCCCTTTTGTACAAGAAGAATGGGAAGATGGTACTAATGGCTCAGGAGACAATTTAATCTTTGCTAAACAGGCAAAAATTGCTGGAACCGATATGGTCATCACAGATGATGGTCGTATTGGATTTGGAACCGATGACCCTGTAGAACGTTTTGAGTTTAAAGGCCCTGGTGATAATGACTTTCAAATCACAAGTGCTAATGCAAATCCGCCGAACTTCATTTTATACAATACTGGTGGAACGATTGCCTCTCCAGCTGCTTTTACAGTTGCCGATCAAGAAATAGGATCATTTATCGTAAAAACACATGATGGATCAGCAATAAGAGAACCAGGTGGTTTTCGATACTATATTGATGGCTTGGCTAGTCCTGGAAGCACTCCTTCTAGATTTGTTATTAGTACGACACCAAGTGGCTCTGTTTCACAACAAGAAAGAATTATAGTAAGAAGTACTGGCTTTGTGGGCCTAGGTACTCCAGATCCATCACAAGTCTTAGACGTTAATGGTAATGCAAGAGTTAGAGGTCTGGGAGCTGGTGCGGTATATAGTAATGCTACAGGAGTTTTAAGTACTAGTGGTCCTCAAACTTTTGCATTAGGAAAGGTAAGCGCAACAGGTACTGCAGCCAAGATAAGTGGTGCCACTGTATCGCGTGTTAGTACAGGAGTATACCAGGTCACATTTACTACGGCTCAATTAGATGCCAACTATCTTATACAGCTTTCTGTATTAAATTGTAGTGGCTGTGGTACAGATGATAGTATAGGTATTTATTATTCAAATCAAACTACAACTGGTTTCAGAGTCGTCATTGGAGCAAACGATAATGGAAACACCGCAAAAGTTCCTTCTAATTTAGAATTTATGTTTTCCGCAATTAGTTTTTAATTTAAAAAATATAAATTATCATCCCGCTATATGCGGGATTTTTTATGCCTCAAACTTTCAGAAGCAATTCTAGAAAATGTATTTTTGCATTGCTATGGCATTACAGAAAACAGTGAAAATAAAAAACAGAAAAGCAAAATTCGAGTATGAAATTCTCGATACGTATGTCGCTGGAATAGTTTTAGCAGGAACCGAAATCAAAGCCATCCGTGAAGGAAAAGCTTCAATTGCCGAAGGTTTTTGCGAATTTAACGATCGAGACGAACTGTTTGTTGTTAACATGACCATTCAGGAGTATTCGCACGCAAGTTCATTTAGCCATAATCCAAAAAGCGAACGAAAATTACTTTTAAATCGGAATGAACTTAAAAAATTAAGTAAAGAGGTTCGAACATCTGGGCTTACCATAATCCCTTTGTTACTCTTCACTAATGAAAGAGGATTAGCAAAGCTCCAAATTGCGCTATGTCGCGGTAAACGTGAGTTCGACAAACGCGATAGTATTAAAGAGCGCGACAGCAAACGAAATTTAAGTCGGATTAAAAAAGCCTTCAATAATTAAAATTTTTAATTGAAGAGCAACGCTTCAATAGGTGCCCTCGTCTATAGAAGTATATATTCAATCTTATGAAACAACTACTACTCTCGCTATTTTTAATTTCAATAACATTTGTGAATGCTCAAATTGTAGGAAAAGTAACCGATATAAAAGGAGAACCCCTTCCTTTTGTTAATATTTATGTAAGTGGAAGCTACACGGGAACTACATCAAATGAAGAAGGGAACTACTCGCTTTCTGTTTCTGAAACAAAAGAAATGACCTTAGTGTTTCAGTTTTTAGGGTTCAAAACCCTCTCCAAGACGGTCACTCCATCTCAATATCCTTTTATACTAAATGCCAAGTTAGAAGAAGAATCGGTTAGCTTGGACGAGGTCGTTATCAATACTTCTGAAGATCCTGCCTATCGCATTATACGTGCAACCATTGCACAACGAAAAGAAAATCTCGATAAGATAGCCGAATATAAAGCAGACTTCTATTCGCGGGGAGTATGGCGAGTCGAAGATGTACCAGAAAAGGTGTTAGGCCAAGAAATAGGTGATTTTGAAGGTGCGCTCGATTCCACACGAACGGGAATAATTTATTTAAGTGAAACGATTAGTGAAATTGCCTATAAAAAACCTGATGACTTTAAAGAAAAAATTATTGCCAGTAAAGTGAGTGGCGATGACAATGGCTTCAGTTTTAATAGTGCTCGTGATGCTAATTTTTCGTTTTATGAAAATACAGTTAACATTAACGCGGCTATAGTATCACCTATTGCAAATGATGCACTAGGATATTATAGATACAAATTAGACGGTGTTTTTTATGAAGGTGGAAAATTGATCAATAAAATTAAGGTTACTCCACGAAGACCTAATGACAGAGTATGGGAAGGGAGTATCTATATTGTTGAAGATGACTGGCAACTTTATGGAGTAGAACTTTCTACAAACGGTCAGGCCATACAGGTTCCTTTTGTACAAGACCTTGTTTTTAAACAGAATTTTAAATTTGATGAAACTAATAATTTCTGGGTAAAGATCTCACAAACCATAGATTTCAGCTTTGGTTTTCTAGGTTTTAATGGCGACGGAAGATTTATCGCGAATTATAGCAACTATGATTTTACGCCAGAATTTACCAAACGTTCTTTTACCAACGAAGTTTTAAGCTTTGCCGAAGCTGCCAATAAAAAAGACAGCTTGTACTGGAAAGGCATACGACCTGTCCCTTTATCAAATGAAGAATTACGCGACTACGTACGAAAAGATAGCATTCAGACCTTACGAAAATCCAAAACTTATCTTGACTCAATAGATGCGAAGGGTAATAAATACAAATTACTGGATCCTATAACAGGCTATTCGTATCGAAACAGCTACGATCAATGGAGTCTCAATTATGAGGGGCCTTTTCCTGCAATCAATTTTAATTCCGTTCAAGGTTGGAATGGTGGCGCAGGACTCAACTTTTTTAAGTGGTATGATGAAAACCGTACCGAATGGATCTCTGCCAACTTGAATGCGACCTACGGAATCGCCGAGGACCGACTCCGTTTTACTGGAAGCATCACTAAAAATTTTAATCGTATTAACAGACTACGTATTTCTCTGGGTGGCGGAAGTTCTGTGAGTCAGTTTAATGCAGCAGAACCTATTTCACCGATAATTAATAGTATATCCTCCTTATTTTTTGAACGTAATTATGCAAAATACTTTGAACTAACGTATGCACGAGTATCGTATAGCCAAGAAGTAGTGAATGGGGTACGAATCTTTACCAATTTCGGGTATGAAGAACGGAAACCACTGTTTAACAATACAGACTATGTAACGATACCAAATGATGATGTCTCCTATACTTCCAATAATCCTTTGGCGCCTAATGATTTTATAAATGCTGCCATAGAAGAGCACAGTCTTTTTAAATCAACTCTAACTGCCGGGATTACCTTTGGACAAAAATATATGAGCTATCCAGATGGGAAGTATAACTTAAACAGTGATAAGTACCCACAGCTATTCATCACTTTTGAAAATGCCTTAGGAGCTACCAACAGTGATTATAATTTTAGTCAGTTACGTGCCAGTTTAAGTCAGGACCTAACGTTGGGTAATAAAGGAGAATTCAGCTATAATTTAAAAGGGGGTACATTTTTTAATGGTGAGGATATCTCCTTTGTCGATTTTCAACACTTTAATGGAAATCAAACCCGTGTGGGAACTTCAGGCAAATACAGTAATGTTTTTAACCTGCTCCCCTATTATGAGTTAAGTACCAATACAAGTTATTTTGAAGGTCATTTAGAGCACGATTTTAGAGGCTATATTTTAGGAAAAATTCCAGGAATCAATAAATTAAATTTTAATCTGGTCGCTGGGGCACATGCACTTACCATTGACGGCAAAAAACCGTATACAGAGCTTTCGTTGGGAATTGATAATCTGGGCTTCGGAAAGTTTCGTTTTTTAAGACTGGATTATGTGCGCAGTTTCTACAATGGAAATAGCGAAGGTGCTTTCGTTTTCGGACTTAAATTTCTGAATTTTATTCAGTAAAAAATAGTATTCAAGTTTAGGAATACATAAGATTAAAGATGAAATAGTTATTCCTCTTTCTTTTTAATTTCGTCAACTTTCTCATTTAATAAACTGCCTACAAAACTTTCAAAGTCTTTGACAAACTCATCGTACTTCTTACCAGTTGCAGGACCGTTAAATCCTGTATGTATACGGCGTACGTTTCCGTTTTTATCTATAAATATGGTAGTGGGATACGACAAAACATGATTGAGCATAGGCAATTTCTGATTGGCTTTCTTTTTATCTTCTGTCCCGTGTTGTGCTAGCAAAATAGGATATGGCACATCCAATGCTTCTTTAAATTTCGTAATAGCCGCCATGGCTTTTAATTCAGTAGGAGCATATTCAAAAGCTAAGGAAACGATCTCAAAATCTTTACCTTTATTTTTGTCATAATACTTTTTATAGTATTTGGTTTCGTCCACGCAATTGGGGCACCAAGTTCCCATGATCTGAACCAGTACTACTTTTCCTTGAAACTGCTCATCTTCCAAAGAAATTTGCTCACCTTTGGTATTTGGAAATGAAAATTCAATTTTATCATAGCCCTCTTTTAAAAAGGTCAAAGAATCTGCCTTTGGCAATTCAAAGTTCTCATTTCGCTTTGCTGTAAAAGGTTCTTTAAAATGATTGCCGCTATAAAAAGTACCTGTCATGATAGTATCTTCCACTTTCGCTTCAAATAGGAATGCATGGGCTCCATCGAAAGTAGAAAGCCGCATGGTGTCATTTTCTACAGCTCCTTCCAGAAAACGATAATCTCCTGTGGTCGTTCTAAAAGTACCTGTCACCTTATGGCCTGTCTGTTCAAAAGTTCCTTTGGCAATATACCTGTCTGCAGAACTCTTCGGGCTAAAGACTGTTTCCCAATTACCTGTGACATCTGCTTTTGGGGCACTTTTGACTGTAAATCTTTCGGCCCGACCTCTTTTCATTTTGAAGGGTACTACCCGATCAAGACTTGGCTTGATAAAGTTTCCGTAGATAGAATCTTCGGTATAAATACCTTTAAAAACTCCTTCAAACACTGGATGTGCTATCGTAATAGAATCCCCTTCAAATTTAACTGCATCAATTTTTATGGCTTCATCTCCGTTATGAATGGTGATGGTGTGATCTTCGGCAATATCCATTAAAAAAGGAATTTCTTTGCCTCTATCTAATTCTAATACTGCACGCCACTCTCCTGCTTTAGGAGTTTTGATATCACGATTACAAGAAACGATTAGTAAAGATGTTAAAAGCAATAAGAAAGTTCTCATGAGAAATTTTAAAATTGTTACACTATAAGTATCAAATTTACTCACAAAAAACGACGTAAGTGTTATCTTTGCCGTTTGTTAAGAATAATTTAAGGATGAAGATTTCATATAACTGGCTAAAACAATTTATTAATCTCGACTGGGATGCCCAAAAAACTGGCGAACTTCTTACAGACTTAGGTCTTGAAGTAGAAGGAATTTCTAAATTTACTTCTGTTCCAGGCGCCCTTGAAGGTATCGTCGTAGGACATGTAGTCGCCTGCGAAAAACATCCAAATGCAGACCGCCTTAAAATTACGAAAGTAGATTTGGGTTCTGGCGAACCTATACAGATTGTTTGTGGCGCTCCCAATGTTGCAAAAGGACAAAAAGTTCCGGTTGCGACCGTTGGCACGACTCTTTATGATGCAGAAGGGAGTCCGTGGCAGATCAAAAAGGGTAAAATAAGAGGAGAGGTAAGTGAAGGTATGATCTGTGCCGAAGACGAATTAGGTCTTGGTAGTGATCACGACGGAATTATGATCTTAGCCGAAGAGCTAGAAGCAGGTACAGATGTCGCTACTATTTTTGAAGTAGAAAATGATACAGTATTTGAAATCGGACTAACCCCAAACCGTGCCGACGCGATGAGTCACTGGGGCGTTGCCAGAGATCTAAGAGCAGGTCTTTTACAACAGGATATTTCTATTGAATTGATCACTCCTTCTACCAGTAGTTTTCATATTGAAAACAGAACATTAAAAATTGATGTGGAAGTAGCAAACAATGAATTGGCTCCGCGATATTGTGGTGTAACCATTAGTGGATGTAAAGTTGAAGATTCTCCAGCTTGGCTTCAGAATAGGTTAAAAGCCATAGGGCTTGCCCCTATCAATAACATTGTTGATGTAACTAACTATGTGTTACACGAGCTTGGTCAACCACTACATGCTTTTGATACATCGAAGATTTCAGGAAATAAAGTACTTGTAAAAACACTGCCTGCAGGTACAAAATTTACTACCCTAGATGGAGTTGAGCGTGAATTGCATGAAGAAGATCTTATGATTTGTAATGCCGAAAAACCAATGTGTATTGCAGGAGTTTTTGGTGGTATTCACAGTGGCGTGACTTCAGAAACCACAAGTATTTTTCTAGAAAGTGCCTATTTTAATCCGGTGAGTATTCGTAAAACTGCAAAACGCCATGGGTTAAATACCGATGCTTCTTTTCGTTTTGAGCGTGGTATAGATCCTAATATTACGGAGTATGCGCTAATGCGTGCCGCGATTTTGATTACTGAAATTTCTGGTGGCGAAATTACCAGTAACATCACAGATATCTATCCGAAGAAGATTGAAGATCATCAAGTGTTTCTTAATTTTGAAAATGCTGCCCGATTGATAGGTGAGGAAATTCCGAGGGAAACCATTAAAAGTATTCTTACGTCCCTTGAAATAAAAATCAATAACGTGACCGAAACTGGGTTAGGAATGACCATTCCTGCCTATAGAAATGATGTAACACGTGAAGCCGATGTTATTGAAGAAGTATTACGCGTATATGGCTACAACAACATTGAATTCACTCAAAAATTGAATGCTTCTATTGCAAGCACTAAAAAAATTGAGGATTATCAGATCCAAAATAAAATAAGTAATCTCTTAACAGGATTAGGGTTTCACGAGATGTTAGGTAATTCTTTAACAAGTCCTGCCTACGGAAAGTTATTAGAAAGTGTGAAAGATGAGTACTATGTGACAATGCTTAATCCGTTGAGTCAGGATCTTTCAGTCATGCGACAATCTATGCTGTTTGGAGCGTTGGAAGCCTTATTGTACAATAATAACCGTAGAAGAAACAATGTAAAACTGTTCGAATTCGGAAAGACTTACCATAACTACGCAGGTGGTAGAGAGGAGAAAAAACATCTCTCACTTCTGGTTTCTGGCGGAAAAACTTCAGATACTTGGACACATGAAACAGAAAGATCAGATTTCTTTTATGTAAAAGGCGTTATTACAACAATGCTGAAACGACTTGGAATAACTGAATTTTCAGAAAAAAGCACCAAAAATGATGCATTTTCCGAAGGTCTCTCAATTATCACAAAGAAGAAAACCCTGGTTGATTATGGGGTGGTTTCAAAAAAAGTGACAAAACATTTTGGAATAGAAACGGAAGTTTTATATGCAGACTTTAACTGGGATCTTATCTTGGGTGAGCTATCTGCTACTAACTTTATCTTGCAACCGATTCCTAAATTCCCAGAAGTAAAACGTGATTTTGCCTTACTATTGGACGAAGAAGTTACATTCGACGGATTGAAAGAAGCGGCTTTTCAAACTGAAAAACAATTGCTGAAAGAAGTAACCCTGTTTGATGTATATACTGGTAAGAACTTACCTGAAGGAAAAAAATCGTATGCGTTGAGTTTTACGATTCAGGATGAAAAGAAAACATTGACCGACAAACAAATTGACAAGATCATGAACAAGCTACAGCAACGCTTTGTAAAAGATTTTGACGCTTCATTACGATAAAAAAAGCGGCTAAAAGCCGCTTTTTAATTTTATAGAATTTACTGATTTTAGCTCTTAGGCAAAACCACTGTGTCCACAACGTGTATCACGCCATTCGACTGATTTACATCTGCAATTGTTACGGTAGAAGTTCCACCATTTTCGTCAGTTAGCAACACTTTGCCATTAGCAATTGATGCCGTTAAAGAACCACCATTTACTGTTGTAAAGGTAGCTTTTCCTTTTCCGTCTTTGATCGCTTTTATAACGTCTGCAGCATTAAATTTCCCTGCAAGTACATGATAGGTTAGCACCCCTTGAAGTTGCTTTTGATTTTCTTCCATTAGCAATGTTGCTACTGTACCTTCTGGTAATTTATCAAACGCTGCGTTTGTAGGTGCAAATACAGTAAAAGGTCCTTCTGAAGCTAAAGTTTCTACAAGTCCGGCAGCTTTTACAGCCGCTACTAAAGTTGTATGGTCTTTAGAATTTACAGCATTCTCCACGATATTCTTAGTTGGATACATAGCAGCACCACCTACCATAACTGTTTTCTCCTTCATCATCTTTTCCTTTTTCATTTTTTCTTTCTTCATCATTTTATCCTGAGCAAATGATGAGGTTCCTGTAATAAGTGCCATTGCAAAAATAGCAACTGTCATAATTCTTGTAATTTTCATGTTGTTTATAGTTTTTGATTATACTACATAAACGAGGTGTAGCCTTTTGAGGTTTTTGCAAAATACCATTTTGGCTTAAGTTTAACGTAGTACAAATTTGTAATAACGCACCTCTCATTGTATCTTTATAAGAAAACAGTATGAAATCAAACGAAGAGACCACACGTATTTATACAGGACCGGCTATGATCGCCAAAGGTCTAATTTCACGATTGAATGATATAGGAATCAGTCCTATTGAAAGGAATGATAATGAAAGCGGAATTACTGCTGGATTTGCTCAAGGAGTACCAGGACAAGTTATGTTATTTATAAGACAAGATGAACTTTTAAAAGCACAAGAAACGATTGACACATATCTTGCTGAAGTAGGCGAATAGTTACGCCAGTATTCCATACATCTTTTCGCGTTGCTCTTTAATTTTTTTATCATTCATATATTCATCAAACGTCATGTAACGGTCTATAATACCATTTGGTGTTAGCTCCATTACACGATTTCCAACCGTTTGTGCAAACTCATGATCGTGGGTTGTAAATAAAACAGTTCCCTTGAAATTCTTTAAACTGTTGTTAAAGGCAGTGATTGATTCTAGGTCTAAGTGATTGGTGGGCTCATCTAACATGACAACGTTGGCACGCATCATCATCATTCTGCTTAACATACAACGTACTTTTTCTCCTCCTGATAGTACATTACATTTCTTTAATGCCTCTTCCCCACTAAATAGCATTTTTCCTAAAAATCCTCTAATATGGACTTCTTCTCTTTCTTCTTCGGTTTTAGCCCATTGACGCAACCAATCTACTAGTGACATTTCATTTTCAAAGAAGGAATGATTGTCGAGTGGAAGATAACTCTGATTCGTAGTAACTCCCCATTGATAGGTTCCAGAATCTTGTTTTGCATTCCCGTTGATAATTTCATAAAATGCAGTTGTAGCTCTCGAATCCTTAGAGTACACGACCACCTTATCACCCTTTACAAGATTCATATCAATGTTTTTAAACAGAACTTCCCCATCTATAGACGCTGAAAGATTTTCAACATTTAAAATCTGATCTCCTGCTTCGCGTTCGCGTTCAAAAATAATGGCAGGGTATCTTCGGCTGGAAGGCTTAATGTCTGAAACATTTAGCTTTTCGATCATCTTTTTTCTACTAGTTGCCTGTTTCGACTTTGCAACATTGGCAGAGAATCTTCGAATGAATTCTTCCAGTTCTTTTTTCTTTTCTTCCGCTTTTTTGTTTTGCTGTGCACGTTGTCTTGCGGCTAATTGACTACTCTCGTACCAAAAGGTATAGTTTCCACTAAAATGATTGATCTTTCCGAAGTCAATATCAGAGATATGCGTACATACTGCGTCTAAAAAGTGACGGTCATGTGATACCACGATGACACAATTATCATAATTTGCAAGAAAATTTTCCAGCCAGCCGATTGTTTCGTAATCCAAATCGTTGGTAGGCTCATCCATGATCAACACATCTGGATTTCCAAAAAGTGCCTGAGCGAGTAACACGCGAACTTTTTGTTTTCCGTCTATATCTGCCATCAATGTATAATGTAACGACTCATCAATACCAAGATTTGATAGTAAGGCTGCTGCGTTACTGTCTGCATTCCAGCCATCCATTTCTTCAAAAGCAACCTGAAGCTCCCCAATTTTCTCGGCGTTTTCGTCGGTATAATCTTCGTATAGCTTGTCGATCTGAGTTTTGATTGCAAATTGCTCTTTATTTCCTCTCAATACCGTTTCTAAGACCGAATACTCGTCGTAGGCACTGTGATCCTGCTCTAAGACTGACATACGTTTGCCAGATTCCAAGTGAACATGACCAGACGTAGGATCCTGTTTTCCTGAAATAATCTTTAAAAAAGTTGATTTTCCTGCTCCATTGGCGCCAATGATTCCGTAACAGTTGCCTGTAACAAACTGCGTGTTTACTTCATCAAATAAGATGCGTTTGCCAAATTGAACCGATAAATTTGAAACTGATAACATAGCGATCTCCTGCTTTTATAATTTTCGGCAAAAATAGTTATAAATAGAGGACTAAAGAAACATTAACGTTTTTATATTCCTTTTAACGCTCAATTAACATATTACGGCAGAACCGTCGGCTACATTTGTTACAAACAACATTTTACAGCCCTTGTATAGTAAACTACTTATATTTCTTATTCCGTTTGTTTTATTTTCCTGTAATACGAAGGAAGAAACTTCGAATGATAGCTGGATTGGAGGTCAAATAGTGAATCCAAAAAGCGACTACGTTGTCATCTTAAAAGAAGGGGTGTTATTGGATACGGTTTCTCTGGATCACAATAATTTTTTTATGTACCACCCCGAAAATTCTGAAAAAGGACTTTATACCATTAAACATAACGAGTATCAAGTGTTCTATCTAGAACCAGGTGATAGTTTGATGCTTCGCGTCAATACCATGGATTTTGATGAGTCGATATCCTTTACAGGTACGGGAGCAGAAAAGAATAATTTATTGATAGATCTTTTTTTACGAAATGAAGAGGATACAGAAATGATGGGGGACATCTACCAATTACCTCCTTCACAGTTTTTAAAAAAAATTGATTCCTTACAGCGCATCAGAAAAAAAATGGTAGCTGGTTTTACTTCGGAAAATAAAGCATCAGATGATTTTAAAGCAATCGTAGAAGCAAATCTAGCGTACGATTACTATTCGAAAAAAGAATCGTATGTCGCAATACATGCCGAAAATCCCTCATCTTATTTAGATTCACTACCTCCAAATTATTTCGATTATAGGAAAAAAATAAATCTTGACAATCCATCTTTCAGAAATTATTTTTCATATACACGCTTTTTAAATAGGTACTTTGATAACCTAGCACATGAAAAAATTGATAGCGCTACCGACTATTATGACTGGAACTCCTATGCTCACAATAAAGAAAAAATTATACTAATAGACAGTTTGGTAAAAAACGACTCTATTAAAAACAGCCTTATGCGCAGAGCAGTAAGACGGTATTTATTAAGCACTAAAGATGGTGTCAAATCTCAAGAAATTGTCTCATTATTTGCTGAAATATCAACAAATAAAAATGATCTTGAAGCACTTCAAGCACTGGCGACCTATACTGTAAAATTGACCCCTGGAAATAAAATTCCAGACATACAATTGGTCGATACCGAGAATTTGAACCGAAATCTTCAAAATTTAATTAAGAAGAATTCTGTCATCTATTTTTGGACCTACGAATCGGTTAACCATTACAGAGATGTTCATACCAAGGCAGCCGAATTACATAATAAATATCCAGAATACGATTTTATAGGAATCAACACAGATCGTGATTATAAAAAATGGAAAGCCATAGTTCTTCGTAATGGTTTTAAAACGAAAGACGAATATCAGATTGAAAACCTAGAAAACGCTGCAAACGAGTTAGCAATTCATACCGTTAATAAAGCTATTATCGTAGGACGCGACGGTAAAATCTTGGATGGAAACACATCGCTTTTTAGTTCTTCCATCGAAACACTTTTAGTAGGATATTTAAATCGCTAATCTTTCTTAGACCATCCTAGGGTTGCACTTAACGGATAATGATCTGAAAAGGATTCTTTAATGGTTTCAAAAGTCACCACTTCCAACATTTCAGAAGTCATTATATAATCGATTCTCATTGGATAACCGTCAAATTTAAACGTAGTGCCAAGGCCATTGCCACGTTCTACATAAGCATCCTTATAATGATTTGTTAGTTGGTGGTAGGTATAAGAATATGGTGTATTGTTAAAATCACCAGACAGAATAACAGGGAACGGAGCTATTTTAGCATGTTCTAAAATCGCTTCTACCTGGGTTTGTTGTCTTTTAAAAGTTTCGGTCATGCGCTTTCGAATTCGCTCTTTATCCCCGCCTTGTAAATAAGTGACCGAAGGTAAAATACCTAACGATTGCAAATGTAAATTATACACTCTAAGGGTATCGCTTCCCTTAACCACGTCGGCATAGATCGTGTTGTTATTTGAGTCTTTAAAATCAAAAGCACCGGTATTTTGTAAGGGATATTTGGAATAAATCGCATGTCCCAGTTTTACTTCATTATTTCTGAAATGTACATATTGGTATGGATATTCGGGGATGGTAAGGTGCGTTTCTCTGTAAAATTCCTGAATACAGATCACATCAGGATTTTCAGAATTCACTAAGGTCGAAAAAGAGGCCAATACGTCTTCTGAAGGATTTGTCTCATAGGCATTAAACAAACGCACATTATAGGTAAGTATTTTTAAGGTATGCTCGTATGCGGAGGCGTCTCCTTCCGAAGACAACTCAAAAAAAGGATTAAAATGAAAAAAAGAAAATGCGACTAAAACTCCAGATAAGAAAGCTTTTCGTTTCCAACGAAAACACCAGTAGATAGCAAAAAACAAATTCAGTAGAATTAACGGTGATACTACCAGGCTTAATAAAGTAATACTTGAAAATGTTTTAGGTGGCAAATACGGTAGCACAAATGATAACAATAGTAAGAGGGCTACACAAATGTTTGCCCAATACACTATCGTTCCTAAAAGACCTAATCGTTTCAAATACGTTGATTTAATCTTCTTTTCCAGCTTTAAACAGGAAATCTTTTTCTGCTTTAGTCAAACTTTCATAGCCGCTTTTCCCGATTTTATCCAAGATGTCATCCACCTTTTTCTGTGTTTCGGTTTTTGAAGGCTTTTGTTTAGAACGTTTGGGAGTTGTTTGTGTTGTGCGATGCACTTTTTTAAATGGTTTTTTGGTACGGGGCTTAAATACATCTTCGACCCAACTAATCAATTTTGTAAACCACAAACCTATGTCGTTTCCTTTCGCCAATTGAATCGCATACGAATATCCTAAAATAGCTCCTCCAATATGTGCCAATAACCCACCGGCATTTCCAGATATAGGCAATCGAACTAAATCTATTAGAAAAATTACAGCTGCAATGTGCCATAATTTTATAGTCCAAGTAAAAATCCGCAATTCAGTATTAGGTGTGTAAGTCGCAATAAAGATCACAATAGCCATTACAGCTCCGGAGGCTCCTAACAAATAAGAAGAGGAGTTTAAAAATACAGGGAATATATTATAAGACAATACATATAAGAGTCCGCCACTCATCGCCCCTAACAAGTAAATGGTAAGATACCGTTTCGAGTCAAAAAGATTTAATACAATATTGCTAAACCAATACAGCATATACATATTAAATAACAAATGCCAAAAGCCATAATGTATAAATGCATAGGTTATAAAAGACCAGGGTTGCAAAATAAATTCTGGCAAGCCATCTGGTAACACAAACCATCGTGTTAGTGATATGGGTGCAATTTGACCAAAGAAAGAGGTAAGACTAATGAGCAAAAAGATCACCGCATTGATCGCAATAATTTTTACTGCGATACTCGATGTCTTAAATTGATATGCTAAACTATTCGCTGCCATACTATTACCCGCGAAAACGAGAATTTATTCTATAACTTTATTAATTTTTATCTAGTACCATCTTGTGTTATCAAAACTATTCTTTTTCCAGTACCATGCCATGATAAAACCGAATAAGGCTCCCCCAATATGGGCCCAATTAGCAATGTTTTGACCGAATAATGAAAAACCTGTTAATCCAGAAAATAAATCTAGTAAAATTAATCCGGGTATAAAGTATTTTGCTTTGACAGGAAAAGGTATAAATAGAAGCATTAATTCTGCATTAGGGTACATGATCCCAAAGGCAACCAAAACTCCATAAATAGCCCCCGAAGCTCCTACTGCTGGAGTATGGTATGAGTCATAAAGCGATTGAATTGTATCTTGACTGATTGTTTCTAAAATAGCAGTATTGTATTGTCCAGAATTCAACAATTGCATAATTTGTTCACTACTCATCCCTATATTTAATAGAGCTTCAAAACCACTGTGAAACTGATAGTAATTTACAAGCGTGTGAATTAATGCAGCGCCTAGACCTGCCGAAAAATAAAAGAACAAAAACTTATTGCGTCCCCACTGTGTTTCCAGAGGTGAACCAAAGGCAAATAATGCATACATATTAAATAAGATATGCATCAATCCCCCATGCATAAACATGCTAGTTATGGGTTGCCACCATTGAAAATTAGGATTATCAAATGGATATAATGCAAACAACTTATAGGCTGTATCTCCTAATAAATAGGAACCTCCAAAAAAGAGGACATTGATTATAATTAATACCTTAACGGTTTCTGTTATTCTTCCCATCCTCAATTAAACTTTTTATCAAAATCGGTTGCACCCAATGTCATAATAATGGCTCTGTTTGCAGGTGATATACTTGGCTCTTTACAAGCAAATAATTGGTTTACCAGATGCTCTCTGGCCTCACTATCTAAAGCAGTACCCGTTTTTACCGCCATACTTTTTGCCATACTTTTTGCCAATAGATCGTTCTGACTAAAGCCAGCTTCGGGAACTTCATCACGAATATCGGTAATTAATTGCTGAAGAATACGCTCTATTTGACTCTCGAGTACGCTTACAGGTATGCCATTGATCTCCATACTATCTTCCTTAATTTCTGAAAATACAAAACCCGTTTGTGTGAGTTGTTCTTCAATCTTCAGTAAGATTTCGATCTCAGGTTTTGAAAACTGCAACTGCAACGGAAATAATAACTGCTGACTCACCGCTTCCTGCATGGTAATATTTTTCAGTAATTCTTCATACAACACACGTTCGTGAGCTCTATGCTGATGAATAACCATCATACCACTCTTAATAGGACAGATAATATATTTATTCTGAAGCTGAAACGTCACTTGTCCAACTTCTGCTTCTTCCTGCTCAAACAAACTTCCTGTTGCCAGTTCGCTTTCCATCTCGACATTTGCAATAGTATCTTCAAAATTTTCAGACTTTAGTCCAACATACAAAGATTCCCAGGCCGGCTGTTTTTCTCTCTTAAAAGGAAAACTAATATTGCTTTGTTTTGATTCTGTTTTAAATGGATTAAATTCACGATCTACTTCAATCGTTGGCGCTACCGCAGATTTTTTACTATATTCATAAGGCGTATCAAAGCCGGTATCTTTATTAAAATCCAATACAGGAGCTATACTAAACTGCCCCAAACTATGTTTGACCGTGGCTCTAAGCATGGCATAAATAGCATGCTCATCGTCAAACTTAATTTCGGTCTTCGTGGGGTGAATATTAATATCTATGGAATGGGTATCAACCTCCAGCAGTAAAAAATAGCCAGGGTTGGTGCCCTCTTTCAGTAAGCCTTCAAAAGCAGATTTTACAGCATGATGTAAATACGAACTTTTAATAAAACGGTGATTGACAAAAAAGAATTGTTCGCCACGGCTTTTCTTTGCAAACTCTGGTTTTAAAACAAATCCGGACACTTTTAAAATTTCAGTTTCTTCTTCTACCGGAACCAATTTCTCATTTGTTTTTGTTCCGAAGATATTGACGATACGCTGTCGCAAATTACTTGCGGCCAGATTAAATACATCGGCACCGTTATTCAACATGATAAAAGCAACCTGAGGATGTGCCAAAGCTACCCGATGAAATTCATCAATAATATGACGTGTCTCAACCGTATTACTTTTTAGAAAATTGCGTCGTGCAGGAATATTGTAAAAAAGATTCTTAACCGAAATGGTCGTGCCCTTTGGGGTAACCACCACTTCCTGTGATACCACTTCACTTCCTTCTATGGTTATTGCAGTTCCTACTTCGGCAGCTTCGGTTCTGGTCTTAAGCTCCACATGTGCAATCGCAGCAATAGATGCCAAAGCCTCTCCCCGAAACCCTTTGGTGTGTAAATTAAAAAGATCGTCGGCCGATTTAATTTTAGAGGTGGCATGTCGTTCAAAACACAAACGAGCGTCTGTGACCGTCATCCCTTTACCGTTGTCTATTACCTGAACAAGCGTTTTACCAGCATCCTTAATCACAAGCGTAATAGCATCTGCACCGGCATCAATTGCGTTTTCGAGTAATTCTTTTACTACAGATGCAGGCCGTTGGACAACCTCTCCTGCAGCAATCTGATTCGCCACATGGTCTGGTAAAAGCTCAATAATATCGGTCATTAGTTCTGCGGCAAGAAGATGGACAAATCAAAATCTATAATGTACAGAAACAATAAAATAAAAATGGCAACAATAATAAGGATACGTCTGTTGGCTGTTTTATCAGGCTTCTTTCTAAGATCATTCCAGGCATTTTTAAAATTTGATTTTAAGCCCGAAGAACCTACCGTATGACGAAATTTATCAAATTTATGCTCAATTTCATAAGGACTTCCTTCACCATCGTTCTGGTAGTAACGAGGCGTATAACTAAATTTTTTCGCTTTACGTTTGCTTATTATTCCCATAGTTTCTGTGTTTTCAAAGTTACTTAAAATACTGCAGTATATCAATTGATTTTTCCTTGTTTTCTTACTAACAAGTATCATTCCAATTCGCAGTTACAGTAGGGCATTTTGTTTCAGGAATTGAAAATGTGTATCTTTAAAATAAAAATCATGAAAAAGCTATCCCTACTTTTACTACTCTCAATCTTTATAGTAAGTTGTGCTTCGGAAGATAAAACACTAGAATTTACAGCAGACAACCTGATTGGAACCTGGAAATTAGTGGAAGCTTATGCAGACCCCGGGGATGGAAGTGGTACGTATCAACCAGTAACCAACGGATATACGTTTACACTAAACAGTGATGGTACATTTACTTCAGAACGAATTTCTGAATGTGAATCTGGCACATACTCAATTCAAGAGAATGCGAAACTTGTTTTTCAATTTGACTGTGAAAATTACTCTGAAATTTTTGTAGATACAGCTAAATTTGACGGATCAAAACTTGTCACCTCTCCCCTGTCACCTATTGTTTGCACAGATGGATGTGGAAATAAATTCAAGAAAATTAAGTAGTTTGATTAGAATTTAGCGTCTTTGCGAAGCTGTGCCATTTTAATGGCTGCAATAGCTGCTTCGGTGCCTTTATTTCCATGTTTTCCGCCGCTGCGGTCAATAGATTGCTGCATGGTATTGTCGGTCAGAACACAAAAGATTACTGGAATATCGCCTTTTACATTTAAGTCTTTAATTCCTTGTGCAACGCCTTCACACACATAATCAAAGTGCTTAGTCTCACCTTGAATCACACTGCCAATCGCAATAACAGCATCGAGCATGTCAAAACTCTGCGTCATTTTTTTACAGCCGTAGATTAGTTCAAAGCTACCTGGAACATTCCAGCGCACGATGTTTTCTTTAATTCCCCCACAATCCAGGATGGCATCGAAAGCACCTTGAAACATTCCTTCAGTGATGTTTGGATTCCATTCTGAAACAACAATCCCAAACCGAAAGTCCTTCGCGTTTGGGATTGTTGTTTTATCGTAAGCCGATAAATTTGTAGTTGAAGTAGCCATACTTACTTCTGCATTGCTTCTGTCATTCCTTTGTATACTTCAGCCTTTTTAGCTTCAGGAGAGGTTGCATAATCATCTGCAATTTTTGCAAAATGTTTTAACGCTACATCTGCTTTCCCTAAGTTCATAGCTGTAATTCCAGCTTTCAGAAGAAAACGTGGAGTCGTCACATCATTTGAACGCATGTTCGCAGCTTCTTCGTAATATTTTAAGGCTTCGTCATTCTGATTTAACTGTACAAATGCATCACCAATCGCTCCTTTGGCCAAAGCTCCCGTCATGGCATCATCCCCATCATAATCGTCTAAATAATCAATTGCTTCTTGATATCTCTTTGTTTGCAAATACGCCATACCTGCATAATAGTTTGCCATATTTCCAGCATTTGTACCACTGTACTTATCTGCAATATCTACAAAACCATATTTACCAGCTCCGCCTGTTAAGGCCAAATTGTATATAGAATCACTTTCTTCTGCGCTCGCAGTAATTGCCTTTTCATAGTAACTCTGCGCCTGATACATTTCGTTGGCAGCTTCACTTTGTTTTGGTTCAATTACAAATTGATTGTAGGCAAAATACCCTAATACAGCAACAGCGATCACCCCAACCACACCTAAAATGATGTTCTGGTTTTTTTCGACCCATGCTTCTGTCTTCGATGCTCCTTCGTCAAGTGTATTAAACACCTCTGCGGTAGCACTGTTGTCCTCTATCTCTTCTTGCTTTTCGGCTTTGGTACTAGGTTTTCCGCCTCTTTTCTTATATGTTGCCATAATTCTTGTATTGGTTCGCAAAAATAAAATTTTTATTAGAATTTAAAAGGGAAAAGATTCCTTATTTTTAGATAATTTGCAGATTGGTTTTCAGTTGCTTTTTTCTGAAAGATTTATGATAACAAAATACACACAAGGAATTCATTTACATGATTTTACAAAGCCTCTCATTACTAAATTATAAAAATTTTACCGCCGAAACTTTTGCCTTTGATCCCAAGATCAACTGTTTTGTAGGATATAATGGCGTAGGAAAGACCAATGCATTGGATGCTATTTATCACCTTTCCTTCGGAAAAAGCTATTTTAACCCAATTACGAGTCAGAATATAAAACACGGTCAAGATTTCTTTGTGATTGAAGGCGATTATGAAAAGCAGGAGCGTTCAGAAAAAATACTGGTGAGTGCCAAACGCGGACAAAAAAAAATGATCAAACGCAATGGCAAACTCTATGAAAAATTTAGTGAACATATTGGTTTTTTACCGTTAGTAATTATTTCACCGGCAGACCGTGACCTAATTATAGAAGGCAGCGATACCCGAAGAAAGTTTATCGACGGTGTGATCTCACAAGGCGACCCAGACTACCTTAATACATTAATAAAATACAATAAAGTACTCGCCCAACGCAACTCCTTACTGAAGTACTTTGCAGCCAATAATACCTTTAATAAAGATAATCTTGATATCTATAATGAGCAGCTTCATGAGTATGGAACCTTGATCTTCGGAAAACGCACTGCTTTTCTTGAAACGTTTCTTCCTATCTTTCTAAAGCGACACCAATCGATAAGTAATGGCAATGAAGCTGTATCATTGGTGTATAAAAGTCAGTTGCAAGACAATGATCTGCTCTCTTCATTAGAAGAAAATGTACAAAAGGATCGGTTTTCTCAATACACTAACTTTGGAATTCATAAGGATGATCTTTCGTTTGAAATTGACGAACATCCCATCAAGAAATTTGGTTCTCAGGGACAACAAAAATCATATCTTATTGCGTTAAAATTAGCACAGTTTGATTTTATAAAAGCACAAAACAATGTCAATCCTATTTTATTATTAGACGATATTTTTGACAAATTAGACGCACAACGAGTGGAGCAGCTGATACAATTGGTGGAGGATGAAAACTTTGGGCAATTATTTATAAGCGATACCCATCCCGAAAGAACTGAGGAAGTAGTTAAGAAAGTACACCAGAGTTATAAGATGTTTGAGTTGAGTCATGAAAAGTAAATCGTAAATTTTCAACCGATAACCCATAATTGATCACCGATAACTGATAATCAAAATGAAATCTAAACTATTAACGCTCTTATTAATTACCTTCTTAGTTTCCTGCAGCACAAGAGACTTTCAGAAAGAAATAGAACATCTTGACGGCTACTGGCAAATCGAACGTGTTATCTTTCCAGATGGTACAGAAAAAGAGTTTAGCATCAGCACTACAATAGATTATATCGAAGTGGAAGAGAGTAACAAAGGCTTCAGAAAAAAGGTAAATCCAAAACTAGACGGAAGCTTTGTCACCAGTGATTCTGAAGAATTCTTTACGATAGAAACTTCAGAAAATGAATTGCTACTTCACTATACCACCGAATTTGACACTTGGACAGAAACAATATTATCTTCCGAAGAAAACAAACTTGTGATAAAAAACAGAGACGATAAGGTGTATCACTACAAACGTTTCAGTAAATTTGAACTAGATATTTAATAATACCAAAAAATAGGCTTACTTCTAAAGGCAGAAGTAGAATCAATTAATAAGTTACCCGCCTACGCGAGTATTACTATGGCAAAAAGACACGGAGAAAATACAGCAATTAGCGACGTTTTAAAGGACTTTGTTTCAGCAAATACAAAACTGGAAAAAGGACTGGATAAGGTTTCGGTGGCAGATGCGTGGCATGCCGTGATGGGTAGTGCGATTAGCAACTATACGACTCAGATTCTGCTAGAAAGAGATACCCTGTTTGTACAATTAAGTTCTTCGGTACTTAGAGAGGAATTAAGCTACGGAAAGGAAAAAATTATCAAGCTTATCAATGAAGAGTTAAAGAAGGAACTGGTTAAAAAATTGGTGCTGAGGTAAACTGTCATTCAGAGAGAAGCGAAGAATCTCAGCTAATCTTGTGAGATTTCTCGTCGCTACGCTCTGTCGAAATGACCAAAGATATTTAAACAAAAAACGCCACTCATTGAGTGGCGTTTGCAATATAATTGAAGTTCAAAGTTTTATTAGAACATTTCTCTTCCAGCGAAGTGAAAGGCTCCTTCGATAGCAGCATTTTCATCACTGTCACTACCATGTACCGCGTTTTCACCTATAGAAGCAGCATATAATTTACGGATGGTCCCCTCGGCAGCATCTGCTGGGTTGGTAGCACCAATCAACGTACGGAAATCTTCCACAGCATTGTCTTTTTCAAGAATAGCAGCCACGATTGGTCCTCTTGTCATATATTCTACCAATTCCCCATAGAAAGGACGCTCACTGTGCACTGCGTAAAATTCTTTTGCATCTGCAGTCGTCATGTGCGTTAATTTCATCGCTACGATTCTAAAACCTGCAGCATTAATTTTTTCAAGAATAGCTCCAATGTGTCCTTTTTCAACACTATCAGGCTTTAACATAGTAAACGTTCTATCTGTTCTCATAGTTTTTTAAAATTTTGTGCAAAAGTACGGTATTCTACTACAAAAACAAGAAGGATTTGTAATTAAAATGTCTGCTTGAATTCTTGTATCAGCGTATTATCTATCCCTCGTAGTTCCATAAGCACTGTTTGCGTATCAAAATCAAATTGAAAGACACCAAAATTTAAGTCTTTTGTGCCGTCCCCTACTCTATATCTATTACTATCCATAGGATCACCAGGGAAGGTGTGTGTGAGTCCGCTACTTGTAAAATCTACTAAGGAATATGCTAAACCTGCATTTTTATTTACTGAAACTTCTCCTTGATGACGGTCGCCACTCACAAAAAAGATATTGCTAGCTTTTGCATTTTGTAATACGGTATACATTTTTTGTACTTCGGAAGGGTAATTCCCCCACTTTTCCCAGCCATGTTCGTCTGCCAAAAACTGAATACTACTTACAATCATGGTAAAATCTGCTGAAGCTTCCTCCAATTCCTTTTCCAGCCACTTCCATTGTCTATCTCCAAGCACGCTCCCAGCATCTGAAGCTTCCCAGGAATCATAGCGTCTTCCTTCTACATCACTTGGATTTAATTCAGTTCGAAAATAACGCGTATCTAATAAAATCACTTTTATACTTCCTCTTTTGGTATTGAAAAAATGAGACGTATAGACTCCTTCTTGCGATCTTCTTATATCATTTTCAGGTACTTTTAAAAAGTCTAACAAAAGTGTTTGGGCTTCTTCTTTTTTCTCCCATTCGATACCTGCATCGTTCTTTCCGTAGTCATGATCATCCCAGATTCCTATAATTTGGGACGTATCTGCTAGTTCTTGATATTCGGAATTGGCCCATACTTTATCATAATCGGCTTCCATTTTTTGCATATTGGCCGTATCTGCATATACATTATCCCCGCCCCAGATAAACACACTCGGGCTATTTTCCAGAATTGGTTTCCAGAGTGGCTGCGGGCGATCCTGATCATTACAACTTCCAAATACTATAGTATAGTCATACTCACTTTCAGAAAGTGTTGGAAGTATATTTTCTACGGAAGATGCTTCGGTAGGTTTTGGTTTACAACAAATAAGCAGCACCAATGTGAAGAGTAGTAGCATTTTTTTCATAGTCGTTTTTTAGAAGTTGTTTCAAAAATACGAAAACCAAGATTAGCTAAAGCAACCTATTTTGTATCTTCGCGTCAATGGATACACAAACAACAGCGATTGTAAAAGAACTGCTTTCAGAAACAAAAAAAATTGTCATTGTAGGGCATAAAAACCCTGATGCAGATGCGATAGGTTCTTGTCTGGGACTTTCAGAATTCTTAAAAACGCAGGGACATGTTGCTACCGTATTAATGCCCAACACCTTTCCAGATTTTTTAAAATGGATGCCTGGTAGTGAAAATATTCTAACGTACGATCAGCAACCTGAGCAATGTGAGAAATTTATCGATGAAGCTCAAGTCATATTTACCTTAGATTTTAATGCGCTTAACAGGGTGGGAGACCTAGAAACACCTTTAAAAAGTGCAAAAGCAGAATTTGTAATGATCGATCATCACCAACAGCCAGACAGTTATCCTGTGGCTACCTATAGTGACACTTCGATGAGTTCCACTTGCGAAATGGTCTATCATTTTATAGATGCACTTGAACAACTTGATTCACTTTCAGAAACCATTGCGACTAATTTATACACAGGGATCATGACCGATACAGGTTCGTTTCGATTTTCTTCCACCTCGGCGACCACACATCGTGTAATAGCAGATCTCATTGATCATGGAGCAGTAAATAATGTGATTCATGAAAGCATTTATGATACCAATAGTCCGGATAGGATGACCTTATTGGGAGTGGCATTAAAAAACCTCACTATTCTTCCTGAATATAAAACTGCTTTCATTTCATTATCACAAAAAGAACTCGATGATAACAATTTCAAAAAAGGAGATACCGAAGGTTTTGTAAATTATGCATTGAGTATCCAAGGCATTATTTTTGCTGTTATCTTTATTGAAAACAAACAAGAGAATATAGTCAAGATGTCATTACGCAGTAAGGGTAATTTTTCGGTAAATGAATTTGCCAGAACCTATTATAACGGAGGTGGTCATACCAATGCCGCGGGTGGTAGAAGTACAAAACCTTTGGATGATACCATTACTGAATTTATTAGTATCTTGCCCCACCATAAAGATGCCCTTGTCAATGCGTAGTATTCTGTTTATAATTTTTGTTGCATTTATCTTTTTTGTTTCGTGTAAAAGCCCCGAAGCACGAAGACCTGTAAAACAAGCATCTGGCACTTTTATTGAAGCTTCTGCAGAGCGAAATAAAAAGATTTTTGAGAGCGAGAAATCTCAGATTGAGGCCCTTATTAATGCAGACTCCACACTAAATTATAAATCTTCAGACAGCGGATTTTGGTATCATTATGTTACTAAAGATACGTTAACGTCACAAAAACCAGTGCTAGGAGATAAAATTACATTCACCTATAACGTAAAAAAATTGGATGGCACTGTGATTCTTTCTGAAGAAGAAAACGGACTTCAACAATATAAAGTAGACCAAAGCAATCAGGAATTAATTTCTGGTATCCGTGATGGAATCAAATTGATGAAAGTAGGAGAAACCATTACCTTCTTATTTCCGTCGTATAAAGCATATGGATACTATGGTATCGATAATAAATTAGGGACCAATGTTCCTATTCAAAGTACTGTTACACTAAAATCTATTGAACAACCCATTGAAAATTAATTACTTACTATGAAAAAATTAACATTTTTATTTTTATCACTTTCACTTGCTCTTGCATCTTGCCAAAATAAATATCCAGACCTTGAAGATGGAGTATATGCAGAGTTTATTACCAATAAAGGAACTTTTGTTGCAAAACTGTATCATGAGAAAACACCACTAACTGTGGCCAATTTTGTTGGACTTGCAGAAGGAACTAATAAAATGGTAGATTCAACTTATACTGGCAAAAAATATTACAATGGCTTAACGTTTCATCGTGTCATGAAAGATTTTATGATTCAAGGAGGAGATCCTATGGGAACTGGTTCTGGTGGACCAGGATACAAGTTTCCTGATGAAACAGACCCAGAGCTAGGGCTAAAGCACGATCGTAAAGGAATATTATCTATGGCTAATTCTGGTCCTGCAACCAATGGAAGTCAGTTCTTCGTAACACTGAAGGACACTCCGTGGTTAGATGGCATCCATACGGTTTTTGGAGAGGTCGTTATTGGTCAAGAAGTAGTTGATTCTATAGGATCGGTTAAAGTAACTCCAGGAAATAATCGCCCTGAACAACCGGTTACCATGCAAGAAGTAAATATTATAAGAAAAGGCGCTGTAAAAATAGCTTCATTTTCTAAGCAAATGGAGAGTATTGAAAAAGAAAAATTGAAAGAACAAGAGGCTGTTCTTGAAGCTGGAAAAGAAAATTTAAATCAATTTGAAAAACTAAAAGATGAAGCAGAAACTTTAGATTCTGGTTTATCAATACTCTTTACTGAAAAAGGAGATGGTGTACAACCAGAGCGGGGTTCTAAAGTGAAAGTAAATTATGCTGGATATTTAGCTTCCGATGGAACTTTATTTGATAGTAATATTTCTGAAACCGCCAAAAAAAATAATAAACTGGATAAGCTAAGACTTGCTGCAAATCAGTATGTGCCAATGGCTGCAGATTATAGTCCAGACGCGCGGTTAATCGCTGGTTTTAAAGAAGGATTAATGCTAATGAGTGTTGGAGACAAAGCCACCTTATTTATTCCTTCACATCTAGGATATGGAGCTGGTGGTTATCCTCCTGTTATTCCTCCAAATGCTGATTTAGTTTTTGAATTAGAACTTGTAGAAGTGGTTGAATAGATCTATTGATATAAGCATCTACCCTACAATTTGGTAATAAAAAAGAGCCTGAAGATTAAATTCTTCAGGCTCTTTTTTAAACACATTATTTGAAATGTTTAAGTGGTCATTGTTAATACATAAAAACTTCGACATTTACGTCCGTAGCTTTGCATTCGTTTTAAAATGTTAGGAAATCGAGCGTTGCTGCCCTCTTTTTTAATTGGATTCGATCTGTAAGCTCTCATAATACAACTATTTATAATCAAATATAAAAAAATACTTACATTAAATTTACAATTTGATAACATTTAATTTACATTAACCTATTAAGATATTGATAATTAATAGGTTAATAATCAATAAAAACGGTATCAAGATAGAGCAAACGCTGCTGTAGCCACTCCGTCAGATATTTATAGTCGGCAGTAATTGTATGTACTCTCTCCCACATCAATGCATCGCGCTGGTATAATTTTGTGTCATCTAATAAGCGATATGTCTTATCAATTCGTTCATGCAAAGCTTTATCACCGTACACGCCATTTCTTAGGGTTTGCCATCGCTCTTTTAGTTTTGTTTTATAGCCAGCGGCGTTGGTTGCATACAATCTGTCAAATAAGGCATTTGTTAAAATATCGTTGGTAGTAGGGATTCGTTTTCCATCTTGAATGATTCCTAACACACCATCAAGATCCCATGGCACAAAAAAGTAAGGTTCGTTCTGCTTATACTTTGCCAAAAAGTAATTCTTAGAAATATTGTCGGTGCCTCGTAATAAATTAATAAACAAAAAATAATCGATCGCATTGTCTACGTCTAAATAAGCTTCAATATTCTCGGTAAATTCTTCATCAGTTGAAGTACTTACAAAAGTTATAAACGCATGCAAATTATCATAATGTGCTACATAATCCTCATAAGGATATTTTACCTCAAAACCTTCCCATCGGGGAAACGCATTATTAAATTCTGAAACTCCCTTAAAAGATGTGTTATCTGCATATCCTACCGCTTTAAATAATTCTCCTCGTACTGTATCCCCTTTACTTTTTTTAAGATCCAATAGCTTTCTATCTACCTGTTCTGAAAGTAAATACAATCCTTCGTAGGTATCATTGAGAAAAACCTCTGCAAACATCACATCACTATAACTTTTAGCGTCTGGTTCTTTATCCAAATAACTGGGAGCGTATAAATCAAGCCAAAGTTTTGTTGAAAAATACGACCGAAGCTTCAGCGGCTCGTTATAAATACTATTTAGAATCCAATCATCGTCTTCCCTTAGGTCACCAAATGTAAAATCTACCGACTCCTCTGAAGTCGCATCTTTCCGAAGTTCCAGATCATACGACTTTTTAGGGTAGCGTAAGGCACTATTTCCTCGAAGTTCGATACCTATCGCCCCATCATAACTTTCCGAAGCACTTGCAAAACTAAAATGCGCCATCCGTTTTGGTTCATCCACAATTGTATCTGAAGCAGTCAATTTGATGATGGGCATAGAGGTAATATATAAGGAGAAAGTATCTTTCTCTTTCATCACTACATATCTTTCTTGCGAAGAGAATCCAGAAAGCGGAGACACCAGTTGATATTTAGAACTTCCAAATACTAGGTCATTACCCTCTGTAATTGCTGAAAGTACTTCTTCGTGACACACAATGATTTTGTTTGCTGTATCAATTCCGTAATACAAATGCTCGTTGCCTGCTACCGGATTTTGAGCACAACTCATAGCCGTTACAGCACATAACATTCCTAAACATAAATTTCTTACCATAATATTTCAATTAGCTCAAAGATAATCAATAGATAAAAGCTACTACCTTATTTTAAGTTATTCCTAACTAATTTCGGTATCAAAAACAATACCTTTAGCATTATTAAGTTATGAATTTGGGTAAGCCCCTACCGTATGAATTTCAAAAAACATATCATATTTACATTTTCCCTGTGTATTGTAGCTGTCTTTTTTCTGAACGTTTCAGCACAACGTGAATCGAAAAAACCTAAATTAGTAGTAGGTATTACTGTCGATCAAATGCGCTATGATTATCTCACGCGCTTTTCTGAAAAATATTCAGAAAACGGATTCAAACGGTTGCTTTCTGAAGGTTTTTCTTTTGAAAATAATTATCTTAATTACATTCCCACAAACACAGGTCCTGGGCATGCCAGCATACATACTGGCACTACTCCAAGTGTGCATGGGATCATTAATAATTTTTGGTACGATAGAGCTTCAGATGCAGCAAATTATTGTGTCTACGATGCTAGCTGTCAACCTGTAGGATCAGGAAATAAATTGGATATAAGCAGTCCGTATCAATTACTGGCCAACACCATTAGTGATGCCAACCGTATTCAAACCAATCTAAAGGGAAAAACAATTAGTATTGCATTGAAGGATCGAGCTGCTGTATTATCTGGCGGAAAAAAAGCGAATGCAGCCTATTGGTTTAGAGGTCAAGAACTAGGTCACTGGATATCTTCTTCTTATTACATGGAAGTGTTACCCGCATGGGTAAGAGCATTTAATGAATCGCCGTTAGTAAGTAGCTATATGAGAACATGGGAACCTTTATATCCTTTAGAAACCTACACCGAAAGCGATGCTGATGAAAATACGTACGAACGCGGTTTTAGAGGAAAAGAAACCGCTACCTTCCCTTATGATCTAAAGGAACTTGCTTCAGAAAATAATAACTTTGAACTGCTTAAAGCTACTCCCTTTGGAAATAGCCTTACGTTCGATTTTGCGGCCGCTGCATTAATTGGAGAAAAATTAGGAAAAGGTCCTGCTACCGATTTCTTATTGATAAGCTTATCAAGTACCGATTATATTGGTCATAATTTTGGTGTTTCCTCCAAAGAAGTGGAAGATGCTTACCTACGATTAGATAAAGATCTAGCAGAATTTCTAAATAGGCTTGACCAACATATAGGAAAAGGAACGTATACATTATTCTTGACGTCAGATCATGGAGCTTCAGAGAATGCACATTTTCTACACGAACAAGATATTAAAGCCGAATATTTTAAAGAAGCTTCTTTTAAAATTGAAGTAAAAGATGCTGTCTTTGAGAGGTATGGAAGCACAGAAATTATTGAGAATATATCAAATGATCAAATCTATTTGAACAAAGAATGGATCGCAGCCGCTAATTTAGATGTAGCTACAGTAGAACAACAAATTAAAGAATATGTGCTTTCGGTACCTTTTATTAAAACTGCGGTAACCAGAACCGAAATCAATTCTAACCATCTTACAGGCGAACTAGAACAGCTTCTTGCCAATGGAATGCACCCCATTCGTAGTGGTGATATTTTTTATGCCTTAGAACCTCGCGTGGTTGTATATTCGGAACAAGGATCGGATCACGGAAGTGGTTATGACTATGATACCCACACACCGCTTCTTTTTTATGGCTTCGGAATCCGACAAGGAGCTACCAAAACAAAATCTTTCACGATAGACATCGTACCAACAATTGCAGAAATATTGCAGATTGTTCCACCTGAAACCACCACAGGTAGTAGCTTAAAAGAAGTTATAGCGTCTCCACTAAATAATCGATAGCTAATAAAAATCTTTCAAAGCTACTTTCTACCCTGGTTCCTGTTCCGAACCACTTTCGAGTTTTACTAATCCTTTAAAAGCATCAATTACCGTATTCCCTTCATAGAGCACTTTATAAACTTCCCGTGAAATTGGCATATCGACCTTATAATCTTCGGCGAGTTCCATAACTACTTTTGCGGTCTTTACACCTTCGGCCACCTCATTCATTTCTTCAATGATCTGGGTGAGACTTTTTCCGCGGCCGATTTCAAAACCAACATGATGATTTCTACTTTTTGAACTGGAACAGGTAGCTACCAAATCTCCCATACCTGCTAGACCCGCAAAAGTCCTACGTTTTCCACCCATCGCTGTTCCTAAGCGTGTCAATTCTGAAAGTCCTCTGGTAATTAAGGCTGCTCTTGTATTATCACCAGCATTCGCACCATCTCCCATTCCGGTAGCGATTGCCATAATATTTTTTAATGCGCCACCCAGTTCGCATCCAATAACATCATTATTAGTATACACCCGAAACAATCCAGTACTAAAAACAGGTTGCAATTTTTTAGCAATGGTATGATCTACCATAGCAATAACTGCTGCAGCTGCCTGACCATTATGAATTTCTTTGGCGAGATTAGGTCCGGTTAGAACACCTGCAGGATGTCCTGGGAGTTCTTCTGCAATGATTTCTGTCATTCGCTTTTTTGTAGACAGCTCAATTCCTTTTGCCAAACTCACAATTGGAATCCACGGTCGTATAAATGGCTTGGCTTCTCTCAATACACTTCGAAAATGTTGTGACGGAATGCCCATCACTAATACATCAGCATCACTCACGGCTTCTTCTATTGAGGAAGTTGCTTTTAAATCTCTGTGCAACAACGCACCAGGTAAATACTTTGAATTGGTATGCTGCTCATTAATCTCGCGCACGGTCTCTTCATTGCGTGCCCAGATCGTAGTATGACTATTTTTTGAAGTAATCGAAGCTACTGTGGTTCCCCAGGAACCGCCGCCTAATAATCCAACATTTAATTTCATACAATAAATTTTAATTCCTATTCTTCCAGTTGTTCAAGATACAGATTTCTCACGTCTTCGATATGAGCATCCAGATTTTTTCGTTTCCATAAGGTCGTATCTACTGGATCCAAAACCACAACCTCAATATGGGTGGGTTTTAAAATTGCAGAACTATTCCCTATCGCCATATATGCATTCTTGATGACTACAGGAATAATAGGAACCCCAGCCTGCATCGCCATATGGAAAGCACCTTTTTTAAAGGGTCCTAATTTTTTACTTCCGCTTCGGGTTCCTTCTGGTGCAATTACTATAGAAGTTCCTTTGCGTAATGCATCTACCGCTGGCTCTAGGGCTGCGATAGCTTTTTCTTTACTGGATCTATCCACATAAATGGCCCCTAAAGCTGTAAAAATAGGCCCTACAGGGGTACGTTCTAATTCTTTTTTGGCCACTCCTGTAATATCATCATGGATAATGTTCATCAAAATAAAAAAATCGGCTGCACTTTGATGATTAAAAATAAATACAGCGGGTCGAATTTCCTCGAGATTGTGTTTTCCTTTTACAGCTACTTCAAGACCAGCCACTTTAGTGCCTAATTTTCCAATACTTCTAAAAGTGGTATTGGCAGCTTCTCTTCGGGACATGGTTATTGCTCCTTTGATAAGACCTTTCATAGCTGCTGGATAAATACTCGCAATCGCGAGTCCTGTTCTAAAACCGTTGACAACAGGTTTATCCACAGGCTCTTCAAATCGTAAAATAGGCCAGTTATTTTCGAAAGCAAGCTGTGATAACTTCTGATCTGGATTGGTGGCAACAGGTCTTCCAACTAACTCAAATAACGGATAGTCTTCTATACTATCACTATAAAAATAGCTTTTACTTAGATCAATATCGTTTTCCTTAGCGAACATTCGCGCGGCTCTCGCCTTCCCTTCACCCCAGCACATTTCCTTCACACGCCCGGTAAACTTCCCGTTACGTAGTTCCATTCGGGTGCAATACACATCTTCAATTCCAAGTTCTTTTGCAATAGGTTCGATCTGGTACGAGGTTGCCGCCGAAATGATGACAACTCTATGTCCTTTTTCCAAATGTTTTGCAATTAATTCTCTGGATTCGGGATAAATAGTGGTTGCCAAATAATCTGAAAATACTGTCTCACCCAATGCTACGAATGCCGACTCGGGAATTCCTTTTACGCCCAACGCAGCAATTCTGGTAAGAATCTCAAAGTCCCTGTTCCCTGAAGAAAACACCAAAGCTGTTGCAAATTGTGTTAAGTATTCTTTTATGGTGGTCTTTCCACTAAAAAGACGTGTCGACATAAATTTCTTGGCCGAAAAATCATTAATTAAGGTTCGATCCATATCAAAAAATGCTGTGATATGAGGGCCACTTTCGGCTTTATCTACTTTTTTAATTTTCAGTTTTTGCTGACGTGAATCTGGAACCAGTATTTTCTTAGTAGATTTTAATTCGAGCAGTTTTGTATTAGGTGTGTGTTCAATGCTTTTCAGATAAAATAATCGTTCTGAAAGTTCGTCCAACTGTGTCATCCATGCATCCAAGGCTTTATAATCTATTTTTCTGTCCTTCGGCAACAAATCGGCATTCTTCGCAAAACGTAAGGCATTTTTTATAAAAGGCTGCGATACACTACCAAGTCTAGTAATCCTGGATTGCCAATGCAATTCCTTTCCTTTAAATATCGCAAGATCCATAAAATCTTCTTCTACAAATTCTTCCTCTGCATCCAGACTATTTAATGTGTGGCACACCACTTTATCGGCTTCCAGATAGGATAATAAGATTGCTCTGGCTACATACAGGTTTTGCTTTTTCAGAATAGCAGATACATCACCTTGCGGGTCTTTAATAATTGCTCTCCAGTTAGGATCAAAACCCTCTAGCTCTTTTTCAATTTCACTACTGAAACTTGGTTTGTTCGTATAAAAGAATTCAAATTTGAACAAATTACGAAGTCGCATGATCTCTTCCCAAAAATGTACCATTCGATTTTCTGAAGTATCCTTGCATATTTTCACCAATGCCATTTCGATAAAAGCAGCATGATACAAATGCCCGGAAGCCATATTTGCATAGTAGGTAGCTACCAAATATTCATTTGGTGCTAAGCTGTATTGAGATCTTTGTCCTGCCCTGCTTTTTTGAACGATTCCAGCTCCTACTAATAAATTTAATGCTTTCTGAACTGCAACACCAATTTTAATCCCTCTGTCAAGTAATACATCTTCACGCTTTTTACCGATATACACCATTAATTTTTCAACCTTGTATTCAATCTCTTTTCGGTTGAGGGCAAAATCATTCAGTAAAATATTACAAATGAGTGATACAGTCGTAACCGGAGTAATTGCATTCGCTTTCTGAATTAACTCAAAAGCAAAACGAGGTAATTTTGTAGTATCACTATAACTTTCTTCATCTACTTCGGGGATACTTGCACTATGCTGATCGTCCATTTCTACCGGATCACCAAAACGAATCGCTGCACGACCAAATTCATTTCCTAATCGTTTGATGTAGTTTACGGCTTCCAGTACATTTTCAGATTTCTTGGCGGTCCCTTTGCCTTCTTCGGTCATTTGTTTAACATCTGGAATCAAATCATACACGATGGATACCGGCACATATTTGATTGGCCGTGTGCTCTGTTGCTCACCTTCGATAATATATTTTAAAATCCCCATTTTAGGGTAGATAATCTTACCCGTGCGTGAGCGAGTACCCTCGATATTCCAAGTTAAATGATCTCCTTTGTCAATGATAGTCGAAATATAATGCCGTAAAGCCGCTTTGTAAATGATATTATCTTTAAAACTTCTTCGTATAAAAATAAGGCCTGCATGATTTCCCAATTGTTTTAATCCGGGAAAAGCTAGATTACTTCCACCAAAAGAATAAGGTACTGGCATTCCGTACCTGGCTAGTGTTGACATCAACACTAAGGTATCCAAATAGGTTTTATGAGTCATGATAAACGCTACAGAGTTTTCGCGCATCAGTACCATTAAACGTTTAATTCCTCTTGGATTTACATCAATTTTATCGCTATAGGCCCGTGATAGAATGTAATCAAATCCTCGAACCGAAAGTAACTTCGCCATAGGATGTTGCTGTGCATACAACTCCTTGATGTACTTCGTTGCTTTTCTTTGTACGTCTGCCAGCTCCATTTCTTGTGTTATGGCAATTTGCTGCAACGTCTCCTGAAAATTGGGATGATTTATAATATGGTCCATGGTAGTTACTTGATTTTTAATTTAAGAGGCTGTGGCTTTCTCAAGTTTGCGCTTCAGCTTGAAGGCTTTTCTTTTTCGGTTCCAGTAAAAAGGGTATAAAATCTTTTCAATAAAAGTAGTCACATCTTCAATTTTTCTTCCGTGGAGATTCGCACTTAAAGAGTTCGCAACAATCAATAGAACACTTGCATTAGCACCCAGTCCAGAATGGCTTCCGTAGACTTCAATATTCTTTATATCTTTTCTGTAGCTTTCAGCTTCCATACAATGCTTCCAGGGAACCAAACCATCTGTTTTTGTATATATACAAGTCACAGGCACATCTGGAATAGGCTCCAGCTCTTCTAAAAACCGTTTGTTTCTTTCCTTTAAGGAGCTTCCTCTAAAAAATTCTAAAATTCCGTAGACAGGTGTTTTCATATCCATTACTCCCCAGACTGGCGACGCAATGGTTAAGATTTGTTCGACCTGATTGGGATGTCTGTTTGCCATGATCTTAGCAAAGATACCTCCTCCGCTCCATCCTACGATGCTTACTTTTTGTTTGTGTTCTTCATAGATATCATCCAATTTTTCCTCTAATCTCGGAATGTAATGACTTTTCACCATATTAAAACCCATCTCCCATTTGTAGGTCACAAATCCTAAAGAATCTAGATACTTTCTAACAAAGGAGGTAGAGAAATCGTCTCCAAGGTACGGTGGTATAAGTAAAACTGGGCGTCCTTCCCCTTTAATTCGCTTCGGAATAAAAGGAAATAATGCATAAATAGACGTCCATTCAAGAATCGAACGGGTTTCTAACAACATATTAAATAAAGGTGGCTTCGGAATTTTAGTATTAATTTCTGAAACTGCTACCTTAAATTGTTCTACGATTTCCAATGCCGCTGTATTCTCTTCTAACTTCTTAGCATCAACCACTGTTAATGCAATAGCTTCTAGAATCACCTGAAGCGTTAAGTAATCACGGCTTGGTCCTAATTCATCACAAACTCTAATCACCTCATTAAAAAGAAAATCGATGTCCTCCTGTTCTTCAATGGCAATAATATCAATAAAGTCAAAAATTGGTTCTGCATACGGATGATGTTCAAACGCATCTTTAACCGCTTGCTTCGACTCTTTTAAGGACATTCCATTAAGTACGCCCAATGCAACTGCAAAACGTGTAAAACTTCGATATAATATAATCTTTTCTTCCATTCAATTTTTTTAAATATGCGCCTTCAACCAATTTAGAATATCCTGCTGCACCTCCTCTTTGTTTTTTTCCTTTAGCATTTCGTGCCTACCTTCTTCGTAAAGATGAACTGTCAAGTCTTCCACACCGCAATTCTTATATTTTTTGACTACCTGTTTTACGCCTTTTCCCATTTCGCCTACTGGATCTTTTTTTCCTGAAAAAACCAAAATAGGAAGTGAGGTAGGAGTTGCTTGAAACGCTGGCTCCTCATTTAATTTTTTACTATTCTTTATCACATCCTGAAAAACCCCCAACGAAAAATCTTCTACCCGGTAGGGATCGGCTTCAAATTTATCTACTTCTTCCTCAACGGTACTTAACCAATCGAACTTCGTTCGGTTGGGACTGAATTTTTTATTAAACTCTCCAAAGAAGAGATCTTTTAACGTATCGTTTTTACGTTCTCTTCCACGAATCTTAGTCACGATTCCTGTCGCCAGAATTCCGAAGTTACCCAATCCTTTTATGAAGCTTGCGGTACCAGACAATATCAATCCGTCGAGTTCTTCGGCATATTCGGTAACAAATTTTCGGCTCAATAAGGATCCCATACTATGACCAAATAATACAAAAGGTACCTTAGGGTGGTCTGCCCGCATTTTTTCGGCCAATTCGTGCATGTCTTCCATACAATCACCAAAATAATCTGCACCATCATAATGCCCAAACAATCGCTTTATTTCTGCAGTCTTTCCGTGGGCACGGTGATCGTTGGCATACACTTCATACCCTTCATCTGCCATTAATTGTGCAATTGCATCATACCTTCCTGCATACTCACCAATACCATGTGCGATTTGCACCATGCCTTTTAACGGCTTTTGCTCGTTGGCCTTCCAATGGTAATAACAAATATGCTCACCATCTCTTGCAGTAAAAACGTGGGTTTTATAGGACATCAATTATCTTGCTAAAAAGGTACTGAGCAATTTTTTAAATTTATTTTTTGCAGCAACAGGTCCTGTGATTTTAATTCGACCCTGAATCATTAATTCTTCAAATTCATAGGTTCCTTTATACAGATCAAACAGAATATCATCATCAATTTCTACTAAAACTTTTGGGTCTAGGTTTTTGGCTTTTCGAATTGAAGCTTTTGAAGCAGTTATTCTAATATCATATCCTTCAGTCGATTGCCCTTTTCCAATTTCCATATGGTATTCACCAGTATATTTTTTGAGCGTAGCTGAAGTATTTTTTAAATACTTCCGGAGTGCTGTAAAAAAAGGAGTACTCTTAGTCTTAGCTTTTGTTTTTGCTTTTAATACCTCAGCAGCTTTTTTAGATCCTGCTTTTTTGATCAAGTCTTCCAACTCATTGGCGCTTTCACGAACATATTTTGAAAACAGATCGGCATCGGGCATGGTTTTCGAATCACTGGTCGTCGTAATACTTACCTGACCGTTATAGCTAAACGCTGCAATGATCAATCCAAAACCATCTACCACAGGAGTGAGTCCGAAAATAGAAACCACCTTATGTCCGTTTAAATACAATAGGTTGCGAGGCCCCGGAACATTGGTAATGGTCACGTTAAAGGGCGGTCTGTGTAAATCCTTGATGTTATATTTACTGTACAATCCAGCAGCCAAATTAGCCAGTCCAAAGGGAACTGCATCTGCCATTTTTGCTAGTGTTTTTGCGCCGTTTGCTTTATGGCGGGTTTTTCCAAGCATGGTTTGTTCCTGAATGTATTCCAGTCGATCCAGCGGATCTGCAATATGCGTTGCTAACTGAATCATCATATTGGCAATTTTGTTACCTCCATGTCCGTCGACTTCAGTACGAATCGAAATCGGCACATTTGCGACCAGCGGCTGTAATGGCAATCGTTCTCTCTCTTGAAGATATCTTCGTATCGCTCCTGCACAAATCGCAAGAATTACATCATTAATAGTACCTCCGGCAGTTTTGCGAAGCGCATTAATACGGTCAAAAGAAAGGATTGCCGTTCCCCAGGTTCGTTTTGCCGAAATTGAACCGTTAAAAATTGAAATAGGAACAGGATAGGTAGCCGAACTGAATTCCTTTTGAATGCTTAGGGTTTTTTGTGCTCTGCTTTTTGCAAAAGCATAGCCTGTTTCCAAAATGGTCTTAGGAATTTTAAACGGATTCTTTAAAAAACTATACCCGCTTTTAAGTAATAAGCTCAATTCGTCTGGAAGTGGTTCTGGTGTGAAAGGTTTTGGTTTTGTTCGCTTTTTCTTTTTTCCGTCTTCTTCTTTATCATATAAGACTCCCATCATGCCTACTCCAGAGCCACCATCGATCATCACATGATGAACTTTTGTAACAATAGCAACCGAACCCTTAGGAACCTGAGCAATCTCATTAATGCCTTCAATAAAATGAACGGACCATAGCGGTCGTCGTAAATCGAGTGGCGAGCTAAAAATTGTAGAAGTCAATTCCCGTAATGTTTTCCAATTAGAAGGATCTGGTAATTTAATACGGTTTAAGTGTAAATCGATATCAAAATTAGGATCGTCCACCCAATACGGATAATCAAGATTAAGCGGTACGTTCAATAAACGTTTTCTAAATTTTGGCAACAAATGCATTTTTGATGCTACAATCTCTTTAAAATCTTCAAACTTGAGAGAACCTTCTACAATATTTAAAGTTGCAATATGCATTGGGCTAGTAGGAGATTCGGCATATAAAAATGCAGCATCATAGCCCGAAATTTGTTTGATATCTCCGTCTAATGCATCTTGAACGATGTCTTTAATGTCAATCTTTTTTGCCATAATCATGCCCACATAGGCGGGTACTTTTGATATTTTTTCTGAAAGTACTTCGAAAAGATGTTCCTTCCGAAGAATCATTTAATTTATAAATTCTGAAAATTAGTGATCTTAATATTTTTTGCTTTTAGGTCAAACATCAAACTGAACAACCCAAAAAACGTTCTGTTCATATAAATAAAATGTTTTGAGCCTCGGTTAGCATTGAGACTTCGAATCTTTGAACTCTTTACATATCGTTCGCCAATACTGGCGATCTCTTCAAAAAAGTCTGGGTCTGAAAAATCAAAATTCTCGTGATGAAACGGCCGTGTAAACAATCGCAATACATCGTTGAACAAAGTAGTAAAAAATTCGGTTTCTTCTGGGGTATCTTCAGGTTTAAGTATTTCCAATTCTTCCAGAAGCGCCTTAAATACAGGTGGATTTTCAATCACTTCGATCTTAAGCAATTCGAAATAAGGCGTATGGAAAGATTCTGGTAATTCTTTCATACAGCCAAAATCCAACGCAATCAATTCGGCATCTTTTGAAACCAGAAAGTTCCCAGGATGCGGATCTGCATGTACTTTTTTCAGAGTGTAGATCTGATACAAATAAAAATCCCATAACGTTTGACCTAACTTCTGCGATAGTTGTTCGTTGGTATTCTTTGCGGAAAATTCGGAAAGGTGAATTCCATCCATCCAGTCCATTGTAATGATTTGCTCTGAGGATAAATCTTCATAATACCTAGGAAACTTCAGATTAGGTATATGGGCGCAGGCTTCTACGATTTCTTTACTTTGTTCCATTTCTAGCAAATAATTTGTTTCTTCAAACAATTTATTCTCGACTTCTTTAAAATAAACCTCGCTGTCTTTTGCCTTAATGTTAAACATCTTCATGGCAATTGGTTTTACGATCGCCAAATCACTCATTATACTATCTGCCACACCAGGATACTGAATTTTCACTGCCAATTCTTTTCCATCCTTCGTTGCCTTGTGTACTTGCCCAATACTCGCTGCATTGATTGCTTCAGTATTAAAAGTGTCAAAAATGTCGCTTGGATATTTTCCGAAAGACTTTTTAAAGGTTTTTAATACCAAAGGTCCCGATAAGGCAGGTACTGAAAACTGAGACAATGAAAATTTTTCTACATATGCCTGCGGCATGATGTTCTTTTCCATGCTCAACATCTGGGCAACTTTTAAGGCACTTCCTTTTAAGTTTTTAAGACTATCGTATATATCGGTAGCATTATTTTCATCCAGACGTTCTTTGGCTTCCGCTTCAGGATTGACCATTTTATCTCCAAAATATTTAATGTAATTCACTCCTACCTTAGCACCAGTAGAAACCAATTTGGAAGCACGCTTAATTTTTGAAATAGGAATATTTTTTGTCGTTTTCATAGAGGTTTACCTTGTAAATCGTTCTTTATATAGGAACTTTCCGAGGTCAATAATATTATTTAGTGCTTTGGTATCTATTAATTCAAGACTGGTATTGAGTGACTTTTCGATAAAGACATCTGTTTTTTCAAAATCGGGTGAGGTATCGTCCAACCAAAATTTTAAAGTAAATAAAAACTGAATCCAGGCGCTTTCGCGAATGGTAGCTTTTTGAAAAGGTTCGATAGCACTAAAGTTAATATTTAGTTCCTGAAGCTCCAGCATATCGACAAAGTTTCCGAAGTGCTCACGAAGAGGAGACAATACAGAGAGTGTCTCAAGAGACAATCCGTAGTCTTTTAGTACAAACTGAATGTATTCTTTATTCAGGGAAAGGTTTTCAAAAAAAGTAAAATAGAAACTCAATAACTTGTCTTTCTTTCCGAAGAGGGCAAACTCATCACTTTCTTCCAGCGTGGCAAGAGAGGTTTCGAAGAGTGTTTTAAAAATCTCCTGCTCCAGTTCTTTAAAGCTATCAAAGTGCTTATAAAAAAGAGGTGCTTCAAAATTGTGAGTTTCAGCAAAATTTGAGATCGATCCGGGGCGGCATAGTTGAGTCGCAACATGATCCATATACCAGGTCATGAGTTGTGCCACGGTTACTTTTTTATTTTTTGCCATATTTGAAGTTAAAGTACAAAAATACAAAAGGTTATTCAGCTTTGCTGCCAATTGGGGTGCAACCCGTATTAATAATTTCTTAAAATTAAAAAAACCAGGCTGCTTAAAAAGCGACCTGGTTGTACATCAAACTAACTAATCATCATGAAAACTATGCTACTAATTTTGAAAAACGTTTCTTCGTTAATAACATTGTGCTTTTTACACCCTCAAGAGCATCGAAGATAAGGTCCTGCTGATTGGCAGCTAATTGTAGACCTCCTTTAATTGCTTTGCTAGTTACGGTTTGCCATTGTCCTGCTACTTCGATGGTGTCTGTAACAACTTCTTCGGTAGTGTTTAATGCAAATCCGTTTGCTTTTGAAGCGACCATTTTTGTAGTATCTACTACTTTATTGATCATTTTTGTGGGTGCTATATTTATTTTCTTTTTCATTGTATCTGTTTTAATATTCTTAAATTTTAATGATTACTTATGCAGTTCTGTAACGAGCTACCCAAGTTTCAAGACCTTTAGCTCCATCTTTTACAGCTACTTCGGCTTGTCGTATCCAGTCGTTAGCGTCAGTTGTTGGTGCAGCTACTTCTGCTTTTTCAAGAATTGCAGTCAACTCTTTTACTTCGAGTTTAGCCATGTTTGCATACGTTTTAATACCTGCATCGTTTAGAGCAATTTCAGTTTTAGGTCCAATTCCGTAGATTAACTTAAGGTCATCCTTTGCTACCGTCTTTACTGCAACCTTCGTTGCAGTTTTTACCGCTTTTACTTTCGCCGCTCCAGTTTCTTTAACCTCTGCTACTTTTTTTGCGACTTCTTTCTTCGCTTTTGCAGGTGTTACTGTTTTTGCTGCTACTTTAGCTTCAACATTGGCTTTCACCTTAGTTGCTTTAGCTTTCGTAGTTGCTTTTACAGATTTAACTTTTGCAGCACCTTTTGCTTTAATTGCTTTTGTGGTAGTTTTAGGGTTTGTTTTAGCTCCTTTTTTTGTCGCTTTTTTCGCTTCCTTTTTAAGGTCTTTTTGTACTTCCTCTAATTTGTCTTCGGTTTTATTAACCAACTTAGACGCTTTACTTAATACTTCTCCCTTTACTTCATTGTATTTTGCTTTCCCCATCGTTTTAAAATCTTCAGCAGTCTTTTCTGCTTTCTTTACCATAGGATTTTTAGCAACTTTTTCTTGAACCTCTACTGCGATACCTTTTACTTTTTTAGCAACCGGATTGTTAGTTGCATAGTTTAACGCCTTCTCTACTGCAGAAGCATCATACCCTACTAAGTTCATCATTCTTTTAGCACCATCGTTTACTTGAGTTTTTACAGCTTCTGCTGTATCAAACACCATGTTTACCTGTGCTTCACGTACAGTTTCTGACTTCTTTACTAATTTTGAAGCCAACTTCTGCCACTTTTCACCATTCTTTACAGTTGTATCAATCGCATCCTTAGAAGCGGTAATCAAACTGTTGTTAATTTTTTTTGCTACTGAAGTAGATTTATTTACTGTTTTAGTAGTTTTCTTAGTTACTTTTGTTGTTGCTTTTTTAGCTTTTGCTGTTGTTGCCATGTTACTTATTATTTATTTCCGCTCTAGCGAATATTAGTATATTTATTGTTGATTTTTAAATCTGGCACAAACATACAATCAGCAAGTTACAGCTGAGTTGCAAATGAGTACCTGACCCGTATTTTAATTATTTTTTAACGATTTTCTTTTTTAAAGTCTCTAGTAAATCGAAAGCCATATCCTGTTGAGAAGCTGCGATATCAAACCCTTTTTTCAGAATCATCGTATTGATAGCGATACATTTTTCTGCGACACTAAAGGATGTTGTAAAAGCTTTTTCGGTTGTTGCTAATGCAAGGTCATTTACTTTAGTAGCACCTTTTAAAGCAAGGTTCGCTGCTGTATCTATAACTGTTGTTTGTTTTTTTGTTGCCATAATTTTATTGTTTTTGCCGTGTTCTGGCTTTTATTTTAAACGCTAATTTTAAATCTGGTGCAAACATAGGTTCACGTTGTTACAAATGAGTTGCAAAAGAAATTTGACGTTTATGTATACAATTTTAATTTTTACAGGGCAAACATACACCTAGGGTGTTACAACTGAGTTACAACTGAAGTCGAGCAGAAATAAAAGACTTTTACATAGGGTCGCTTTGATATGAATTAAAATCCTGCTTTGCTTTGCAGAAAACACCTCATATCATTTTAAAAAAAACCTAATTAATGTACCTTGCCAACCCTTAAATTGTGCAACAGATGAAAAAGGATTCCATGCTAACATATATTGAAAAGGTACTAGACAATATGCCAATGAGTTGGTTACATGTAACGACACACAGACTGGATATTTATACTGAAAAATTTGCTAAAGTTCAATTTCTAGAACAATTTGAAGTTTTATATTCTACTAATAATTCTGAAACAGCTGCTTTAAATACGCTACCTACTGCCTACGACTATATTCGCTTAGGGCATCCATTATCGTGCATCCTTGAATGGGGAATTGCTAAAGCATATGATTTAAAGTCAGAAAATGTTATTAGTTTTTCTTCAGTAACTAGTCCTGTGTTAGCAGTTCTAAGAAAAAACTTACTGGATACTAAAAATACCCAAATACTTTATACTGAAAAATTACCAGATTTCTTTGATGTTGAAATACTCAAAGATATTTATGGATATACGTTTGAATTAAAGAAAGTTGAAAATGTAGCTGCTATTTCAGAATTTAACGGGAGTACCGTCTTTCTATCTCAGCAAAACGAATTGCATACCATTGAACTCACTTCACAAATTGACTTTTATATCAGTTACAATTCTCAACTAGGAAGCGTTTTAGTCGTCAATGGTGAACAAAACGAAAACTACATATCAGAAATTCAGCATGTCCGAAGAAGAGAAACGATTGCTATGACGCCAGCCAATTCCCTACAAGCTCTAAAGTCATTTGTAACTAAACTTCCTTTAAAGCAAGAAACCACTACTAGTGAAACAAATAAGAAAATAGTCTCAAATTTAATTTTGGAGATCACTAATACAACTTCAAAACCCCTTATAGGCTCTAGCGGACTGTCCATACAATATGCAATTATGATGGGACTTATTCACGATGCCACTAAAAATCATAAAGGAAAGTCTATCAAATTTATAGTACCTCCAAATTGCTATGGTGGCACAAACGATCAGGCAAGGAGGGTTGCAGCCTGTATTGATAGTGTTGAAGTAGTAGATCTACCTGTTGATGGTGACAATGATATGGTTCAAAGTATTGAAATCGTCTTAGACAGGATAGCCCATGAAGATGCAGTTCCGTATATCATTGCTGAAATTCCAACCAATCCAAGGGTTGAAGTACCTAATCTTACAAAATTAAAAGAGGCATTGAGTAAAGTTCGATATACTTCAAGTGGTGATGTAGCTGTTGACCCTGTGTTTATTTTAGATCAAACATTTTGTCCTAACGTACATTTTTTAGGAGAAGAAGATATACTCTCATCGGTTAGAGCCATTTCTTATGCAAGCGGATCAAAATTTCCAAGCGGCGGAAGGTGTACGGCTGGGTACTGTGTAGTAAATAAAAAAGCTGAAACGCTTATACAAACTATTGAATTGCATTTAAACCTTTGTGATAATGAAGCTACGGCACTACAGTATGAAATACTAGCGCGACAATTGCCTTCTATGAACCAAAGAATTCAAGATGCCTATAAAAATACACGAGAATTTGTAAGCTTTATCCAAAAAGTTTTGCCCGATGCAAAAATAAATTTTGTTTCTGAAACACTGGCAGAACAAGGATTTACTCCTTCGGTATTTTCATTAGATCTTCCTACAAAAGGAGCCACCGATTTAGAAAAAGAAGCCTATAAAAGGTCGCTGAATCTTAAATTAATTAATTTAATGATTTCAGAAATCCCAAATGAAAGTAAGTTCTGTGTTAGCTACGGTCAATTAAAAGGAAGCTATTGGACCATACCAGCCACCTCGACTCAAGGGACCACTAAAGAGGGTGATAAAGACTATATTGTTCGGGTAGCACTCTCTCCAGATATGGATCTTGATCGACACAAAGAAGTATTTTTAAAATTCGTTCAAACTATCTAAAAGGGGGTGTTTTCGAGCTAGAAGATCTTTTTTCCTTTATGTCATTTCATTTCCTCAATCTCCTGCAATAATTTCTTGGTTTCGGGTAACGGATTAATACCGTATTCCGTCTCCAATACATCAGCACATTTTTGATACACCTTCAACGCCTGAGGACGATTTCCTTTGGCGATATATCCTTGCATCTGGATGCGGTACGCATCTTCCCAAGTTGGGTCGATAGTTATGGCAGCCTGTGCTAGTCGTACGCTTTCCATCGGATTTTCAGGAAGAATGAGTTCAGCTAACGTTACATAGGCTCCTAAAATATGGATCTGTGTTTTTTCACGTTCTTCAGAAGACCAATCCTCAAAGATGCGGTTGGGTAAATAACTTCCATGATATAACGCAATGGCTGCCTTATAAGCATCTTTTGCTAGTTCGGTATCCTTTCCGAAGGCCTCATTCCCAATAATCACATATTTTTCCAGCGCATCCACATCAATCCACACTTGTTCCATATCCAGCTCATAGCTTACCCCTTGCCGTAATAAATATTTAGGTTCTGTCCTTGAAGGCCTGTTGGGTTCCATCGCTTTATTCACACCATGTAACGCTACCTTAAAATCACGATCGTCTCCTTCTTCCCACAAATGCTCCATAATTCGTTCCTTATGGATCGCATTGCGTTGTCGGTTCGAAATTAAATACTGTAGTAATTGTAAAGTTTTATCGCGACCCCATTCCTTATTGGGCACCTTTTCCCCTTCTCGCCACAGATTAAAATGCCCCAACGTCTGTATTCGTATTGGTGCATCCTGCTCAAATGTTCTGAGCGCTTCTAATTGGTTGCGTAGGTCTTTCATTTCCTACTACTTAGGAGTTTTTTTAGTGGTTTTTTTTGCGGAAGGTTTGGTGGTCGCCTTCGACTTTGTTGTTTTAGCTACTGAAGATTTTGCGGTAGTACGAGGTTTTTTAGTTGTAGTTTTGATTCCTTCTGAAGGAGTTTGCATAGCATCTACTTTACTGGAAAGTTTCTGCACTTGCGAACTTAATTGACGTATTGCACTGTGAATATCAACAATATCAGATTTTGAAGCACTTCGCCATTCATCCAATGGAACTTTTTCCATCATTTCGCCCCCAAACTCTGTAAGTTGTTCTTTTAAATGATCGACAGATTTTCTAGGGTCTTTTATAGTGTCCATAAATACCTTAGGTCCTTCTTTTGCCATGGTCTTCCACATACTCAGGCTTTTTTTCAAAATACCTTCCTGCTCTTCCTTTGGATGTTCTTTTGCTGCCTCTTTGGTTAAATTGGCCAGGCGTTCTTGCATAAATGCCACAGCCTCCTTAAAGTCACTAAAACTTAAGTCCTCGCCTCCTTGCACGTGTGACACCTTACCGCGCCACTGCACGTTTGCTTGTCCTTTTTCTTCAAAAATCTTTTGATTAAACCGGATCATAAAAGATGCCGTTTGTTCGGGTCGCTTTGCCATAGTTTCTTACAATTTAATGCATACAAAATACAATTCTTTTTTTAGAAAACCCTCTCAAAAAAAGATTGCTAACAACTCGTGGATTTCTTTTTAAGGGTGGTGTCAAATTTGATCTGAAATTTTTGGTTCTTTGTAGAATAGTTTAAAAAATGGCTAAAAAATACATCATTGCTTTCGATCAGGGTACGACGAGTACCCGAACCATTTTGTTTGACGAACACGCAAAAGTCGTAGCAATATCTCAAAAAGAACTCACGCAACACCATCCGGAGTCGGGTTGGGTAGAGCATGATCCTATGGAAATTTTTCGTGACCAGCAGGCAACCTTCAGGGAAGTATTAAAAACTTCTGGTATTTCTATAGAAGCTATAACTGGCATAGGTATTACCAATCAGAGAGAAACAACAGTCGTTTGGAATAAAAAAACTGGAGAACCTATTTATAACGCCATCGTCTGGCTGGACAATCGAACTCATGAAATTTGTGACCGACTTAAGAAAAAAGGACTGCAGACTTATATAGCTGAAAATACCGGGCTCGTCATCGATTCCTATTTCAGCGGAACTAAACTTGCTTGGATCCTCGACCACGTTAAAGGTGCACGAGAAAAAGCAGAGAAGGGTGAACTGCTATTTGGAACCATCGATAGTTGGCTTATCTATAAATTTACTAAGGGAAAACAGCACGTCACAGATCACACTAATGCTTCTAGAACCTTACTCTACAATATTAAAGAATTGCAATGGGACGGTCGAATCCTCGATGTCTTAAAAATACCCAAAGGGATGCTTCCTTTAGTTCAAACTTCATCGTCCTATTTTGGAGATGTAGATATTGATGGACATCGTATCCCCATTCTAGGAGTAGCTGGTGATCAACAGGCGGCACTTTTTGGGCAAGGCGGATTTACACCGGGAATTGCTAAAAACACCTATGGTACAGGGTGTTTTATGTTACTGAATACAGGAACTGAAGCTGTGTCCTCAAAAAACGGGCTGCTCACAACCATAGCGTGTAGTTTACCAGACACAGAAATTCAATATGCCTTAGAAGGAAGTATCTTTATTGGCGGTGCTTCTATTCAATGGCTACGGGATAATTTACTACTTATCAAAAATGCCAGTGAAACGGAAAGCATCTGTGAAGAAACGCAAGAACTCAAAGATTTATATGTTGTTCCTGCTTTTGCAGGCTTAGGTGCTCCTTATTGGGACTCCGAAGCAAAAGGTGCTATGTATGGATTGACCCTAGATACCGGGAAGAATGAAATCATTAAAGCAACTGTTGAAGCCTTGGCCTTACAAACCAAGGATGTGCTAAATGCGATGCAGCAAGATTGTAATAAAAAAGTACAGCAGCTTCAGGTGGACGGCGGAGCGAGTGCTAATAACTATTTAATGCAATTTCAGGCAGATATGCTCAATGTACCAGTAGAGCGTCCAAAAATGCTGGAAGTGACTGCTCTTGGTGCTGCATTTTTAGCCGGATTGCATGCTGGAGTTTGGGAACTTTCAGAATTAAATAAGAGCAGAGAAATAGAACGCCTTTTTCAACCCATAATGGACAATTTAGTACGAGAAGAAAAATACAAGGGATGGCTAACTGCAATTGAGAGAACCAAATCCAATCATGAATAAAATGCAGGAGAACACATTTTCAGTTTTAAACAGAGAAAATCAACTCAACCATATTTCTGAAAAGAAATTCGATCTAGTTATCATCGGTGGCGGAGTGACTGGAGCTGGAATTGCCTTGGATGCAGCTTCCCGGGGTATGAAAACCTGTCTTATTGAAAAAAATGATTTTGCTTCTGGGACGAGTAACAAATCGACCAAGTTGATCCATGGCGGACTCCGCTACTTGAAGCAGTTTGAAATAGGATTGGTCAAAGAATCTGGGCGAGAAAGAGCGATCGTTCATAAATTAGCACCCCACTTAGTGATTCCCGAAAAGATGTTGCTACCGCTTATAGAAGGGGGTACCTACGGAAAGATTATGACAGCGATTGGCCTTAAAGTATATGATATACTCGCCAATGTAGAAGGTGACGACAAACGTAAAATGCTGGATAAAGATGAAACGCTGGAAAAAGAACCATTGTTAGATCCCGAAAACGTTTTGGCTGGCGGCTTTTACAGTGAGTATCGAACAGATGATGCCCGATTAACTATTGAATTACTGAAAAAAGCAGCCAGTTTTGGTGCCACACTACTCAATTATTGCGAAATGGATACCTTTGTTTATAATGAAAAAGGAATTCTGGAGCATCTGGATTGTAAGGACCATACTACTGGTAAAACCCTTCGTATTACTGGTCGTAATTTTGTATCGGCTGCAGGGCCTTGGGTAGATACACTACGAAAAAAGGACAAAAGTATCAATGAAAAATATTTGCATCTTACCAAAGGGGTGCATTTAGTATTTCCGTTTGATATGTTACCTATTGCACAATCTATTTATTTTGACGTCCCAGATGGCAGAATGCTATTTGCAATCCCCAGAGGGCGTTGTACTTATGTAGGAACAACCGATACGACCTATACGGGTGATTTGGATCGCGTATTGACAACGCAGGCAGATGTTGCTTATTTGTTAAACGCAATGAATACAACTTTTCCTACGGTCGACCTTTCAGAAAAAGATATCGAATCGAGCTGGGCTGGATTACGCCCCTTGATTCATGAAAAAGGGAAAAATCCTTCAGAACTATCGCGCAAGGATGAGATCTTCGTTTCAGACAGTGGCTTGATTTCTATCGCTGGTGGAAAATTGACTGGCTACCGTAAAATGTCGCAACGGGTTCTCGAGGCTGTATTAAAATCCCTTCCGAAAAAAAGAAAAAAGAAGCTACAGCTTTCAGAAACAGAAAACATTGCACTGACTTCAGACCCATTTCAAAATAAAAAGGAAGTTGCGATATATCAAGAAAAGCTTCAGCAGCAATTAAAAAATATGGGTTTTGCAGATCCCTATATTGCTATGTACTTAGTGGTGACCTATGGAAAACAAACAGATTTAATCCTTCGACGGTTTCAGCAATACAAAGATAAAGACCTTATAAAATCATTGGTTCTCGCCGAATTGTGGTACACCGTACACTATGAAATGGTAGCATCTATCACAGACTTCTTCGTTCGTAGAACTGCAAGACTTTTCTTTGACATCAAGACTGTAAGCACCTATAAAGAGATCGTACTTGAAGAGCTATCAAATTACTTGAACTGGAACGAAGAAAAACAAAAAAGTGAAGCTAAGATGCTCTCACAATTGATTAAAGATGCTACGACCTTTTACGTTTCCGAAGCGGGCTAAAAAAACACCCTCCTCTGCTGTTACCTAGAGAAGGGTGCAACCATAAACACATAGAGTAACATGTGTAACCAAACTAAAATTATAACTTGAACGACAGTCCAAGAATGACTTGCTCTTGTCGCGCATCTACACGATTAAGGGCAATATCTGTAAATTCTATTTCATTTTCGTTCAATCCGCGCTCGTAGCGTACATCTATTCCGAAATTTTCAAAGTTGAATCCCACTCCGAGTTGGGCTCCCACAGTAAAGGTATCCATCGCCTCTTCCAGTTCAAAATCTTCAAACTCATTGGTCAAAATATATTGTGCCGAAGGTCCTGCAAACACAGTGAGCGGGCCAATAATATCGATTCCAAGCAGCAAAGGAACATCTATTTTACTAATTTTTAGATCGCCGCTATCATACTCACTCTGTGTTCGTGTATATAAAGCTTCTGGACGAATATAGAGCGGTCCTAAATCTATTTTCCCATAGAGACCTAGGTGAAACCCTACGTTTTTAGTGGGATTTTCGGTGATATTCTGAAAGTTATTATCAAAATCACCATTACTATTATAATTAAGTCCTCCTTTGATACCAATCCCGCTCCCTTTTTGAGCAAAAGTTATGCTTGTGACAAGCAGAAAACATAGAAATACGAGTTTCTTTATCATTACTAAATTTTTAAAATTAAACATTAAACCGAATTGGTGGAATTTGTCATTCTATCCAATTGTAAAGAATAAAGTTTTATATATAAATAGAGATTTAGGTTGAGGCTGGTAGTACTTTAAAAACACTATATTCTTATATTTATTGTAACTACTTTTTATTTTTTTCTGAAATGCCTTTGAAACAACGCCTTAAACGTTAAAGTTAATGTTAAGCGTATTTACTACTTTTGAATATCAAACTACCTTTACCAAAAAACTAGTATGAAGACAACTCCTACCCTTCTTTGCATTCCCGACATAAGCGGCTTTACAAAGTTTATGAAAGAGGTGGATATCAACCTGAGTTCTCAGGTTATTTCCTCTTTGTTAAATAATATTATTTATGCAAACCAAATAGGATTAAAAGTTTCAGAAATTGAAGGCGACGCTGTCCTGTTTTTTAGAGCTGGTGATTTACCAACTATAAAAGAACTGGTAGACCAGTGTAAGCATTTTTATGCAGAATTTTACAAGCAAATGGACGTGCTATTAACCAAACACAAGGAAAAGCATCCAGAAATTGATTTTCCAGAGATGCTAGGTTTAAAAATCGTATTGCACTTTGGCACTGAAATAGGCATGGTACCTATTGGCAACCGAATTAAATTAATGGGAGAAGATGTGATCACAGCCCATCGTTTTTTAAAAAATGATGTTCCTATTGATGAATATATATTAATTTCTGAAGCGTTACTTTTAGAATATAAAGAAAAACATATCGATCAAAATTTTGATTGGGGTAACGTAACTTCGGGAATATTGAATGATGAACATCTAGGCAAACTACGGTATAGTTATATAGACCTTACACCTTTAAACGGTGAGCAATAAAAAATCCCGCCGTGGCGGGATTTTTTTATTCTTTTTCTTTTCCAATTCCAAATTCTTCAGATTGTTCTCCGTACTGATTTGGATGTTTCTCTTTTTGAGGACCTTTTTCTCTTTTAGGATTTAGGCTATCTCTTTTTTCTTTATCTGAATTCATATTGTTTCTTTTATGCTGTATCGCGAGGTTTATGTTGTTCTCTACGCTGTTCTACTTGATGGTTAATTTCTTTACCATCACTCTCATTTGATTTATGATTAATTGCAGAATCTTCTACAGATTTTTTATCATCTTGTCCTGGTATTTTCTTCTCGTTGTCCATAATTTATTTTTTTGTTTGTTTAAAATTAATAAATATAAAATGGTATCTCTTTTTATTAGGAAACCTTAACATTCAACTGTTAATGACTTCTCAATTAGCAAATTGCTAAGAAATATTACGCAAACACTGCTGTATATTTACGTAATTTCAGTAATGAAAGAAACAAAAAACAAACAAATACTATGAAAACAACAAAAGAAAAAGCAGATGAGAATATTCATGATAATTTAGTGAATAATCTTCAAAATTTATTAGAGAAAAATTACGACGCAGAAAAAGGTTTTAAAAAGGCAATGGAAGATTCTAAAAATAGCCGACTAAAAAGCTATTTTCAACATCAAGCGGCATTAAGAGGTCGCTTTGTAAATGAGTTAGATAAAGAAATTAGAAATCTAAATGAAACTCCAAAACAATCTGGAAGTGTTACAGGTGATTTGCACAGAACATGGATTGATATAAAAACTGCTTTTACAGGAAAAGACGATGAAGCTGTTTTAGAAGAATGTATCCGCGGGGAAAAAGCAAGTGTAGAAGAATATGAAGAACGCTTGCAAAATAACAACTTCCCGCCAGAAGTCTCAAATGTGCTAAACAATCAATTAACAGAGATTAAGTCAACGTTGTCTAAAGTTAAAACACTGGAAGATATTGCAGATGCCTGGAACTAGGATCCAGAAGTAAAAAAAATCCCACCGATTGGTGGGATTTTTTTATGTCGTAATTTCAATATTTGCTGATTTAATAGCTCCAAACCCACCAGCAACATCAATACCCGTATGGATGCCTCGTGCTTTTAAAATGGAAGCTGCAATCACCGAACGATAGCCTCCAGCACAATGAATATAAAAAGGGTCTTTTTTAGGAAATACGTCTAAATGCTTATTTAACTCATCTAATGAAGTATGTGTTGCCTGCGGAAGATGCGCAGTTTCCCATTCGCCGTCCTTACGAACATCAAACACTGGCACTCCCTTTTTCAATTCCTCTTTTAAAGTTTCGGCAGACACAGAGAGCATACTATCTATTTCCTTTCCGGCTTTCTTCCAGGCTGCAATACCGCCGTTTAAAAAACCTAAAGTGTTATCAAATCCAACTCTGGAAAGTCTTGTTACAGTCTCCACTTCCCTACCTGCTGGCGTCACTAGTAAAATAGGCTGCTGTACATCTGCAATTAAAGCGCCAACCCATGGAGCAAATCCACCATCGATACCTATAAAAATAGATTGAGGTATATGCGCTTCCATAAAATCTTTTTGGTGACGTACATCCAAAATAACAGCTCCTGTCGAGTTTGCTAGTGCTTCAAACTGTTCTGGAGACAATGGTTTGGTTCCGGTAGCTACAATACTATCGATCGAATTATACCCTTCTTTGTTCATTTTTACATTCTGCGGAAAATACACAGGTGGTGGTGCCAACCCAGCGGTAACTTCTTTGATAAATTCTTTTTTAGTCATGTCTGCACGCAAGGCATAATTCATTTGCTTTTGATTGCCTAAAGTATCCACCGTTTCTTTCATCATATTTTTTCCACAGGCAGAACCCGCACCATGTGCCGGATAAACGATCACATCATCTGCCAGTGGCATTATTTTATTCCGAAGACTATCGTATAGTATTCCTGCAAGATCCTCCTGTGTCATATCGGCTCCTTTCTGTGCTAAGTCTGGTCTTCCCACATCTCCTAAAAACAAGGTATCTCCACTAAAAATACAATAGTCTTTTCCATTTTCGTCTTTAAGCAGATAGGTGGTGCTTTCCATTGTATGTCCAGGAGTGTGGATTGCTTTGATTGTTACCTTACCTACTTTAAATTCTTGACCGTCATGAGCCACAATCGCCTCAAAAGATGGATTAGCATTAGGACCAAAAATAATAGGAGCTCCTGTTTTTTCAGAAAGCGTAAGATGCCCACTTACAAAGTCAGCATGAAAATGAGTTTCAAAAATATATTTAATAGTTCCGTTATCTCGGGCTGCTCTATCGAGATACGGACTCGTTTCTCGTAAAGGATCTATAATAGCAATTTCCCCATTACTTTCAATATAATAAGCGCCTTGAGAAAGGCAACCTGTGTATAGTTGTTCGACCGTCATTAGTTTCAGAATTTTAAGCAAAGATAGTAATAGTTCACTTGGATTTTTCTTTGGAAAGGAATGTGTTTCAGTTTTCACAAAACTTTCACAAATAGCACTAATACTTAATGTATATTTAGCCCTTCTTATTTTAAAACTTTCAGAAATAATGATCAATAACATTTTTATAGCAGTACTCTTGGCATTAGCCGTAGGTTGTAATTCTGCTCAAAAGGCAACAGACGCAGAGGTTGACGCGACTTCAGAATCTATGAGTTCAATGTCCAACAATGGGGTACCTTATGCCAATACCATCACTAGTAGTGAATTGAAAACTCACTTATATAAATTTGCCAGTGATGAAATGCAAGGCCGGATGACAGGTAGTGAAGGGCAAAAAATGGCAGCTAAGTATTTAAAAGATTTTTATGTAAAAGAAAACATAGCTGCACCTACCGATGCAGGATATTTTCAATCGATTCCTGCGGAATATTTTAGCAGAGCTCGGGACCCGAAACCTTCAGAAAATGTAGTTGCGTTTATAAAAGGTTCTGAAAAACCTGAAGAAATCATCGTACTCTCGGCTCATTATGACCACGTTGGAGTTGATAAAGATGGCAACGTCTTTAACGGAGCAGATGACGACGGTAGTGGAACGGTTTCCATGCTAGAAATGGCTGAAGCTTTTCAGAAAGCCGTAGAAGATGGCAACGGTCCTAAACGTTCAATCTTATTCTTACATGTAACGGGCGAAGAAATTGGATTGTATGGTTCAAAATATTATACTGACAATCCGTTGTTTCCGTTAGCAAATACAGTCGCGAATTTAAATACCGATATGATTGGTCGTATAGATCCCGACAAAAAGGACTCCCCAAATTATATTTACTTGATTGGTAGTGATAAATTAAGCCAAACCTTACATGATGTTTCAGAAGAAGTAAACAACAAGTATATTAATTTAGAGTTGGATTACACCTATAATGATGAAAATGATCCTAATCGCTTTTATTATCGAAGTGATCATTATAATTTTGCAAAAAATAACATTCCGATCATCTTTTATTTCAATGGAGTGCATGAAGATTATCACAAAATATCTGACACACCAGACAAAATCGAATATGATTTAATGGAAAAGCGCGCACGTTTGATATTCTTGACGGCTTGGGAAGTAGCAAACCGTGATGAACGTATTACTGCAGATAAATTATAAGCGTGATACGTGAGAAAAAATAAAAAAGCCTCAAGTGTAACAAAACGCTTGAGGCTTTTTTTATATAAATTACTTTAGGCTCTGCCATTGAGGTTTCGTAATTCTGTACCAATTATGTAATTCCCCTTCAAAGTCAAACTGTTCGACATACTGCATCCCAACTTTTCTTAAAACTTTATTAGAGCCCATATTATTGACATCTGCTGCAGCGCAGATTTCTTTAAGGCTTAAAGTCTCAAAACCATACTTTAGTGATGCTACTGCTGTTTCTGTAGCAATGCCCTTTCCCCAAAATTTTTTTCTTAGCCGGTAACCCAGGTCATAATAAGAATACTCTCTTACATTTTCTTCATATTTTATCCCTGTCCAACCTATAAATTCATTAGTTTCTTTATCTATAATCGCCAGACGACCTAATCCGTTAGCATCATATTGTTTTCTAATTTGCCTTATAATTTCTTTGGATTCTTCAAGTGCGCTTATAGGATTCTTCCCAAGAAATTCGTGTACCGCAGGGTCTGAATCCAATGCAAACATATCAAGAGCATCCTTAAGTTCTAGATTTCGAATTAGGAAACGTTCAGTTTCTATATATACTTGTTTTATCATTAGAAAAACTAATTGATTTAAAAATATAAAATTAGCTCCACCAATTCTTCATTATAGTAAATACTTCAGGATTGCTTAGTAACTCCCTATGAGAACAATTGTAAATAACTTGAGTATTCGCACTATTAAAATTTAGGTCTTTCACAGGATTTTTATGCTGCCCTAAAGCACTTTTAACATATACCAAACCGTCGCTCATATTATTATTTTTTTTAGTCTTCTTCTTACCATTTACTGCTGCAATTGCATAGCAGTCTACCCATTGAGGCAAGGCGCTATGCTGTCTTTGATCTCCTGTAATTTCGAATCGATCTTTGGAGTCCCAATCTTCGTCTACAATAGCACCATATCTTAAATCGGTTACTCCTGCACTTCGCATTTTTCCTAATCTTGCAAAAGGCTTTGTATAGGGAATAAATTCTAGAATTCCATCTACATAGTGTCCTATTCGCTCCATAGGTGCTCCGTGGTGAGGGGTTCCCAAAAATATTATTTTAGCAAGTTGCTTTGTCCATTTCATTTTTTTCTGAAACCCGTAATGAATTGCACTTCTTAAAACTAATCCTCCCATACTGTGAGCGACCATATTGATTTCTTGAACGGGTACTGGCCAATTCTTAATTAGATCTTCTAAACTTTCATTAAACTTTTGACCGTTGGTAGAAATATGAAGACCTGTATTATAGTATAAAAAAACAGGAGTGGCATGTAATTCCTCTGCTAATTTAATTCCGTGGTTATGATTATTTTGAGTCCACTGTGTATCATTCATACAAGAGCCGTGTACCATTACTAAAATTTTTCCACTTACTTTTGGGTATGTCTCGCTAATCTGTTTGCTGTTGAATTGAATATTCTCTCCTTTGAACCTAAATTCCATTTCAATTGCTAGCGGATTTTCCTTTTCTTCCAAATAATCTCCGACCAATCCATTTAAAACCGCACGGACTATTTCTATTTTATTATTTCTTTTATTATCTCCACTAACGTGAGCCACAACTCCTAGTCCTTTATCTAATCCCTTTCCCGCCATACGGATACCTCTCTTAATATTCTTATAGGCGACACCCGCAACATTGGTAATTAAATGCTGTATGGGAGTAGAAGGTATAAAAGGTGGGTTGACTATCCTTTTGTGCATGGCTTCGACAAGATCTGTAATGCCTAATGAAGCATCTGTAAGTAAGGTTGCAAGACCCTGCAGATCGGAACCTTCTTTTGAATTATTAGCCATACATTTATTTTTTAAAAACTAAAAAGCCTCCAAATTTCTTTGAAGGCTTTCAGGGTGGAAGACCGGGTTCGAACCGGCGACTTCTGGTACCACAAACCAGCGCTCTAACCAGCTGAGCTACAACCACCATATTGCTTTCCTATTGAAAGCGGGTGCAAATATACTTCAAATCCTTTTCTTCTACAATATATTTTTTACAGAATTTTATTTCAAATCGAATAAAGAATCGACAGCAGGATACCGTTCACTAGTAAATCCTTCTGCATGCTCCACTCCTATTAGTCGTCCAAAGTTTCTACAACGATACTCAATACTATCTGTTGCATTTTGTGAAGCAATTGGAGTCATAGGCTCCTTATTGTCTGCGTCAAAAAATTGACTTTTATAGGCGCGTATCGCCTCCATTTTTTTATCCATAAACCCTGTCACATCGACAACAAAATCTGGCGTAATTTCTTTCCATTGAATATAATGATACACATGTTTAGGCCGCCATTGGTGTTGATGATTCCCCTCGTGTAGTGTTTCTATTTTTCGCAATCCGCTTAAAAAGCAAGCATCACTCACCAATTTACTTCCTTTTCCGTGGTCAATATGGCGATCATCAATGGCGTTACATAACACAATTTCGGGTCTGTATTTTCGTATGATTTTGATAACTTCTAATTTCGAAGCCGTATTATTAATAAAAAACCCATCTGCAAATTCTAAGTTATGACGCATTGAAACGCCAAGAATTTTCGCAGCAGCAGCCGATTCTTTATCCCGAATTTCGGCAGTGCCTCTGGTACCCAACTCACCTCTAGTAAGATCAAGAATACCTACTTTCTTTCCGTTGGCAATTTCTTTTGCAATAGTGGCGCCAGCACTCATTTCTACATCATCGGGATGTGCTCCTATAGCTAATATATCTAATTTCATACTATACTAATTCTGGTGTTGCAATCGCTGCAAAAGCTTGCTTAAAATCTGCAATTAAATCCTCTTTATTTTCTATTCCTACTGAAAATCTCAACAAACCATCATTAATACCCTGATGTGCCCTTTCTTCTGCTGAAAGTAACGCATGAGAGGTATGTGTAGGAGATAAAATTGTAGACTCCACTCCTGCAAGACTCATGGATTGCTTAATTAATTTTAATTTTTTCATAAATGCATTAGTGTCAATTCCTGCTACCAATTCGAACGAAAGCATTCCTGTAAAACCATTCATTTGTTTTTTTGCAAGGTCGTGGTCAGGGTGATCTTTTAATCCCGGATAATAAACTTTTTGTACCAACTCATGTTTCTGAAGCCACTTCGCCATTTTTTTAGCATTTTTATTATGTGCTTTTACACGTATCGCCATCGTTTTCATACTTCTTTCCAATAGCCAAACGGTATAATCACTTAAGCTCCCGCCTAAATTCTTAGCGATGTTCCAGATCTTGTCCATATGTTCCTGTGAAGCAGCCACAGCACCCGCACAGATATCACTATGACCCCCCATATATTTGGTAGCACTGTGGATACAAATATCTATTCCAAAATCATGAGGGGTTTGATTCACTGGACTGGCAAACGTATTATCAATCATGGTCACAATGCCTCGCTCACGTGCGATACTTGAAATCATTTCAAGGTCAGTTATAAGCATTAAAGGGTTGGAAGGTGTTTCCACAAAAATGACTTTTGTATTTTCTTGTATGGCTGAAAGGAAATCTTCTTCAGAAAAACCTTTCGTAAAACTATGCTCAATTCCGAATTTATGTAATTCTTCCACTACAAAATTATAGGTACCACCATACAAAGTTTTTGGCAAAACGATATGATCTCCTTTCTGAAGAAAAGCTAGTATCGTTGTACTAGTTGCGGCCATCCCACTTCCAAATATCATACCTGCTTCCTTTTTTTCCAACATGGCAATCTTTTTGCCAAGCGCTTCCTGATTAGGAGTATTAAAATAACGCGGATATCTTTTTACATCCACACCATCATATTGGTAGGAACTCGACATATATAAAGGGGATATCGCGCCTTGAAATTGTTCATCTTTTACCTCGCCAACATGTGTGCAGATGGTATTAATACCTAAATTTTTAGAATCCATAGGAGTATTGTTTTCTGAAAGGGAAAGGTACTATTTTATGCCGAAAAATAAATGATTATTAAAAACTTTCATCTGTAAAATCAAAGCAGTTTTCTATCTTTATCCTATGAAATTACTGCTTACCAACATCAAAGAATTACTTCAGGTTCGCGACAATCCTTCAGAAGTACTAAGAGGAAAGGATATGTCTCAACTTCCTTCCATCAAGAATGCATGGCTTTACATAAAGAATGGTGCTATAGTCGATTATGGTTCTATGGAACATAAGCCAACCTACGAAGGGTTTAAAAATATTGACTGTACTGGCAGAGTGGTCCTTCCTAGCTGGTGCGATAGCCATACACATTTGGTATATGCCGGAAACAGAGAACAGGAATTCGTAGACAGAATTAAAGGACTAAGTTATCAAGAAATTGCTGCTAAAGGAGGCGGAATTCTAAACAGTGCAAAAAAATTGCAGGAAACTTCGGAAAATGAACTCTACCTACAAAGCGAAAAACGTCTCAAAGAGGTTATGAAACTGGGAACGGGAGCTATTGAAATAAAAAGTGGCTACGGACTTACCACCGAAGCAGAACTTAAAATGCTTCGCGTTGCCAAAAAACTGAAAGAGCATTACCCTATTGCGATCAAAACTACGTTTCTGGGAGCCCATGCCATTCCAAATGAATTTAAGAACCATAAAAAAGGGTATCTGGATTTGATTTGTAAGGAGATGTTGCCAAAAGTGGCCAAGGAACAACTCGCCGAATATATTGATATCTTCTGTGAAGAAGGTTATTTTTCAGTCGAAGACACAAACCGTCTTCTTTCTGAAGCAGCCAATTACAACCTCATTCCAAAAATTCATGTCAATCAGTTTAATGCTATAGGTGGTGTTTCCGCAGGCGTACAACACAATGCATTGAGTGTAGATCATCTAGAGGTGGTAACAAAAGAAGATATCACTGCTTTAAAAGGAAGTAACACCATACCTGTTGCACTTCCCTCCTGCTCCTATTTTTTAAGTATCCCTTATACGCCAGGCAGAGAACTTATTGATGCAGGTCTGCCGTTAGCGTTGGCAACCGATTACAATCCGGGTTCTACACCAAGCGGAAATATGAATTTTGTGGTGGCAACTGCCTGTATTAAAATGAAACTCACTCCCGAAGAAGCTATCAACGCAGCGACAATTAATGGTGCATATGCCATGGGTTTAAGTAAAACACACGGAAGCATTACCAAAGGAAAACAAGCAAACGTTATCATTACCAAGAAAATACCGTCCTATAGCTATCTGCCGTATGCCTTTGGCAGCAATTTAATCTATAAAGTTATTATCAACGGAAAAGAAATACGATGAACGAACTAGTATGCTACTCTAAAGATGCCATTGTATCTCGTACTAAAATCCGAGAAGGGGAAACTAAAGTGGGTCAAAAGATTGAGGTATTGCAAGATAGTACTCAACTTTCTGAAACTTCTGCGACCTACATACTAGTGGGTATTCCCGAAGATATTGGCGTGAGAGCAAATTATGGCAACGCAGGTACTGCCGAAGCCTGGAATGAAGCACTCAATGCGTTTTGTAACATTCAGGTTCATCCAAATATTCCTGTAGAACGTATCGCTTTATTAGGTGCAATTAATTGTACTCAAGAAATGCGTTCCGCAGAAAAAAATAATGACATGGCTCATTTGGGAAAATTAGTTAAAGAGATTGATATAAAAGTAGCCACCATTATCGAAAAGGTAGTTGCTGCTGGTAAAATTCCTATTATAATTGGTGGTGGTCACAACAATAGCTTCGGAAACTTAAAAGGAGCATCAAAAGCCCTAAAAAAACCAATTAACTGTATCAATTTTGATGCCCATACCGATTTTAGAGCTTTGGAGCACAGACATAGTGGTAATGGGTTTCGTTATGCAAAGAATGATGGATCTTTACATAAATATTTTATTTTTGGAGTGCACCGAAATTATACCTCTCAACCGGTTTTTGAGGCACTAAAAGCAGCTTCAGAACATGTGCGTTTTAGTTTATTTGAAGACATTGCAGTAACTAAAAATATAACTTTCGCTAAAGCATTAGAAGAAGCTTCAGCCTTTATTAGTGACACTCCGTTTGGAATTGAACTGGATATGGACGCCATAGCAAATATGGGAAGTAGCGCGATGACACCCAGCGGGTTTTCAGTAGAAGAAGCCCGACAATTTTTGAATTATTTTTCAGCAAATAAAAACTGTACGTACATTCATATCTGTGAAGGAACTCCTAGTGCGGCCTTATTTTCAAATCATGTGGGAAAAACAATTTCATATTTAATTAGTGATGTCCTTTCAAAATGAAAATAGTATCCTTTCAGCAAACCTATAAAAAAGCCTTCTTCGACCTCAATATAGAATGGTTGGAAACCTTTTTTTATGTAGAAAATTTTGACCGTGAAGTGCTAAGCAATCCCGAAAAGTACATTCTTAATCCAGGCGGACATATTTTCTTTGCTATAGAAAAAGAAGTGGTTTTAGGGACAGTTGCCTTGATGAAAAGAAACGATGCTCTTTTCGAATTGACTAAAATGGCAGTGCTTCCCAACCAGCGAGGTAAAAAAATTGGTCAGCAATTGATACAATACTGTATCGATTTTGCTAAAGAAACTAATTTCGACTTGTTTCTCTACTCAAACACCATTTTGGAAAACGCTATCTACATTTACCGCAAGTATGGTTTTATAGAAGTTCCTGTAGAACCTGATAGCCCGTATGAGCGTAGTAACATTAAAATGATATTACCCCTAAAATCATAAAGTAATGTAAAAGTGAGCACTGTACAAAAGGATGATTTGTAACTTCGGAAAAAAATAAACCATCATGAAACAAATATTCGTATCCTTCTGTATTGTGGCAACTTTAGTAAGCTGCAAAAACGAAACTAAATCTACCACTGAAGCTACCTCGCAGGTAGAAACCGAATCAGTTACAGAAACTCCAGAATTTTCAGTAGCCGACGTGACAATTACTCCAATTTCGCACGCCACGATGGTGTTGGAATTATATGACAAAGTAATCTATGTTGACCCTGTTGGCGGTGCTGCTGCCTTTGAAGGACAACCAGAACCAGACCTTATTTTAATAACCGATATTCATGGAGATCATTACGATTTGGAAACCCTTAAAAATGTAAATACCGCCGATACTAAAATTATTGTACCACAGGCCGTTGCCGAAAAAATGCCCGAATTTATGCAGGCACAAGTGGCTTTGATGAGTAATGGCAGCAATCAAGATGTATTTGATTTTAATGTCGCTGCAATACCTATGTATAATTTAAGAGAAGAAGCCTTGAAATTCCATGAAAAAGGGAGAGGAAATGGCTATGTAATTACCATTAATGGTGGAAAAATTTATATTTCGGGAGATACCGAAGACATTCCTGAAATGCGAAACCTCAAAGGGATCGACATGGCCTTTGTTTGTATGAATTTACCGTATACTATGACCGTTGAAAGTGCTGCCGATGCAGTATTAGACTTTCAACCTAAATACGTATATCCCTATCATTATCGAGGTACCGAAGGTTTAAGTGATGTTGCAAAGTTTAAAAGTTTGGTTGAGGCTGGCAGTGACAGCATTCAAGTGACACAACTGGATTGGTACCCAGATAAAGGGTAATTTTTTACATTAATAGGTCCAATTTATTAATTTTTTGATGACATTTTAAATGACTGGCGATATAGTAGTGAAACATTTAAAACTACTATTATGAAAGTCGCTATTCGCTATGTCATTGCCTTATTTTTAACTTTAGGTATGCTCTCTTGTTCCTCCAATGACGATGATAACAATAATTCATCAGAAATTTGTAACAATGGAATCGATGATGATGGTGATGGGCAAATCGATTGTCAGGATGGAGATTGTTCAGAAGCTCAAAATTGTACGCAAGGAGGTTCAGACATAAGATTAAAAGAAAATATTACTTTACTTCCCTATGGTCTTTCAGAAGTATTACAATTGGAGGGAAAGATGTATTCTTACAAAGCTGATGTATCTTCAGAAAAACGTCTGGGTTTTATCGCTCAAGACGTTCAATTAATAATGCCAGAATTAGTATCGACGAATGTAAGTAATGATCGACTTCAGATACATTATATGGACATGATGGCTGTGTTGGTAAATGCTATCCAAGAGCAACAAATATTACTTGACGACCACGAACTACAAATTGAAATCCTAAGTTGTCAAATTGAAAAGCAAGAGCAATTAAAATAATATAGCACTATTCAAGCCATAGTTTAAAGTCCTTTACACGTTCTCGTGCAACAATAACTTCCTGTTCTTTGTAGCTATTCAATTTTAATTGAAGGCGCGAATTCGTGTAAGAAATTATATCCTGGATCGCATTGATGTTGACATAAAATTTCCGGCTAATACGAAAGAATATTTTGGGAGATAATTCTTCTTCCAGATTTTCTAATGTGGTATCCAGCAGGTAATCGCGACCATCGACAGTATGCGCATATGTTCCCTTGTTTTCAGAATAAAAGCATTCGATTTCATCAACAGAGATCATTTTAATATGTTGCCCAATTTTAGTGGTAAAACGTTTTTTGTACTCTCGTTCCACTGGATTGACCAATAACTTCTTGATATCTTCAAAATTCAATTGAACGTTTTGTTGTGCTGGCTTTAAGGTTTTATATTTTTTTACAGCCGCCTCCAGTTCTTCCTCGTCAATGGGTTTTAACAAATAATCAATGCTATTTAATTTGAAAGCTTTTAAAGCATATTCATCAAAGGCAGTAGTAAAAATTATAGAACTTTTTACATCTATAACATCAAATATTTCGAAGGAAAGCCCATCACTTAATTGAATATCTAAGAATATTAAATCGGGGTGTTTGTTTTCTGAAAACCAAGCGATGGCTTCTTCCACACTATGAAGCATCATTTCAGCTTGTACTCCTAGTGTATCCAGCATTCGTTGCAACCTTCTTGCCGAAGGCTTTTCATCTTCAATTATAAGTACATTCATAAGATAGTTTTTCTTTTAGGATTGATCGGTTGAAAATTACGTGATACAGTTACTGGTTCTTATCTAGAAACTCTTTCATTTTGCGCTCTTCCCAGTTTTTCAAGAATGTAATAGTAGGGCCAAAGACCCACAAACCGTGAAAGAACAATCCAATTCCCCAGAAAAAGGGTGTGATAAAAAACCCCCATCCAGACATTCCCATATGTATTCCTGTTCCGCTAAAAACACCAATATTTGCAAGGAAAATAATTATATTAACCAAAATATAAATAGTAAGGTGGGTATAAAATCCTTTAATATCTTCTACTCGCTTTTTTGCTCTAGCTAATTTTTCTTTATCTGTATGTTGCATGACGCCATTATTTAATCATGTTATTTTTTATTTTTTCTTCCTTTTCTAGGTATTCTTTCATTTTACGAGCTTCCCATTGCTTTCCGAAGAATGGATTCCAGTGAAACGCCTTCGCAGCGTGAAATAATAGTCCAATTCCCCAAAAAAAAGGAATAACTATAATATTCCAAGAGAACCAAGATCTAAAATCTGAAGGATATCCATCAATAATAGTTTCTAAAAATCCAATCCCAGCAAGCACAATGATAAGATTTACAAAAATGTATACCAAAAGGTGGCTGTAAAAGTCCTTGATTTCTTTTATTCTATTCTTAGCATATGCTATTTTCTGCGCTCTTTCAGTTTTCATTATTTCTTAAATAAAGTGTTGTTTGAGTTTTCTTCTTCGTCCATATATTCTTTCATTTTGCGTTCTTCCCATTTCTTCCCAAAAAAAGGATTCCATTGAAAAGCCTTTGCAGCCTGAAAACATATTCCTATTCCCCATCCAAAGGCAGCCCATAAAAACCATGGATGCCTTAATTCATTGACATAATAATTTAATCCTGCTAAGAAGCCTATAAATACAATGTAACTTAAAAGCGAGGTGTAAAATCTTTTTATATTTTTAACTCTTTCTTTCGCCTCGTAATACTTGGTGTCTTTTTTTGGAGTTTCCATACTATTTAGTTTTAATTAATAAGGTAAAATTAGGGGTCATAGCTATGAGTTTAAAAAATGAATTTCTCAATTGTCATATTCTATAGCTGAACTGTATTCTTCCTAATCTTCCTTATCCATAAGCTCTCGAATCTTCCGTTCTTCCCAATCTTTTCCAAAGAACGGATTCCAATTAAAGGTTTCTGCAGCATGACCAGCCACTCCTAGTCCCCATCCACCTATAGGAAAGATGGCCCATGGAAATCCTGTACCCGACTTAAAATTAAGCCAAATAAAAAAGGGCACAAATAGAAGATAAATGGTAAGGTGTACGTAAAATCCTTTTAGCTTATCAACATGTTCTTTTGCTAATTCATATTTTTTGTCCGAAATATAACTGTCTTGTGTATTCATAAGTAATGTTTCTTTTGTGAGCATAGGAATTGCTATGCTGAATTGTTTTTTATTTTCTGAAATATAAACAGGTCGTTTTGTAAGCAATGCGTACCGATCTGTAATATTGCGTAACCCTACTCCGGTGCTTTCTCTCATAACCTGCTTAGGCTGAATGTTATTAGTAACCGTTAAGTTTCCGTTTTCTTCAAAAATAGAGATATGTAGTTTTTTTGAAGGAGTTACCTGATTGTGTTTCACAGCATTTTCTAACAATAACTGAAGTGATAACGGAACTACCTTTGCTTCAGGGTCTGAAATCGTTTCAGGAACTGTAAAAACAATACTATCTTCAAAGCGCATTTTAATAAGTGACATGTATAGTTCTGCAAATTTTAATTCTTCAGCAACAGTAACCAATTCTTTATTTTTCTGCTCCAATACATATCTGTAGACCTTTGACAATGAAGTTGTAAATTTTGTGGCTGCCTGAGGATTTTCTTCAATTAAACTCGTTAATACATTTAAGCTGTTAAATAAAAAATGAGGGTCTAGCTGGTTTTTTAAGGCATCAAACTTAGCTGAAGCCGTTCCTGCTATAATCTTCTGTTCCTTTACTTTGGATTCCTGTTTAAATTTATAATAGTAAACTAAATAAAAAATTGAGGTTACAACCATGGCAATAAGCAGAGAACTATAGTAATAACTAGGTGTCTCACTGGCAATAAATTGATCGAAAGGTACCTTGTAATAAACTACTTCGGTAAAGAATCGCAATAAGAACAAGCAAATAAGTGTAATCACAATACCTCCCGCAATCCCTATGCTAAGTCGCTTTAGTTGGAATAAAGCACTTCCATATTTAGTAATCAAATAATAAAACAGGAACATATTTCCCATATAGAGGACTACCGAATACAGTTGATTAAATGCGAACTTGAAAAAAAACTGTCCACTTGTAAGCACATTATATCCATTAATGTATTGAATTACCGAAACAACTATGAATACAAAAATTCCTACAAAAAATGCTTTTCCTATTTCCTTTATTATTCTCATACTATTTTTTACAATCTGCTAAAACTTCCTGTGCTCTTGTTTCATAAAACTTTGGATAAAACGGATCAGCGTTGGTTTCATTTTTAGCCAATGCGATGGCACGTTCTATATCTTTACAATACGGTTCTGTGGATTGACCAAAAAACTGTGCAGAACCCATATCCCATTCGGCTTTACCCATAACTACCCGAGGATTATCTGGGGCTAACTTTGCAGCTTCAGCATAGAGAAAGGCTACCTTTCCAGCATATTTCATTCCGTAGCGTTGCCCGTCGTGGGCGATCCATACGGTATAGTATTGAGCTTCTAGCACCTTCAATTCTGGATTATCCTTAGAAAGAGCCTTAGCGTCATTAAGATAATTTAATGCCTTTTCTTGAAGCGCCGCTAATTTTGTCCCATCCTTTTCATTAAAGCCTTTGATTATATTTAATTGGGCAACATAATATGCTGGCAACCAATTATCCTTTTCTACCGAAGCAATTCTCTCAAACGTATTGGCAGCTTCATCCATAGTGCCAGCTTCCCATTGTTCAAAAGCTTTTATCATCCCACTCTCGTATTTAGATTGGGCAAATGTTATTACTGAAAGCAGTAAAAGTAATGTAGATGTGAATATTGTTTTCATAGTGATTGTGTTTATAAAGTTATACTTTTTTAATTATAATGAGATGTCGACTTTTTTTATCATTCCATTAGTTAATTCGAATTTAGCATCTTCAAATTTTGGGGGTCCAAACATTCCTTTGGCGTTATTGGAACATCCATAATCCTCCTTGGGAATCATTCCCATAATCATATCGAACTCGTTGTCTTCATCTTCATCATGATAAAAAGAAACCGCATACACTCCGTCTGGTATCTCTGAAAAAGTAACCGAAGCTTTCTTGTTTTCAATAAGTATTACAGCTCCTTTATACTGCTTTTCCAAAAAAGTAGCTGCACTATTGTACAATCCTACTTTTACGTTTCCGTCGTTACTTGAAAGATTTGAAATATGTACTTCAACTGTATTTTGAGCGCTCATAAGCATAGCTCCAAAAATAATTGCGAGATAGGTGATGACTGTTTGCATAATTTTAGTGTTTTATATGATAGTGTAAATGTCTTTTAAATTGGATGTAATCTCAATTGATTTTGACTGAACTGTTATTTTTTTATACTGAATTGTCATATTCATATATACTTAAAGATTTCAGCACCTCCTTACAACGTATCCAATTGGTTATCGGTTCCGTTTTCACTTATCGTCCAAAAGAACCCTACGAAGAAAAACTGATCTGCTGCGGGTCTCAACGTCCTTCTATTGAATGTCCCATTCGCATTAGGCGTGTCTGCATATTGATAGCCGTTTTCGTTAGCAAAGCCAAAAACATTATTAATCGAAAAATAAAGTATTTGCTGTTGCGAGATTAAATATGCCCAGTTAACACTTACACTATTAAATGCTTTTGTATTCTTCTGAAGAAACCCTGGTGCATTTGGATCTGTATAGGTTCTGCCACTACCATATTGGTAACTTAAGCCCACCTGACTCTTTAAGTCTTCTAGCCAGTATTTTGTCACAACTGAAGCATTATGCTTATTTGCAAAAGGAGGTATCGCTGCCGTTGGAAAATTTCGATGCATTCGTTCACTATCCAAATACGAGTAACTCACCCAGTAATCCAGATTTTTAATACTTGCGTTGTCTCTCCAGAAAAAATCTATTCCTTGTGCAAATCCGTCGCCATTATTTGCAAAATTGCTATCAAAACCTGTAAATTCTGTATCATAGGTAATTAAATTGCTGTATTGCTTTCTATAGGCTTCAGCTCTAAAAATCCTATTGTTATGTACATATTGATAGTTTAAAATATAGTGTTGCGTTTTTCTGGCTTCTAGATCTTGCTGAAACTTGAGTACTTCACTATCTGGTTGCTGATAAAAATCGCCGTAGGCAATAGATAACTGGCTATTTTTTCCTGTTTTATACGCTACTGAAGCTCTTGGAGATACGGTAAATTCGTCAAACAATTCACTATACTCGCCACGAAGCCCAAGTTTAACTGCAAATTTTCTAGAGAAAACGATATCTGTTTCAGCAAAAGCCGCTGTGATATTATTATCGTATCCGTAGATGGCTGCAACCTCCGGATTGCTAAAATCTTCAGAGAAATCGGTTAAGAACTGCTCTGCTCCTAGACTCAATTTTACACGATTGCTAAATCGCTTTCTTAGTTTTAGCTTAAGATGTATAGAGTTTTCGGTATCTTTTATATCATTATCCATAACGCCAACATCTGTTTTAGCATGGGTATAACTTCCGCCGCCAAAGATCGTCCAGTCATTGTCTAATTCGCCTGTATAACTTGTATTTGTATAAAAGTTATTATTTTTCAGTTTAAAATTTACTCCTTCAGGAGTATTAATATCCTCTTGCGTTAGCTCAAATTTTGACGCATCAAAAGCCGCATAGAATTTTAATAGACCCTTGTCAAATTTTCTTCGGAAGACACTTTCTCCCGAAAAAGACTCAAAAGGTTTTTGCCAGTCGTTTCGGTCTGGTAATGCAGCGACGTATGGGGTCAGATTTATGTAAGAAGCATTGACACTTACAGAAGATTTCTCAAATATCTGCGTATTACTAAGACTCGCTCCAACCGTCATCAATGCAATATCGGTCTTCTCTTGGTCTGGCTCATCGATAGAATTCAGTAATAGAACAGATGACAACGCTTGTCCGTATTCAGAGCCATACCCACCTGTAGAAAAAGTAATTCCGTCAAATAAGAACGGACTATACCGTCCGCGGGTTGGAATATTATTTGTCGTAGGAACGTATGGAGTAAACACACGAATTCCATCAATAAAAATTTGAGTTTCATTGGCATCGCCCCCACGTACAAATAGACGACCGTCCTCTGCAACGGTAGTCGTTCCTGGAAGGGTTTGTAAAGCTCCTACAAAATCTCCTAGCGCACTTGCGGTGGTCACAATATCCAAAGGCTTTAAAACCGAAACCTTACTATTGTCGCTCGCTTCAAGCGTTCCTGCAGATATTACAACGGTATCCAACGAATTGACATCCTCACGCAATAGGATTTGTAAGTCGTTCATTTGAGTGACTTCTGCCGCCATGGAAAAGGTTTCAAAAGAAACATAAGAAATCTGAATGATCTGTATTCCAGTTTCGGAAGTTGAAAAAGAAAACTTTCCTTCTTCATTTGTGGTTGCACCATCATAGGTTCCTTCTAAAAATACATTGGCGCCCATGATAGCTGTTCCAGATGTATCTTTTACAGTACCCGAAATAAGGGTTTGTGCATTGGTTTCAGAAGCAAAAAAAGAGATTGCGAAAAGCAGTAAGAGTAAGAAAAAGTGGTTTTTGGTTAAAAGTTTCATAGTGGCTGTTTTGTTTATTTCTGATACAAAGATGTTTTATAAAAAAGCACTTTCAGAATGTATTCCACTCAACTGTAAAATTTTAGTGCTGAATTGTAAAATGTTCTAAAAATTGTGGTTAACAATATTCAGTAAAATCGAAAAATAGTATCTTCACAGGATGTAATTCAAATCCAATGGAAACTGAACAAAAGGTAGATGCCTATATAAAAAAGCACTCAAAATGGACTGAGAAGATGTCTCAGATTAGGGAAGTGCTTCAGCAGACAGAACTTATCGAAGCGATAAAGTGGGGAGCGCCTGCCTATCTTATAGGTACAAAAATTGTATTGGGAATTGCTGGGTTTAAAAACCATATGGGACTATGGTTTCACCAAGGTGTCTTTTTAAAAGATGCTGAAAACAAGTTAATGAATGCTCAAGAAGACAAAACAAAAGCGTTGCGACAATGGCGGTTTGAAGAAGATGATACGATCGAACCAAAGCTTTTACTAAACTATGTGAATGAAGCGATTGCGAATGCCAAAGCTGGAAAGGAATTAAAACCTGTAAAAGCAAAAGTGGCTAAAAAATCTGAAGTTTTAGAAAGTGCTTTTAAAAAGGATGCATCATTACATTCAGCTTTTAAAAACTTATCTCCTGGAAAGCAAAGAGAGTATTCTGAATATATTGCAGATGCTAAAAGAGATACAACAAAGCTATCACGCCTGGAAAAAATTATTCCAATGATCAAAGAAGGGAAAGGCCTACACGATAAATATAAAAACTGCTAGCCTTGAAAAAACCTCACTTTAAAAGCTATTCTAAACGACAACTTATATTTTACACAAAACGAGCTGTCTATATATTGTTTGCATGGGTGCTGGTTTCCAATATTTTCTTTTTCTATGAGTTTTATACCTTAAAAAGTCAGAACGCACTAACTTCTAGTTTTGATTTACAGACATCTTTTTTTTCAAATTTAATTGTATCCTCATTGGCAGGACTTATTGGAGGTGTTTTTACTGTAAATCTAATGGAACGTTGGCTTCGAAGGCATGTGTTTTGGAAAGCGCTTTCGGCTATAATCGTAGTTTATATTATTGCTGCCCTATTGGTGAGTGGTATTGGTGCTGCCTATTTTTACACCGATTATTTAGGGAAACCCATCACACATCCAGAAGTTATTGATGCTGTAATTTCGTTTTATAGTACCTTTTTATTTCTAAAAAATTTCATTCTCTGGCTCATAATTGTTATTGTCACACTTATCGTTTTAATGGTCAATGACAAATATGGTCCTGGTGTTTTTCCAGATTATTTATTAGGACGCTATTTTATGCCGAAACAAGAGCGTCGCATCTTTATGTTTGCCGATATCAAAAATGCAACGGGCATTGCAGAGGACTTAGGCGAAGAGCGTTATTTTAATTTTCTGAAAGATTTTTTTAGAGATATCGCTCCTGCCATTGTACAAACCAGAGGTGAGGTGTATCAATATGTCGGGGATGAAGTAGTCGTTTCCTGGAAAATGAAAAACGGACTAAAAAAAGGCAATGCGATACAGTGTTATTTTAGTATGAAGAAAATACTAAAATATCGCCATAAGAGGTATCTTGACAGCTATGGCTACAAACCTGAATTTAAAGTTGGGTACCATTTTGGAAATGTTATGGTTGGTGAGATCGGTCAAATAAAACGGGATATCGCATTTACAGGGGATGTATTAAATACAACAGCTCGTATTCAATCTTTATGCAACGAATTAGGCGTTGAGATTTTAGTGTCTGAAGATTTTGCAAAAATAGCAACCATACTACCTAAGGGATATAAAAAAGTAGCCGTAGGCACTGAAGTTTTAAGAGGAAAAGAACATAAAATGGAGCTGTATACCTATAAAAAAAATAAAAAGTAAAAAATAATTTATTCGGAAAGGTATTCGATGAGTTGTCGCATGGCTTTTCCACGGTGTCCTATGTCACTTTTTTGCTGTAGCGTCATTTCGGCAAATGATTGCTTAAAACCTTTTGGCTGAAAAATAGGGTCATACCCAAACCCTTTCTCTCCTCTTTTTTCTAAAAGAATTTCACCATCACAAACCCCTAAAAATAATACTTGACTACCCTTGTAATTAAGTGCAATAGCAGTTTTAAATCGGGCATTTCTATTTTTTGAAGCCTCTAAATTTTTTAGTAGCTTGTTCATATTAAGCGTTGCGTTAGTAGCCTTTCCAGCATATCGCGCACTATACACGCCAGGTTCTCCGTTAAGGGCATCTACTTCCAGCCCGGTGTCATCTGCAAAGCAATCGTATCCATAATGGTCTTTTACATAATTTGCTTTTAGAATTGCATTGCCCTCTATGGTTGTAGCTGTTTCACGTATGTCTTCCACACACCGGATATCATCCAAGCTAAGTAAGCTAAAGTGCTTAGGAAGCAATTTTTTTACTTCCTCAAATTTATTTTTGTTGTGAGTGGCAAAGACAAGTTCCATAATTCAATATATTGTTTAGAGTGAAAGGGTATTTTACCTTTTATATTACTAATGTATAAAAGTTCTCTCAAAGGTAGTTATCTAGTCATTTAAAAACCGGGCCACAATCTCATCACTTGCTTTGATCGTATTCTTGGACCACTCAATTTCTAATTCTAGTTTTTCTGCTTCAGAAAGGCGCCAGTCAATGGTGGATTGCTTCAGTTTTGTGACTACATATTGTAAAATAATCGCTGCGGAAACTGATATATTCAAACTTTCAGTAAAACCATACATGGGTATTTTTAGATAGGTATCTGCTTCTCTCAATACAGCATCGCTTAATCCATAACTCTCCTTTCCGAAGAAAAATGCACTTTTTTTGGTCACGTCAAAATCATGCAATAAATGTGAATGCTCATGGGGTGAAGTGGCCACAATCTGGTAACCTTCCTTTTTTAATGTATGAATGCACGCCTTTGTAGAATCATGCCTTTGTAAAGAAACCCATTTTTGGGCACCCATGGCTATTTCTTTGTCAATACTTTTCTGATTGAGTTCTTCTATGATATGCAAGTCCTGTACACCAAAAACCTCACAGCTTCGCATCACAGCACTCGTATTATGTAACTGGTACACATCTTCGGTTACTACGGTAAAATGGCGGGTTCGCTTGGCAAGAATTTCCTGAAATAAATGGGCGCGACGTTCGGTAAGGTAGCCTCGAAGATATGCTAAAAGTTCTTGTTGCAAAAGAGTTGGTTTTCAGTAAAAATAATGAAAATATAATCTAATTAAACCCTGCTCAATACCTCCACTGTCGCTCTTTATTAAGCTCTTCTTCTTTTGCAATTTCTTCCTGCGGGATTACCTTTAAAAAGGAAGGATGTTGCTCGATAGCATATTCCAGCTTTTCTACGATGGAATCTACAGACTCGTTTTCATAGTCAATGTCTAGCGGCTCTTTAATTTCCATTGATTGCAGAATTCCTCTTTTCTTAATTCGAAGTCCTTTACGATCAAACGAACGTCTAAATCCGTCAATTACGATAGGCACTACAATAGGTTTATTTTTTTTAATGATATGTGCAGTTCCTCTTCTAATAGGTTTCCAGGGGCGAGTGGTTCCCTGCGGAAAGGTAATTACCCAGCCATCATCCAAAGCCTTTTTAATGCTACTCACATCACTCATCTTTACCTGTCTTTGTACTTCTTTACCTTCGGCACGCCAAGTACGCTCAATACTTACAGAACCTGCATACGCCATAATTTTAGGTAATAATCCAGACTGCATGGTTTCTTTAGCGGCAACAAAGTAAAGATTTAATTTAGGTTTCCAGAGGTACCCAATGTTTTTGATACTGTCTTCTCTTCCACTTAAACTGGCATTAAATACGTGAAACATGGCAACTACGTCTGCAAAATAAGTCTGGTGATTAGATACAAAGAGGACATTAGTATCTGGTAAATTTTTAATGACTTCACTGCCGTCAATTTCCAGTTTGTTAAACCCTTTAAATCTGCGATGGGTTAAGGCTCCAAGGATACGGATGAGCCATAATTTGAGGAAAAGTATATGTCCAAAAGGATTTCGTTTAAAAAGCCCCATAAGTTTCAGTTTGTTAGAAATTCCACCACATTTTTAAATAAGGCGGAATAGCAAATATACTGAAAAATTAGCCTTCTCTAAGCAGCTCTTGTAGTATTTGGCGTACCTCACTCAGCATCATAGCAGTAGCCCCCCATACTACATGATCATTTAACAAATATGCTGGCACCTCAATATCGGTAGCATACGAGGTTGTAAGTGTCTTAGTGACCAAAACCGAATCATCCATAAAATGGGAAAGGGGTACTTCTATCAATCCCTCCACCTCGTCCTCTTGTGGGATAAACTTCGGGGTCTGTTCTGTGATCCCTAAAAAAGGCTGTACAAAAAAATTGGAAGGTGGTATATAGATCTCGGTAAGTTCTTTTAATACTAAAACTTCATCTGGTGCCACGCCAACTTCTTCATGAGTTTCACGAAGAGCTGTTTGCTGTATATTTTCGTCTTCAGGTTCTACTTTCCCTCCTGGAAATCCTACTTGAGCAGAATGAACACCTTTGTATGTTTTTCGAAGAATGAGGATTAGGTGTGTTTCATCCCTGTCTGAAGGGTAAAATAATATCATTACTCCTGCTTTACGACCTGTTTTCTTATCTCTGGCTTGTTGTTTAAGTTCCAGCAAACGTTCAATAGGCGCCATTTTTAAATGAAGGGCTTCACCAGGAAGTTCCATTTTTGTTATTTTTACAATCTGTTTTTTAAATTCTGAAAAATCCATTTATGAAATTGTCGCTTTCTGTTTTAATCTGCTGTTGTGTACTTCTTCTAAGTTGTGAAGATACCAAAAAAGAAAAACAAGTTTCTGCTGAAAAAACACCAACTACGACTGAAGCTTCAGAAAAAAATACTGAGGAAACTGAAACTCCTTCAGAAAAAAAATATCCAAAAATCACTCAAGAAAATGTAGTCGAATTTTTAACTGCCTACGGAAAAGATAATCCTGAAACCAACCTCCGAATTACCACTACTCATGGAACTATTGATTTGGAGTTGTATGAAGACACACCCTTACACCGTGCCAATTATATATACCTAACTAAGCAAGGGTACTTTGACAATACCTTTTTTCATCGCATCGTTCCTAATTTTATTATTCAGGGAGGAAATAGCGACAATGCAGATACCAATGAAAAACGGTATCAAATTGGAAAAGACTACCTTATTCCTGCAGAACTAAATGGTCGCAATCACACCTACGGTAGTGTTTCTGGAGCAAAACAATACCGTGAAAATCCAGATAAAAAAACAGCGCCTTTCGAGTTTTTTATATTTTTAGGACCACAAACATCAACCAGCCACCTCAATGGAAATTATACAGTTTTTGCAAGAGTAACCAATGGGATGGATGTGGTCGAGAAAATTGCGAATCTGCCTGCAGATGACAACGAATGGCCACAAAAAAATGTAGAAATTAGTGTTGAAGTATTATAATAACTTAAAGTAAAACAATATGAAATTAGGTGCATTTTCAATCAGTTTAGCTGTAAAAGACATTAAGGCTTCCAAAGAATTTTACGAAAAGCTTGGCTTTTCAAAATTTGCCGGAGCACTCGACAAAAAATACCTGATCATGAAAAATGAGAATTCACTTATCGGACTTTTTGAAGGAATGTTTGAAAATAACATTTTAACTTTTAATCCTGGATGGGATGAAAATGCGGCAAAAGTCGAAAACTTTGATGATGTAAGAACCATTCAGAAAGAATTAAAAGAAAAAAATGTATCGCTTATGAAAGAAGCCGATACGGCAACTTCTGGGCCAGAAAATATTACTTTTATGGACCCAGACGGAAATGTGATCCTTATCGATCAACATGTGTAACTAAAGAACTTTACTTTTATTCATTAAAAAAAGCCCTACAATTGCAAGGCTTATCTGTTAGTTTATAGGAAAGGGAGTTAGTTGCCTTTTTTATAATCTGCTAAAAATTTTTCCAGTCCAATGTCTGTTAAAGGGTGTTTCAACAAGCCTTCAATAGATGATAGTGGTCCAGTCATCACATCGGCTCCTATTTTTGCACAATCTATTACATGCATGGTGTGACGTACAGAAGCCGCAAGGATTTCAGTTTCAAAAGCATAGTTATCGTAAATTAAACGAATTTCTGCAATAAGGTTTAGACCGTCGGTTGAAATATCGTCCAGTCTTCCAATAAATGGAGACACATAGGTTGCGCCAGCCTTTGCTGCTAATAACGCCTGCCCTGCTGAAAATACCAGTGTACAATTAGTACGAATCCCCTTATCTGTAAAATATTTAATAGCTTTAACACCTTCTTTAATCATGGGCACTTTAACAACGATTTGCTCGTGAAGTTGAGCTAGCTCCTCACCTTCTTTAATCATTCCGTCAAAATCGGTTGCAATCACTTCTGCCGAAACATCACCATCTACAATAGAACAGATATCTACATAATGCTTCAGTATATTTTCTCTGCCGGTAATACCTTCTTTTGCCATCAACGACGGATTGGTCGTAACGCCATCCAGAACACCTAAGTCCTGCGCTTCACGGATTTGATCTAAATTAGCAGTATCAATAAAAAATTTCATAGTAAAGAGTCACTTTAAAGTTTCAGCAAAAATAAAGAAGATTACTACAGTTAGAAAATTGTGTATGAAAAGTTATCAGAAAGATGTTGATAAGATAGCTATACGTTAGAAACTTGTGTCAAATTATTTATCCAGATGATAATGCTTCATAAGCATTTTTTCGTAGGTTTTACTCGGAAGTATTTTTTTGAGTACAATAGAAAATCGTTGAATAAAAGCACCTTCTCGATAGCGAACCGCAGGCTTGTTTGTCTGAATAATCTTATAAACAGCTTTGGCCATTTCTAAAGGATCGCCACCACTTTGCACATGGTCATTCATTGTTTTTAGGGTTTCTCCATAATCCTTTTCGTAAGGTGAACCTTCTAGGATAGGGGCATGATATCTTCCGGCGGCGATATTGGTTGCAAAATCACCTGGAGCGATATTGGTCATGTGCACACCAAACTGAAGCGTTTCCATACGATAGGCTTCAATAGTAATTTCCAATGCCGCTTTACTCGCAGAATATATTCCGCGGTAGGGCAACCCCATATATGCAGCGATAGAAGTCACATTAATAATATGACCCGATTTTTGTTTGCGAAGTTGTGGTAAAACAGCCTTGATCACTTCTAGAGGACCAAAAAAATTGGTATCAAATGCCTTTCGCATTTCATTGGTAGGCGTTTCTTCAATAGGTCCTGTAATACCCACGCCCGCATTATTTACCACCACATCAATTTTCCCTTCCTTGTCAATGACTTGTTTAAAAGCTTCCGTAATAGTTTCGGGCTTAGTAACATCCAAGGCAACGAGAGGAAATTTAGTAGTTGAACTATAATTCTCTGGATGACGACTCGTTCCGTAGACAATACACTCTTTGGTCAATAAAAATTCGCCAATAGCTTTTCCTATTCCTGATGACCCTCCTGTGATAAAAACAACTTTTGGCATACCTGTACTTAAAGGACAAAGATGCGCTTTGTGTCGTTCTTTTCAAAGAAAAAGAATCAAAATCCCTGACTTTAGCGCATAAAAAATGGCAAGCTACCTACATCACACCGCTACGACCATCTACCCTTGCTGCGTTCCCGCCCTGGGGGATTCAATAGGAGCTGGTTGTGTAGGACTTGCCGCTGCAAAGATACATGTTTTGCGTTGTTTTACAAGAATTTTTAAGTATCAATTATAATAAATATCTTTCCAAAAAAATTACAGAAACTATGAAGTTCTATAAACTATTCGTATTCATATCAATACTCGTTTTTGCAAGCTGTGAAGACGATACTAAAAATCCTTCGGAAGCATTCTCCATCGAAATTAAAGATGCTAAGGATAGCTATAAAGCCGAAGATGTATTAGAACTTACTGTAACGAACAAGAAAAATAAAACTATTGAAAGTGTTAGCTATACATTGGATTCTGAAAGGATTAGTACTTCTGAAACTGCTTCGGTTTCACTAAACGATAAAAAACTAGGCAGACACTTTTTACGAGCTACGATTACGGCAGACCGAAAAACCTATGAAGTACGCAAAGAATTTGTAATCATGTCATCGGTCACACCAAAATTATACAGTTATAAAATATTGGAGGAATATCCGCATGATGTTGCCGCCTATACGCAAGGATTAGAGTTTGAAAATGACACCTTGTATGAAAGTACGGGGCAGCGTAAGCAATCTACTTTGCGGCAAATCGATTATAAAACTGGTAAATCGCTAAAGATTGTTCCGTTGGCTGATTCTTATTTTGGAGAAGGACTCACCATTCTAAATAATAAGATCTATCAATTGACCTGGCAAGGTGGAAAAGGATTTATTTATGATTTAAAAACCCTAGAACAAAAAGGCAATTTTGTGTATAATGATAGTAAAGAAGGCTGGGGACTTTGCAATGACGGGACAAACATTTATAAAAGTGATGGTACCGAAAAGATCTGGACCCTTAATTCTGAAACCCTTGCCGAAGAAGATTACATAGAGATCTACACCAATACAGCGAAGATTAAATCTGTAAACGAATTGGAATGGGTGGACGGAAAAATTTACGCAAACATCTATCAAAAAGATGCAATCGCTATTGTAAACCCAACCAATGGTGCCGTTGAAGGTGTTATTGATCTAAGCACATTAAAAGAGAATGTAACAAAGCATGACCAACTTGATGTGTTAAATGGTATTGCGTACAAGGGGGAAGAAAATATTCTTTATGTTACTGGTAAAAACTGGGACAAGTTGTTTAAGATTGAGGTTGTTGGAAAGTAAATTAAGGTTATTATTATAGCAAACGATAGTCTATTGAACCCTTAACTTTTTCAAAATCACAATAACTTCCTGTTTAAAAAGTTATATTTTTACTGAAAATTTTGTTTGAATGAAATACCTGTATGGTTTGGCAATTTTGGGTTGCCTCGTTTTGTGGACTTCGTGTCGTAATGACTTTGAAAGTGTGGCAAGCACTGGTGATCTTGAATTTTCAAGAGATACTGTTTTTCTGGATACAATCTTTACCAATATTGGTTCTAGCACGTATAATTTAAAAGTCTATAACAGAAGCGATGAAGATATCAATATTCCAACCATTGCTTTAGGTCAGGGTGAAGCGTCTAACTACCGTCTAAACGTCGACGGATTACCTGGAAAATCTTTTGAGGATATTCAAATCTTAGCCAAAGACAGTATTTTCATTTTTGTTGAGACTACGTTCGATATCAATACAGTTCCTGGAAACGACACTGAATTTCTATATACGGACCAGATTGTTTTTGATGCAGGACCTAATCAGCAAAATGTTGAGCTCGTAACACTTGTAAAAGATGCGGTCTTCCTCTTTCCAGAACAAGCTTCAGATGGCACCATCGAGACGCTTAACCTGGGTATGGATGCAAATGGTGAGGATATCTTAATTGAAGGATTTTTTCTGGAAGATGATCAGCTTACTTTTACAAACGAGAAACCGTATGTAATTTATGGATACGCAGCGGTACCTCCTGGCCAAACGCTTACTGTAGAGCCTGGAGCACGAATATTCAGTCATGCCAATAGCGGAATCTTAGTGGCCAATACAGCTTCGATCAAAGCAAATGGAGCGCCGAGTACAGATCCGGAAGCAATGGAAAATCAGATTATTTTTGAAGGAGATCGTTTGGAACCAACATTTGCCGATGTACCTGGTCAATGGGGAACTATCTGGTGTACTGCTGGAAGTACCGATAATGAATTTAGCTATGTGACGATAAAGAATTCGGTGGTGGGCATTTTAATGGATAGCAATGATGGCGACAGAACCTTAACGCTTTCAAATGTTGAAATCTATAACATCGCCAATGTAGGAATTCTTGCCAGAAACGGAAATGTCTATGGAGAAAATGTTGTTGTGAATAATTGCGGGCAAGCAGCGCTGTCGGCTTCTCTGGGAGGCACCTACAACTTTAACCATTGTACCTTCGCAAATTACTGGACCAATAGCTTTAGAAGCTTCCCGGCTGTACAGATTGATAATGTATTACAGGTGAGCGAAACAGAATTCGTTGTAGAAGATCTTATTGAAGCGAATTTCACGAATTGTATTATCTACGGAAACGAACGTCGTGAATTAGGCTTTGTCGTAGAGCCATCGGCTGCTTTCAACTATAATCTAACCAATACACTTATCCGATTTGAAGATCCGAATGGTGATTTTATTGATAATCCGTTGTACGATTTTAGTAATACAGCTCTTTATACGAATATAGTTTTGAATGAAGATCCTGTATTTCAGAATACACAGAATAACAATTTTAATATCGAAATGGGAACTTCTGGTGCCGAAAATATAGGATTATCCAATGTGATGCCTCAGATTGATCTCAATGGAATGATACGAAACAACCCGCCAGACGCTGGTGCGTATGAGGCTACTGTATTTCCAGATCCTGAACCGAGACCAAATAACTAAAAATACTTATCATCTCGAACGCCAGTAAGTGATCCCATTAAGTGAATAAGTTTCTTGAAAAAGATATGTTAGAAAAGCACTAGGAGTCGTCGCTCTGTTGTTTTAGAAAAATAAAACAAGTTAAGCTACGAACAAAGGCCTATGACTCATCATTTCGTGTACTTCCTGTCCTACTTTTTCTAATGCAGTAACATCTTCAGAATTAGTAATCACGCGATCGATGAAATCTACAATTTGTTGCATGTCGTTTTCTTTTAATCCACGCGTTGTGATCGCAGCAGTTCCAATTCTAATTCCGCTGGTAACGAAGGGAGATTTATCATCAAAAGGCACCATATTTTTATTGACAGTTATTTCAGCTTTTCCTAGAGCTTCTTCCGCTTGTTTCCCTGTAATATTCTTATTCCGAAGGTCAATTAACATCATATGATTGTCTGTACCTCCACTAATAATTTTATATCCTTTTTGCACAAAAGCTTCAGCCATGACTGCGGCATTCTTTTTTACCTGCACCATATAATGTAAAAACTCATCTGTCAATGCCTCACCAAATGCAATTGCCTTAGCTGCAATGATATGCTCTAAGGGACCTCCTTGATTTCCAGGAAAAATCCCACTATCTAACAATGAAGACATTTTCCGAAGAGAGCCATTCTTTAGTGTTAACCCAAACGGATTATCAAAGTCTTTCCCCATTAAAATCATTCCGCCGCGAGGACCTCTCAGGGTTTTATGAGTAGTCGTAGTCACCACATGGCAATGCGGAATAGGATCACTAATAATACCTTTAGCAATCAAACCTGCAGGATGCGCAATATCTGCCATCAAAATTGCATCTACTTTATCTGCAATTTGCCTGAAACGCTTATAATCGATCTCACGCGAATAGGCCGAAGCGCCTGCAATGATCATCTTTGGCATTTCTTTTATCGCTATTGCTTCGATCTTATCGTAATCCAGCATTCCTGTCTCCTCTTCCACTCCATAAAAAACAGGATTGTATAACTTTCCGCTAAAATTTACGGGAGATCCATGTGTCAAATGACCTCCATGAGACAGATCGAATCCCAGAAATGTATCGCCGGGTTTTAAGCAGGCTGCAAATACAGCCGTATTGGCTTGAGAGCCACTATGTGGCTGTACGTTAGCATACTCGGCGCCAAAAAGGGTTTTAGCGCGATCAATTGCAATCTGTTCAACTTCATCCACGACTTCACATCCTCCATAATATCGCTTTCCTGGATACCCTTCGGCGTATTTATTGGTAAGCACAGAGCCAGCAGCCTCTAGCACTTGTTCACTAACAAAGTTTTCGGAAGCAATTAATTCTAATCCGTTGATTTGTCTGTTTTTTTCCGCTTCAATAAGTTCAAAAATCTGTTCGTCTCGTTGCATACAATTGATAAAAGGTTAATAATATCCAAAAATACAAAATGACTATGGTTAGTTATTCAGAAATTATATATTTGATCAACATTTTACCAACAATAAAAAAAACGAACCGTTATGCCCTTAACTGCAAATGACCCAAAACGTATCACGTGGCTCGATGTGCCGCATAATTCAGATTTCCCTATTCAGAACATTCCGTTTGGGGTTTTTTTAACTCGTGATGATGTAATTACCATTGGGACGAGGATTGGAAACACCGCGATCGATCTGGGGGCACTCCACCAGCTTGGGTATTTTAAAGATATAGAACTTACCGATGATATCTTTTTACAGGACAGTTTAAATGATTTTATTGCTGATGGTAGAAAAACCTGGAGACTTGTTCGAAATCGTATTTCAGACTTATTCTTAAAAGGCAACGATGAACTTCGTAAAAACAAAGAGCATTGCAAAGAAGTGCTTTTTCGTCTGGATGAAATAGAAATGCAATTACCTGTTGATGTAGGTGATTACACAGATTTCTACGCGAGTAAAGAACATGCAACCAATGTTGGTTCTTTATTCCGTGATCCGGAAAATGCGTTATTACCTAACTGGTTACATATCCCTATTGGGTACCACGGTAGAAGTTCTTCGATCATTCCATCTGGAACCGCCGTTAGAAGACCTGTAGGTCAAACCAAACCTGGAGATGATGGAGTTCCTGGTTTTGGCCCTTCAAAGTTGTTGGATTTTGAATTGGAGATGGCATTTATTACGACGGCTACAAACGACTTAGGAAAACGTGTTCCTATCAAAGAAGCCGAAGAAAATATCTTTGGATTAGTATTATTTAATGACTGGAGTGCACGTGACATTCAGGCGTGGGAATACGTGCCGCTGGGGCCCTTTCTAGGTAAAAGTTTCGCATCCACTATTTCTCCATGGATTGTAACTTTAGATGCCTTACAACCCTTCAGAACTAAAAGTCCAAAACAAGATCCTACACCGCTACCCTATTTGCAACAGCCAGATAACATGGCCTACGATATTAAATTACAAGCAGCCATCAAGCCTCAAGGGGGTATTGAGACAGTTGTTTGTAATTCGAATTTTAAATATATGTATTGGTCCATGGCACAGCAATTAACACACCATACGGTTAATGGTTGTAATGTACGTAGTGGCGATATGATGGGAAGTGGAACCATTTCAGGTCCTACAGAAGATAGTTATGGATCTATGCTAGAGCTTACTTGGAAAGGAACTAAGCCTATTACATTAAGTGATGGTGGCGAGCGAAAATTTATAAATGACGGAGATACAGTTATAATGAGAGCGCATTCAGAAAAAAATGGAATCAGGATTGGTTTTGGTGAATGCAAAGGTAAAGTGCTTCCTGCCAATTAGTTATGATTATGGCATAGCAATTGTATTTTAAGTTATATAACTTAAAATTTTCATACTATGAGACACACTATTACTTTACTTAGTATTGCACTCTTACTCATAGGATGTAATAGTGCCAAACGAACCGAAAAGTTTCTTTCTCAAGGAAATTATGAGCAAGCTATCGAACTGGCAGTAAAAAAACTTGCCAAAGATAAAGATAGCAGACAAAGTGCAGATTTGATCCTCTCTGCAGAAAGAGCCTTTAAAAAATTGGTAGATGATGAGTTGCGAAGAGTTTCTTTTCTGAAAAAAGACGACTCACCTACGGCTGCCAGAGAAATTTATGAGATCTATACCAACCTAGACTACTTACAAAGTCAAATACGACCGCTATTGCCATTATACAATAGAAAACTAAAACGCAATGCAAATTTTGATATTGTAGATTATAATGAGGAGATCATAATTGCAAAAAATAATTTTCTAGAAGCTTTATATACTGAAGCTTTATCCTACATGGAGCGTGGTCAAAAGCAAGATTATAGGCGTGCCCACACTTTATTTACAGAACTTTCATCATTAAGATCAAATTATAAAGATGTGGCAAAGCGTATGGAAGATGCTCATTACTTTGGGACAGATTTTGTTTTTGTAACACTTCAAAATCGAACAGGAATTTTAATTCCACGAAGATTAGAAAGAGACTTGCTTGATTTTAGTACCTATAACCTAGATGATTTCTGGACAGTGTATCATAGTGAAAAGCAAAATGATATCGATTATGACTTCGGAATTGTCTATAGTTTTAAAGATATTGCTATCTCACCAGAGCGTATTAATGAACGGGAGTACAACAGGAAAGACCGCATCAAAACTGGTTGGGAATACAAACTTGACCGAAACGGAAATGTAATGAAAGATAGTTTGGGGAATGATATTAAAATTGATGTATTCGAAAATGTAACCGCAAGAGTTACAGTAACTCAACAAACCAAATCAGTACTGGTTGGTGGTGACGTGATCTATCGAGACTTAAATGGTGGCAGAGATATCGACCGATTTCCTTTGAGTAGCGAATTTATCTTCGAGAATATTTTTGCTAAATACAGAGGGGATAAACGTGCATTATTAAAAGAAGATCTCGACTTGATACGATTTGATTTTGTTCCGTTTCCATCGAATGAACAAATGGTCTACGATGCCGGAACCGACATTAAAATACGGTTAACAGAAATACTACAAGAAAATAGATTTTACTAAAAAAAGCCCCTCAATTGAGGGGTTTTTTCTATACAAATTTTGTAAGTTCTTCTGCTCGGATACTATGATGCGAAGCATGGGCGACAGCGACTCCATTTTTTATGACGATCAATTGCGGACTCTGATGTACCACCTGAAATTTATAGCCAACCTCATCAGATATATTCCTATAATTTAATAGATCGAGATAATATAGTTTTATCTGCGAGGAATCAATATCATAAGTACTCTCAAAATTACGTAACACCATTCTCGAAATTCCACATCGTGTAGAGTGTTTAAAAATCACTATGGGAATTGAGTTTGAGGCTTCAACAATACTATCTAATTGATCCATACTGGTGAGTGCCTGCCATGGTAATGCTTCTTTTTCTTTTTTTTCAGAAGAGTCTTTAGACCCAAATAATCCAAACATAGTGTTCTTTTTTGCAAATATACGAGTTCTCTAGTCGTTTATAATGAGATATACTTACAGATGAGAACCGTCAAATTGACACCTATTTTATGTGCTTTTAAAGACATTTTGTCCTATTTTTAAGTTGGCTCAAGTTTTGAAATAGAACGTTTAGAAATTGACAACTATAAACATATGATCTGTTCTCAGATTAATTTATAAAACTTTAAACAAAGGTGCTCCTACTTTTACTCTGAGTGATAGTTGAAGAGCGCACAATACATTATGAACTTTAACAATTATACTATAAATTCACAAGAAGCAATTCAGCAGGCTCAACAACTTGCACAAGGCTTCGGGCATCAGCAAATCGAAAATGAACACCTATTAAAAGCCATTTTTGAAGTTGATGAAAATGTGACCCCATTCATTTTAAAAAAACTGAATGTTAACATAGGCTTGTTACAACAAGTGCTCGACAAACAACTGCAAAGCTTACCTAAAGTTTCTGGGGGTGATATTATGCTCTCCCGTGAAGCTGGAAAAACTGTAAATGAAGCTAGTTTGATAGCTAAAAAAATGAACGATGAATATGCTTCTATCGAACATTTAATTATTGCTATTTATAAATCAAAAAGTAACATTGCACAAACATTAAAAGATCAGGGAGTTACCGAAAAAGGGTTAAAAAGTGCTATCGAAGAATTGCGTGGCGGTGACCGGGTGACGTCTCAAAGTGTTGAAGAAACCTATAACTCTCTCAATAAATATGCTCGTAACCTGAATCAGTTAGCACAGGATGGAAAATTAGATCCTGTTATTGGAAGAGATGAAGAGATACGTAGAATTCTTCAGATATTATCCAGAAGAACAAAGAACAACCCAATGTTGGTAGGCGAACCAGGTACTGGTAAAACAGCCATAGCCGAAGGATTAGCACATCGTATTGTAGACGGAGATGTTCCTGAAAATCTAAAATCGAAAGAAATTTTCTCTTTGGATATGGGAGCACTCATTGCAGGTGCAAAATATAAAGGTGAATTTGAGGAACGCTTAAAAGCAGTGATTAAAGAAGTGACGGGCAGTGATGGAGATATTGTTCTCTTTATCGATGAGATTCATACACTCGTGGGTGCCGGTGGCGGACAAGGTGCTATGGATGCAGCCAATATTTTAAAACCTGCATTAGCACGAGGTGAACTACGCGCGATTGGTGCTACCACATTGGATGAGTATCAAAAATACTTTGAAAAAGATAAAGCGTTAGAAAGACGTTTTCAGAAAGTTGTGGTGAATGAACCAGATACTGAAAGTGCTATCTCAATTCTTCGCGGAATCAAAGAAAAGTACGAAACACACCATAAAGTACGGATTAAAGATGAAGCAATTATCGCGGCAGTAGAACTTTCGCAACGGTATATTACCAATCGGTTTTTACCAGACAAGGCGATTGACCTAATGGATGAAGCAGCGAGTAAGTTGCGAATGGAGATAAATTCCAAGCCAGAAGAACTCGACGTGTTAGATAGAAAGATCATGCAGCTTGAAATTGAGATTGAAGCGATCAAGCGTGAAAAAGATGAAAGCAAGTTGAAAAATCTTCGCGCAGATCTTGCGAATTTAAAAGAAGAACGCAACGAGCTCAATGCAAAGTGGAAATCTGAAAAAGAAGTTGTAGAAAACGTTCAGCAGTATAAAACTGAAATAGAAGAGTATAAACTCGAAGCAGAAAGAGCAGAACGTGATGGAGATTTTGGAAAAGTAGCAGAGCTTCGTTACGGAAAGATCAAAGAAGCGCAAGAAAAACTTTCAGCATTAGAAAAACAATTAGCCGAAAGTCAGGATGGAACTTCTCTTATTAAAGAGGAAGTCACTAATGAGGATATTGCCGAAGTGGTGGCAAAATGGACTGGGATTCCAGTAACTAAAATGCTACAAAGTGATCGCGAAAAATTGCTAAAACTTGAAACTGAATTACACAAACGTGTAGTTGGACAAGAGGAAGCCATCGTAGCCGTAAGTGATGCTATTCGTCGAAGTCGTGCTGGTTTACAGGATACTAAAAAACCTATTGGAAGTTTTCTCTTTTTGGGAACCACTGGAGTTGGTAAAACCGAACTTGCAAAGGCATTAGCCGAATATTTATTCGATGATGAAAATGCAATGACACGTATTGACATGAGTGAATATCAAGAGCGTCACAGCGTAAGTAGATTGGTGGGAGCACCTCCGGGATATGTAGGGTATGATGAAGGCGGACAGCTAACTGAAGCGGTTCGAAGAAGACCATATTCTGTTGTGCTACTGGACGAAATTGAAAAAGCACACCCAGATACATTTAATATATTATTACAAGTCTTGGATGAAGGAAGGTTAACCGATAACAAAGGACGAGTTGCCGATTTTAAAAATTCGATCATCATTATGACTAGCAATATGGGAAGCGATATTATTCAGCAGAAGTTTGAAAGTATCAAAGATCCTGAAACTGCAATGGAAGGCGCGAAAGTAGAAGTGCTTGGCTTACTAAAACAAACGGTACGTCCAGAGTTTTTAAACCGAATTGATGATATCATCATGTTTACACCATTAAACAAAAAAGATATTAAGCAGATTGTCGGATTGCAGTTAAAAGGAGTTTCAAAAATGCTATTGAAGCAAGGAATTACATTAGATGCTACAGACGAAGCGATTGCTTATCTTTCAGAAAAAGGATACGATCCACAATTTGGAGCGCGCCCTGTAAAACGAGTAATCCAAAAAGAAGTATTGAATGCGCTTTCTAAGGAAATACTTTCAGGAAAAATTACAACAGAGAGTATTATTTTACTGGATAGTTTTAATTCAGAATTAGTTTTTAGAAATCAGGGAGACCTTGTAAATTCATAACAGGTTTGGGTTGCCTGTCGTGATGCTATCGCTCACGAGAATAACCCAATTGGTTGGTTAGTTTGCCACCTGTACTCTTTGGATTGCAGGTGGTTTTTTTTATGGCAAAGAATTGGGTTCAGAAAAAAAACATCGGAAAAATGTAACAAAAATTGAATCTTGCTCGTCATATTAATAACAATCAATAAAACTAACAGTCATGAAAACTCAATCAAATCCTTCAGAAAAAATTGAAACACGAAATGTGCGCAATCAAATTTTAGGATTGTATATAATTTTTATTACAGCTCTTATGGTAACTTATTCTATAGTCACTGCATCACAGGTTTTATAATATAAAAAAAGCTCCAAATCATATTAATTTGGAGCTTTTTCATTTCTAACAAATTATATTACCAGCTAGAAATTTCTTTTTTCACTTCTTCTTTTGTTTTTCCAGACTTTTCCTGAATTTTTCCGACCATCTCGTCGTATTTACCTTCTGAAAAAGTTTCATCGTCATTAAAGGTTATGCCGTATTGTTGCTTAGCATTTCCTTTGATTTGTTTCCATTTTCCTTTTAACTGATCTGTATTCATAGCTTTTTTATTTTTAAGTTTATATAAAGATACTTTAGAACACAGACAATTAGGTATAAGGTTTCGCTAAAAAATGAGCAAAAAGTGTTATATTTTTCATAACGATTCAAAAGATAAAAATCCGCTACTCACAAAAATAGCGGATTTTGAAAATGGGGGCTTCGTTTTTATTAACCTTAAAAAACTACAATAGATACGTAAAGATTAAAAGTATGGTTTTTGTATCTTTAGGAATTGAAACTCCAAAGTATGAAAACCTTTCTTTTATTTTGCTTGCCCATTTTTTTTGCATGTAACTTTTCTTCAGAAAAAAACAAAACTGAAGATGCTCTACAAGATGCTACTTCGACCTATTATTTAATTCGGCATGCAGAAAAGGACCGCACCAATCCTTCAAATTCAGACCCCAGTCTTACTGAAGAAGGAAAACAAAGAGCAGATCGCTGGGCTACCTATTTTAAAGATAAAGAGCTAGATGCGGTCTATGCAACCAATTACAATAGAACTCAAGAGACTGCCAAACCTACAGCAGCTATGATTGGAGTTGCTGTTAGTTCGTACGATCCCAGAACTTTGTACAATGAGACATTTCGAAAGGCTACCGATGGTAAAAATGTACTCATCGTGGGTCATAGCAATACAACGCCTCAATTTGTAAACGCAATTTTAGGCAATTCGAAGTATCAAGACATGAGTGATACCGAAAACGGTTTGGTTTACATCGTTAGAGTACATAAAAATAATAGTACTGCAACTATTGAAACAGTGGATTAGCGATTTACTGCTACTTTTATATTTTCAGTTTCAATTTTTGAAAGTAATTTGAGGTTTCCAGATTCGAATAGTTTGGGCAAATCGGTTAGTTCAATTTCTAAACTTTCAGGTTTATAATTATTGTAGTCTACAAATCGAATCCCATTGATATATCGGTCATTATACGCTTCCCGAAAACGAATTCCGCCACCATTTACCTCATAGCTGTAAGCAAAATAATCTACTGCTTTATTTTCTTCGTGGATCCAATAGACAAAAACATCTTCAAAATCTGTCCCGCCGCCTTCTTCAGAAAAAGTAACCCTTATAGCATAATAAGGTGCTCCGTTTATTGCTACCTTCCCTATCAATTCTTTATGCACCGCTGGAGCATTTAATCCGAAAGGCAATTGCGCAAAATAGTGGACAGAATTTACGCTGTTACTTAATGCAACTCTAGTTGAATCGGCAAGCTGCAGCATACTATCATTTTTAAAGCGTTTAAAATCGTAATTGGTTAAAACATCTTTATAATTCCCTGTACTATCTGCATAAAAACGTTCTAAAACAAATGCTCCGCCGCTCCTGTGACTTCTATATTTTTTATCTCTGAATGTAAAATCGATGGTTGCATGTTCACAATTTCCAGAACAGGCCGTTTTAATTGCTTCATCAATAATCAATTGAGCGGTAAGAGTTTTTTCTTTTTCTTTACATGAAATAAGAGCAAACATTGCCAATAAAATAGTAGTAACTTTCATACGTTAAAAATAGTAACAAAATTTAAGCTATAGTCACAAATGACCTGAAGAACTTTCAGAAAAATAGGAATAAAAAATCCCTGAATTAGCTATTTCAGGGATTTAATAATAGGTTTAAATCTTAGTCGAATTAATCCAAATTAGGAATTCGTAATACCTGTCCTGGATAAATCTTGTCTGGATCACTTAACATAGGTTTATTTGCTTCAAATATGACAGGATATTTCATTGCATTTCCATATACTTTTTTAGCAATTTTACTTAGGGTATCTCCATTTTCCACCGTGTGAAAAATAGCTTCTGGTGCTTTCTTCTCTACCTCAAGGTCGTCATCTACTGTTGCTATTCCAGCCGAGTTTCCTATGACTAAAATTACTTTTTCACGTATCTCCTGACTTGCAACTTTCCCAGTCACTTTAGCCATATCATCTTTAATAGTGATGCCTAAATTTTCAACTTCTAGATCCAGGCGCATTAATGTAGCACGTAATTGCTGTTCTGCTTCTCTATCTTCTGCTGCTTCTCTGGCTGCATCTTTTGCTTTTACTTCAGCAGCTTTTTCTTTTGAGGTTTTTCCGCCAAAAATCTTTGCTCCGGCGTCTTTAATAAATGTGAATAATCCCATTGGTTTCTTATTTTTTAATTAATAGTGACTTAAAGATACTTGATATAGTGCAGTCCCTATATTTATACGCGCTAATTTGTTGTTAAACTTCTATGCTGATTTCTTCGGAATGTGCTTCAGGATTTCCAAAACAAACTTCCAATATTTCTGTGCCGAAGAAATACTTGCCCGCTCATCTGGAGAATGCGCTCCTTTAATGGTGGGTCCAAAAGAGATCATATCCATATCTGGATAATTCTGTCCCAGTATTCCGCATTCCAATCCGGCATGACACGCAGCCACATGTGCCTTATTCCCAAATATTTTTTCATATAATCCATCTAATACTTTCAAGATCGGGCTATCCATATTGGGCGCCCAACCTGGGTATTCTCCCGAAAAACTGACTTCAAATCCGCCAAGCTCAAAGACTGCTTTTAATACATTAGACAAGTCTTCTTTTGATGACGCCACCGAAGAACGTGTTAAACATTCAACCTTGATACTTCCGTCTTTTACGGTCACCTTTGCAATATTATTGGAAGTTTCTACCAAATCTTCAATTGCTGGACTCATTCTGTAAACACCATTATGTGCCGCATAAATAGTTTTAAGCAATACCGTTTGCTCTTTTTTTTCCATTACTTTTTCTACGGAAGCTTTTGATTCTTCAGCAGTAATAGATAGTTCCGGTTCTAACAGCTTGTATTCTTCCTGAATACACTGGGCCTCTCTTTTAAATTCTGAAAGAAATGCATTTTTATACTCGTTTGAAACTACTACAGTAGCTACACTCTCCCTTGGTATAGCATTCCGAAGACTTCCTCCCTTTAGTTCTGAAAGATGTGCTACTTCATCTGAAACATATAGCAAGCGGTTCATCAATTTGTTAGCATTCCCTAATCCCTTAATAATATCCATCCCACTGTGACCTCCCTGTAATCCTTTTACAGTAATTGTAAAAACTGTAGAGTTTTCAAGAGGTTCCGTTTCTCGATAATTTTTCTTTGCGGTCACATCGATACCACCTGCACAACCCACACCAATTTCATCGTCTTCTTCGGTATCAAGATTTAATAAAATATCTCCTTTCAAGATACCTCCCTTCAATCCCATGGCACCGGTCATACCGGTTTCTTCGTCAATAGTAAATAAGGCTTCCAAAGCAGGATGCTCAATAGTATCGCTTTCTAAAACTGCCATAATGGTTGCAACTCCCAGACCGTTGTCTGCTCCCAACGTAGTTCCTTTTGCGCGTACCCAGTCACCATCAATTTTCATTTCTATGCCCTGAGTGTCAAAATCAAAAGTAGTGTCGTTGTTTTTTTGATGCACCATGTCCAAATGTGACTGCATTACAATTGGTGTGCGATCTTCCATGCCTTTTGTTGCCGGTTTTCGAATGATTACGTTTCCAACTTCATCTTCAAAAGTTTCTAATCCCAGATTTTTTCCGAAGTCTTTCATAAATTGTATCACACGAGCTTCCTTTTTTGAAGGTCGGGGTACTGCATTCAAATCTGCAAATTTATTCCAAAGGGCTTTAGGTTCAAGGTCTCGTATCGCTTCGTTCATTAGGTTGTTTTATATTTTTTGTTAAATCGTTTCAATGTAGAAAGTAAAGTTACATTGGATTTCCTATTTTTAGGGACACTTTTACAAAATCATAACATTTGAAACAAACCCGGGTTCAGAAGAGAAGAAAACTACTTATTGCTACATTATTAATTGTGCAGGTTTTTGGACTAAAAATTCTATCTAACTACCCATCTTTTGTAGAAAATTACTACAGTCGTGGAATCTATCCAATAATTTCAAAAGTGTCTCGCTATCTTTTTGGATGGCTCCCATTCTCCATAGGAGATATTTTCTATCTTCTTATTGTTCTTTTCGCAATACGATGGATGTATAAAAACTTTCGAAGGCTTAAAAGTGAACCTATCTGGTTTTTTGTTGAGATTATGGCGACCATGTCTGTTGTATATTTTATGTTTAATCTTTTATGGGGATTAAATTATTACAGAGAACCGCTTCATAAAACCTTAGCTCTGGAGAGCGATTATACTACACAACAATTAATTGTAACTACAGAGAGATTGATTGTAAAAGCAAATGCGATGCACCGCCAGTTAGGGTATAAAGACAGTATAAAAATTGATTTACCTTATACACAAAAGGAAATCTTTAAAAAATCGCTAAACGGTTATAAAAATCTGGAAGCAGAATTTCCACAACTCGCCTACTCACCGCGAAGTATTAAAAAAAGTGGCTGGAGTACTGGGCTTACCTACATGGGGTATAGTGGCTATTACAATCCGTTTTCTGGGGAAGCACAGGTAAATAATCTGATTAAAACCTATAAGTTTCCTGTGGTAAGCTGTCATGAGGAAGCCCACCAAATAGGTTATGCAGCCGAAAATGAAGCCAACTTTATTGCGACATTGGCAACGATTCATAATGATGATCCTTATATACAGTATTCTGGTTATATTTTTGCATTGCGATATTGTGTCAATGAAATTGCACGACGCGATATTGATAAATACCATGAATTATTGCCTACAATCAACTTTGGTATTCTAGAAAGTTATCGAGAGATGCGTGAATTCTGGGATCGTTATCAGAATCCCTTTGAAACCTTTTCAAAGGCGTTTTGGGATCAATTTTTAAAAGCAAACAACCAGTCGAAGGGAATTATGAGCTATAGTTATATGGTGGCGCTGGTGGTTAATTATTTTGAGGATAAGGAATTTTAATTTCTCAATTCTTCTGTTAAACTACTTTTCTTTATTGCGCATTAAAATAACGGTGTGTATCTTTAAAAATCATTTTTATTAATCAACTTAAAAGTTAACCACTTCCAGTGGTTCCAATCGCATGAAAAAAATCAATCTTCTAGTGCTGCTGCTTAGTATTACTTCATTATGCTTTGCACAGGACTACTTTCCAGAAAATGACGGTCTTAAAGAAACCAACACAAACTATACGGTATTTACCAATGCAACCATTCATATCTCACCCACCAATGTGGTGAAAGATGCAACGCTTATGATCAAAGATGGGCGTGTACAGACAGTGGCTAAAAATTTTAAACCAGCTAAAAATTCGGTTTTTTATGACTTAAAGGGTATGCATATCTATCCGTCGTTTATAGACGCTTATGCTAATTTTGGTGTTGAGAAACCTAAAAGAGCAGAAGGCAACGGTCGTTCTCCTCAGTATGAAGCGACCCGTGAAGGTTTTTATTGGAATGACCATATTAGGCCAGAACAGAATGCCATAGATCATTTCAAATACAACAACAAAGATGCAGAAGCACTTCGTGAAGCTGGATTTGGCGTGGTAAGCTCTCACCTTATGGACGGTATTGCCAGAGGAACTGGTGTTTTAATAGCTCTAAATGATTCTAAAGGGGATGCAGATCGGATTTTGGAAGATGAATCGGGTCAGTATTTTTCGTTCGATAAAAGTGTGACCAGCAGACAATCCTATCCCTCTTCCTTAATGGGTGCTATGGCCCTACTTCGTCAAATGTATCATGATGCCGATTGGTATGCAAAAGGGAATATAGATACCAAAGACAGATCTTTGGAGGCCTTAAATGCAAATAAGAATAAAATTGCATTTTTTGAAGCAGGTAGTAAAGACAATAACCTGCGTGCGGATAAAATTGGAGATGCGTTTGGGCAAAACTATGTGATTGTTGGAGGCGGAAACGAATACGAAGCCATTGAAAGTATTAAAAAAACTAATGCTCAATACATTATCCCAATCAATTTCCCGGATGCGTATGATGTAAGCAATCCGTATCTGGCAGGCTATATTTCACTAGATGATATGCGTAGCTGGAATCAAGATCCTATGAATCCAAAAATGCTTGCAGACAATGGAGTAACTTTTGCCCTAACAACACACGAACTTAAAAAACCCTCTGAATTTAAGGATAAACTTCAAAAAGCATTCGCTTATGGGTTTGACAAAACCAAAGCTTTAGAGGCGTTAACCACCATACCTGCACAACTGCTTGGACAAAGTGATAATATGGGAACTTTGGAAAGTGGAAAACTGGCTAACTTTTTAATTACTTCAGGAGATATTTTTGATGAAGACACAGTGATCTATGAAAACTGGGTTTTGGGAACAAAAAATATCATTACCAGTAAAGATCAAAAAGACATCCGTGGAGAATATACAATGAATGCCGGTGGAAAGAATTACGACGTTTCCTTTACTGGAGATGCTTCAAAACCAAAATCATCCGTAAAAATTGGAGAAACTGAATATCCTTCAAAATTAGAATATTCAGAAAACTGGGTGACACTTTCATTTACAGATGATACGACCAAAGAGGTGTATCGCTCTACTGGGATTATTCCGAGGGATGGAAGTAATTTCAGCGGAAAGTTACTCCTTCCAGATGGATCTGAAAGTTCATTTTTGGCCACACGAAAAGGAGATTCAAAAGCTTCCGAAGAAAAAGATAAAAAGGAGACTCCAGAGAAACCAGAGGTTATGCCCCTAACCTACCCGAATGTGGGCTACGGTTTCACGCAAAAACCTAAACAACAAAACGTTCTCTTTAAAAATGCAACAGTCTGGACAAGCGAAGATGCAGGTGTTTTAAAAAATACAGACGTCTTGGTAAAAAATGGCAAAATTGCAAAAATTGGTTCTAATCTTTCAGCAGGCGGAGCCACAACCATTGATGCTACAGGTAAACATTTAACGGCAGGAGTAATTGATGAACACTCACATATTGCTGCTCTTTCCATTAATGAGTCGGGTCATAACTCTTCTGCAGAAGTAAGCATCGAAGATGTAGTAGATCCTGAAGATATTAACATTTATCGCAATCTTGCCGGAGGCGTAACGTCTATTCAGATTTTACATGGTTCTGCCAATCCTATTGGAGGACGTTCGGCTATCATTAAATTAAAATGGGGAGAAGATGCCGATGGACTTATCTACGACAACAGTCCTAAGTTTATCAAATTTGCTTTAGGAGAAAATGTAAAACAATCGAACTGGCAGAGTTTTAGTCGTTTTCCACAATCTCGTATGGGAGTTGAACAATTGTTTATCAACTATTTTAACCGTGCAAAAGAATATGATGCAAAGAAAAAGAGCGGACAACCACAACGCTATGATGAAGAAATGGAAGTCATTGCCGAAATTTTAAATGGTGAACGCTTTATAAGCTGCCACTCGTATGTACAAAGTGAGATTAATATGCTGATGAAGGTAGCAGAGCAATTTGATTTCAATATCAACACATTCACACACATTCTTGAAGGTTATAAGGTTGCAGATAAAATGAAGGAGCACGGCGTGGGAGGTTCGACCTTTAGCGACTGGTGGGCCTATAAGTATGAAGTAAATGATGCCATTCCTTATAACGCTGCGATCATGGCAAGTGAAGGAGTTACGGTTGCCATTAATAGTGATGATGGCGAAATGTCACGAAGGCTCAACCAAGAAGCTGGAAAGATTGTTAAATATGGCGGTGTTTCAGAAGAAGAGGCCTGGAAAATGGTGACAATTAATCCCGCAAAATTATTACATCTTGATGACCGTGTAGGAAGCATTAAAGAAGGCAAGGATGCCGATCTGGTCTTATGGAACGACCATCCACTATCGGTGTATGCTAAAGCCGAAAAGACAATGATTGAAGGGGTGACGTACTTTGATCTAGAAACCGATATGATGAAAAGAAAGGCAATTGCTTCGGAAAAAAATAAGCTTACTAAAATGATGCTAGACGAAAAGAATGGCGGCGGTAAGACCAGAGCTCCAAAGAAAAAGGAGAGCAGAGATCTGGAATGTGAAACAATCAACTAAAATAATTTCTGAAATTTCAGAAAAAAATATATAAAGGAACCATTATGAAATACATATATAAAATACTAATCGCATTCGTACTAAGTATACCGGTTGGCGGGATGGCACAACAAACACCTGCACCAGCTCAATCTGAAGCTATTACGATTCAGGGAGCTACAGCCCACATAGGAAACGGGACTGTAATTGAAAACTGTACTCTTGTTTTTGAAAACGGTAAAATCACCGCAATAGGAACTAATGTTGCTGCCAAGGGCAACGTCATTAATGCCTCTGGAAAGCATGTCTATCCCGGATTTATTGCTCCTGCCAAGTCATTGGGACTGGTCGAGGTAAATGCAGTACGTGCCAGTGATGACCAGCGTGAATTGGGAGATATGATCCCAAATGTTCGTAGTTTGATTGCTTATAATGCAGAGAGCAAAGTGGTAGAAAGTATGCGTCCTAATGGAGTCTTGATGGGACAGATCGCTCCGCAGGGAGGAACCATCTCAGGAACCTCATCAATTGTTCAATTTGATGCCTGGAATTGGGAAGATGCAGCTGTTAAAAAAGACGATGGAATTCATATGCACTGGCCTAATAGTTTTAGACGTGGACGCTGGTGGCTAGGTGAGCCACGCGGATTTCAACCTAATAAAGAGTATAGTAAAGAACTAGATGAAATTAAAAGTTTTATAGCTAACAGTGAAGCCTACAATAAATCAGAACAAACCACACTTAACGAATCCTTTGCATCTATGCAGGGTCTGTTTGATGGTTCGAAACGATTGTATATTTATGCCGATGGGGAAAAAGAAATTATTGATGCGATTAGCACTGCTAAAGATGCTGGTATACAACATATAGTATTAGTGAATGGCTACCATGCCTATAAGGTAATACCCTTTTTAAAACAAAACGATATCCCTGTGTTGGTTCAGCATACGCATAACTTACCAAACATGGATGATGATGATTATGATTTACCGTATAAGTTACCAAAACTTTTAGTTGATGGTGGATTATTGGTAGGATTACAAAATTCAGGTACTTCAAATTTTCAGACACGGAATCTTCCGTTTTATGCTGGGCAGGTTGCAGGACAGGGAATGGACAAAGAAACTGCCTTGCAGTTAATCACCTCTAATAATGCAAAAATCCTGGGAATCGATAAAGACTATGGCACACTAGAAGTTGGTAAAAGTGCGACCTTCTTTGTAAGCGATGGAGATGCATTGGACATGCGTACTAACAAGCTAAGACATGCTTTTATCGACGGTCGTAATATTTCTCTAGAAACACATCAAACTGAACTATGGAGACGCTATATGGGTAAATACGGAAATGAAGTAAAAGAATAATAATTATATGAACATACAACATAAAGATAACGGTACAAAAGGGGCTTTTTATATTGAGAAAGACAATGTCAAAAAGGCCGAATTGACCTATGTTTGGACGGGTAAAACAAAGATCATAATTGACCATACCGAGGTAGATGATTCTTTAAGAGGAGAAGGAATTGGCGAAAAATTAGTGCGGCAGGCTGTTGATTTTGCAAAAGAAAAAGATGTTAGCATCCTTCCATTATGTCCATTTGCAAAAGCGATCATTGATAAGAATAAAGAATTACAAGACATTTTATAAAACTCCTTCTATATGAAACAGATCACAAAAGAATATAGTAATGGTGATGTGACCATTTTATGGAAACCACAATTATGTGCACACGCTGGTGTTTGTGTACAAATGCTTCCAGAGGTCTACAAACCAAAAGAAAAGCCGTGGATTACTCCAGAAAATGCTAGCTCACAAGAAATTATTAATCAAGTAAGAAAATGCCCCTCGGGAGCACTTAGCATAAAGGCTGAATAGTGGTATTAACTAGATGTTAGAATTAGTGAAAATATAAGAACAGTGATCTGTCAACTGTCAACTGTCAACTGTCAACTTTTAAACCTACTCAAACTTCTCAAACCAAGCCAATGTATGTGCCACCTTGGTAATTAAATTACTAGGACGTGCCGCAATACCATGAGACGCTTCCGGAATTTCAACCAATACAGTTTCTTTTTTCTGGATTTTCAATGCATGATACAACTGTTTTGCTTCACTTGGTGGGGTTCGTAAATCTTCCATACCAACCATAACCATCGTTGGTGTTTCTATGTTTCCGACCAAAGAAATGGGCGAAAACTTCCAGTAGTTTTCAAAATTATCCCACGGATTTCCAGGATATCTATAATTTGAATACACAAAGTAATTATCGGCCACCAGTGTCTTGCTAATCCAGTTCATTACAGGTTTTGCAACTACTGCAGCCTTAAATCGGTTATTTTTTCCAATCATCCAGGCGGTCATGATACCCCCTGCACTTCCGCCTGTTACATATAGTCTGTCCGCATCAATTTTACCTCCTGCGATAACTGCATCCACTCCATCCATCACATCGTTATAATCTTCGCCAGGATAATTATTGTATAATAAGTTTCCAAATTCCTCTCCATAACTGGTACTTCCGCGGGGATTCGGATAAAAAACCACATAACCTGCCGCTGCATAGAGCTGGATTTCTGCTGAAAAACGGTTCCCATAATTCAACACAGGTCCTCCATGGTTTTCAACCAGCAACGGATATTTTTTTCGTTTGTCAAAATTAGGTGGGTATACAATCCATCCCTGAATATCTCTCCCATCGATTGAAGATTTGTACCAGATCTCATCCACAGCGCCCATGATTCGGTACTTGAAAAGATCTTCGTTTATTTCGGTCAATATCTTCGGAATGCGATTGTTTTTAGTTACGAGTCCTACATCTGCCGGACGATCGGCATGAGACAAAGTATATGCAATCTTATCGTTTGCTGAAAGAGAGAAGCTTCCACTGGCGTACGGTCTTCCTAAAGTCGTTCCGCCTACATTATCTACAATGGGTTTTATTGTTCCCTTTAGATCCATATATGCAATTTTAGTCTTTCCGAAGTCATCGTACGTAATGTACAATCCGTCACTATCACTCGCCCACTGTGCATCGCTAATACTTCTATCCAAATCTGAAGAAATCACACGTTTGTTTTTTCCATCCATATCCATGAGCTGTAATTTACTCACCTGGTAATTTTGCACTTTATCTTCATATCCAATATAGGCAATATGCTTTCCGTTAGGAGAAACCTTAGGACTATGATCCGGACCATTTCTATCTGTAAGCGTTTCAAATAATTCAGTCATTACACTAATAGCATATACTTCGCTATTGCGGGTTTCATACTCCCAGTTGTCGCTTCGGTTCGCTGAAAAATAAATTTTAAAACTGTCTGGCGACCACGATAAAGATCCACTATGATTGTAATTACCACTTGTAATTTGTCGTGGTGTACCACCTTCCGCAGGAATTGTAAAAATATGCGTAAATCCAGGCTTGATATACCCAGCACCATCTGCTTCATGCTTCAATCGGTCTGTAATTCTAGGTGCTTTCGCCCACTTGGCACCTTCAGGCTTTGGCGGTACCGTTGCGATGACAGGTGCCTTCCCTTCTACTTTCATCGTAAATGCTAAAGTTTTTCCATTAGGTGCCCAGGAGAGATTGGACGGGCTGCCATCTAATTGGCTCAACCGTGCCAACGCGCCAGTATCTAGCCAGTATAAAAAGATTTCACTTCCATCATTGCCAGCACTCACAAATGCAATTTTAGAACCGTCTGGCGACCACTGCGCCTGACTTTCACTTCCTTCTCGTTGGGTAAGTTTACGGTGATTTTTACCTTCAGCATCTACGATCCACAGAGCTCCCACACTTTTATCTTCCATGATATCAAAACCCGTTCTGCGATAGACAATATGATCACCATCTGGTGAAATTTGAGGATCACCAGCGTATTCTAATTCAAATACATCAAGGTATTCAAACGGTTTTTGAAGCTGTGAAAAGCTTTCAGCAGCAATAAAAAAATAAAAAAATAGGGGTAGAAAATTAAAAACCTTTAGCTTCATTTTGAGTTATATTAAATGAAAGCTAAAGGTAAGTTTTTAATAAGAAATATAAAAAAAGCTTATCGCACTAGCTTTTTATATTTGATACGCTTCGGAATAAGATCTCCTCCAAGACGTTTCTTTTTATTCTCTTCATAATCACTGAAGCTTCCCTCAAAGAAATACACCTGACTATTACCTTCAAAAGCAAGTATGTGTGTACAAATTCTATCCAAAAACCAGCGGTCGTGACTAATCACCACAGCACAACCTGCAAAATTCTCAAGACCTTCTTCTAGGGCACGCAATGTATTTACGTCCAAATCATTTGTTGGCTCATCGAGTAATAATACGTTTCCTTCTTCTTTTAAAGTCATGGCGAGATGCAATCGGTTGCGCTCACCCCCAGAAAGACTGTCTACTTTTTTGTTCTGTTCGCTTCCGCTAAAATTAAACCTCGACAAATACGCTCTGGAATTTACCTGCTTCCCTCCCATCATGATGAGCTCCTGACTGTCACTAAAGTTTTCCCAGATCGTTTTATTGACATCAATGTTAGAGTGCGACTGATCTACATAAGCGATCTGAGCGGTTTCACCTACAGAGAAGCTACCTTTATCTGGCGTTTCTTCTCCCATGATCATTCTAAAGATAGTCGTCTTACCAGCACCGTTAGGTCCTATGACACCTACAATTCCCGCCTGAGGCAATTTAAAATTTAGGTCTTCGTATAAAAGCCTGTCCCCATATCCTTTGGAAACCCCCTGTGCTTCTAACACATTGGTTCCCAGCCTTGGACCATTAGGAATATAAATCTCCAACTTTTCATCCAGTTGTTTCTGGTCCTGACTCATCAACTTATCGTAATTCTTTAAACGAGCCTTTTGCTTGGTTTGTCGACCTTTTGCACCTTGACGCACCCATTCTAATTCTCGTTCTAATGTTTTCTGGCGCTTTGAAGCCGTTTTGCTTTCCTGTGCCATTCGTTTTGATTTCTGATCTAGCCAGGAAGAATAATTTCCTTTCCAGGGGATTCCTTCTCCACGATCCAATTCTAGAATCCAACCAGCAATATTATCAAGAAAATATCTATCGTGTGTTACGGCAATGACCGTTCCTTTATAGCTCGCTAAATGATGTTCTAACCAATGTACACTTTCTGCATCCAGATGGTTGGTAGGCTCATCGAGTAATAATACATCAGGCTCTTGCAAAAGTAATCTACATAAGGCCACACGACGACGCTCTCCTCCAGATAGTACACCAATCTTCTTATCACTCTCTGGCGTACGTAACGCATCCATAGCGATCTCCAACTTGGTATCCAACTCCCAGGCATTGGTTGCATCGATCTGGTCCTGTAAAGCAGCTTGTCTTGCCATTAGCTTATCCATTTTATCTGGATCGCTATAGTTTTCCTCCAGACCAAAGGCATCATTAATTTTATTGTATTCATCCAAGATCGCAACAGTTTCGGCTGCCCCTTCTTTTACAATTTCGATAACAGTTTTATCTTCATCCAGTTTCGGTTCCTGTTCTAAATACCCAACAGAATATCCAGGTGCGAAAACGACATCGCCCTGATAATTTTTATCAACTCCTGCAATAATTTTCAGCAAGGTAGATTTACCACTTCCATTAAGACCTAAAATTCCAATTTTAGCGCCATAGAAGAAGCTTAAATAAATATTTTTTAAAACGGGAGTTTGCGCGTTCTGAAATGTCTTGGTTACCCCAGACATAGAGAAAATTACTTTTTTATCGTCGGACATGTGTATATTATTAGTTATTTGGTTAAAAAGTTAGTTGATTGATTGATTTGAAGAAAAATTTACATTCTCCCTTTCAATGCATTAAACACCCATGCGATGGCGAAAAAACCAATCCCCACAGATACAAATCCCCATCCTGCAACGTCGTCATATCTAAAAGCACCTAGGGCAATTAATCCGCAGCCTACTACAATCATAATAAATGTTGCCCATGCCAATACTGTATTTTTATTCATCATTTTTGGTTTGTTTTTTATGGCAATCCGTCAAGCTTTCGTTTCACTTTGCTTTCCGGTCCGGCTTTCTGCTGTATACCAGACGCGCACTAGGTTCGGTCTGGTGATGCCGCATCAATCCGTATTGCAAGTTTTAGAATCTTACAAATATCGTTATTTCTTGAGTATTTTCAGAATACATTTCAGCTAAGTTTTAATACAAAACATCATATTTATAGTAAGATTTTTAGTGTAGAATAGAATTCTAATACCTCTCATTTTGTATTTTTACACAAATTCAATAATACTACATGGACCTTACCTTCAACAAAAACGAAGACTACAATAAATTATTAGTTTCAGAATTACGCTCAAAACTTGCCAAAGTCAAACTGGGTGGTGGCGAAAAACGTATCGAAAAGCACCACGCCAAAGGGAAAATGACTGCCAGAGAGCGAATCAAATATCTTTTGGATGACAAAAAACCTTCCATCGAAATTGGCGCATTCGCTGGCGAAGGGATGTATGCCGAACATGGGGGTTGTCCAAGTGGCGGAGTGGTTGTAAAAATTGGGTATGTAAAAGGGAAACAATGTATCGTAGTAGCAAATGATGCCACTGTAAAAGCAGGAGCCTGGTTTCCAATTACCGGAAAGAAAAATTTGCGGGCACAAGAAATTTCTATTGAAAATAAGCTTCCTATTATTTATCTGGTGGACAGCGCAGGAGTCTATCTTCCTATGCAGGATGAAATTTTCCCGGATAAGGAACATTTTGGACGGATTTTTAGAAATAACGCCGTGATGAGCAGTATGGGAATTACACAGATTGCCGCCGTAATGGGAAGCTGTGTGGCAGGAGGTGCGTACTTGCCTATAATGAGTGACGAGGCACTTATCGTCGATAAAACCGGAAGTATCTTTCTTGCCGGTAGTTATTTGGTAAAAGCTGCCATTGGCGAAAGTATTGACAACGAAACTTTGGGGGGAGCAACCACTCATTGTGAAGTTAGTGGAGTGACAGATTATAAAGCCAAAGACGACAAAGACGCTTTGGATACTATAAAGAATATTGTATCTAAGATCGGTGATTTTGAAAAAGCAGGTTTTAATCGTGAAAAAGCAATAAAGCCAAAAGAAGATCCTAAAAATATGTACGGAATTCTACCAAAATCGCGTGCAGATCAATATGACATGCGCGAGATCATTAAATGTCTGGTAGATGATAGTAAGTTTGAAGAATATAAAGAAGGCTACGGTCAAACCATCCTTACTGGCTATGCACGAATCGATGGGTGGGCGGTAGGAATTGTCGCCAACCAACGAAAACTGGTAAAAACCACCAAAGCAAAAACCAAACCTAGCGAAATGCAGTTTGGCGGAGTGATATATAGTGATAGTGCCGATAAAGCGACTCGTTTTATTGCCAATTGCAATCAGAAGAAAATTCCGTTGGTTTTCTTACAGGATGTGACCGGATTTATGGTAGGTAGTAAAAGTGAGCACGGTGGTATTATTAAAGATGGAGCTAAAATGGTAAATGCCGTAAGTAATAGTGTGGTGCCAAAATTCACGATTGTGATAGGAAACTCTTATGGTGCCGGAAATTATGCGATGTGCGGTAAAGCGTATGATCCAAGATTGATTGTTGCGTGGCCAAGTGCAGAACTGGCTGTGATGAGTGGTAATAGCGCCGCAAAAGTATTGCTTCAGATTGAAACTGCTTCTTTAAAGAAAAAAGGAGAAACCATTACTCCAGATGTTGAAAAAGAGCTGTACGATAAAATCAAAGCACGCTATGACGAGCAGATTTCTCCTTATTATGCTGCTTCCAGAATATGGACAGATGCCGTAATTGATCCCATCGATACCAGAACCTGGATCAGTTTGGGAATTGAAGCAGCCAACCACGCTCCTATTGAAAAAAAGTTTAATCTAGGCGTAATTCAAGTGTAAAACATCGTATGGTTAACGATACTAATTGTGAATGTACATTTGAGTTGAAATAAAACTTTTTCCCCAATTGTAGTTGTTACCTGAGCTAGACCACATATTAAATCTGTACTCAACAGGTGATGCATTCGAATGTCTCTGTTCTATATAACCATTTAGGGAATAAGTAATAGTAAGCGGATTATTATTTGCTGAGTTATTTACAACTTCTATAAATGTTGTACTAACAGAAACCATACTATAACTATCGTTACTGAATGAGTTTAAGAGATATCTATCTGGTATAGAGTATTTTCTACTTCCTGCTTGAGCCTCTACATTATTTCTTAGAAATCTAATTCCATAATAACCATTGACTTTATCAAAACTTCCCGCTAATCCCATAGGCACCGAATAATTAACAATGAGAGTAGCTTTTACTCGAGCAGGAATGACAACGGTATTTGTAAGACCCAAATTAACATTGTCTACAATTTGTAACCCCGTTGAATACATAGTATAATTTATTGGATTGGTAGCCTCATCAAAATAAACTTCTTTTAAAAACTTAATATTTGATATCTTTCCTGTATTACCATTCAAATCTGCTGAAAGTACATCTAATGAGTTATTCATAATAGGTAAATTTCTAATTCTTAATTCACCATTTACATCTAGCTCTTTGGTTGGTGAAATTGTATTGACACCAACCTGTCCAATGACAGGATTTATCATCGAAAACATTAAAAATAAAAAAATAATTCTCATAGGTTACTTATTTTAAAAGCATAAGTAAGTTTGTAAGATTTTGATATTGGGCAAAAAATCTATTGAAACAATTACCATGACATCGAAAAAAGGTGACAATGTCATCAAAATACCCACGAATTATTTAGTACTATTTTTATTTTAAATTAAAGTTTTATAAAAAAATTAGATATAATCAAATACCTTTAATATGTTCTTGTCGCTTGTTTACATATCTAAAGCCTTCTGTTCCCCAAAACCCTGCTTCCTCCAACATAATCCGAATGTCCTTTTCCCATTCCTCGATATAAACAGTGGTGTTTAATTCAATCGCATAGACCGTATTTACCCATAACGGATAATCACCTGTTCCTGGCACACCACCCTCTGAGTCCCACATTCCAATCGTGGGGCCAGCACTATGACCATACGATCCTAAGGGGTGTGTGTAAATAGAGGGGCGCAATTTTTCTTTTTTAGCTTCAGAAAGGGATTTGAGCAATATTTCATTCCCTGTTTTTCCAGTTTCAAAATTTGAAGTAAAAATATCCTGCACTTGATTACCTTCCGCAAAAGCTTTCGCTAAAAAATCTGGAACTTTAGTTTCATTTTCTCGCAATACATAAGCATGCTGCTGGCAATCGGTATTAAGACCGATATAAGTAATTCCAAAGTCACAATGCAATAGATCACCAGGCATAATCAGATCTTTTTGCTTTGCTTTGCTGAAAGATTCAATATGGCTTTTTAGTGCTTCGGTACTTCGTTGTACGTCAATGGTAGGATGAAACCATGTTTCCAATCCCATATCAGTTACTTTTTGGCGCATCCACCACACCACATCGTCTGTGGAGGTAACTCCAGGAGTTATCACTTTCTTCGAAAAAGCTTCCGCAATGATACCATGGGTTATTTCCACAAGCGTTTCATACAATTGCATCTCTTTTTGGGTACGGGTTTCTATCCATCCTACAGCAAGCTTTTCAGCAGAAACCAATTTATCTTCCAGATCCTGTGGCAGCGCTTCTTTTAATTCGTTATAGTCTGTGACTACCAGTCCGTCGGCAATAGCAAAATTCTCTGAAATATTAATTCCGATACTTTTTGGGTTGCGTTCTTGGATGATCTCGACCAATCGTGCCCATTGATCGGGTTGCTTTTCCTTATCCCATGCCGAGGTAATATTCTCACCCACATCGTAACGCGCAACTGCCAATTTTTCGATGGTGTTTTTTTCAGAATTTCTATAAAAAACAAGCATTGTTCTTCGTCTAGCATTGAGCCAGGTGGCGGGTAACATGGTTTGCATCACTGGGTCTTCGTTGTATTCACGTGAGATAACCAGCCACATATCGATCCCCGCTCTGTCCATGAGCTGTGGGAGTAAATTGTCAAAACGATCTACTAGAATTTCGTTTTTTAAATCGGCTCGGTTTCTTTCAGAAAGTATTTGAGCGTTTAAAGAAATGGTAATACAGCAAAACAGAAAGAAAAGGTTTTTCATAGGGATGGATTTTCAGAAATAAAAATACAAAAAAGGGTGTAAGAATCCCTGATTAATAGGAGAAGCTGAAATAAGTTTAGAATGACAGAAAAAAAAGAGCGTCTTTCGACGCCCTTCACTAGAAACCCAATGCAAATTCTCTCTCTAAACTATGGGTTTATTTTTTAATGGTTTTTAGATTATGATGTAAATCTATTCCACAAAAGAAATTTAGAAAACCTTAAATGAGCGAACCCTCCTTTTGAATGAGTGAAGTATTAATATTTTTTTAAAACGGAAAGAACCTCATTGCGTTTGATCTTCCCATTTTCGGTATATGGAAATTTAGAGACCGTATAGATCTTTTTAGGTTTTTCGTAGGGCTGAAGCGTTTCAAAAGCTTCAGAATAGTTAGGAATACTGACTTCATGTTTGTTTTCAATCACCAAAATAACTCGTTCTCCAAGGGCTTCATCGGGTTGAGAGGTAATGATAAAAGGAAAGTCGATAACATCTGCTAGTTTCTGTTCTACTTTTTCAGGATAGATTTTTATTCCGCCGCTATTAATGACATTGTCTACTCTTCCTAACCATTCAAATGAGGAAGACGTTGTTAAATTTACGAGATCGTTAGTGACAATTGTTTCGGGGTGAATTCTGGGAGCGTTTATCTTTAAACAGCCGCGGTCATCGATATCAAATTTTACATCTGGCAATCCATGGTAATGTTGCGATTTGGCTGGTCCATTGATACGTCGTACTGCTATGTGAGTAATGGTTTCGGTCATTCCGTAGGTGGCAAATGCTTCGGTAGGCACGTCCTGAAGCATCTCGTCTAGTTTCATTGATATAGGACCACCTCCAATAATTAGTTTTTTTACTTTTCCTAAAGCATCAATCGAATGGCGAACCTGATACGGAACCATTGCGGCAAAATCATAATCGTTATCGTATTGAGTCAGAGCATCTTTCTCTGGAGCTACTACATGTAAATGCCAGCCTAAGGTCATTGCCCTAACGAGCATCATTTTTCCTGCGATAAACTTAGGGTGCAAACATAACAATGCAGTGGTTTTTTCACCTACCTTAAAATAAGCTCCTGTAGCCTTTGCACTATTGATCATTGCTTGTTTGGAAAGCAATATTTTTTTTGGCTTTCCTGTAGATCCAGATGTTTTTACACTTATATGAGCATCATCGTTAAGCCATTTCATAATAAACTTTCCCATACTTCGCTCGTGTGGGGCACCATCCCTTTTGAGACTATGTGCAAAATCCAATACATCTGCATCGGTTTCAAAAGAAAGACCATTTAAGGTAAAAGATGGGTCGATATGAAGCGGGGGAGTTTTCAACAGTTTTATACAATTTCTTGTGGAGGAATCGTTGAGGGGCTGGGTTTTGTAACCTTACCAAACAGTTTTTGTCCCCAGTTATTCCATTTATAACGCCATGCCATAATCGCAATAAAAATAGGATACATGACAAATACAGGCCCAAAAACAGTTGCAAAATCTACTACTGGTTCAGAAATATCTTTAAAGATCGAATGTGTTTGAAACACTGTCCAGTCTGCGGTAACCAACATCGCACCTACCATGTTATTGGCTGCGTGAAAGCCCAAAGCTAATTCCATCCCATCATCCATTAATGTAATAATTCCTAAGAAAAAACCAGTTCCAATGTAGTAAACCATAATAGAAGGTCCCAGTTTATCAACTTCTGGGTTAAAGAAATGTAAACCGCCAAAAACTACAGATGTTACGATCAAAGGAAGCCATTTATTACCAACAATAGTACCTAAGCCCTGCATCAAATAGCCTCTAAACAAATATTCTTCAAAACTGGTTTGCAAAGGAATCATGACAATAGCAATTACGGCTAAAATTATAAAGGGTACGGCATCGAATTGCACGATATAATCTTGGGGACTGCTATAATAATCTACTAATGTTAAAACGATGGTCACCACCGCAATTAATCCAAAACCAAACCACACACGACCCCAGTCTGTTTTTCTTCTTGAGGTAGTTAATGTTACAAAAGGTTGTTTATGAAGATATTTGACAACAATATATAATCCCAACAAACCTATCGCAAAGCTAAGAAGCATCAAGAATAGCGTAAGGTTTGAATCTAACACATTGAGAAGTGAATTAGTATCCTGTAATTCGGCAAATCCTCCACCGTTGCTTAATTTCTTTAAAACAACTGCTAAAATAAAAGGAATAGAACCCAATTGAGAGGCGATAAAAATAAGTATAGCACCTACCAAATAGCGCCACCAATCGTGCAAAAAATTATAGGCTTGTTGTATGTACATGTATTAGTTGATTAAGTAATTTATTAAATTAAAATTTGATTGAAAAATGTAAATCCCATGGCGTATTGGTATCATAATAGATATTCCCGTTACGGATTGTTAATGGCGACCCCATATTATTAGTATATAAGCTTCCAGTTCCTAAACCTTGTGGCAATTTACTATTTTTTGTGAAGGTGTATTGCGAAATTGCGTTTAATCCTACATTACTTTCAAGCGCCGAAGTGATCCACCACCCTATTTTTCGTTGATCGGCATGTTTTATCCATGAATCGCTTCCTCCAAATCCGCCTACCAGCGTTGGTTTTAAAATGATGTATTGTGGTTTGATGGTATCAAGTAGTTTTTCTTTTTTTTCTTCGGAAAAAATCCCGATCAGTTCTTCATCCAGCGCAATTGGAAGTGGCGTCATTTCACAGAGTGCTGCCATTTCTTGCCATTGTCCTTGTTTAATAGGTTGTTCTATAGAGTGGAGTTCATATTCTGAAAGTAAGTGTAGTTTTTCTAGTGCTTCGGAAACTGAAAATGCTCCATTTGCATCTACGCGTAGTTCAACTTCTGAAGCAGAGAATTCTTTTCGTATGGATTTTAACAATTCGATTTCTGAAGCAAAGTCGATCGCACCAATCTTCAATTTAATACAGCTAAACCCTTCTTTAAGTTTCGCCTCAATCTGCTTTTTCATAAAGGATTTATCGCCCATCCAAATGAGTCCGTTGATAGGAATTCCTACCATTCCGTTAGTAAATTCCGAAGGAAATAACTCAAAGCGTGTGTCACCCTCAAGAGACAAAAAAGCCATTTCTACCCCTATCTGAATAGCGGGAAACTCAGTAAGTTGTTTCAGCAATGCATCTTTCCCTAGTTGGATATGATCGCATACCCATTGAAGTTTCAACTCAAAATCAGGTCTGTCATCAATACTTAAGCCTTGAAACATTCCGCATTCGCCAATACCTTGTCTTTCTTTTTCAGAAAGAAATAAAAACCAGGTCTCCTTCGTTTTTAAAACTCCCCGAGACGTGCCTGCTGGTTTCTTAAAATTGAGAATGTGCTTTTTAAAAGTAGCTTTTAGCATTTGACTTACAACTCTATGGACTCACCAATGTCTAGCAACATAAGATCTTTACCAGCATCATAAAATTTCTTTTTTGCTTCATCATGGTCAATCTCAATATATCCAAAAGTATCGTAATGAACGCCCAGAACTTTATCACATTCTACAAAATCACTAGCTATAATGGCATCGTCAATTCCCATCGTAAAATTATCGCCAATAGGCAAAATTGCAAGGTCAAGCTTGGTGTGCAATGGGATTAATTTCATATCCATAGTCAATGCAGTGTCTCCTGCGATGTAGATATTCTTGTGTTCACCTTCAATAACAAATCCGCCTGGTTGTCCGCCATAGCTTCCGTCTGGGAATGAACTAGTATGAATGGCGTTGACGTATTTTACATTTCCGAAGTCAAAAGCCCAATTCCCACCATGATTCATGGGATGTACATTAAATCCTTTTTCTTCAAAATGATTCGCAATTTCATAATTACTAACAATAGTGGCGTCCGTATTCTTAGCAATAGCTTCTACATCAAGAATATGGTCCTGATGCGCATGTGTGAGTAAAATATAATCTGCTTTAAGACTAGAAATATCAATATGCTTGGCATTATCGTTTCCTGTAATGAAAGGGTCCACTACTATATGTTTTCCTTTTATTTCTAATGCTAAACTATTTTGACCGTAAAATGTAATTTTCATAATTCGATTTATTTTTCTTAAAAATACAAAAACAGCACTAAAATTTATAGCAACTGTACCACAAACAATAGGATTGAAAATAAAAAGGTACTAAGTGCGACTTTTTTTAATTCGGGATCCAGTAAGACCGGTGATTTAACTTTGAAAACTTTTATAAGATTTAATAACAAAGGAACAAATGCAAGCAATGGCATATATTGAATTGGACGGTAAGCATTCAGCAAAAAATAAAGAAGTGTACTTATCAATGCTGCAAGAATCAATAACGCATGGTATCTTTTTACACGAGTACCCCCAAGCACTACTGCCAAGGTATTTTTATTAACCAAGGCATCTGCTTCCCTATCCCGCATATTGTTGAGATTTAACACAGCGGTACTCAATAGACCTATAGTAATCGCTGGAAATAGTACAAAATTTCCAAGACTTTCTGTAAATAAAAAATAACAACCCATAACACCCACGATCCCAAAAAATATAAACACAAATAGGTCACCCATGGCACGATAACCGTAGGCTTTCTTTCCAACCGTATACGTAATAGCAGCAATAACAGCCGCAATACCTAGATTAAAAAATACTATAGACAGTACAAAATTTTCCATTCCGAAGGCTGCAAAAATAAGCATACTGGCAAGTAATAATGTGACAAGGACAGTAATTGCCATTCCAACTTTTAATTCCTTTCGTGTAAGTAAACCACTTTGTAATGCTCTGGCTGGTCCTACTCTATTGGCATTATCAGTTCCTTTCACTCCATCGCCATAATCATTTGCAAAATTTGATAAAATTTGAAATCCTAGTGTAGTTAATATCGCAAGTATAAAAACTAATATAGAAAATTGATTCACTGCGTAAGCTGCGGCTCCCGCAGCAATAATTCCTGAAATTGATAAAGGTAACGTACGTAATCGAGCGGCAGAAATCCAGGCGCGTACTTTTGTCATTGAATTAATTTTAAAGGCAAAAATACGGTTAAAATTTTTTATACCTTTAACAACTTAATTTTAAAAATACATTATGAAACCAAACTACAACTTAGGATTATTATTACTTAGATTTGGAATGGGAGGCTTAATGCTTACCCACGGAATTCCTAAACTAATACGACTTTTAAATGGTAATTTTGAGTTTGGTGACCCTATAGGAATTGGCAATACGGCCTCTTTTATTTTAACGGTAATAGCTGAAGCTATTTGCCCTGTGCTCATCATCATAGGACTTCGCACGCGTATAGCTGCTATTCCAACTATTATTACCATGGTCGTAGCCGCATTTGTAGTGCATGCAGCCGATCCGATCGCTACGAAAGAAAAAGCGCTCTTATATCTTGTCGGTTTTTTAGTGATTGCTATTTGTGGCCCTGGTAAGTTTTCTATAGACCGAAAATAAGTTTAATCAAAAATAGAAACCAATAATTCTTTTAGCAAATCTCCCTGGCTCATATTGGCAGCACCTACACCTTTACTTTTCATATCAACCTCTCGTATAGAAGATATGATTGCACTTACTTTTTTCATAGGATAATTTGCAGCGGCTATCTGATAGTCTTTTATAAAATAAGGACTTACACCTAAAGCGCTGGCTGCATCTCCTTTGTTTCGTAATGCATGATATTTTAATAGCTTAGAGAAAAAACTATACAACAAAGCCACCGTCATCACCAAGGGATGATTTTTCTGGTTTTGACCAAAATACTGCACAATCGCAAAAGCTTTCTTTATATCCTTAACCCCTATTGCATTTTGCAATTCAAAATTATTGAAGTCCTTACTTATTCCTATATTTTCTTCAATAATTTGTGGAGTGATTTGTTCTCCAGGCTTGATAATCAATTGCAATTTTTCAAGCTCATTATTTACTTTCCCTAAATCGTTTCCTAAAAACTCTACCAGCATCTGCGCCGCTTTGGGCGTAATCGTATAGCCTCTGCCTGCTAATACACGGCGAATCCAGTCTGGCACCTGATTTTCATATAATTTTTTGCTTTCAAAAACAACACCCGTCTTTTTTATTGCTTTTGCCAGTTTTTTACGGGCATCCAGCTTTTTGTATTTATAACAAATTACAAGCACTGTGGTTGGCTGCGGATTTTCGGCATACGACACCAGATTCTCTATGGTTCTGCTTAGATCCTGTGCCTCCTTTACAATAACCACTTGCTTTTCTGCCATCATAGGGTAGCGCTTTGCGTTGCTTACAATATCATCGATACTTACATCACGACCATATAAAGTCATCTGATTAAAACCGCGTTCTTCTTCAGTAAGAATACTGTTTTCAATAAACGAAGCAATTCCGTCGATATAATACGGCTCCTCTCCCATCAAAAAATAAATTGGATGTATGGTACCGTTTTTAATATCTGTGATAATGGATTTTGCTTTGTCTAAAGGCATTTTATTAGGGTACGAATTGTGATTATGTTATGATATTTTCTTCGGAAAGTGTTTCTTTGCGATATGCAGAAGCTGAACTTCCCAGACTATACTTTCCGTTTCAAAAGTAACGAAAACAAATCATTGATTTTTGATGTCATTCGGAAAAAATTTGTCGTACTCACACCCGAAGAATGGGTACGTCAACACACGGTACAATTTCTTATTTCTGAAAAAAACTATCCGTTAAGCCACATTAATGTCGAAAAACAACTCAAACTTCACGATACGATTAAACGCTATGATATTGTAGTTTTTAATAGCGACGGAAGCATTCACCTCATCGTAGAATGCAAAGCTCCAAAAATTGATATCACGCAAGATACCTTTGACCAGATCGCCCGCTATAATTTTGTGCTGGACGCCACCTATTTAATGGTTACCAATGGTGTTGCACATTATTACTGTCAAATTGATGCAGAACAAGAGCGCTATCATTTTCTTGAAACAATACCAAATTATACATCTTATTAGTAAATCATCTATCCTATTAGTTTAACTGCCTATTAGTAGTATCGACAAAACAGACGATAATCCAAAATATCGCTTAAATCAACGATAATTGTTATTATCGCTTAAATAGACGATAATTTTAGTATATTGCATTAAAATCTAATTGATTGAAAGCAATCCTAACAGGCGATATTATTAATTCTCAGTCAATTGAAGCTGATAAGTGGCTACCTTTACTTCGGAAAGAATTGTCTAAAACTGGCAAAGAACCCAAAGATTGGGAAATCTATAGAGGTGATAGCTTTCAGATAAAAACGGAAGTTGAAAAAGCATTAGAACTTGCCTTTTTACTAAAGGCAACGATAAAACAATTTAAAGAACTGGATGTGCGCATAGCAATTGGAATAGGTTCCATTAGCTATGAAGCAAAAAAAATAACAGAATCTAACGGTGATGCTTTTGTAAGCTCGGGTGCAGCTTTTGAAAATTTGAAGAAAAATACATTAGCCATCAAAACACCGTGGGACGATTTCAACACCACTTTCACATTGGTCTTAGAGTTGACCGCACTTTTTGCAGATCAATGGACCACAGCTTCTTCAGAAGTCATAAAACTCGCATTAGAAAAACCGGATCTAAATCAAAATCAGCTTGCAGATTTACTTCAGCTTAAAAGTCAGAGTACTGTAAGCGCTGCACTTAAGCGTGGTAGTTTTGATGAATTAAAAAATGTCCTCACCTATTATAACTCTGAAATCTCAAAAAGATGCTAACTTTCCTACTACAATTATTATTAGCTCATCTTGTAGGAGATTTTCTGCTACAGCCTGGTCGATGGGTGACACATAAGAATAAGCATGCCCTAAAATCCAGATACTTATATTTTCATATTGCCATACATTTACTACTCTTATTAATTACTACAAAATTTGAGAGCAGCTACTTTGTAGCTGTTCTACTTATCACGGTAAGTCATTTTGGGATCGACGCACTAAAGTTAAGCCTTCAAAAAAAGAAAACAGCAAAATGGTGGTTTTTTGCAGATCAGGCAGCACATATCGCAGTACTTCTAGGGGTGGTCTATTATTATTATCCTTTTTCAATTCCACTTGATAATTTCTATTCTCCAGAAGTTTTGATATTCTTTGTCGCACTCCTTACTGCAACTTATGTAAGTGCGATCGTTCTCAAATTTGTAATGAAAAAATGGAGTGTTGAGAAAGGAAAAGAAACTCACAGTATCAATGACGCCGGTAAATACATTGGGATTTTGGAACGGTTGTTTATCTTCTTCTTTGTGGTAATTGATTTTTGGGAAGGCATCGGGTTTTTACTAGCAGCCAAGTCCATTTTCAGGTTTGGAGATTTAAAAGAATCGAAAGACATTCGGCTTACCGAATATATTCTCATAGGTACGCTGTTGAGTTTTGCAATAGGAATAGGCTGTGCAATGGCGTATAAATATGTGCTTACAATTTTATAAGTAAGCGTAGTAATTAATCTTCAGCCAATTCGCTTTTTCTATAAATACTAGGTAATGACCAATTAAAGGTAACTGCCAGTAATCTGATTGTAATCACTACTGAACCTGAAATAATAACAATAATATCTGAAGACAACGTAGTTTTCAGCAGTAAAAAATAAGCAACTCCACCTACGATGCAAGCTGTCGCATAAATATTTTTTCTGAAAATTACAGGGATTTCATTACACAGAATATCACGTATCACTCCTCCAAAACAAGCCGACATGGTACCCAAGGCCACACAAATGATCGGCGGAAAATCGGCTGCAATTCCTTTTTCCACTCCAACGATAGTGTATAGTGCAATCCCAATGGTGTCGAATAAAAAGAGAGAGCGTCGAACATATCCTAATTTTCTTCGGAAAATAATAGCCAATACCACAGCTACAGTAATTACATATACGAATGTAAGATTACGCATCCATGTAATGTTAGCATCTATAAGGAGATCACGTAGTGTCCCGCCTCCTACTGCTGTTACAAAGGCAATGATAAAGATTCCGAAGACATCCATACGCTTTTTCATGGCGGTCAAGGCTCCGGAAACTGCAAAGGCGATGGTTCCTAATATGTCGATGATTAAAAATAAACTCACATGTTCTGGGTAAAATAGTTATAGTCCTTTAAAACGGTATCGATAAACTGTTTGTCGTAGAGATCACTTTCGACCTCTAAGATGCCTTCTACTTTTTTACGAAGCATATTCAGTGTTTTATAATCACTTGACCGAACAGCTATCTGGTACGTTTCTTTAATTAAACGCGCATCTTTATCGGTAAACACGGTCACATTTAAAAATTTTGGTTCGTAGGTGTTTTCAACTTCTTCCAAAATAGTATGGGTAATATGTACTTTCTTTTTGGTGGTAATTACAATGGTTCCAGCAGCCATGTCTCCCAGCCGTTGTCTTTTTTCAGAAAAAATAATAGTGAGAATCCCTATAGAGCAGGCAAACATCCAAATATCTATTAAGCGAAGCATCCACAATGTTAAATAATTGGACCAATGTACAGGAGAGCCATCCATCATAACGACTCGGGTTTTCATGATATACTTACCCAAGGTCCTACCATTGAATAATATGTGCATGTATAAAGAGTAAAAGAAAACTGGGAACAATAGTAATTGTTGTAAACCAAATACGGTCCAGTTATCACTTATGGCCATTTGCATAGCAGAAGTAATGATCTCAATTACATAGAAATAGACCATAAACAAAACAAGGTCTATTAAAAATGCTAAGATTCGTTCGCCTACACTTGCAATTTTATAGTCTAAATTGACATTTTGTGTGGTATTGATTGCTATGTTTGCCATGTGACAACAAGTGTTTATATTTATTGAAAATTTTAAAATGCGGGAAGCAGCATTCGTCAAGCAAAATAAAGAAAAATGGATTGCTTTTGAAAAGGCAATCACAGTTAATTCTAAAATGAGTCCAGATCATCTGGCAGATTACTACATTCAGTTGACGAATGACCTAGCCTATGCACAGACCTATTATCCTGAAAGTAAAACCCTTCAGTATTTAAATTCGCTGGCCTCTCAAGCGCATCAGCAGATCTACATTAATAAAAAAGAAACGGGAAATCGCATCGTTTCTTTTTGGAAATATGAGTTTCCATTGTTTTTTATGCAACATCAAAAAATGTTGTTTTATTCATTTTTACTATTTGCTATTGCTACTGCAATTGGAGTCATTTCTACGTTGAACGACGATTCTTTTTTACGCCTCATCTTAGGTGACAGCTATGTGAACACAACCTTAAACAATATTGAAAATGGAGACCCAACAGCCATTTATAAAAGTGGAGGTGAATTAGGAACATTTTTAGGAATCACTATCAATAACATTCGTGTGGCCATCTTTGCCTATGCAGCAGGTGTGGTCACCTCGATTGGGACAGGATATATTTTATTTAGCAACGGCGTAATGCTGGGTGCTTTTTTTACTTTTTTCTACAATAAAGACCTTCTTTTTGTTGCTTCCAAAAGCATCTGGTTGCATGGCACGATTGAAATTAGTGTCATTGTAATTGCAGGTTGTGCAGGAATGGTGATGGGAAACAGTATTTTGTTTCCAAAGACCTATTCCAGAAAAGTATCCTTTTTAAAGGGAGCTAAGGACGGATTGAAAATTGTGGTGAGTACCATTCCGTTTTTTATTATTGCCGGATTTATTGAAGGTTTTATCACTAGATATAGTAATATGCCAGTTTGGTTGGCGATGAGTATTATTTTTAGTTCCCTAGCATTGATCATTTACTATTATATTATATACCCCATACGTTTGAATAAAAAATATGCAGCAGTTAATAAAGCTTAAAGTAAAGCGAGATATAGGAGATACTATTACTACATACTTCGAATTCTTTAAACAGAATTTGAAGAACTTCGTCAATATCTTTATAAGATACAACGGAATCTTTCTCATTGGATTTCTTGGAGTAAGCTATTTAATGGTCACTGGTTTTATGGGAAGTGTGGGTGGTAGTACTATGTATAATGAAGCTGCAACCGATACTGCAAATTTGTATTTCGGACTCGGAATCATTGGATTTCTGTTTCTCTTTTTCTGTACTGCAATTTTAAATTACAGCCTTGCGGCTTCGTACGCTATAACCTATGAGGCTCATCCTACCAAAGATGTAGACAAGAAAAATGTGTGGCATTTTATTTTTGATAGGATAGGAAGTATCGCCTTATTTGTTTTTTTAGCGGTAAGCATGTTTGTAATTGTATTTATTGTGGGAATGGTTCTGTCATTTATTCCCGTACTAGGAACCTTTGCCTATTATTTACTGCAGATAGGATTTATTACCTGGATGGGTTTATCTTTTATGGCGATGCTTTATGAAAAACGCGATGTCATAAATGCGTTAGGTGAAGGTTGGACCCTGCTTTTTACACACTTCTGGAAAGCAGTGTTAGTTAATCTTGTTGTTGGGATTTTAATCTCTGTTCTAATGTTGGTCGTTTATATGATTCCTGGAATTTTATTAGGAATATATTTATTTCATTCTTCGGAAACTGGAGTCGAATTAGAACAATCTGCAGTGGCAAAAATCATCTTTACGATTGCAGGAGCGATATTTTTAATGGTGGCCAGTTTTAATCAATCGATGTCACAACTCACCAACAGTGTATTATATTTCTCTTTACATGAAGAAACGTATAATGAAGAAGCTCGAAAACGAATTGAAGAAATAGGCGCAGGTGAATAAAATATACAGTTTCATAGTTGGGTTTTTCGGTGTTGTAACAGCTGCTATTGCTTCCGTGCAGGATAGCCTGCAAGTAAAAATTGAAGATGCTCCAGTACCATTAAAAAAGTATGATGAACAACTTTCAGAAAAATATTCAGGCGATACGTATGATTATGACAAACTAGAAGGCGAAGCCGAAAATCTTATCACTCAGTTTTTAAACTGGTTTTTCAGAAAAATAGGAGAGCTATTTGGTATTGATATCAGTCCAGAGATGATCATCTTCCTTCGGTTCTTCTTTTATGTGATCATAGGCATCATTATTGTCTATATTATTGTGAGGTTATTGGTAGGTGAACGAGCATCGTCTTTTTTTACTCGAAAAAGCACTCTAGTCGCTCCGTTAAACATTCAGGAGGAACATATTGAAACTATTGATTTGGATGTCTACATAACCGATGCACTTTCAGAAAAAAACTACCGACTTGCCATACGCTATATGTATCTAAAGTCTCTAAAAATGCTCTCCCTAAAAAATATTATAGACTGGCATTTTGACAAAACCAATACCGATTATTATCATGAAATTACTAATACAGACATAAAAGAAGGATTTAAAAAGGTGTCTTATCTGTATGATAATATCTGGTATGGTGAATATGTGCTTGATGAGAATGGCTTTTACAAGGCACAGCAGGATTTTGATATATTAACCAAAAAATCAAATCATGCTGGATAAAAGGTCTAAAACAATCGTATATATTTTCTGTGCGTTTCTACTGCTCTTAATTATTTCTGAAACAACACGTCCTAAACCCGTCAATTGGAATCCTAGTTATGTCGCGAATGATACACAGCCTTTTGGAAGTTCGGTTTTTTATGAAGAACTACCGTCTCTTTTTCCTGAAAGCACATTTGAAACCATAACCCTAGATCCATTTGAATTTCTTCAAGATACCACTGCCTACAAAACAAATACGGCCTATTTCTTACTAAATGATTATATCTACCTGGATGAAAATCAGACAAAAAAGATGAAGTCCTATGTAGCCGCCGGAAATACTGTTTTTATATCTTCCAGCACCTTATTTTTTAGCCTTACCGATACCATAAGCATGGATGCACGTATCGATTATGAGGAGTTATTTAAAAAGATTGAACCTGATTTGTTTTCACCTTCCTACGCGCCAGATTCATTGGCACAGTTCAAACGAGGAATGTATAAATCGGTTTTTAGAGAAATAGATACTCTCAATACGACTGCCTTAGGTTTTTATACTTCGGAAAAAGAGGAAGAAGAAAGAATCGACCAGTTAAATTATGTGAAGCTTGACTATGGGGAAGGTCAGTTTTACTTTCACACGATCCCTGAAGCTTTTTCAAACTATTATATGCTTCGTAACAATGAACATTATACAGCAGCAGTACTTTCCTATCTGGAGGCAGATCATTTTTATCTGGATGCTTATAAAAAGTCAGGTCGTAAAGTAGTCGAATCACCAATGCGCTTTGTCTTTAATCAGGCACCTTTGACCTGGGCCTATTATGTATTGTTGGGAGGATTGCTCATATTCGTTATTTTTAGAGGAAAAAGAGAACAACGCATTATAGAAGTTGTAGCACCTCTGGAAAATACCTCCATAGAATTTACAAGAACAATTGGTGATTTGTATTTTCAGCATAAAGATTACAGTAATATAATCTCAAAAAAGATTACTTATTTTCTGGAAAGTGTGCGTACCCGTTATTATTTAAAAACGGAAACACTGGATGCAAATTTTATCAAAAAATTAGCGCTAAAGAGTAATCATTCTGAAACTGAAACAGAGAAATTAATACAAAATATCAAACATTTAAAACAAAAAGTACTGCATACCGAAGCAGACTTAATCGAACTAAATAAACAAATAGAAGCATTTAGACTATAACTTATGGAAGAGAACAAATCACAGCCAGAAGACCTGTCTGCAAACCAAGCAGAACATACTCCAAAAACGGAAGCAAGGCCGGCACCCGAAACTACAAATCCCACTACTGAAAATTCTTCGTTAGAATTTACCTCGCGAATTGATCTGAACGACCTCCAACAAGCTGTTGCAAAAATCAAAGCAGAATTGGGAAAAGTTATCGTAGGACAGCATAACATGCTAGAAATGCTCATTGTATCTATTTTGAGTGATGGTCATTCACTAATTGAAGGAGTTCCCGGAGTTGCAAAAACAGTGACAGCAAAATTACTAGCTAAAACCTTGGCAGTAGATTTTAGCCGAATTCAATTTACGCCAGATTTGATGCCAAGTGATATTTTGGGTACCTCCGTGTTTAATGTAAAGACGAGCGAGTTTGAATTTAAAAAAGGACCTGTGTTTTCAAATATTGTACTGATTGATGAGATTAACCGTGCCCCTGCAAAAACACAAGCAGCTTTGTTTGAGGTGATGGAAGAGCGACAAATCACTATGGACGGTACCGAATATAAAATGGCACCACCATTTCTGGTATTTGCCACTCAAAATCCTGTGGAGCAAGAAGGAACCTATGCACTACCTGAAGCTCAGTTAGACCGATTCTTATTTAAGATCAATGTGCCCTACCCGAGTCTGGAAGAAGAAATCACAATTTTAGAAAATGAGCACCATAGAGAAAATAAGTTCGCGCTGGAGATGATTGAGCCTGTTTTAACAGCAGCCCAAATTGCCGAATACCAAAAGACTATCAAAAAGATTATTATAGAACCACATCTATTAAAATATATCGCTGCGATTACAGACAATACACGCAACAACGCGAATCTTTTCCTGGGAGCTTCGCCAAGAGCCTCTTTGGCAATCATGAATGCCTCAAAAGCCATGGCAGCTATTAATGGTCGTGATTTTGTTACCCCAGATGATATCAAAAAAATAGCACCTGCTGTTCTAGGTCACCGTATTCTATTAACACCAGAACGGGAAATGGAAGGTATCACTCCAGACAGAGTAGTACAACAGATTATTGAAACGATAGAAATCCCAAGATAAATCAAACTAATTGTCCCCTTGGGGGGACTTTAGGGGTGTTTATGTTACCATGAAAAAAATCTTTAAAAATATATACCTCACGCCGCGATTCTTCGTGCTACATTTTAGCATAGTAGGACTTTTTGTGTTCGCCTATTTTTTTCCCACGCTCTATGGAATCACAAAACTATTGGTGTTGTTGTTAATCGTTTTTTTATTATTTGATTTGTTACTATTATTCCGAAACAACACAGGTATTCAAGCAACTCGTATACTGCCTGATAAACTTTCTAACGGAGATGATAATGAAATCGAGATAAAGGTGGTCAACCGCTTCAGCTTTACAACAAAGATCAAGATTATTGATGAACTTCCAATTCAATGGCAATTACGGGATTTTAAAATTGAGTCTCTTTTAAATTCTTCCGAAGAAAAAAAATTCACCTATCAAGTGCGTCCTACGGAAAGAGGAGAGTATCATTTTGGGAATCTCAATATCTTTAGCACCTCAGTTTTGGGTTTAGCCTCCCGCAGGCAACAATTTTCTGCCGAAGCGATGGTGCCTAATTATCCGTCCTTCCTTCAGTTAAAAAAATATGACTTTATAGCCTTTACCAATCGACTAAAATTATACGGACTAAAAAAAATACGTCGTATTGGTCACACAATGGAATTTGAGCAGATAAAAGACTATGTGTCGGGTGATGATGTTAGAAACATCAATTGGAAAGCTACGGCAAAACGAGGAAACCTGATGGTGAATCAGTTTCAGGATGAAAAATCACAGCCAGTGTATTCGGTCATTGATAAAGGCCGTGTGATGAAAATGCCTTTTGAACAGTTAAGCTTGCTCGACTATGCTATTAATGCAACTTTAGTGATTAGTAATATTGCGTTAAAAAAACATGACAAAGCAGGAATGTTTACATTTTCCAGAAAAGTAGAAGATCGTGTCGTAGCGCAACGACGTAGTGCGCAGATGAATTTGTTATTGGAAACGTTATACAATGTAAAAACCGATTTTTCTGAAAGTGATTTTTCCAGATTGTATGTAGATGTAAAGCGCTACATCAAACAACGTAGTCTGTTATTGTTGTACACCAACTTTGAAACACTTGATGCGTTACACCGGCAACTCCCCTATTTGCAAGCTATTGCAAAGACACATTTACTGGTGATCATCTTTTTTAAAAATACCGAACTGGAGAGTTTTTTACATAAAAAAGCATCAACAACCCATCAGATCTTTGAAAAGACTATTGCCGAAAAGTTTATCTACGAAAAGAAACTAATCGTAAATGAGCTTCAGAAATATGGGATACAGACCATTCTCACAGCTCCCGAAGATTTAACGGTAAACACCATTAACAAGTATCTTGAAATCAAAGCGAGAGGATTGTTATAGAAATAGTTGGTAGTTGGTGGAGTTATAGATTATCCAGGTTTCATTATATTAATCAGAAATAACTTTTTACTTTTCACGTCTCACTATTCACTTCTAGCTTCTAGCTTCTAGCTTCTAGCTTCTAGGAAAAAAACAATTCAGCTATCATATATGACAGTTGGGTTAGATTACTTTCTTCGGAAAAGACATTCGTTGCATCTTTGTTTCAGAAATTAATTACAACTTAAAACCTTATATCATGAAAACAATCATCGCAACACTTGTATTCGCAGTATCAACTTTTGTACTAAGCGCCCAGACCGAAATTAAAACTGAAACAAACGGTACAACTGTTACTGTTACCGTTCCTGTACCGTCTAACAAAGGAACTGTATATGCAGTGCTCCACAGTGAAAATACTTTTATGAAGGATGGCGGCGTTGAAGTAAACAGTGATGTTAAAGATGCTATCGCTACTATAACTTTTGAGAATGTGACTCCCGGTACGTATGCTGTATTATTATTTCTTGACACAAATGGAAATAAAAAAATGGATTTTGAACCTAATGGGATGCCTGCCGAAATGTATGGAGCATCTAATAATGTTATGAGTTTTGGCCCTCCTATGTGGAGTGATGCTAAATTTGAAGTAGCTAATGAGCCTGTTGCAATAGAGATAAGACTATAAAACTTACAATAAAAGTGTATGAAAAATCCTTTATCTTAAATAAGGGATTTTTTTTGACATACGTACCTTGTAAGAATTATATCATTGGTTCGTCTACCGAAAGAAAAATTATGAACTTCAAACTTTTAAAAAATATATTCCCCTTTATATTCTGTATAACAATACTTTCAGCAACAGCACAGCAAAAAACAAATCCTAAAGATCAGGATGAAGAACTGGGTAAAGTAGCCTGGTTACGGGATTATGATGCTGCAATACAGCTTTCAGCAAAACACAATAAACCAATTTTAATATTATTTCAAGAAGTTCCTGGTTGTGCGACGTGTCGTAATTATGGGCATAATGTATTGAGTAATCCGTTGATGACCGAAGCAATTGAAAACGAATTTATTCCACTTGCTATTTTTAATAACAAAGGAGGCAATGATGCTAAAATCTTAAAAAAATACAACGAGCCTAGCTGGAATAATCCAGTAGTTCGCATTGTGGATCAAAATGGTGATAATCTGGTAAGACGCGTAGCAAGTGATTATTCGGCCAAAGGATTATTTGATGCCATGGTTACTTCACTAAAAAAATACGGGAATGAAATTCCGGAATATATGCAGATTTTAGGAAAAGAACTTTCCGCAGTAAATAACCAAAAAGAGGCCTATTACAGTATGTATTGTTTCTGGACGGGCGAAAAGCAATTAGGAAGCAACGAAGGAGTTTTAAATACCGAAGCCGGTTTTATGAAAGGTCGCGAAGTGGTAAAAGTGACCTATAATCCAGAAATAATAGCAGATCAAATGCTAACTAGCTTTGCCAAACAAAACAACATGTCTCCAATAAACAAGGATTCTTCCTATAGGGCCTCTAAAAAGGATGAAGATTATTATTTACAACATTCCAATTTTAAATATTTACCATTAAGCCCGTTGCAGCGCACAAAAATTAATAGTGCCTTAGGAAGCAGACAAAATGCTGAAAAGTATTTAAGTCCTAAACAACTTAAATGGCTTACCTCTTTAAGAACTTCGGAAAAGAAAGTGCGATTTGACAAAGAATTCAATGAAGCCTGGGCCTCTGTAGAATAACTAGAATTAAACAAATTTCTAACCCTCTTACCTTGAACTGTAAGAGGGTTTTTGTTTTATTAAACTTCAATTTTTAAATACGTCAATTGCCGTATAATTTTATGTATATATTTTTCCGAATTTTACGAAAACATTTTTTGTATGAGAACACTCGTTATTTTCGTAAGCACCTTATTTTGTTTAAATACTATTGTTGGGCAAACAGCAAGGTTTGAAGAAGCACCTTTGAATCCAAAACCCCTTGAAGCCTTGAAATTTGTTGTACCCTCAGACATTAAAGGAGATGTCGCCTATTATGCGGGGAAATTTTACGATAACGATCGTAAGCAATTATTGGAAGATGGGTCAAGTTTTACAAAGTATAGTCAATGGTCTAAGGAGGAAGCTTATAAAGAGAAAAGTCCGTACATGCAATTCAATACAAAAGGACAACTTACCGAGTATATCATTAATAATTCGAGTTCACTTAGATATGTTTATGAATATGACTCCAAAGGAAACCTTATTAAAAAACAATATCAGAACGACATTACTACATATGAGTACGATAAAAAAGGAAGGCTTGACACAGAGTATAGAACGTTTAGTACTACAGACCGTACCGTATCTATAAAATATACGTACAAACAGGAAAATGACTTACTTAAAATAACTAAAACCTCAACCTATCCTGACGGAATTGAAACTGAGGAATTTCATTTTAAAGATGGAAGAAAAGTGTATGAAAAATCGGCACTTAGTGTTGAAAGTATTTGTGAACCCGATGGTAAAGGAAATTGTGTTTCAAAAAAATATATAAAAGACAATCGAATTGAAAAAGTACATTACAATGTTGTATACCGAGATCATATGAAACCTGAATATGTTGTAGTGAGAGATATTCGTGCAAACCAGTATGCAGTGAGCATTCCACAAATCGAAATTGAAGGAAGTATCATTAATTTACCCATGGATCGTCTAAAAGAGGATGTTCTTATTTACTTACCAAATACTAAACAATATCTAATTGCTAATGATTTTTATGATTCGAAAATTACCAAGGAGAATCCTGTTCCTGTTGAGATTCTTCAAAGTAATAGTCCGTATCTGGGTATTTGGTATAGCGAAACATTTCCGGTATTTCTTAAAAACGGGAGTAGAGAGGGAATCATAAAAAATGGTGATTCTAATTACACCTTATTTTATGACCAAGAAGAAGAGAAATACTTCTATATCGATAAGAATACTAAAGGTATACCTAAAGAATTTATTAATTTTAAAGTAATTGACGCTCCTTTGGTTATGTACATGGGCGAAAATCTTCAGGATAATATGACCTTAATTAAAGGAGCAAAACAATATTTTACCTATGGTTGGTCTTCCAAACCTCTAAATGAAAAAGAGGCTATTTTATTTTATGAAAATACACCGCTTTACATTGTACCAATCATTCCGAAGCCAGAACCATTAAAAATTTATGCTGGAAGAAATTACAAGGGAGAAAAATATGAGTAAGGTATTAGGTATTCTTTTAATGTACTTAAAAACATAGATAAATGTTCCAAATACTAGTTGAGGTACTGTAACTGATATTTTTTTAAATTCTTACACATTATCTATCTATAGAAATTTCTAATCCCCTACAAGTAAATTTTAAAATCTGATAAAAAATTCAACAATTTACTATGCATGCATAGTAAATTGTTGTATATTTGGCTCACTAATGTATCAGATCAGACCCTTTTGAAAGAAAAAACAATAGATTATATATTACGCTCTACCTGGATGGCAGTGCAAAAGATGTACAATGAAGAAGCAGGAAGAAAAGGAAGTACTATGGCTACTGGGTTTGCTCTTATTAGTATTGATCCTGAAAAGGGAACACCTTCTACGGCCTTAGGACCTAAGATGGGAATGGAAGCGACTTCGCTATCTCGTACACTAAAAAAAATGGAAGATCAAGGTTTGATCGACCGCAGACCTAATCCGGAGGACGGACGTGGAGTGTTAATTCATTTAACTGAGTTTGGTAAAGAGATGCGTCAGTTTTCAAAGGGAGTGGTCTTTAGGTTTGATGAAGCGGTGACCGAAAACATTTCAGAAGAAGATTTAAAAACGTTTAAAAGAGTTGCTAATACCATGCAGGAACTCATAAATAACAAAAAGATATATAAACAAATTCATAGTTCAGAATTATGAATTCAGAATTTAAAAAAATGTCAAAAAGAAGAATAAATAAAGTAGCCGTCGTAGGTTCTGGAATTATGGGAAGTGGAATCGCTTGCCATTTTGCCAATATTGGTGCCGAAGTTTTATTGTTAGATATCGTGCCTCGTGAACTTACCGACAAAGAAAAAGCAAAAGGGCTTACATTGGAGGATAAAGAAGTGCGTAATCGCCTCGTTGACGAAGCACTCCAAAGCGCAATCAAATCCAAGCCTGCACCACTCTACCATAAAGATTTTGCAAGTCGTATCACTACAGGAAATCTGGAAGATGATATTGCGAAAGTGAAAGATGTGGACTGGATTATTGAAGTCGTTGTGGAACGCTTGGATATCAAAAAGCAGGTATTTGAGAATCTTGAAAAACACAGAACACCAGGCACACTTATTACAAGTAACACTTCGGGTATTCCTATACAATTTATGAGCGATGGCCGTAGTGAAGATTTCCAGAAGCATTTCTGCGGAACACACTTTTTTAACCCTCCACGGTATCTTCAGTTATTCGAAATTATTCCGGGACCTAAAACAGATCCAGAAGTACTTGATTTCTTAAACGGTTATGGAGAAAAATTCCTCGGAAAAACTACCGTGATTGCAAAAGATACTCCAGCTTTTATCGGAAACCGAATTGGTATCTTTGGAATCCAGGCTATGTTCCACCTTGTAAAGGACATGGGATTGACGGTCGAAGAAGTGGACAAACTAACAGGACCCGTCATAGGTCGCCCCAAGTCGGCTACTTTTCGTACCGTAGATGTGGTTGGATTAGATACCTTGGTACATGTTGCCAACGGAATTTACGAGAATGTCCCTGAAGATGAAGAACATGATATGTTCAAATTACCTCCGTTTATTTCCACTATGATGGACAATAAATGGCTGGGAAGCAAGACAGGACAAGGATTTTATAAGAAAGTAAAAAATGACGATGGGTCTTCAGAAATTCTAGGACTTGATTTAGATACCCTAGAATACAGACCTGGGAAGAAAGCAAAATTTGCAACTTTAGAATTAACAAAATCGGTTGATAATGTGGCAGACCGCTTCCCTATTCTTATTAAAGGAAAAGACAACGCAGGTGAATTCTACCGAAGAAACTTCGGAGCGATGTTCGCCTATGTTTCTAAGCGTATTCCAGAAATAACAGATGAGCTTTACAAAATTGATGATGCCATGAAAGCTGGTTTTGGCTGGCAACATGGTCCCTTTGAGATATGGGATGCTGTTGGTGTTCAAAAAGGGCTTGAGTTAATTAAAGAAGCCGGTAAAGAAGTAGATAGCTGGGTCACAGACATGATCGCTTCAGGAGTTGATTCATTCTATACCGTGAAAGATGGCGCTACTTATTACTATGACATTCCAAAGAAAGCACACGTAAAAATACCCGGTCAGGATGCATTTGTTATTCTTGATAATATCAGAAAACCTTCCGAAGTATTTAGTAACAGTGGTGTTTCTGTTCAGGATCTTGGCGACGGAATCTTAAACGTAGAATTCCGAAGTAAAATGAACAGTATCGGCGGCGATGTACTTTCCGGACTCAATAAAGCAATTGATCTTGCTGAAAGTTCGTACGACGGATTGGTTGTTGCCAACCAAGGGACTAACTTTTCTGTAGGTGCGAATATCGGAATGATTTTTATGATGGCGGCAGAGCAGGAATATGATGAATTAAATGCTGCTGTAAAATATTTTCAAGATACCTGCATGAGATTGCGGTATTCCTCGATCCCAACCGTTGTGGCACCTCACGGAATGACCTTAGGTGGCGGATGTGAAATGACATTACATGCAGATCGCGTGGTTGCGGCTGCGGAAAGTTATATAGGTTTGGTTGAATTTGGAGTAGGTGTGATTCCAGGTGGAGGTGGATCTAAAGAAATGGCGTTAAGAGCCAGTGATTCATTTGAAAAAGACGATGTAGAACTGAACCGTTTGCGTCAGCACTTTCTAACCGTTGCCATGGCTAAGGTTTCAACCTCTGCCCATGAAGCGTATGATCTTGATATTCTGAAGCCTGGAAAAGATATAGTTGTTGTCAATAAAAACCGTCAGATCGCAACCGCAAAAGCAGTGGCTAGACAGATGGCAGATATGGGCTACACAAAACCACCAAAACGAACCGATGTAAAGGTATTAGGAAAGCAGGCGTTAGGTATGTTCTATGTTGGAACCGACTCAATGGAAGCCAGCAATTATATTAGTGAACATGATCAAAAAATCGCAGACAAATTAGCGTACGTAATGGCAGGTGGAGACTTATCTGAACCAACCATGGTAAGTGAACAGTACTTATTGGATCTAGAACGTGAAGCATTTTTAAGCTTAACAGGAGAACGCAAAACATTAGAGCGTTTGCAGCATATGATTCAAAAAGGAAAACCGTTGAGAAATTAGAATTTTACCCAAAGAAATTGTCCCCTTGAGGGGACTTTAGGGGTGTTATCGAAATAGTAAAACATCTCCTCGCCCCCTTAAAAGGAGGGAGAAATACAAATTAAAATTATCAAAAAATGAAAACCGCATATATAGTAAAAGCATACAGAACCGCCGTAGGGAAGGCACCTCGTGGGGTATTCCGTTTTAAACGAGCAGACGACCTTGCTGCAGAGACCATTCAATACATGATGAAAGAACTACCCAATCTTGATAAAAAGCGTATTGACGACGTTATTGTTGGTAACGCAATGCCAGAAGGTTCTCAGGGTTTAAATTTTGGACGATTAATTTCCTTGATGGGATTGGATATTGTAGATGTTCCAGGAATGACAGTAAACCGTTTTTGTTCTTCGGGTGTTGAAACCATTGCTCTTGCAGCCGCAAAAATTCAGGCAGGGATGGCTCATTGTATCATTGCTGGTGGTGCCGAAAGTATGAGTAGCGTTCCTATGTCTGGATATAAACCAGAGCTCAATTATGACATTGTAAAAAATGGACATGAAGATTATTACTGGGGAATGGGGAATACTGCAGAAGCGGTTGCAAACCAATTTAAAGTTTCTCGTGAAGACCAAGACGAATTTGCATATAATTCGCATATGAAAGCGCTAAAAGCACAAGAAGAAAATCGTTTTCAAGATCAGATTGTTCCCATTGAAGTTGAAGAAACATACGTGGATGAAAATAGTAAAAAAGCCACAAAAAAATATACTGTCACTAAAGATGAAGGTCCTAGAAAAGGAACAAGCCTGGACGCTTTAGCAAAATTACGTCCTGTTTTTGCAGAAGGCGGAAGTGTCACAGCTGGAAACTCTTCGCAAATGAGTGACGGAGCCGCTTTTGTAATGGTGATGAGCGAAGAAATGGTAAAAGAATTGAACATAGAACCTATCGCAAGAATGGTGAACTATGCGGCCATGGGTGTTGAACCTCGCATCATGGGAATTGGTCCTGTAAAGGCAATCCCAAAAGCATTACAACAAGCTGGTTTAAAACAAGATGACATCAAATTGATTGAATTAAACGAAGCCTTTGCTTCACAGAGTTTGGCAGTCATGCGTGAGCTAGATCTCAATCAGGATATCGTTAATGTTAACGGTGGAGCGATTGCTTTAGGACATCCTCTTGGATGTACAGGCGCAAAACTTTCGGTACAGTTATTTGATGAGATGCGTAAAAGAAATATGCAGGGTCAACACGGTATGGTAACCATGTGTGTGGGTACTGGACAAGGTGCTGCAGGAATTTTTGAATTTCTTAACTAGTAAAAATTAAATTGAAAAGGAGGCATTGATGTTTTACTCAATACTCAAAACTCATAACTAATAATATGGCAACAGAAACAATAGATAAAGAAATCCTCCGCGGAGGTCAGTTTTTAGTAAAAGAAACAAATTGCGAAGATATTTTTACTCCAGAAGATTTTTCTGAAGAGCAAAAAATGATGAAGGAATCGGTAATCGAGTTTGTAGACAGAGAAATCTGGCCTCACAAACCTAGATTTGAAAAGAAAGACTACGCACTTACCGAAGAAGTGATGCGCAAAGCAGGTGAGCTTGGTTTATTAGGTGTTGCTGTCCCAGAAAAATATGATGGTTTAGGAATGGGCTTCGTAACCACCATGTTGGTTTGCGATTATATTTCTGGAGCAACAGGATCTATCGCTACTGCCTTTGGAGCACATACCGGAATTGGAACCATGCCAATTACTCTTTATGGTACTGAGGAACAACGACAAAAATATGTGCCAAAATTAGCTACTGGTGAATGGTTTGGAGCTTACTGCTTAACAGAACCAGGCGCAGGTAGTGATGCCAATAGCGGGAAAACAAAAGCAACTCTTTCTGAAGATGGAAAATACTATTCTATTAGCGGGCAAAAGATGTGGATCTCTAATGCAGGGTTCTGTGATGTGATGATCGTTTTTGCACGTATTGAGGACGATAAAAATATTACAGGTTTTATTGTAGAAAATGATCCTGAAAATGGTATTACCATGGGCGAGGAAGAACAGAAATTAGGGATTCACTCTTCTTCTACCCGCCAAGTATTCTTTAATGAAACGAAAGTACCTGTAGAAAACATGCTGGCTGGACGTGGCGAAGGATTTAAAATTGCTATGAATGCGTTAAACGTAGGTCGTATTAAATTAGCAGCGGCTTGTTTGGATGCACAACGTAGAATTATTACCAATGCGACCAAGTATGCAAATGAACGTGTTCAATTTAAGACTCCTATTGCCAATTTTGGAGCTATCAAATTAAAATTGGCCGAAATGGCAACCTCTGCTTACGTAGGTGAGTCGGCATCCTACCGTGCGGCTAAAAATATAGAAGACCGTATCACTCTTAGAATGGAAGCTGGGAATACCCATCAGGAAGCAGAATTAAAAGGGGTAGAAGAATATGCTATCGAATGTTCTATCTTAAAAGTAGCTGTGTCTGAAGATGTTCAAAACTGTAGCGATGAAGGGATTCAGATCTATGGCGGAATGGGCTTTAGTGCAGATACACCTATGGAAGCTGCCTGGAGAGATGCGCGAATTGCACGTATCTATGAAGGGACTAACGAAATTAACCGGATGCTCGCCGTAGGTATGCTTGTAAAGAAAGCGATGAAAGGTCATGTAGATCTCTTAAATCCTGCGCAAGCTGTGGCTTCAGAACTTACTTCAATTCCTTCTTTTGAGACTCCTGATTTTAGTGAGTTATTTTCCGAAGAAAAAGATATGGTTAAGAAGTTAAAGAAAGTATTTTTAATGGTGGCAGGAAGTGCTGTTCAGAAATACGGAACAGATCTTGAAAAACATCAACAAACGCTATTAGCAGCAGCCGATATTTTAATTGAAATTTATATGGCCGAAAGTGCTATTCTTCGAACTGAAAAGAACGCAAAACGTTTTGGCGAAGACTCACAGGAAGTACAGATTGCCATGTCACAATTGTATCTTTACCATGCTGTTGATATTATTTCAGTAAAAGCGAAAGAATCGATTATTTCTTTTGCTGAAGGTGATGAACAACGCATGATGCTGATGGGCTTAAAGCGTTTTACTAAATATCAAAATATGCCAAATATTGGCGCGATGCGTAAAACAATAGCTGAAAAAGTCTCTGCTGAAGGCAAATATCCTTTCTAATACAAAAAATTATTAGTTTTAGAACCGCTCTTATCTGAGCGGTTTTTTTGTGGAACAAACTTTGTATCTTTCCACAGAGAAAATAAAAATCGAATGAAATTTACACTTGTTTTTCTATTCCTTACTAGCTTTAGTTTTGCGCAACCCAATACAGAATTATATTTGATGGATATCTCAGAGAATGGTGATAGCCTTCAAATAACTAATTTTAAGAATATTTCAAATCGTCCAGGATATGACAATCAGCCCTCATTTATAGATAATACTAAACTAGTATATGCTGGTACAGAAAACGACAATACTGAAATTATTCTGTATTACCTTGAAAGCGATGGTCAACATCGACTAAATGCTCCCACGGCAGGTGGTGAATATTCTCCACAATCTTTCCCGTCCAAACCATTAGTAGCGGCCGTACGCTTAGATACTACAGGATTACAACGCCTTTACTCTTATGAGTATGGTATTCCAGGTTACGGAAAATGGAAAATGCTTTTTGAAGAATTAGAAGTCGCCTATTTTGCGTTTCAAGATGATGATCGTATCATCGCATCAGTGCTTTCAGGAGATAAATTAGATCTAGTTGTTGGCACAATCTCCAAAGATCAAGCGCTATTACTCACTACGAATACAGGCCGTTCAATTCATAGAGTCCCTTCTAGTTCTTCCATAAGTTACACCCAACTTAATACGGAAGGCACTTACGATATTTATATCGTGGATATTGACGATACCGGAGAGAGTTTTTATGTCTGTACCTTACCTATGGGTATTCAAGACCACATCTGGTTAAATAATTCCACTTTGTTGCTGGGCAGTAATGACAAGCTTTTTATGATGGATTTATTTAAAGGAACTAACTGGTTTAAAGTAGCAGATCTTTCAGAAAAAAACATCTCAAATATTACCCGAATGGCGATAAGCCCAGACGGAAAACATCTGGCAATTGTAGCCATGCCCCAAGAAAAGTAAGAGGTTATAGATCACTTTTAGTATCTTTATACATCAACAAATTTTATATTTATGAAATACGCACTATCCCTACTCCTTTTTACATTTTCTATCAGCACGCAAGCTCAAACAGATCCTAGAATTTACGAAATTATTGATGATGTTTCTGCGGAAAGAATTGAGGCAGATATCACCAAATTAGCTGGTTTTGGAACTCGTAATACCTTTAGTGACACTATAAGTGATACTCGAGGCATTGGAGCAGCAAGAAGATGGATTAAAAAAGAATTTGAAACGATTTCTACAAACTGCGGAAACTGCCTTAATGTATTTTACCAAAAAGATTTGGTTTTAGCCGAAGGGAACCGCCGGGTGCCTCAGGATACTTGGATTGTAAATGTGGCCGCAGTACAAAAAGGAACTAAATATCCTAACAGATACATCATCATGAGTGGTGATATCGACTCCCGTAACAGTGACGGAAGCGATTTTACCAAAGATGCACCAGGTGCAAACGACAATGCCAGTGGCATGGCAGGTGCGATCGAAGCGGCTCGTGTACTCTCAAAATACAAATTTGAAAGTAGCATAGTATACCTCGGTTTAAGCGGTGAAGAACAAGGACTGTTTGGTGGTGCAGGGTTTGCAGCCTATGCAAAAGAAAAAGGCTGGGATATTATAGGGGTACTTAATAACGATATGATCGGTAATATTAAAGGAGTCGATGGCATCATTAGTAATGTAGATTTTAGGATCTTTTCAGAACCTGTCCCTCCTACCGAAACAGAACGTGAACGAAACGCCAGACGATTTTATGGAGGTGAAGTCGACGGAATTTCAAGACAATTGGCTCGGTATGTACATAAAACAACTAAAACCTATATGCCCGAAATGAACCCAATGATGATCTATCGATTGGATCGTTTTGGGCGTGGTGGACACCATCGTCCGTTTAATGATCTTGGGTATGCCGGCATTAGAATCATGGAAGCTCACGAAAACTATACCCAACAACATCAGGACATACGCACCGAAAACGGAATTGAGTATGGCGACAAACTAAAATTTGTAAACTTCGACTATGCTAAAAAACTAACCGCTGTTAACGCCATTTCTATGGCGAGTCTCGCCTGGGCTCCTCCCTCTCCAAACAATGTTGCCATTGGTGGCATCGTAGAACCCAGCGCTAAATTTAAATGGGACAAAGTAGACGGAGCAGTAGGTTATAAAATTTATTGGCGTTTAACAACCTCACCTACCTGGGATTATAATAGGTATGTAGGGAATGTTACTGAATTTACCCTCGATGGCATTGTCATTGATAATTATTTCTTTGGAGTTGCAGCTGTCGGAGCAGATGGCCATGAAAGCATGGTAGTTTTTCCAAACGCAACGTTTAGGTAGTTCACAAAATAGTTAAAATAAGACAATGATCAAAAACATACTTTTCAGTTTATTCATTTCAGCTTCAATAAGCGGTTTTGCACAAGAGGAATTTACCAAAGCAGATAAACTAAGAGGTTCTATTACCAAAGAACGCGCCTGGTGGGATGTCACTCATTATGACTTAACCGTAGAAGTTTTCCCAGAAACGCAAACAATTAAAGGAGCTAATACAATCACCTATAAAGTCATCGATACGGATCAAAAAATGCAGATCGATCTTCAGGCACCTATGGGAATTGAGAAAGTAGAAATGAATGGTGAAAAACTAACATTTACCAGTGAAGGAGCTGCTCATTTTATTAGTTTCAAAGAAAAGCAACCTTTAAATTCTGAACAAAAAATCACAATCCATTTTTCAGGAGAGCCTATTGTCGCAAAAAATGCTCCCTGGGATGGTGGTTTCAGCTGGAAGAAAGACGCTAACGGTAACCACTTTATCGCAACTGCCAATCAAGGAATTGGTGCTAGCGTGTGGTGGCCAAACAAAGACCATCCGTATGATGAAGCAGATAATGGAGTAGATCTAAAAATCACAGCTCCAAAAGATTTGATAGCGGTAGGTAACGGACGCTTAATCACTTCCGAAGAAAAAGAAAAAACTAAAACTTGGCACTGGAAAGTGGTGAACCCCATCAATAATTATGGAGTTAATATAAACATAGGCGATTATGTAAATTTTTCTGAAGTCTACGAAGGTATCAATGGAGATCTTGACTTAAGTTATTGGGTTCTAAAAGATAATCTCGGAAAAGCAAAAGAACAGTTCAAACAGGTGCCCATGATGCTAAATGCTTTTGAGTATTGGTTTGGCCCCTACCCTTTTTATGAGGATAGTTTTAAGCTTGTCGAAGTACCGTATCTGGGAATGGAACACCAAAGTAGTGTCACCTACGGAAACAAGTATCAAAACGGATATCTGGGAAGTGATCTAAGTGATACAGGCTGGGGGTTGCGTTTCGATTTTATTATTATTCACGAGGCTGGACACGAATGGTTCGCAAATAACATATCACATAATGATGTAGCAGATATGTGGATCCATGAAGGATTTACTGCCTATTCTGAAAGTTTGTACTTGGATTACCACTTTGGTAATCAAGCCGCTAGTGAGTATGTCATTGGTACACGACGAGGGATACGCAACGATAAACCAATTATTGGAACGTATGGCGTGAATAAATCAGGAAGTGGTGACATGTATTACAAAGGCGCTAATATTTTACATACCCTTCGGCAATTGGTCGAAGTCGATACAAAATGGCGAAATATCCTCCGTGGCCTCAATAAAGAATTTTACCATCAGACAATTTCAAGTAAGCAATTAGAAGACTATCTAAGTAAAGAAACGGGAATCGATCTTACCGAATTTTGGGAGCAATATCTTCGAACTACTATGGTTCCAACTCTGGAATACACAATAGATAATAATAAAATGACCTATCGGTACACTAATATTATTGAAGGTTTTGATATGCCAGTACAGATTATCGAAGATGGGAATGAGGTCTGGATTTATCCTACCGCCAATTGGAAAACGGAAACGTTTAGTAACACTATTGATTCTTTGAAAGTAAAGGATGATTTTTATATCACTTCGGAAAAACTTAAACTATAAGTAAACTTGGACGAAAAACCACAGCTTTATTTTCCCCGGGAGGTAGAATGGCGCGAATGGTTAGAGAAAAACCATAATCACTATCCAAAAGGAGTGTTTCTTATTTTCTATAAATTAAAGACCAATCAACCCACCATGCGCTGGGAAGAAGCGGTAAAAGTGGCTATTTGTTATGGGTGGATCGACAGTACGGTTAAAAGCTTAGGAAATGGAAAACGGCAGCAATTTTTTTGTCCACGGAATCCAAAAAGTACCTGGAGCAAATTAAATAAGCAGTATGTTGAAGAATTAGATTCTAAGGGTCTTATACATGAAAGCGGCTACAAAATGATAGAGCTTGCTAAAGAGTCTGGTAAATGGTCTGAAATGGATGACGTAGAAAATCTAATTATTCCAGAAGATCTTCAAAAAGCCTTTTCTACTAATCCTGAAGCGTATAAAAACTATAAAAAATTCAGCCCTAGTTATAGAAAAAACTATTTGAGTTGGTTGCATTTAGCCAAACGCCAAGCAACACGAGATAAAAGAATTACTGAAATCATTGGTCTTTGTAAAGCAAACGAAAAACAAAGGTCTGGATGGTAGCTCAGTATTTGGTATTTGGTATTTGGTATTTGGTATTTGAAAAATAGCTTTTCAGAGTATCTAAAATTTCAATATTCGATTAACAGTCTACAATTCACGATTCACTGTTCACGATTTACCTGTCGCTTTCAAACAAATTCATATAAAGACCACGAGGCAAGTTTCGTAAGTATTGAGTATCTTAGTGCTTTCCAAACATTCAACAATCATGAGAATCATTCTTTCTATCCTTTTAATAGGACTTACCGTATCACTTTCAGCACAGAAAAAAAACAAAGACAAAGACTCAAAAACTGAAGAAACCAAATGGGACGTTGCTGCTCCTGGAAAGGATTTCAATTTTAAAACGCACAGTTTCTCAACGAACGAAGGATCCTGGATGAACCTTGATGTAAGTCCCGACGGCCAGACCATAGTATTTGATATGCTGGGTGATATTTATACGATCCCAATTTCTGGCGGCACGGCAAAAGCAATCCGTACTGGAATTCCGTTTGAAGTACAACCTCGTTTTTCACCCGACGGAACCAAAATTTCCTTTACAAGCGATGCTGGAGGTGGGGATAACATCTGGGTAATGAATCGCGATGGTAGCGACGTAAAACAAATCACTAAAGAAAGCTTCAGGTTACTTAATAATGCTGTTTGGATGCCCGACGGAAACTACCTCGTTGCCAGGAAACACTTTACATCAGGACGAAGCCTAGGCGCAGGAGAAATGTGGCAATATCATATTACCGGTGGAAGCGGAGTCCAATTGACAGAACGTAAGAACGATCAGCAGGATGTAAACGAACCCTTTATATCTCCCGACGGAAAGTTTCTTTACTATTCTGAAGATGTATATCCTGGAGGAAACTTTCAGTATAACAAAGATCCAAACAATCAAATCTACGTAATTAAACGTTATAGTTTTGAAGACGGTAAAACTGAAACAATTACAGGAGGTCCAGGAGGTGCCGCAAGACCAACCATTTCTCCCGACGGAAAAAAACTAGCGTTTGTTAAAAGGGTACGAACCAAAAGTGTGTTGTTTATTCATAACCTTGAAACAGGTGAAGAAAAACCTATTTATGATGCACTTGATAAAGATCAACAGGAAGCTTGGGCTATTTTTGGAGTGTATCCTAATTTTAGCTGGATGCCTAACAATACTGAACTTGTATTTTGGAGTGGCGGAAAATTTCAGAAAATAAATACTGAAAGTTTAGCGATCACCAACATTCCTTTTACTGTAAATGTGAATATTGAGTTGGCTGAAACCGTACATACCACCACGCCTATTGAAGACCAAACTATTACTCCAAAAGTGATAAGACATTTGGTTACAGCTCCTAATCAAAAATTTGTTGTTTTTAATGCATTAGGCTATTTGTACAAAAAGGACTTACCTAATGGAACGCCAAAAAGACTTACTACCGGCACCGATTTTGAATTCGAGCCTACCATCTCCCCAGACAGTAACTTTATAGTTTACGTCGGTTGGAACGATATCGAAAAAGGTGCCATTTTTAAAATTCCTGCTACTGGAGGAACTCCTACAAAGATATCTACGACAAAAGGAATGTATCGCACTCCGTCATTCTCAAGTGATGGTCAAAAAATTGTATTTAGAAAAGAAAGTGGAAACACAGACCAAGGTTTTACCTACACAAAAAATCCAGGTATTTACACTATGAGTGCCAATGGTGGAAATGAGAAAATGGTTACTGAAAATGGAGAGTATCCAACTTTCAATAAAGAGGATGACCGTATCTTTTTACAAACTGGAGGAACTTATTTTGGAAATCTAACAAAAACCTTGATCAGTGTAGACCTTACTGGCGAGGACAAACGAGAGCATGTTTCTTCAAAGTATGCAAACCGTTTAATACCGAGTCCAGATAATGAATGGATTGCGTATACCAACCTTCATAAGGTGTTTATTGCTCCGCTACTTATGAATGGACAAACAATGAACCTTGATGACAAAACGACTTCTGTACCTGTGATGCAGATTGCAAAAGATGCGGGTATTAATATTCACTGGTCTTCAGATAGTAAAAAGGTAATGTGGACACTAGGTGATGAGTACTTCAGTAACGACTTAAAGAATAAATTTACATTTCTGCCGGGAGCTCCTTCCGAAGCTACAGAAATTACTACAGAAGGAACTAAAATCGGACTTACAGCTTCTGTTGATAAGCCTTCAGGGAAAATAGCATTTACTAATGCACGAATCATCACAATGGATGGTGATAAAGTAATTGAAAACGGAAGTATCCTTATTTCTGAAAATAAGATCGAAGCCATTGGTGAGAACATAAATATACCGAGGAGTGCCAAAATATATGATGTAAAGGGAAAAACGATCATGCCTGGAATGGTAGATGCTCATGCACATATTGGTGCATTTCGCTACGGATTAACAACACAGGCGAATTGGCAATTTATGGCAAATTTGGCTTTTGGGGTAACCACAGCTCATGATCCTTCTGCAAATACTGAAACGGTATTCTCACTTTCAGAATTACAAAAAACAGGACAGCTCGTAGGACCACGCCTCTACTCTACCGGATTTATACTTTATGGTGCCGATGGAGATTTTAAAGCGCTTATCAATAGTCTGGAAGACGCCAGAAGTAGCATTCGACGTACCAAAGCGTTTGGCGCTAAGAGTGTGAAAAGTTACAATCAGCCGCGACGAGAGCAACGCCAACAAGTATTGCAAGCCGCCCGTGAAATGGGGATCAATGTAGTCCCAGAAGGGGGCTCGACTTTTTACCACAACATTACAATGGTCATTGATGGCCATACTGGGGTAGAGCATAATATTCCAATTGCTCCTGTTTATAAAGATGTGTTGGAGGTTTGGGGTAAAAGCGGTAGTGGCTACACACCTACGCTTATCGTAAACTATGGAGGACTCAATGGTGAATATTATTATTACCAGAGAGATAAGGTGTGGGAAAATGAAAAACTCCTAACATTTTCTCCAAGAAGTGTAATTGACAGTCGTTCGCGTCATAGAACGATGGTACCTCAGGAAGAATATGAGAACGGACACATTTTAGTTTCCGAGACCGCAAAAACCTTGAGTGATGCTGGTGTAAAAGTAAATATGGGGGCTCACGGACAATTACAAGGATTGGGTGCACATTGGGAAACCTGGATGATGGCACAGGGAGGAATGACAAACATGGAGGCTTTAAAAACAGCTACCATTAATGCTGCAGAATATATTGGTGCTGGCGAAAATATTGGATCCTTAGAAAAAGGCAAGATGGCTGATTTGTTAATCCTAGATAAAAATCCGTTGGAGGATATTGAAAATACACAATCTATCAAAATGGTAATGATCAACGGAAGGTTATACGAGGCTACCACCATGAATGAAATTGGAAATCATCCAAAAGACCGGTTGCCCTTCTGGTGGGAGGCCGACAATTATAATCAAGCATTTCCATGGCACCAAGAAACCCATAGTTTTATAGAAGGTGGTTGTGGTATACATAGCTCACATTAAAATAAAAACTCCTACATCAAGTGTAGGAGTTTTTATTTAACAATCCATTTCTTTACAAGGATCGTGTCCCCAATTTTTTAAACTGTACCGCCAATCACTTGTTTTAATATCGCTGGAGGGTTTTTGTGCTTTATGTCTCTTAATATACCCTATCAACTTATTCATGTGATCATAATTTGTACTAGTGAGCTCTTCTTTTTTCTTACGTTTTATTTTGATGATTTTACGTCCGCTTTTATGTCCTATTGCTTCTCCATCACCACTATCCTGACCTACATTTTTTGACTTTTCGGTGTCTAACCATTTTTCTAACTCGCTAGGGGTCATATTTACTAAATCATAAAATTCATCATAAATTTTTTCGTTATCTTTTGACATGCTTTTTTATTTTAAAGGTACCCAATTAGAAAGAAAAAGAATGTTAGAAATCTTATAAAATATGTCCTTACGCCCTTATTGGCAATTCTATAAAGACTGTTTTCCGTTTGTTATAACATTCGGGTTGATATGTGCGATATTCTTCGCATGGTTCCTAGCAATAGTGCTCTTTTGTACTATAGGAATATGGTTTGGTTTTACAGCTTTTACTATATTGAAAGCAGACGAGTTCTACTTTTATTTCAATATGGGCATAACCAAAAAGATGCTTTTTAAAAAAGCATGTATAATTAATTTGGTAGTGGCTATACCTGTCGGATTATTATTTCTTTTAATTTCCTATTTATTTGGCACTCTTACAATTATATAATGCTCAAAAGAGCTTCGGAAAGAGGGAAATTCTAAAACGTGTTTCTTTTTCGGTGGAAACTGGTGAGGTTCTCGGGATTTTTGGTCGTAATGGCTGCGGAAAATCCACCCTACTTAAGATGTTATTTGGCACGATGTCTTCAGATCTGCTAGATTTTGAGATTGACGGCAAAAAAGTGAATGCTTCTCAGGTCATTCCGAAGCAATTAATGGGATATGTACCTCAACATCCTTTTTTACCAAAATCCTTAAAAGTAAGGGATGTTATTCTTACTTGCTATCAGGATGAAAAACAACAAGACACTGTGTTTTATAATTCTGGAGTTGCTAAGCTCACACATAAAAGAGTTGGTGAGTTATCGCTGGGAGAATTAAAATATTTTGAAGTCATTTTATTGGGGGCAAGTACGCATCCGTTTCTACTATTTGATGAACCCTTTTCAATGGTAGATCCTATGATGAAAGAAAACATGAAAACTTTCTTTTTAGAAATAAAAAAAGAAAAAGGGATTATGTTGACAGATCATTATTATGATGATGTGTTACAAACAACCTCCAAGAATATAGTCATTAAAGATGGTATTAGTCATCATATTAGAACAGAGAGCGATCTTAAAAAATTTGAATATCTTTCTAACAGTCGTTGCTAACAACTAATCTTCGGCTTCTTCTTCAGTTTCATCACTAGAAATCAGATAATGATCTTCTCCTAATCCAATGATATGAATAATATTGGTTACAGTACTGTACAACATCAAAATTACGGTAATCATCATTCCACTTAAAATAGAGGAAAATAACAATGTCGCCCAATAGATGGTTTCAAACCAAGAAGTTTCTACATTTTCAGCTTCAGTAATAGGAATATTAAAAAACTGAAACATCACGAGTGCTCCCACAAACAATATGGTATCAAATTTCGCGATGGTAAGCACTTGATGGTAATGCGCTTTCTTCAGTTTTGATTCAGATCCAAAACTAATCCCAAGTAATGTAAGCAATAACGCTAGAATAGTGGCCGAAGCCAGTGCGATGGTATTGCATAGCATATTGACTCCAGGTAAGGAAGAAGTGATCAATTGTTTTGCCTCATAGCCCGATAAATTACCCAATAAAAAGGCACCCAATCCAGTAAAGATGGTTGCTATCAATCCTCCATATATGGAACGCTTGTTCTTTGTAATAAAATTATCCAATGAATCTGATTTTAAATTCGAAGATACATAAAATCTCTTAGCATAAATTTTGTAACTTTCTGCATACTATTTAAACTCCCAATTATGAAATACTTTATTTGTCTTTTTTCTGTTTGTATACTGATGGTTTCTTGCACTGAAAACACATCTAAAAAAATAGCTACGGAAACTGCTTCCGAAGAAATAAACTGTACAGACTATCTTTCGTATCAAGGTCGTGATGATCAGGCTACTGGTGGAATTAAAATGGTTCCAATTGAAACCCCTAAAGGCACCTTTAATGTCTGGACCAAGCGAGTTGGTACCAATCCCAAAATGAAAGTACTACTCTTACATGGAGGTCCAGGAATGACTCATGAAATCTATGAAAGTTTTGACGGGTTCTTTCCGCAGGAAGGGATTGAATATTATTATTATGACCAGTTAGGAAGTTATTATAGCGATCAGCCCGATGATTTAAGCCTTTGGGACACAGCTCGATTTGTTGAAGAAGTAGAGCAAGTACGTCAAGCACTTAATCTAAATCAAGATAATTTTTATCTATTTGGGCAATCCTGGGGAGGTATACTTGCCATGGAATATGCCTTGAAGTATCAGGAACATTTAAAAGGCTTGATCATTAGCAATATGGTCCCTTCGATTCCTGATTATATGAAATACAACGAGGAAGTATTAGCTCCTCAACTAGATCCAGAAGTGTTAGCAACTATTATGAAGTATGAAGCTGCCGAAGATTATGGAAATGAAGAGTATTTAAGCCTTATTACTGAACATTATTATCCGAAGCATGTGATTAGAATTCCGCAAAAAGATTGGCCAAATTCAATTAATAGAGGTTTTAAACATTTGAACCCGGATGTGTATGTAACTATGCAAGGACCTAGTGAGTTTGGAATTAAAGGCAATGCTACGCTTAAGGATTGGGATGTAAAAGACAGGTTGCATGAAATTAAAGTCCCTACTTTAGCAATTGGAGCAGCGCATGACACTATGGATCCAAAACAAATGGAATGGCTTGCTAATGAAGTAAAAAACGGACGGTATTTACATTGTCCAAATGGAAGTCATTTGTCTCAGTATGATGACCAAGAGCATTTCTTTCCTGGACTCGTATCTTTTATTAAAGATGTTAATAATAATACTTTTTAATAAAAAAAAACCTCCCTGAGGGAGGTCTTTTTTTTTATTAGAAAATTTCGAATTATCCTTTTGGCATTAACACTTTGTCAATTCCGTGGATAATACCGTTAGAAGCATCCATGTTTGGATCTGCAACAGTCGCCATATTTCCTTTAGCATCTTTGATCATAACTTTACCATCCTTTAAAGAAAGAACCAGGTTTTCACCATTTAAAGTAGTTACATTATATGCGTTTTTGTTATCATTTATAGCTTTTACTACTGCATCAGCATTCCACTCACCTGCAACAACATGATATTTTAAGATGCCTTGAAGCATTTCTTTATTTTCATCCATCATTACAGCATCCATTGTCGCTTTCGGTAATTTTGCAAAAGCATCATTTGTTGGAGCAAATACAGTGTATTCACCTTCTCCCATAAAGGTTTCGGCTAAACCTGCTTGTTTAAGAGCTGCCACTAAAGTAGAATAGGTAGGATTTGACATCGCTTTTCCAGCAATAGAATTCTTTTCCATTTCCATTTTTTTTGCCTCCATCATTTTAGCTTCTTCTTCAGCTGCCATTTTAGCTTCCATTTCCATTTTTTCTGCTTCAGCTTTCGCTTCTGCTTCTTTTTTCTTTGTGTCGTCACAAGATGCAAATAACATACCTACAACTGCTAACGATAATACTAATTTATTAAGTTTCATTTTTAATTGGTTTTAAAATTTATAGAACAAATGTAAAATTTAGATTAGATAACTTATACTAATGAGTAGATAATATTTCGTTAAATATTAGCCAATTATTAACAATAACGAAGTTTGATGTTAATTTATAGTAAACTGATATACAGCGCATTGATTTATGCTATTCAAATAATTGTTACTACAGCAGATTTTGTATCTTTAGTGTTTAATTTAAAATCTAGAAAATTATGGTTAAAGCAAAATATCAAAATGTACTGGATCTGGGGGAAAAATTCAAAATCCAGAACGGAGATGTTAAAGTAGAGGATAACAAACTCCACATTAAAGGCACAGCAAATACACAATATCACAAAGATAGATTATGGGATGAAATTAAAGCTTCTGGCGGTGAAAATCCAAATGATATTATGGCAGATATTAGAGTGGCAGACACCTCTGTTTACGCAAGGCATACGGTAGAGAGCGGCGAATCTTTGAGTAAAATTGCAAAGCATTACTACAAAGATCCTATGAAATACAATGCAATTTTTGAAGCAAATAAGAATATACTAAAAAACCCTGATGTAATTCATCCAGGACAAGAATTAGTAATTCCAAATTTATAAGACCTTTATATTCATAGAATCCCGCCCTGAGCGGGTTTTTTTTTATTTTTATGTTTTCAGAAATCTCCCTTTGGCTTCTCATTACTCTATTTTTTCTAGGAGCAATTGCCTTTACATTGTCAACAATTAGTGGAGGTGGTGGGGCACTCATGCAAATTCCAATACTCAACTTTTTAATCGGCACTTCGCAAACCGCTCCCGTTATAAATCTGGGAACTATGATAAGTCGTCCTTCCCGAATTATCATCTTCTGGAAATACATCCATTGGAAGGTCTTCTGGTATTATGTTCCTGCGGCAATGGGAGGCGCTGTCATTGCTGGATACCTTTTTGCTGAAGTTAAAATTTACTGGATTCAGATCGTTGTTGGATTGTTTCTTGTGAGTACTTTTTTTCAGTATCGCTTCGGAAAAAAAGACCGTTCGTTTCCAGTTCATTATTGGTTCTTTATCCCGTTGGGATTTAGCATAGCGATTATTGGAACCTTTACTGGCGGAATGGGCCCTATCTTAAATCCATTTCTTCTCAATGTGGGTATTGATAAGGAGCAACTTGTAGGAACCAAAGCAGCCCAGGCATTCTTTCTAGGAATCGCTCAAATTAGCAGCTATACATTTTTTGGACTATTAACAAAGGAACTCTGGATCTACGGAATCGTTCTCGGTTTGGGAGCTACGCTTGGTAACCTAATTGGAAAAGAAATTCTCAAACACATGAGTAAAATTGCTTTTAGACGATGGCTTATTGCTATTATGGTCCTTTCAGGAATTGTTCTTATTATTAAAGCATTGTCAGAAATCTTATAACCCGCTAATATAACCGCCATAAATATCTTTAAACCGAATACCATCGCTCAAATTATACTTGCTCAATTTCTTTAATTCAACCAACGCCCATAGAACAAATTCTTTGAAAAAAGGCATGTCTTCTTCTGAAAGATCGGGCACATATTTTTCTAATAGGTCGTCTAAGGGTTCAATTCTGTCTAATTGCAATTGATATGCATTGTCGTCAAGCGTATCAAGTAATTCAAATCCACCGCTTTCTTCAAAGAACCAACCTACTAATTCTTCATACGGATCGTGATCACCTTCCTTGGTGAGTTTTTCTATCTTCGGAAAATACGCCAGAAACTGTGTCACTATAGCATCTGCAATAAGTTGTTTTGCTACTTCATTAGCACCTTCTTGTTCGCCTTCATACACTAATTCAACTTTTCCTGTGATAGCAGGGACAATTCCCATAAAATCACTTATACGAACAGTAGTTCTTTCACTACCATTTTGTAACGCTCTGCGTTCTGCAGTACTTAATAAATTCTGAAAAGCAGAAATACTTAAACGTGCACTTACGCCACTCTTGGCATCTATAAACTCACTTTCACGGGCTTCAAAACTTATCTGTTCCAGAATGTCTTTGGCCAGTTCTGGCACATACACATTCTTCTTTTCTGAAGCTGCATCAGCTGTTTCCTGAGCCGTAATGGTTCTAGCTACTTCTAGACTTTCAGGATAGTGGGTTAAAATTTGAGAACCAATTCTATCTTTCAGCGGAGTTACGATGCTTCCTCGGTTGGTATAATCTTCTGGGTTAGCAGTAAATACAAACTGAATATCCAATGGCAATCGAACGGCAAATCCTCGTATCTGTACATCGCCTTCCTGCAAAATATTAAATAAGGCAACCTGAATTCTAGCTTGTAGATCTGGTAATTCATTGATGACAAAAATACAGCGATTGGCCCGGGGGATCATTCCGAAGTGAATTACACGATCATCTGCATAGGTTAATTTTAAATTGGCAGCTTTGATAGGATCTACATCACCTACCAAATCGGCTACAGTCACATCGGGTGTTGCTAATTTTTCAGCAAAACGATCTTCACGGTGCAACCAACGTATAGGAGTCTTGTCTCCTTTTTCTTCTAGTAGCTCTTTGGCATATCTGGAAATAGGCAACAACGGATCATCATTGATTTCACTGCCTTCAACTACAGGCACATATTCATCAAGTAGATTCACCATCTGGCGAGCCAAACGTGTTTTCGCCTGCCCACGTAGTCCCAATAAATTAATATTGTGTTTTGAAAGAATAGCTCGTTCCAACTCGGGTATCACACTAAATTCATACCCGTGTATACCTTCAAAAGTAGTTTCTTTCTTTAATAATTTCTGAAGCAGATTTCGTCGTAATTCCTCTTTTACAGATTTATATTCGTACCCTGCTTTTTTTAATTCGCCTAATGTTTTTATAGTATCGATTTTCATTTCCTCTTTCTTTCTTCTAAGTTTTGACTATATATTATCTCAATTTTTTTCTTCGATTATTTTCGTAATCTGTAAATATCATTTCACCCAATCCTTGCAATCCTGTATAAAATGCTTTTCCATGATTGGCTTCGGTAAAATGGTCCACGAACTGTTGTAAATATGGGTCGCTTGCGATCATAAAAGTAGTTATCGGAATGTGTAACTTCCTGGCTTGTCGGGCCATCATATAACATTTATTGACAATATATTCATCCAAACCATTACTGTTCTTATAATATCGACCATCGGGCAATCGTAAGCAACTTGGTTTTCCATCGGTGATCATAAAGATTTGCTTATTGGTATTTCGCTTTCTACGTAACATATCCATTGCTAATTGCAATCCAGCAACGGTGTTGGTATGATAAGGTCCTACATTTAAATACGGTAAATCTTTAATTTTTATAGGCCAGGCATCATTTCCAAATACCAGTATATCCAATGTGTCTTTTGGATACCTAGTAGTTATTAATTCTGAAAGTGCCATCGCTACTTTTTTCGCAGGAGTAATACGGTCTTCACCATAAAGGATCATTGAATGACTTATATCGATCATCAATACGGTACTCATTTGGGCCTTATACATGGTTTCTTCAACGACGAGATCATTTTCAGTTAAATGAAAATCGCCAATACCATGATTGATTTGTGCATTGCGTAAACTTTCGGTCATTGAAATACGTTCAAGGGCATCTCCAAACTGATAGTTACGAAACTCCCCTGCCTGCTCATCTCCTACCCCATGGTATTTTGTCTTATGATTGCCCGCACCACTTCGTTTTATCTTTCCAAAGATCTGCTCAAGGGCACGCTTCCGAAGCGATCGCTCCAGTTTTTCAGTAATAGAAGTCCCCCCTTTTCCGTCACCCTTAGTTCCGTTTTTTCCGTCTGGCTTAAATTCTTCACGAATAAAACCTCTGTCTTTTAATTCCTGAACAAAGTCATCTAAGGTGTAGTCTTCTGTAGTTAGCTGATATTCTTCATCCAACTGACGTAACCAATCCATAGCTTCGTCAAAATCTCCAGAGGTATGGGTAATTAATTCTTGAAACACTTCAAACAAACGATCAAAAATAGATTGCTCCTTAGGCGTATGCTTGGTAAAAATAAACCCTGTTTTTTTTGGCTGAAAGTCTTTATTTTCTGAAGCTGTATTCATTCGTATAAAACTACAACATAGATTGTTTAAAAAATAAGTAAAAAAGTTAAACTGCTATTAATTTATTAGTTCTGGTGATTGTCACTCAATAGTTATCGAATTTATGGGTAGTTCTTTAAACATTTTAGTAATTTTAGGAACTTAATAATGATCAACCAAAATACAATGAAAAAATCACTCTTCTTGATGCTCCTATGCATCGCAACATCCCTATCGGCTCAAAAATTAGATATGACTATTTTAAAAGACATGCAACCCAGAAACATTGGACCTGGCGGAATGTCTGGACGAGTTACTGCAATTGATGTAGTAACAAGCAATCCCGATGTGATGTTTGTGGGTACCGCTTCTGGAGGGTTATGGAAATCTACCTCAGGTGGTATCAAATGGGATCCCATATTTGATAATGAAGCTACCGCTTCGATTGGAGCAGTTGCCATCCAGCAGTCAAATCCTAGTGTGATTTGGGTAGGAACTGGCGAAGGAAATCCGCGAAACAGCTTAAATGGCGGATACGGAATTTATAAGTCTATTAACGGCGGAAAAACCTGGCAATTGATGGGACTGGAGAAAACGCGACACATTCATCGTGTCATTGTAGATCCAACCAATCCAGATGTTGTCTATGCGGGAGCTATAGGTTCCCCTTGGGGAGAGCATCCAGAAAGAGGGGTGTTTAAAACAACAGACGGTGGAAAAACATGGAATAAAATTTTATTTCAAAATAATAAAACAGGAGTTGCCGATATGGTGATGGACCCAACCAATCCTAACAAACTCATTGTTGCCATGTGGGAACACAAAAGAGATCCTTGGTTCTTTAAGTCTGGCGGAGAAGGCTCTGGTATTTTTATCACACATGATGGTGGAAACACCTGGGAAGAGCGAACTGAAGCAGATGGATTGCCCGAAGGAAATTTAGGACGTATTGGAATTGCTATTGCACGAAACAAGCCAAACATTGTCTATGCATTGGTTGAGGCCAAAAAGAATGCTTTGTACAAATCTGAAGACGGCGGCTTCAGTTGGAAAAAAATAAATGACAAAAGCGATATTGGAAATCGACCATTCTATTATTCTGAAATTTATGTAGATCCACAGAATGAAAACCGGGTCTATTCAGTTTTTACCTACGTAAATGTTTCCGAAGATGGTGGTCGTAATTTCGACCAACTCATGGGTGCTTATGGAGTTAATAATGGAGTACATCCAGATCATCACGCCTGGTGGATTCATCCAACCAATGGTAATTTTATGATCGATGGAAATGACGGAGGGCTTAATATTACGCGTGATGGCGGAAAGACCTGGCGATTTATAGGAAATCTTCCGGTAGCACAGTTTTATCATATTAATGTGGACAATGAATTTCCTTATAATGTGTATGGCGGAATGCAAGATAACGGAAGCTGGAGAGGCCCTGCTTACGTATGGAAAGACCAAGGAATTCGAAATAGTTACTGGCAGGAAATTAGTTTTGGCGATGGTTTTGATGTGGTTCCAGACAGAGACGATAGCCGTTATGGTTGGAGTATGAGTCAGCAGGGATTTGTAAGCAGATATGATTGGATCACTGGGAATAATTACGGTGTAAAACCAACGCATCCAGATCCTGATGTCATGCTTCGTTTTAACTGGAACAGTGCTATTAATATAGACCCTTTTAATAATAGTACTATTTACTTTGGAAGTCAGTTTGTACATAAATCAACAGACAAAGGGTTAACGTGGGATGTTATTTCTCCAGATCTAACGACAAATGACCCTGAAAAGCAAAAACAAAGCGAAAGTGGCGGTCTAACGTTAGATGCTACGGGTGCCGAAAACCATACGACACTATTGGTCATTGAGCCCTCACCTTTGGAACAAGGGATGCTTTGGGTAGGAAGTGATGATGGACGTGTACACTATACCCAAAATGGCGGCCAAAGCTGGACAGATGTTTCGGGAAATATTCCAGGACTTCCAAAAGGTAGTTGGATTGTTCAAATAAAAGCTTCCAATAAAAAGAAAGGTGAAGCATTATTAGTAGCTAATGACTACCGAAGATTTAATTACACCCCTTATGCGTATCGCACTACGAACTACGGAAAAACCTGGAATCGCATTGTTGATGAAAACGATACTGAAAGCTTTACACTAAGTATTATTGAAGATCCTATCGAAAAAAATTTGATGTTCTTAGGTACAGACGACGGTCTTTACGTTTCACTGAATGCTGGTGCAGACTGGCAAAAGTGGACCAAAGGGTTTCCTACTACCTCTGTAAAAGATTTGGTCATACAGGAACGGGAACATGATTTGGTTATCGGAACGTTTGGTCGAGCAGCCTGGGTATTGGATGATATTAGACCTCTAAGGGAGTTGGCAAAAAATAGCAATACATTGAGCCAGAAAATTAAATTGTTTGAACCACCCACCGCATACCAGGCAGCCTATCAACAGCCTACAGGGACTCGATTTGGAGGTGATGCTATTTATCAGGGAGAAAACAGAAACTATGGAGCCCAATTGACCTATTATTTTAAAGCAGATCCTTCAGAAAAAGGAAAGGAAAAGAACAATGCTTCAAAAAAGGAGGAAGATGAAGAGGACGACACTTTACCCGAAAAAGAAGACAGAGCGCCGGGAGATGAAGATGAACTTTCAGAAATAGAAAAAGAAGAAGCCAAAAAAGGACCTTCAAAAGATTCATTATATCTAAAGATTTATGATGGCAGCAGACTCATTAGAACTTTGAAAACAAATACACCAGATAGCACCGGTATCTATAAATGGAGTTGGTATATGGATGAAGCAGGTGTTGACAATCCTTCGAGAAGAATTAGAGAACGCACCAATGAGCCTGGAGGAACACAAGTAAAACCCGGCACTTACAAAGTTGATCTGGAATATATGGATCAAAAGTCTTCTACGATGATCAAAGTAGAAAGCGATCCACGATTGGATGTCCCACAAAAAGCAATAACAGAATCCTACAATGCTTCAAAACAGCTGGAGGCCATGACCCAAGTGGCAGCCGATGCTGTAAAACAATTGGTAGAAAGTAAAACTACTGCTGAAGACTTTCAGAAAAAAATGAAGAAAGAGGATGATAAAAAATATACAACTGAAATTGATAAAAGCAAAGAAATTATTAAAAAAGCAGACTCGTTAATTGCATTATATATAGGAAAGGTCGATAGACGCCAGGGCATTACCCGAAATCCTGAAGTCACTGTAATTCAAAGAATACGAAATGCTCGTGGCTATGCGGGTAGTAGGCCTAACGGACTTACCTCAACAGAGAAGACGTTACTACTACATGCTAGAAATCAATTGGATGAAGTACTTTCAGCTACCAATACATTTTTCACAAATGAATGGCCTGCATATAGAACTATGATAGAAAAAGTGGAGCTTTCTCCATTTAAAGAAACCAAAACCTTTTCACTTAACTAATACCAAGAACTCATGAAAAAAATAGGCATTTTAATACTTTCACTTTTACTATTCTATGGCTGTAAAGAGGCTAAGAAAGAAGAAAGCGCTCAAACTAAAAAAGTAAAACAGTATAGTGTTGCGCAATTTATGGACAATGAAAATGCGTTTGCTAACGGATATTCATCAGACAACGCTAAAGTACTTATGACTAGCAACCGTTCTGGAATTTACAACATGTATGAAATTGCCGCTACGGGAGGCGAACTAATACCGTTAACAAAAAGCGATAGTGCTTCGGTATTTGGGATCTCCTATTTCCCAAAAGATGATCGTATTTTATTTAGAATGGATGGTAATGGCGATGAAATTTTTAAATTATTTGTAATGGATGATGATTCTGTAAAGCGGGTAACTCCAGCAGAGAATGTTCGGGTTGTTTTTAGAGGCTGGTCAAAAGATGGCACTAAATTTTACTTCGGAAGCAATGAGCGTGACCCACAGTTTATGGATCATTACGAAATGAATACCGAAGATTTTTCATCAAAATTGATTCACAAGTTAGAAAGTAATATCAATTTTGGTGATATGAGCGACGACGGAAAGTACATTACGCTTATTGAAGCCATTAATACAAACGATTCAAATTTATATCTTTTAAATACTGAAACAAACGAGAAAAAGAAAATCAATTCAGTTCAAAGTAGTAATACTCATTTAGACTTTGCCCCAGATGGCAAGTCTTTGTATTTTTCAACAGATGTTGATTCGGAAAACAGTTATGTAGCCAACTACAATTTTGAAACCGAAGAAATTACACGTGTCACAGACAATGAATGGGATATTTTAGGCTTTTATTTTTCTCATAATGGAACCTATCAGATTCTGGATACCAATGTTGATGCAAAAACGGTAACTAAAATCACAGAAGTTGCTACTGGTAAAGAAGTGACATTCCCCGATATTGATGGAAAGGAAGTAAATGGCGCAAACTTTTCAAGAGACGAAAAAATGGCCTTATTATTTGTTGGAGACTCCGCTCATCCAACCAATGTGTATTCTTATTCGATGGAAACAAAAAAACACCATCAATTAACAGATGTTTTAAATCCCGACATCGACCCAGAAGATCTTGTAAAAGCTGAAGTAGTACGATTTAAATCTTTTGACGGACTGGAGATTCCAGCAATTTATTATCAGCCGAAACAAGCTTCGGCAGAAAACAAAGTACCGGCCATTGTTTTAGTGCATGGTGGTCCAGGAGGACAATCACGGCAAAACTTTAGTGCAACAACTCAATATATTGTGAATAATGGATATGCTGTTCTCGCTGTCAACAATCGTGGAAGTAGTGGTTACGGGAAGACATTTTTTAAAATGGATGATCAAAACCATGGGGATAAAGACCTAAAAGATTGTATTGCGGGAAAAGATTGGTTAGCTGCACAAGAAGTAATAGATGCTGACAAAATAGGAATTATGGGAGGCTCTTATGGAGGTTATATGACCATGGCAGCGTTAACTTATGCTCCAGAAGAATTTAAAGTAGGTGTAAACATCTACGGCGTGACCAACTGGATACGTACGTTGAAAAGTATTCCACCATGGTGGGCTTCCTTTAAAGATGCATTGTATCTTGAATTAGGAGATCCTAATACTGAAGATTCCATCCGTCTTAGAGAAATATCCCCTTTATTTCATACAGAAAACGTAACTAAACCCTTATTGGTTTTACAAGGTGCGCAGGATCCAAGAGTTTTACAGGCCGAGAGTGACGAGATTGTAGAAGGGGTTCGTAAAAATGGTGTCCCTGTAGAGTATGTATTGTTTGAAGATGAAGGTCATGGATTTGTAAAAAAAGAAAATCAGATTGAAGCCTACGGAAAGATTAAAGAATTTTTGGACACCTATCTTAAAGGAGAAGGTGCTTCAAAAATGGATGAAGAAAAAATGAAAGATTTAGAATTAAAAGCTGAAAAATAAAAACTATGAAGAAAGTCCTTATTTGCCTTTTCCTCTTTAGTATAGGGGTTCAACAAATAAAAGCACAAAACGCACCAGAAGATGAATTAGGTGTTTGGTATATACTAAGTTCCAACAGTAAAGTTTCAGATAAATTTTCGGTGCAATTACAAACACAATTGAGGTATTTTGAATTTGCAAGCGAATTACAGCAGTTTAAAATAAGAACTGGTGTAAAATATCGAATTATGGAAGGACTTTCGGTGGGTGCTGGTTATGCATATTTTAGAAATGACTTCTCCTATCTTTCAGAAACGCCACCCGATTTTACAGAGCATAGAATTGTAGAAGATGTCTACCTTGATCATTCTGTAGGAAAAGTAAAAGTCAATCATCGCGCCCGATTGGAAAATAGATTTATTGTTCAAAATGAAACAACAGATACCCGTCATTGGTTTCGATATATGGGCCAGCTTGTAATTCCTTTTTTAGATGTTTGGAGTGCCGATATTTATAATGAGGTCTGGTTAAACGTTGGTGACGAGCCTACTTTTGCACAGAACTGGTTAGGTGCTGGATTAAGTTATCAACTTAACGACCTTATTAAAACACGAGTGGGGTATCAAAAAATCCATTTAGATGGTCCTGATTTTGATAGAATTTTATTAGTACTTACATTCACTCCGGACTTTAGAAAAAAGAAAGAGTCTATTCCTTAACTTTTATTCATAGTTGATAATATGAAGCACGTTTTAATGACTGTTTTTTTTATAAGTACCATTACTATATTAAAAGCACAAGATACAGGTGAAGACCAACTAGGCTCTTGGGCAATACTAAATGGAACACACAGTTTAAGTGACAATGCTGCTATTTACACTGAGTTTCAATACAACACATTTGAAGTACTTACTAATATTGATCAGTTTTGGGCCATTGGTATTTTCCAGCATGCGATTAAAAATGATATTACGCTGGGTATAGGATATGGATATTTTTATACCGATTCTACTTTTGAGGATCTTGAGGAAGAAAATAATTTTTCGGAAAACAGATTGCTTGAAGAAATTGCATTTAAGCATTCATTTGGAAAAATTGGATTACAGCATAGATACAGGTTAGAACATAGATTTTTTCAAGAAAAAATCAATAAAACTGTAGTGAATCGATTTCGATACCGTCTTAATTTGAAATATCCTATAAATTCAAAATGGTTTATTCAGGCATTTGATGAAATTTTCATCAATTTTAATGATGATATTTTTAATCAAAATAGGCTTTTTGGAGCAGTAGGGTACGTGATTAATGATGCTATATCTTGTCAGGCAGGTTATATGAAAATACATCTAACCGGCAGGAACTACGACAGACTTCAATTTATAGTGACCATCAATACAGACCTACAAAAAAAAGAAACTGTAAAACCGTAGCTTATGAAATCCAGCAAAATCACTTTTACAAATCATAAAGGCCAAACGCTTTCTGGTAGACTGGATTTACCCTTGGAACAGGATCCACATAACTTTGCCATATTTGCCCATTGCTTTACCTGTACCAAAGATTTTTCGGCAGTTCGCAATGTAAGTAAAGCACTAGCTTCACAAGGTTTTGGAGTACTTAGATTTGATTTTACGGGGTTAGGTGATAGTGATGGGGATTTTTCAGAAACCAACTTCTCTAGTAATGTTGAGGATCTGGTAAGCGCAGCCCATTTTCTAGCTTCAGAATATAAAGCTCCCTCCCTATTGGTTGGTCATTCATTAGGTGGAGCCGCAGCTATTTTTGCAGCTTCAGAAATTGAAAGCGTAGAAGCTTTGGCTACTATTGGAGCACCCAGTAATCCAGTGCACGTTCAGAAACAATTTGGGGAAGAACTAAGTACTATTAAAGATGAAGGCGAAGCTGTGGTACGTCTTGCCGGGAGAGATTTTACTTTTAAAAAACAATTTTTGGATAATCTGGAAGAACACTCCTGCGAAAACGCTGCTCGAAAACTGAACAAAGCGTTACTCATTATGCATTCGCCCCAGGATGCTACAGTGTCTATTAAAAATGCTGAAGAAATTTACCACGCAGCACATCATCCTAAGAGTTTTGTAACCCTAGACGGATCTGAACATTTATTAATTGACAAAAAAAACGCAGCATATGTAGGAAAGGTAATTGCAGGCTGGGCAGCTCGTTATATTGCAATGCCTGAAAAAGAAGCCATTAAAAGTAACCATCAAGTAGCAGCAAGTCTCGACGGTGATGATGGATTTACTACATTATTAAAATTAGGAAATCATTATTTAAAAGCAGACGAACCTGTACGCGTCGGTGGTGATGACTATGGCCCTACTCCTTATGAATTATTAGCGGGTAGTTTGTCAGCCTGCACTGCTATGACGATACAAATGTATGCAAAGCGAAAAAAATGGACTGTTGAGAATGTTCAGGTTCATACAAGCTATTCCAAAGACTATGCGACAGACTGTGAAGATTGTGAAACAAATGATGGAGCAAAAATAGACACGTTCAAAAGAGAGATAGTACTATCTGGAGATCTAGATGAGACTCAAAGAAAAAGACTTTTACAGATAGCTGATAAGTGTCCTGTTCATAAAACATTAGAAACTACAACGCAGATTATTACTAGTACTAAAGAGTGAAATATAGCTTGAAATCGAAACCGTTTGAGGTTACTATCGATGGGATGTATATAATTATACTCCCAGAAACTATTGTATTGCCATTTATAGAGAAAGGACACAGTCGACCCCAGTTCAAAGCAAGTCATGCTTCTAATGAAATTCTTTTTCATGGTGCATTGCGCAAAAGAAACGATCACTATCTACTTATGTTCAGTAAGGCTAAACAGCAAGAATTGAAATTAGAGAAAGGAGAGCCATTTACATTACAATTATTTGAGGACACTACAGAATATGGTGTAATACCACCAGAAGAGCTAGAAGAGGTTCTCAATAGTGACCCATTTGCCTTTGAAATCTTTAAAAAACTTACAGATGGAAAGAAACGTTCGATAATATACTACATTAAACGAATAAAAAATAGCCAAACCAGGATTGACAAATCCTTAATTATTACCGAAAATCTCAAAAGAGGGATTACGGAGCTTAAAGAGCTTTACAAATTAGAATAAGTTTACAGCAATTTTTATTTTTATGTTTTTCTGAAGAATCATTAAAATTGGTGTAATCTTTGATGCATAAAAAAGACAATCTCAAACCAACCTATAATGAATATCAAACTTCTTTTTCTCTGTATACTCAGTGCAGGGATTTTACAAGGGTGTTGTTTTAATGGAAGCTGCCCCGATGATGTTATTGAAGAGCCTTTCCAAACTGCTTACGAACCTATCATTCTTGACCGCGCCGAGTTTGAGTCAAGCATTGTTTTTGAAACTACAAAAGAGATTGAGAATGCCGGAAAAATTTATGTTTTTGAAGATTTTTTATTTATTACTGAAAAACGAGAAGGGTTCCATATCTACGATAATAGTGACCCCAGTAATCCCATAGCGTTAAGCTTTTTAAAAGTACCTGGCGCAACAGATATTGCTATCCGTAACGGAGTTTATTATATCAATCAGGCAGTAGATTTGATAGCAATCACACTTGCCATTCGGGAAAATAGTCCTACTGTATCGAAACGTATTCGAAATGTATTTCCTGAAATTATATCGCCAGACGGGTACTTTGCAACTGGAATTTCTGAAAATGAAGTAGTAATAGGCTGGCAACTAATAAATCCTACACCATGAGAAAAGTATTTTACATAGTAATTGTATTCATATTTAGTTTTGGGTGCAGTCAGGATAGTCAAGACAGTAACTTTTCTGAAGGAAATCAGGATGGACAAGGAGGTTCATTAGCTATCTTCGCATTAAAAGGAGATTATTTATATGCAGTTGACGAGCAGGATCTTACGGTTTTCAGTATAGCAAATCCCTCAGACCCAGTGCAGGTAAATCAGGTCCAAATAGGTTTCAGAATAGAAACATTATTCAGCTACAAAGAGTATTTATATATCGGTTCTCAAAACGGCATGTATATTTATTCTATAGAGAATCCTGAGTTTCCGCAGCAACTTTCGGAAGTAGCTCATTTTACATCGTGTGATCCTGTAGTCGCTAATGAAACGACAGCTTTTGTTACACTCTGGTCTGATATTGGTTGCGGAAATACTGTAAATCAATTGGAAATATATGATGTTACCAATGTTGAAATGCCTTTATTATTGAGCACAAGGCAACTTACATTTCCAAAAGGACTTGGGCTGTATGGCGATTATTTATTTGTGTGTGATGATGAGATTAAAGTGTTTGATATAAGTGCCCCATCTAACTCTGTATTAGTTCATAATATCAACAGATTGGCTTTTGATGTTATAATAAAAGATAACTTATTAATTGCCATTGGAGATACGGGCTTATACCAATACCAGCTTGACCCAACAAATATTCAAAACACAGCTCTTTTGAGCAGTTTTACATTTTAGAGTATATTCTATGTTTTCTATTACATCATGCAACGTTAAGATTTTTCTAAATGATTTGTAAACTATGCATATTGATGTACCTTTAATAATACTAATTATAAACTACAAATCATGAAAAAACTAGGCATACTACTTTTAGGTATAGTATTTATAAGCTTTATAAGCTGTAACGAAACTAAAAAAGAAGAAACCGTTGAAAAAACAGTTGAAGAAATTATCGACAACAAAACTGTTGAAGTTGATGAAACACCTATCGCATTAGGAATTGAATTAGAGGGTAAGAGTGGCAGTTCCTCTAGCGCAAGAATTAAATTTTTACAAGAAGATGGTCTAGTTAAAATGGAAGCAAGACTTAATGGTCTAGAGCCAGGTACTCATGCGATACATATTCATGAAAAAGCAGATTGTTCTGCCGATGATGCTACTTCATCTGGTGGTCATTGGAATCCAACATTTGAACCTCATGGAAAATGGGGAGATGAAGAAGGATATCACCGAGGCGATATAGGAAATTTTGAAGTTGGCGAAGATGGTACTGGATCGATTTCTATGCAAACAGACGAATGGTGTTTAGGGTGCGATGATGAAAAGAAAAATATTATTGGAAAAGCCATCATTGTACATCAAGGAGCAGATGATTTCACATCTCAACCTTCTGGTGATGCAGGAGCAAGAGTAAGTTGCGGAGGAATTATTCAATAACAATAAAATTATACCTTATAAGTAAAAAGAGCTGTTTAACTACAGCTCTTTTTAATATACTATTTTTCCACTATTATTGCCTTTTCGGGTTTCTCAAAAACACCGTTTTCTAATACAGTGGCAGAAACAGTTCTGTTTTTGAATACCAGGTCATTACGCTCATCTGTTGGCTTGTTATCCTTAACATTATACCATGTTAATTTTTTAGGGAGCACAAGACCATTTACATTAGACCAATCATCATATTTAATAAAATGCCAGTCTGAAGATTTTTCTCCTTTAGTATACGTAACGGTGTACCCCAGCCATTCCATAGTATTGGTTTCTGGGTCTGAGAAAAGAATATATTCATCTTCTGGAGAATCTCCAATACCATTATTATAGCCTATTTTGGTAGCAGTATACATTTTTCCATCTAATTCTGTGGGTTCCATTTCTGAATAAACAATTCCTTCGTCTCCTAACACAAAAGGCATTGCGTAAAAATAGAACATAAGATTGTGATAAAAACGTGCATTTCCTTTGTAGGATTCTGGTTCATTTTCCAGCAACCATACCTCATTTCCATCATAGCCAATCGACCATTTTTTTGTTTCTATCTTAGATTTCCTATCTTTTAATGAGATAGTATGTGTCTCTTTATCGCCTCTACCCTCAATCTCATAACACAAATTATTCATTGAATTCCAGTTTTCAAATCCGCCATGTGCTTCAAATACTGAAGCGATATGTTTTGGATACTGTATTGAAGATGGAGTTTCTTCGGTATTCTCAATAACGGTGGATTCTACCACAGTCTCTTTTGTTTCATCTTTACACGATATAAAGAATGCAACTAATACTATTAAAAGGAATTTTTTCATGTAGTTTATTTTAAAGATAAAAATACGAAACTGAAACAAACAGCATATTTTATTCTGCGTTTTTTACTATTTATAGTACGTCGAATGATATATTATTTACTTACTTATTTGTAATTTTGAATTTATCAAATGACATCGTTTTAATCAAAGTTATGAAATTTAAAATTCTATCTATCCTCTTATTATCATTTACAATCATTTCCTGCAATGAGCAAGGTAAAAGTGACGTTGTAAAAGAAAAACGAACCGATCTACTTGACAAGACAACATCTGCCAATATAGTTCTCTGGATGCAAAAGAAAAGAGATGCCATGAAATTGTATGACAATAATGCCGTGGAGGATGACAACTCACTTCTCACTAATAGAAAATGTAAAGTTCTCTTGGGAAGAATTCACAAAGTTGATGTTTCAGATATTGATCTACTCGATTATAAAATAGAAAATGGCGTTCAAGAATGGACCTATCGAATCATTGTTTTTAGAGGTGACCGAACAGAAATATTTGTTGGTAAAGTTGCTTATGATAAAGGTCTCAAAATGGGAGAAACGATTGTAGACTGGGTTAAAACAAGTCAACTGGACGTTTAATCAATTTCTACAATAATTTCAGATTCACTTCGCCGTACTTTCTTTAATGTTGCGTGTAAGTCGTCCTGAGCTCTATATCCTACTGCCAATACCAGAACAGATCTTAGTCCTCTAGTACCTAGCGCTAAGAAGTCATCGTATTTTTCAGGATCAAATCCCTCAATAGGACAGGAGTCTATTTGTTCATGTGCACAAACTGTAAGGAGATTCCCCAACGCAATGTAAGCCTGTTTGGCCATCCAAGTATGGATCTCATCGTTCGTTTTTTCAGAAAAGCTATCAATTAAATACAATTCAAAAGGATGTAAAATAGCACGAGGTGTATTTCTGGTCTTTTCGACCTTTTCAAAATACCGTTTTATATAGTTTGAAGTAATCTCATTTTCTGTGCATAACACAAGTACATGAGATGCATCTGCTACCTGTTGTTGTTCATGCGTAAAAGGCACTAACTTTTTTTGAAGCGCTGTATTATTAATTACAACCATTTTTAAAGGCTGTAAGCCATAAGATGTTGCAGTCAACCTAAAAGCTTCTTTTAAAATGGTTAGTTTTTCTTCGGAAAGCTTTTTAGTAGAATCAAATTTTTTTGTCGCGTAACGCCAGGCCAATTTTTCTATAATTGTTGAACTCATAGTCAGTATCTTTACCGTACAAAAATAAGCAACCTTAGTTTAGCAACTTAAATTAAGCCATTGTTACTATCAATTCCTTAAAAGAAAAAATAGATGCAAGATCTTTCAGCACTAATTGAAAAAAGTGAAACGCGCATATTTAAAGCAGTATTCCCTAATACCACCAACCACTATGATACTCTCTTTGGTGGAACTACTTTACACATGATGGATGAAGCCTCATTTATTTGTGCAACACGATTTAGCAGAAAAAAGTGGTAACAGTCTCCACAGATAAAATTGATTTTACCACTCCCATTCCACAGGGAAGCATCGTTGAGCTCATTGCACGTATCGACAAGGTTGGGAGAACGAGCTGTGTTGTAAAAGTTGAAGTATTTATGGAAGATATGTACAGCTATGAACGAAACAAAGCCGTTACGGGATTTTTTACCTTTGTAGCCGTAGATGATGCCAAAAAACCCATTCCAATTTTTTAATTATTTCTTACTCAGTGTTGGGTCGATTGCTAAAACAATTCCTCTTTTATTTGTAGACTGGAGTCGGGTGCCTGGTTTTAAGACAATTTTATTTTTTGAAGTCAACCTAAGTGAAGCTTCCTCACGAAATGTTTGATTTTGAATAACAACGCTTTCTGAAAGTGCTGTAAGTATAAAATCCCACCGATTAAAATCCTGATTTTCAACTGTAAGAGTTTCTGTTGGGCTAATCAAGTCATTGACCATTTTTACAGCACGACCCGTATGCAATGCTCCTGCTCCATAATGACCTGCGAAAGGCTTGTTTCCCTCTATTTCATTGATATTTGTAGAAGTAATTTTTAAAATACTTTCAGCTTCAGGCAAAGGTAATTCGGGATATAAAGAAAACATTAAACCTAAAGTTCCCGCAACCAGTGGAGCAGCCATTGAAGTTGACTGATATTTATTATAAATGTATTCGGGTTTTAGCAAATAGTTTCCGAAGCTAAACACCAAAACTCCTGGAGCAACAATATCTACCATCGGATTTAAAGTTGGCGTACTTACCAAATAAATATAAGGCTCTTTCTCGGGATTATTGTCTGTAAAGCCAAGTGACCTTCCTAGATAATTTTTAATATTCTGTGCATAATAGTTTCCATCGCTTGACAAACCAAAATTATCATACGGAGTTTCATATTTATAGGTGACCGAACTTACAGAAATAACGTTTTCATAAGAAGCCGGATAATACAATTTCTTTCCATAATTTTCACTCCAAGGTCTGTTCCCAGCACTAGCTACTATAATAGTTCCGTTGTCATACATTTCATTTATGACTTCTTGGGCGGTCTCATAATACTTTGTAGTAACAAAGCTACAGTTAAGTATTTTGGCACCCGCCTGAGACAATTCTAGTAATTGATCAAATGTTGAAAAAGAACCATAGCGGCTTCCAAATACATCGCAATCATAGCAAACCCCTGCAATACCATATGCATTATCTCCCTGAGCTACTGCATTTGCACCTACACTATATCCATGACCGCCACCTACAACACTTTCTCTTAAAATAATAGTTTTATCCTTAAAATCAGGATGGTCCTTTGGCAATTTCTCGTCTGCAATACCAATGATAATTTCTGGAAAACCTGTAGTATATGCCCATGCCTGAGGCATTCCCAAATAATCGTAATGTGCCATCGACACATCATACCCCAGGTTTTTTTTCCCTTTTATAGTGGTTCCATAATCATTAGGGTAATATACTTTTACCGTGGTATCTGCAACCACTTCTCCAAATTCAAATATATGTGAAGCTTCTCGAATAAGTGTTTTTTTTAGATTAGGAAGCTGCTCTTCACTGAGCGGATTAATTTTTGGAGTAACCACTTTAACGCTATAGGTTCTCTTTAGCTTGTCATTTTGAGAGGTGGGAAATCCTTTCTTAAATTCTAAAATCGTTTCATCTTTAAGCAACGTAGCAAGTACTGGATCATTTCCTGTATATAATACAATACCTCCAGTTTTTGTGAATTCTAAATTCTCCACATTTGGTAATGTTCTTATATACATGTGCACAGTATCTAAGACTACAGCATCAGATTGTGCCAAAACATCCGGTATGGACATACACACCAAACTCAATATAAAATAAATAAGTCGAGCCATTGTTTATCGTAGTTTCATGATAAAGATACCTACTATTTATAAAACATCCTTACTTTTGTTTTATGAGCCTTGAGGGATATTCCATTTTAATACCAACACATAATTATAACGTAACCACGTTAGTACAAACTCTGGTTTCTCAAACTTCAAAAATTGACACTAAAATAGAAATTATTGTCTATGAAGATGGCTCTTCTTTATTTCTTTCTGAAAATGCTTCCGTAGAAAATACGGCAAATGTCACTTATATCCATAAAACTAAAAATATAGGCCGCGCTGGGGCTCGTCAATTTCTTGCTGAAAAAGCAGTATTTCAATGGTTGCTTTTTCTGGATGCCGATGTGATGCCTGTTTCTGAAAATTTTATTTCAACGTATATCGCTACACTACAAACAGAAAACCATAAAGTGATTTGTGGCGGATTGGCATATGAAGAAGAAGTTCCCGAAAATAATAAAAGACTACGATGGTATTACGGAAGGGACCGGGAAGCCGTTTCTCTAGAAAAAAGAAACAAACGAAACTACTTTATTGTATCGGGAAATTTACTAGTTGAAAAAAATACATTTTTTGCTGCCAATACAAATTTTGAAAATCAGTACGGGCTTGACATCCTCTTTGGAAGCAGGTTAAAAAAACTAAACATACCGTTGTTGCATATCAATAATCCAGTGTACCATTTAGGACTTGATGATAATAAAACGTTTTTAAGAAAATCCCTAAAAGCGGTAGAAAGTACCTTGTATTTTGAACAAAAGGGTCTTATAGACGATGACCAACGCGCGCTTCAAAAAAGTTACCTAAGGTTAAAACAAGTAGGTGGAACATCGATTTTTAACTTTATGCTTAAAAAACTAAAACCCATCATGGAACGGAATTTTTTATCAGGAAAACCCAATCTATTTTGGTTCGATCTCTACAGGTTACAGTATTATATTGAATTAAAAAAGAAGCACAATGCCTAAATTTTCTGTCGTCATAGCAGTTTATAATAAAGAGAAATATATTGGCAATACACTGCAAAGCGTATTAGAACAGACATTTACAGATTTTGAAATTATCATCGTAAATGATGGCTCTACAGATAAGAGTGAAACTATTATCAACTCTTTTAAAGATTCTAGAATTTCCTATTATTCACAAAAAAATGCAGGAGCTGGCGCTGCCAGAAATACAGCCATACAAAAAGCAACAGCACCTTTTATAGCCCTATTGGATGCAGATGATCTATGGGATACCACCTATCTAGAAGAACAAAACAGGCTTATCCTTAAATATCCATCCCAACATGTATATGCCTGTAACAGTAAAGTGCAAGACAAAAATCAATATCTTAATTTGAGCTATTCTGTTCCTATTACTGAAAAAGAAGATTTGGTGGTAAACTTTTTTGTAGCGAGTACTATTAATTCAATTATCAATAGCTCTACTACTGTATTGAAAAAGGTAGTTTTTGAAACTGTAGGCTTTTACGACACATCAATAAACAGTGGTGAAGATACCGATTTGTTTATACGCATAGGGTTGCAGTATGCTATTGTTTTTAGTCCTAAAATTTTAGTGACTATTGTAAGAAGTCAAGAAAGTCTATCACAAACGACACATTCAGCGAAAAATAAACCCACTTTTGAAGCGTATGAAAAGTATGAAGACTCAAACAAACCATTAAAAAAATTTCTGGATCTGAATAGGTTTTCAATGGCCATACTGGCAAAACTTGCCAATGAAAAAGAAACGTTTATGACATATTATAACAAAATTGATCCTAAAAATCTTAATTCAAAGCAACGATCACTTTTAAAAATGCCTGCCGAAATGCTTAGAAAATTAAAATTGATTAAGAACTTTCTAAATAAAAAAGGAGCTAATTTTTCAGCTTTTAAATAATCAATTCAATTGTACTTTCACAGCTTCGCTTCCATCATATTTTTTTTCAAATATGATAGTATGCCCTCTTGCAGTGAGCTTTTCTAAAATATAGTCTTTTTCATCAAAAGATTTATCTTCAGAAAAACTATGTGCAAACAGTATCCAAATCGTTCCTTTGATAGATTCAATTTCAGGAATGTATTTGTAAGGGGTTGCTTTATAATATGTTCCGCGGACAATGTTTTTGTTTTCAAAAGCAGGGTTTTGATAACTATAAAAATTAAAAACATCGATGGCGCTTCCGTAGACATATAAAGTTTCAGAAGGTTGAATTTCTTTAGCAATATATTCAATAGAGTCTCGAACTTCCTCTACATGAAATGGGTATTTTTTAAAAAAACTAAAAAATATCATTCCCATGACAAGAACTATAATAATTACAGGGTTTAACGTATACTTTTTAAATAAATATCTGGTAGTAATTAACATTCCGTAGCTCATTGAAAAAACAAAAAGTGGGAGTAAATATAAAATAAGCCTATCCCGCATTGGGTATAAATGCAGTCCTGACAAAATTAAATGTATCAAAGCTGGAACTATCAAAATGTAAAGTAATGGATAAAAACGAGTACGGATACATTTGACAAGCGCAATACATATAAAAATGGCTGGAATCATCATAAATACATAGCCTTCCATAATAAAATAGCAAATATCCTTTGCGATGTGTGCAAAGTAGCTGTAAAATTCTAAAGAAAATGGATCTAAAGGCAGAAAGCCATATTCCCAAAAGTTTAGCATTGTAGGCTCTTTATTAATTGGGTGTCCCTTGATAAATAAAAAATAATAAGGGAAAAAACTTACTACCCAAAAAACACCTACTAACAGTACTTTAAAGTTATTTTTTCTTACCGCAAGAAAGTAAATCACATAACCTCCAAAAGCACTTAATACAATTACAGAAATATTCGACAGCCAAATTGAAAGGACACCCATGATTGTATATACAATTAATTTTTTGGTCGTTGAAGTATTTAGTATGCTAAGAGAATAATAAAGTAGTAACACACATATAAAAACGTCCAGCGAATACTGCTTTACTTCCCAGGAGTAATAGAGTAACTTGTAATTAAGACTTAAAATTGCAGTAGCCAGTAGTGATACGGTAACCGACTTAAATAATAATCTTGAACTTTTAAAAGCATATAAAAGTGTGAGAAGAAACGCTAAAAATGGTAGGAAGCGCAGCACAAAATCTTTATTGCCAAATAAGTTAGTAAGCAGTTTTTGCAACAACAAAAAACCAATGGGTGCAACTTGATTTGAGTCCAACGGCTCTAAAAGACCTAAAAAATCACGTGTAATGATATTAGTTGCAAGTTTTCCTTCATCGAGCCATAAACTCCTATTAAGTCCTGCTTGTAAAAAAGCTGCACTTATTCCTACAAATATAAATCCCCACAATACTCTCTTTAAAAGTAAATTGTTTGAGAAACCCTTTAAAATTTCAGGGGTTAAATGGATCATATGCTTATCTGGATTAATATATGCTTTTCATTGTATATAATAAAATTCAAGCACCTGCGACTTCAAATTAGTCAGTAGTTTTTGTGTAGCTTTTAAAATCATTATAATCACGAAGGTAATCGCTCTCTTTATATACATCGCTTACTAAAGATAAACACACGGCTCCTGCCGAAAAATTATCAAGCTCTCGCCAGATTCCATTAGGAATTAAAAGTCCTTTATTAGGACGGTTTAATGTGTACACCTTACGTTCAAGTCCGTTGTCTAGTACCACATCAAAACTACCACTTAAAGCAATTAAGAACTGTTGCAGTTCTATGTGCGCATGCCCTCCCCGACTGCTATCACTAGGCACATCATATAAGTAATAGACGCGTTTAATCTCATACGGAAGAATCTTTTTTTCAATCACCGAAAGATTTCCACGCCCATCTGGGTCACTAATTTTAGGAATATCGATTAATTGAATACTATCTAAAGATTTATGCATGTTGTACTAATTTTGACCATTGACTGGCGATATTCGACATTTCTAAATGTTGTACACTTTCCTTTGCATAGGATTTTAATTCGATATACAATTCTTCATTGCTAATCATGGTATTCATGGCTTCTGAAAGTGCTTGGGTGTTATGATTTTCCACTAGCAATCCGTTTTTTTTATGTATAATTATTTCTCTGGGACCGCTATTACAATCGACCGAAACAACGGGTGTACCAACAGAAAGCGCTTCAATCAATACTCTAGGGAACCCTTCGTAATGACTTGTCAATACTAAAAATTTAGCTCTTTCAAGATACGTTTTAATTGCGGGTGTAAAAGGGATAAGATGTACAATATTTTCCAATTGCAATAACTCAATCTTTCTTTGAATTAACTCCTTATCTGGCCCATCCCCTAAAATTTTTAGCTCAATGTTTTTTTCTGGCAAATCAGATCTTTTATAGGCTTCAAGTAGTAAACTAAAATTTTTCACATCTTCGACCAACCTCCCCAAAAAGATGATATATTTAGACGAAGTTGCGTCATCAACTATTTTATCAGGCAATGGAGCTATAGGGTTATAAATAGCAATCGCTTTTTGAGTTTTGTACTTTCGGTTTATTTCCTCTGCAATCGCTTGCGATACACCAACAATTTTAAATGATCTCTTTATCATTTTTTTGGCCACAGATTTTTTCTTCGGAAAGTATTGTTCTAATTTGAAACTCCGAACCACATAAATGGGATTAAAACCTTTGTAAACATAGTTAAGGTAAAATAGCTCTGTTTTGGCAAATTGCCTGTTCCGATTATCAATAATAAAATCAAAATTTTGAGAGACTAAATACCTTCTTAGTTTCTTAAAACGGATAAAACGCCCAAAAACGGAGTTACTCTTTTCTTTTAATTCCCCCAAATTAAATAGCGTACCTGCATATTCATAGTCGATACTATTTGTAAGAATGACCAGATGAACATCGAAACCCTGCGAGTCTAACATTCTGGAAAGCATTGCAGTAGAGCGTTCTGCACCGCCTTTCCCTAAAGAAATTGTGACAATACAAACTTTAATTTGGTTATTTTCGTTCAAACACTAGTATATTTACGAGGTAGTACAAAGATATGAAGATACTTTTAGTAGGCGAATACAGCAGACTTCACAATTCATTAAAAGAAGGACTAATGGCTTTGGGCCACGAAGTTATCCTAATTTCTACAGGTGATTTTTTTAAAAACTATCCTTCAGACATAAAGCTTACACGTACCTACGACAGCGGAATTGCCAAAAAACTGAAAGTGGGTATTTACAAATTGTTTGGAATTGATATCACTTCAGAATCGATAAAAAAACAATTTTTTACACATAAAGAGCAGTTAAAAGATTTTGATGTAGTGCAACTTATTAATGAAAGTCCGCTAACCACTACTCCTAAAATTGCTATTGATATCATTTCCTTTTTAAAAAAGTACAATACAAAACTGTTTTTGCTTTCCTGCGGAACCGACTACATTAGTGTATCTCATGCCCTAAGCGATGCCCACCCGTATTCTATATTGACCAATTACAAAGATGGGACCTACGATACTAAACGCTATAAATTTATTTTGAAAAATCTGGAGGAAGCCCACAAAAAATTACATGATTTTGTTTACAGTCAAATCGACGGAGTGATTGCTTCAGACCTAGATTACCACTTACCACTGCTTGGTCATAAAAAATATCTGGGACTAATACCTAATCCGGTGAATTTATCAAAGCTTCCTTTTACTGAAACTGCTTCAGAAGGACCTATTGTGATTTTTATGGGCATCAATCGAGGCAATATGCATACTAAAGGAATTCACTATTTTGAAGCAGCGCTTAAAAACATTCAGCAAGAATATTCCGAAGCGATTACAATTGACATTGTTGAAAACCTACCATATTCAGAATATATTGAGAAATATAACAAAGCACATATCGTTCTGGATCAAGTATTAGCCTATGATCAAGGGTATAATGCACTGGAAGCTATGGCAAAGGGAAAAGTAGTTTTTACGGGTGCTGAAACTGCTTTTTCAAAACATTATAAGCTGGATGAAACTGTTGCAATTAATGCGTTACCAGATGTTGATTACCTTACCAAAACCTTAGCCAATCTGATTGAAAATCCAGAAAAAATAAAGCAAATAGGTGCCGCTGCCAGAGCCTTTGTAGAAAGAGAGCATGATCATATCAAAGTGGCAAAACAGTATTTGGAAAGCTGGAAGTAAATCGATGGATTTTCAGACTTTAATTTGAGGTTTCTAATTCTTCATTCTGAAATCAAAATCGTATCTTTGCGTTGCGTATGAGTACAGAAACATTAGACATTCCACAACGAGTTCCAAAACCCAAATGGCTACGTGTAAAACTTCCTACTGGGAAGAAATATACCGCCCTTAGAGGATTGGTAGATAAATATGATTTGCACACCATTTGCACATCTGGTAGTTGCCCAAATATGGGGGAATGCTGGACTGAAGGGACTGCAACCTTTATGATCCTTGGAAACGTTTGCACTCGTTCCTGTGGTTTCTGTGGTGTAAAGACTGGACGTCCTGAAACAGTAGATTGGGATGAACCCGAAAAAGTAGCGCGTTCTATTAAATTGATGGAAATAAAACATGCTGTGGTGACTTCAGTAGACCGTGATGACCTAAAAGATATGGGTTCTATTATCTGGGCTGAAACAGTAAAAGCGATACGTAGAATGAATCCTGAAACTACGCTAGAAACACTTATTCCAGATTTTCAAGGGGTTACTCGAAATATAGATCGTATTATCGCTGTAAAACCAGAAGTGGTCTCACACAACATGGAAACGGTAAAACGTTTGACGCGGGAAGTACGCATTCAGGCAAAATATGAACGAAGCCTTGAAGTATTGCGATATCTCAAAGCACAAGGTATCGAGCGTACTAAAAGTGGTATCATGCTTGGCTTAGGGGAAACAGAAGAAGAAGTACTACAAACTATGCAGGATTTAAGAAATGTTGATCTGGATATCGTTACAATTGGTCAATACCTGCAACCTTCCAAAAAACACCTTCCGGTAAAAGAATTTATTACGCCAGAGCAGTTTAAAAAATATGAGACCATTGGTCTTGAAATGGGCTTTCGTCATGTAGAAAGTGGTGCGCTGGTACGTTCTTCTTACAAAGCACAAAAGCACCTTACTTAACACCTCTTTTATGGCAGCAACTATTAAAGTTGGCATTAACGGATTTGGACGTATTGGTCGCAGGCTGTTTCGATTACTTTTGAAACACCCTCAGATTACCGTGGTAGCAATAAATGACCTTGCAGATTCTAAAACATTAAGTCATCTGTTAAAATACGATAGTATTCACGGGGTTTTAAAACAAAATGTTTCCTTTTCAGAAAGTACTATTTCTGTAGGAGCGCATCATTTTTCTTTTACTTCGGAAACTTCTCTAGATAACCTCAACTGGGAAGGTGTGGATGTAGTTGTTGAATGTACCGGAAAGTTTAAAACCAGAGTGCAATTAGAAAAACATCTGAAGAATGGAGCTAAAAAAGTTATTTTATCGGTTCCTCCAACCGAAGATGATATTAAAACAATTGTACTGGGTGTTAATGATTTTACGTTAACTAAAGACGACACCATTATTTCAAACGCTTCGTGCACCACCAATAATGCAGCACCAATGTTACAGGTAGTCAATGATTTATGCGGTATTGAACAAGCCTATATTACTACTGTGCATTCTTACACAACAGACCAGAGTTTACATGATCAGCCTCACAAAGATTTACGAAGAGCTCGTGCAGCAGGTCAGTCTATTGTCCCAACAACTACGGGAGCTGCAAAAGCTTTAACTAAGATTTTTCCTGAATTAGCTTCGGCTATTGGAGGTGCGGGCATTCGAGTTCCTGTTCCTAACGGATCTCTCTGCGATATCACCCTGAATGTAAAAAAGGAAGTAACGATCAATGAAGTAAACAATGCATTTAAAAAAGCTTCAGAAAGTACCTTAAAAGGAATTCTCCAATATACTGAAGATCCCATAGTTTCTATTGATATTGTGGGTAATTCTTATTCTTGCGTTTTCGATTCAGAAATGACTTCTGTTATTGGAAAAATGATAAAAATAATTGGTTGGTATGATAACGAAACTGGGTATTCTGCTCGTATCGTGGACTTAATCTTACAAATTTCTAAGTAAAACATTCGTTTTATCGAGGAAAACACTATATTTATCGGCGAATTACATTAGAAAATGTGCCCTAGCTTACTAAAGAAATATACGCTCTCCATTATTGGAATGGTTTTCTTTGCTGTAGTTTCTACAACAGCACAGGAGTCTAGACAGGATTCTATTGCTAAAGTCGCGACTTTACAAAAAAAAGGAGATCAAGCACTTAGTAATCAAGATTATGACAGTGCTATTTTAGCATTCAATGAAGCTAAAAACATTTCAACACTCATTAGTGACACTGTTGCACAATCTAAGGTATTAGTCAGTCTTGGTAATTTAAATTATTACATAAAAAATTATGAGAAAGCTGCCTATGAGGTTGAAGAAGCGATAATCTTAACCTCAACGCTAAACAATAGAACCTTACTTGGAAGAGCATATACAATAAAAGGCCTCATTGCGACACGAGTTGATAAGTTTTCGGTAGCAGAAGACGCTTTAAAAAAAGCAGACCAGATTTTTATTGAGACCGATGATGATTTAAATAGAGCAAATGTTTTATTGGGTCTTGGAATTTTAGAACTTCAACAAAAAAATTATCAGGTAGCAATTAATTATTTTGATGCTGCCATCCCCACCTTTAAAGAATCTTCATCTAACTATCAGCACGCATTTGCTTTACTTAATAAAGCAGAATCTGTACTGGAATTGGAAGCCACTCAAAATTTAGATCCCATAGCCATTTCAAAAAATGCATTAAATCAAGCTAATGCTATAATTGAACGGAATAATTATGCTAGCTTAAAAGTTGAAAGTTATAAAATAGCTGGATTTATAGCTATAAATGAAGGAGACCAAGTTTCTGCACAGAAAAATATGAATACGTACTTCCACAAGAGAGACTCTCTTGTAGCTGTTTATATAACAGCAATTTCAAAGGGCGTTGATCAGGAAGGAGAAATTGGAAATCTAAATCAGAAAATTCGAGATCAGCAATCAGATATTGATAAACAACAAAAGTCCATCAATCTTGGTAAAATGACTACCGGACTTAGTATCGCCTTAATTATAATCCTTTCACTTCTAACATTATCGTTATATAAAAACAATAATTTAAGAGCAAAAGCAAATGATTTATTACAGGATAAGAATACTGAATTAGTTTTGGCAAAAGAGAAAGCAGAAAAGGCATCTTTAGCTAAGGCACAGTTTTTATCCACTATAACGCACGAGCTTAGAACTCCGCTTTACGCGGTGACAGGTTTGACGCATTTATTGCTTGAAGAAGACCCTAAGGAAGAGCAAAAAGATCACCTTAATTCTTTAAAATTTTCTGGGGAATACCTTCTTTCTCTTATAAATAACATTCTAGACCTCAATAAACTTGAAGCAAATAAGGTTGAAATCGAACAGTCCACTTTTAATCTTAAGAAACGTATCAATGATGTTTTAGTCGCCCTTAAGAAATCTGCCGATGACCGTAAAAACAACCTACATATTGAATTTGACGAAAACATACCTACTAAACTTATTGGCGATCCTTTAAAACTTTCGCAGGTATTAATAAATTTAATAGGAAATTCGGTTAAATTCACACAAAATGGCGATGTCACGATAAGAGTGCAACGAATCGATAATAAAGAAAATAGAGCTGCTTTACGATTTGAAATTGAAGATAATGGCGTAGGGATTTCCAAGAAAAAACAAAAGAGCATTTTCGAGAGTTTTTCACAAGCATCCTTACAAATTAACAGAAAGTTTGGCGGAACTGGACTGGGGCTCTCTATTGTGAAAAACCTATTAGAACTAATGGATAGTAAAATCTATCTTGAAAGTCAGTTAGGAAAAGGATCAAAGTTTTCATTCACCATTAATTTTGGTATTGCTGAAGAATTAAAAGATGCAAAAAGCCCAGCAAATGCCACCTATGAAATTGATTATGCAGCATTAGAAAATCGCAATGTACTTGTCGTCGAAGACAATAAGATCAACCAGATGATTACTCGAAAAATTCTCGAGAAGAATAAAATGGTATGTATGGTAGCAGATAATGGAACCGACGCTGTTGCACTTGTCAAAGAAAACAATTATGACATTGTATTAATGGATATCCATATGCCAGGAATTAGTGGTATTGAGGCTACACAAAAAATTCGAGAATTTGACAAAGAGCTTCCTATCATAGCGCTAACCGCTGTGACAATTGACGAAAACCTAGACGAATTTTACCGCGCAGGGTTTAATGAGATTATTCCTAAACCTTTTAAGACTGAAGAATTCTTTCAGAAAATTTATCTTACTATTGAGAATAGAAAAGTTCCAACTACTTAAGAATGTTTTTCTTTGATATGTTGTAGTATTCTTTCTTCAAAAAAGGAACCTTGGTCGTTTAAAATTTCTGTTTTTATAGGTAGGTAGTACACTGCAAATTTTCCTAGTTTAGGCTGTAATCGCATGTAGTCTTTTTCCGTTGTTAAAATTAACTCCTGTTTTTTTAAAGTTTCAATTTCTGAATCTGTAAAATCGTGGTGATCTGGATAATTTAAATGCTCAAACCTATACTGCTTTTCAGCCAGAAAATCTACTAGAGGTTTCGGATTGGCAATCCCGGTGACTAATGAAAAATTTTTATCTTCAAGATACGCAATATCTAAGGCTTCTGTTTCATTATAAATTTTTGAAGCATAGGTAATTTTAGAAAAATAAACCCGCTGATGTTCTTTCAGATCTAACTTAAATTGAATTTCCTGTAGTTTGCTATACGCTACCTTTTCTGGACATTTTGTAACAACAATAATATCTGCACGGCGCATCCCAGCCCTTGGCTCACGCAGATTTCCTGTAGGCAACATATAGTCATAGATATACAAATCGTCAAAAGGGGTAAGCAATATATTTAAGGAAGCCTTCACTTTTCGATGTTGAAAAGCATCATCAAGTATTACAACTTCAGCTTCAGGAAGAAGGTGATCCATTCCCAACTGTCTATTTGCACAAACGGCTACAGTTACTTCAGGAAAGTTCTGCTTACATTGCCTGGGCTCGTCTCCTACTTGCTTGGCTGAATGCGCTGTGGTTACTTCAATGTAGCCAGAAGTTTCTCTCTTATACCCTCGGCTTAGCACCGCAACTTTATATGTATCTTTTAAAAAACTTAATAAATAGGCTACCATGGGCGATTTTCCAGTTCCTCCTACACTTAAATTACCAACACAAATGACAGGCTGTCTGTACGATTTGCTTTGAAACCAACCTACGTTATAAAAATAATTACGGAAAGCAGTCACAATTCCGTAGAGAATTGCGAAAGGAAAAAGTAGCTTGCGTAGAAATTTCATGGTACGAAAATACAAATTCCGCTTCATTGCTCTTCCCAAAATATGAAACTGTTATATTTACGGTAAATTTTTATAGCATGAAGATCAAAGATATGTTGTACATACTGGAGGATATTGCTCCTTTAGCCTATGCCGAGGGATTCGACAATACAGGGTTATTGGTGGGAGATTCATCAAAAGACCTAACCAATATTCTGGTTACTCTTGATACTCTCGAAGAAGTTGTGGAAGAGGCAATTGCTAAAGATTGTAATCTTATTGTAAGTTTTCATCCTATTGTTTTTTCTGGCTTAAAAAAAATAACTGGAAAAACGTATGTTGAGCGGGTAGTACAAAAAGCTATTAAAAACGATATTGCCATTTTTGCAATCCATACTGCTTTAGACAATAGTTGGAATGGGGTTAACGCGACGCTCTGCGAAAAGATAGGTTTAAAAAACAGAAAAGTCTTAATTCCGAAGACTGAAACGATAAAAAAGCTACTAACGTTTGTGCCGTCGGAAAGTGCTTCGGAAGTGAGAGAAGCTCTATTTTTAGCTGGCGCAGGTGAAATTGGAAATTACAGCAATTGTAGTTTTAATATAACAGGTCGCGGAAGCTTTAACGGAAACGAAGATTCCAATCCTGTAAAGGGAAAACGTGGTGAAACTCATTTTGAAGAAGAAATCCAAATAGGAATCACATTTGCTAAACATCTTCAATCAAGAATTTTAAACGCATTATTTAAGAGTCATCCCTATGAAGAGGTAGCTTACGAGATTACAACACTAGAAAATACGAATCAGCATATTGGTATGGGAATGGTAGGTGAATTTGATGCGGCACTTTCAGAAGATACTTTTCTTACACACCTAAAATCTGCTATGAAAACGGGATGTGTTCGCCATTCGCCATTGCTTCAGAAAAAAATAAAAAAAGTTGCTGTGTTAGGAGGTAGCGGTAGTTTTGTGATTGAAGCTGCTAAAGCTGCTGGAGCTGATGCTTTTGTGACTGCCGACCTCAAATATCATGATTTTTTTAAAGCTGAAAAATCCATTCTGTTAACAGACATTGGACATTATGAAAGTGAACAGTACACAAAAGATCTTTTAGTGTCGGTGCTTACAAAAAAAATTAGTAATTTTGCACCTGCTTTAACGAAAAGCAAAGTGGTTTTATCACAAACAAATACAAATCCAATTAGCTATTTTTAAAATATGGCAACAAAAGAAATTACGGTAGAAGAGAAATTAAGAGCATTGTTCGATTTGCAATTGATCGATTCTCGTGTAGACGAAATTAGAAATGTACGCGGAGAGCTTCCGTTAGAAGTTGAAGATCTAGAAGATGAAGTAGCCGGAATGAACACACGTCTTGAAAAACTGAATGCCGATCTTGAAGTAATCGAAAATAATATTAAAGAAAAGAAAAACGGAATTGAAGAATCAAAATCGTTAATCAAAAAATATACTTCTCAACAGGATAATGTACGCAACAATAGAGAGTATAACTCATTAAGCAAGGAAATTGAATTTCAGGAACTTGAAATGCAATTAGCTGAAAAACACATTAAAGAATTTAAAGCCCAAATTGAGCAAAAGAATGTGGTTATTGAAGAAACTACTTCGCGCCTTGCAGAAAGACAAGAACACTTAAAACACAAGCAAGGAGAGCTTAACGAAATTCTTGCTGAAACTGAAAAGGAAGAAAAAGCACTTATCAAGGAGTCTGAAAAATTTGAAAAGAAAATTGAAGACCGTCTGGTAAATGCTTACAAAAGAATTAGAACCAATGTAAAAAATGGTTTAGCTGTTGTTGCTGTAGAGCGTGGTGCTTCTGGAGGATCGTTCTTCACCATTCCACCACAGGTTCAAATGGAGATCGCTTCCCGTAAAAAAATCATCACAGATGAGCACAGTGGACGTATTTTGGTAGATCCAGATCTTGCAAATGAAGAAAAAGAGAAAATGGAAAAGTTATTTAATAAAGTAAAATAACGACTAATTATATTATAACAAAGCCTTCACATATTGTGAGGGCTTTTTTTGTTACATTTAATTTGAAAGGAAATAAAATTAACTCGACTACACCATGGCAAAAAATCACGGTCCAAGTATTAAAAACGATGAACAATATGAAGCGCTTCGAAATAAAGGAATGAGTAAAGAAAAAGCTGCACGTATTGCAAATACTAAAGACAGCGGAAAAAAAGGTGGTAAAGCTACTCCTTACGAAGAAAGAACTAAAGAACAACTGTATCAAAAAGCAAAAGAAATTGGAATCGATGGTCGCTCTCAAATGAATAAGAAACAATTAATTAACGCATTACGAAATCATTAAAAAAATTTACAATGAAAAAGATATTATTTACCATAAGTTTTTTAACTGCAGGTCTTATGTTGGCCTGTAACTCGTCAAACGAAGCTAATAAAAAAGCAGAAGAAATTGCACAAAAAGAGATTACACCTGTCGAGGTTCCATCGCAAGATGGTCTTGAAAAAGCATATTTCGCCAGTGGTTGCTTTTGGTGTGTAGAGGCTATTTACGAAAGTGTCAAAGGTGTAAAAGAATCCATTTCTGGATATAGTGGCGGACATACACAAAATCCAACCTATGAATCGAGTAACACAGGTACAACAGGACATGCAGAAGCGGTTGAAATTATCTACGATCCAACCCTAGTCAGCTTTGAAACATTAGTCGATGTATATTTTGGTTCACAGAACATCACTCAAGTAAATGGGCAAGGTCCAGACAGAGGATCACAATACCGTTCTATCATTTTTTATCAAAATGATGCACAAAAGAAAATTATAGAAAATAAGATTGCTGCACTCGAAAAAGAATTGGGAGAAGGCAGCGTAGCCGCTCAGGTTTTACCTTTTGAAAAATTCTGGGAGGGAGAAGCCTATCATCAAGATTATGAAAAAAGAAACCCTAACAATCCCTACATCCAAAATGTATCCATTCCAAGATTTAAACGTTTCGCAAAAAAATATCCAGAATTACTTAAAGAAGATGCAATGGATCACTAATCGTATTAATTAGTTCCTAATAAAAACTCCGTTAAAAAATCTTAATGGAGTTTTTTAGCTAAATCACTATAATTTTCGGGCTTTTATTTCGAACACTAATGGGTAGAGTCCATTGGGCATTTCATAAAGTCCTTTTTTATTTCTTACCAAGCCAGGGAAAATATCGTACGGAGATTCTTGATGTTCTTTTAGGTAGTCTATATGCAGCCCAGCTCCTGTAAGACTACTAATTATTTCGCCCAACCCATGGTTCCAGCCATATTCTTTACTAACTATGTTAGAATGTTCATCGGCATAGGTTCCTTTATATTCTTCAAAGATTGCTTCTTTTTGCTGATATCCATATTTTAATTCGGGCGGAGTGACCGTATAATCATACATCCATGCAATAGGATGAAATTCTACGATATAAAAAACTCCTCCTGGTTGTAGTCTTTCAAATATCATTTGCGCCCACGGTTTTAAATCCGGTAGCCACCCAATTACTCCATAACTTGTAAATATAATATCAAAGGTTTCAGAAATATATTGAGAAGTGTCTAAGACATTACAGCAAGCAAAGGTTGCATCTAAATTTAATTCGGAATTTAAAGATGTTGCAAGTTGTATTGCTTCTTCAGAAATATCAACACCTGTACACCTAGCTCCCATCCTACTCCAGCTTAAGGTATCCTGTCCAAAATGACATTGTAAATGCAATAGGCTCTTTCCAGTAACATCTCCCAATGCTTCTCTTTCAAAAATGTTTAAACTTGACGTTCCCTTTTTAAAAGCATCCAATCCATAAAAATCACTTTTGGCATGCACCGCCACTTTTTTGTTCCAAGTTTCTTTATTAATTTCAAAAGCCTTTTTGTAATCCATTGAACTAAAATTTCAGTAAAAATAACAAAAATGCAATTTGTTAATTTTTGTTTAAGCTTGGTGGATAATTTTTAAACAAATAGTAAGTTTACAGATGTCTCACAAAAAAGTAAACCTCCCTTCCAAAATATGCCCAGTATGTCATAAGGCATTTGATTGGCGAAAGAAGTGGGAAAAGAATTGGGAATCGGTTACATATTGCAGTGAGCGTTGCAGAAGAAATAAAACTACTATATGAATCACCTTGTCTGGTTTAGAAATGACCTAAGAACCTATGATAATACTGTGCTATCTACTGCGCTAAAAGATGCTAATAAGGTAATTGCTGCCTATTGCTTTGATCCAAGGCATTATTTAAATTCGGTCTATGGATTTAAAAAGACCGACCGATTTAGATCAAAATTCTTAATTGAAACTATCCAAAATCTAAAGGAAAATCTTGCAGCATTAAATATACCTATGTTTATTTATACTGAAAAACCCGAAGATTGCCTACCCAAACTTATTTCACAACAGCAAATAACGTCTATTTATTTTCAAAAGGAATGGACTTCTGAAGAAGCAGCTGTGGAAATGGCTTTAAAAACTTCGGTCGACAATTCTATTCAATTTAAATCTTTCTACGATCAATTTCTTTTTCATCCAGAAGATATTCCATTTGATGCTTTCAGTAAAATTCCGAATGTTTATACTGATTTTAGAAAGAAATGCGAAAAGTATTGTTTTGTAAGAGAAATGCTACCACAGCCTGAAAAACTTTCAGAAGATAATTTTATAGATACAGAGACCAACATCCCCACCCTTCAACAATTAGGATTAGAAGCTTATTCTGAAGATACACGAACCGCCTTTTCATTTTCTGGTGGGGAAGATCCCGCCTGGGAGCGTATCCATTCTTATTTCTGGAAAACTGAACAGCTGGCAACCTACAAACAAACACGGAATGGGCTTGTAGGGACTGAATACAGCTCAAAACTCTCTGCATGGCTTGCCAACGGTAGTATCTCTTCAAGAAGCATATATTGGGAAGTTAAAAAGTTTGAAAAAAACGTTGTTAAAAATCAGGATACTTACTGGCTTGTTTTTGAACTTATATGGCGTGACTTTTTTAAATACATATCACTCAAACATGGAAATTCTATCTTTAAAATTGGCGGAATCTTACAAAAAAGCTACAACTGGAATCAATCTAAAAAGCAACTAGACAATTGGATATTGGGAAATACTACGTACGATTTTGTCAATGCAAATATGAGTGAAATTGAACAAACAGGTTGGATGAGCAACAGAGGAAGACAAAATGTAGCCAGTTTTTGGGCGAAAGAACTTAAACAAGATTGGCGTATAGGAGCCGCCTATTTTGAAAGCATGCTTATTGATTATGATGTCCATAGTAACTGGGGCAATTGGATGTATGTTGCAGGGGTTGGAAATGATCCTCGTGACCGAAAATTCAATATCAACTCACAAGCAGAACGTTACGATCCTGAAAATATATTTATAGACCTTTGGAATAATGAACACACATGAAAACACTTCGACTTATCCTTGGTGATCAATTAAACCATAAACATTCTTGGTATGATGATCCTCAAGAAGACATTATTTATTTTATTGCCGAAATGCGTCAGGAAACAGACTATGTAACGCATCATATACAAAAAGTAGTTGCCTTTTTTGAAAGTATGCACTATTTTGCCGAATGGCTTGAGGAAAGAGATCATACGGTAATCTATTACCAACTTAACCATCCAGACAATAGTCAATCCCTCACTCAAAATCTTTCAGCACTTATAGAAAAGCATGGTATTGAAAAGTTTGAATACCAGCTTCCAGATGAGTTTCGGCTCGACGAACAATTACAACAGTATTGCGAAAAGCTATCGATTTCTTCTGAAGCGTTTGACACCGAGCACTTTTTAACAACCCGAACAGAACTTTCAGAATTTTACGAAGGAAAGAAAGAAATGACCATGGAATATTTCTACCGCTATATGCGCAAGAAACATGATATCATGATGGTAACTTCAAAAGATCCTGAAGGCGGAAAATGGAATTTTGACAAATCAAACCGAAAGAAATGGAAGGGGGAAGATAGCATTCCACATGAACGGGGCTTCAGAAAAGATGTTACTGCTACCCTTGATCGAATTAAAAAAGCTGAAATCAAAACAATAGGAACTATCAATCCAGAAAAGTTTAATTGGCCAACTTCCCGTGAAGACTCACTATCTGTTCTTAATTATTTCTGCAAAAATCTTTTGGTTCATTTCGGCGATTATCAAGATGCCATGCATACAGACGAAGTCTATCTATTTCATTCAAGATTGAGCTATGCTATGAATAGTAAATTACTTTCACCTTTAGAAGTGATTGAGTCTGTGATTGGTTACTGGCGAGAACACAAAGATCATATAGATATTTCTCAAGTGGAAGGTTTTGTACGACAAATTCTAGGATGGAGAGAATATATGCGTGGAATCTACTGGAAAGAAATGCCAGAATATAAAAACTTAAACGCGCTTAAGAACCAAAATAATCTTCCAGATTTTTATTGGACAGGAAATACAAAAATGAATTGCCTTAAGCACGCAATCGACCAAAGTCTGGATCATGCCTATGCGCATCATATTCAGCGATTAATGATCACTGGAAATTTTGCATTACTCACACAATGTAACCCAGATGAAGTAGATGCATGGTATTTAGGCATTTACATTGATGCGATAGAATGGGTTGAAATTACAAATACACGAGGGATGTCACAATCTGCAGACGGTGGCATTGTCGCTACGAAGCCATATGTGTCTAGCGGAAGCTACATTAATAAAATGAGTAACTACTGTAAAGAGTGTCACTACAACGTAAAAAAGAAAACCGAGGAAGACTCCTGCCCTTTTAATAGTCTCTACTGGAATTTTTTGGATGACAAAAGAGCGCATTTTAAAGACAATCATAGGATGAACATGATGATGTCTCTGCTTGAAAAAAAATCAGCTTCAGAGCTGTCAGAAATAAAAAAGAGAGCTCAGTATATTATCAATAACACAAAAGATATATAAAGTAACAAAATTGATTTTATTTCATCGTTTTTATTAAATACGCGTTAAAAAAATATAGAATGTGCAAAATTATTGTAGTTTTAATATAACTAATCTTTAAAACACACATTATGGGAGATTTAATTTGGCTTATTGTCGTTATTCTAATTATAGGATGGTTAGTTGGTTATTTTGGTTTCGGTGAAGCTGTAGGTAGCCTAATTCACATTCTACTAGTATTGGCCGTGATCGGTATTTTATATCGTTTGGCGACAGGTCGTAGACCATAGTAGCAGATTAAAATAGTTTTAATCTTTATTTTTAACAATCAAAACCAAAAACATGAAGAAGTTTTTCACGATTCTATGTGCTGTAGGTCTTTTTGCAGCCACAGCAACCAGCTTTACAAGTTGTAGAGAAAAATCAACAGTAGAAAAAGTAGCAGATGATGTAGAAGATGCTGTAGATTAATGATTCTAATACTTAAGAAAAGCCCTTTTAATGAAAAATTTAGAAGGGCTTTTTTTATGTTCCTTAATTACTTTCATTATTTTTACTGAAAACCAATCTTAAATGAAAAAATTAGTACTCCTCGCAACAAGTTTACTCCTATTACAAGCTTGTAAAAATGATGTAAAAACCTCTGAAGATCTTTCAGAAACAACAACTACAGAAACTCCAACCGAAAAAACCACCGCTCAAAAAATTGCAGCAGCCAATGGCTTCGAAAATTGGAAAGAGGTTTCAGAACTCAACTTTACATTTAATGTAGATCGAGGCGAAGACAATCACTACGAACGTAGCTGGACGTGGAATCCCAAAACCAATGAAGTAATTATGGTCACTCCAAACGGTCGTGTAGAGTTTGACCGTGATTCTCTTAACGAAAAAACTAGAGGTGCCGATGCCAGTTTTATTAATGATAAATATTGGCTCATGGCTCCTTTTCATTTAGTCACAGATGAAGGCACTACTATTTCTGAAGAAGAAAACGTACTGGCACCATTATCTAAAAAAGAACTCGACAAGATCACTCTTACCTATGGCCCCGAAGGAGGGTACACGCCAGGTGATGCCTACGATTTTTATTATGATGATGATTTTATGGTAAACGAATGGACGTTCAGAAAAGGAAACGATAGTGTTCCAAGCATGATGACTACTTGGGAAGATTATGAAGATTTTAACGGATTAAAATTTGCAAAAATGCATCAGGATTCTACGGGCGGATTCAAATTATACTTTACAAATATTTCAGTAAAATAATGGAGAATAGCCTCTCATACGCACAACAACAAGATGCAGAAGACCCACTAAAGTCTTTTCGTGAACAGTTTCATATCCCGAAAGACATACAAGGTAATTCTCTTATATACCTCTGCGGAAATTCTCTCGGATTACAACCAAAAGTAACCCGGGAATACCTTCAGCAAGAATTAAACGATTGGGCTCACCATGGAGTAGAAGGACATACGGATGCCGAACATCCCTGGCTACCGTATCATGAATTTCTAACAAAGAACATGGCAGAGATCGTAGGTGCAAAACCAAGTGAAGTCGTGATTATGAACACGCTTACTACAAACCTCCATTTAATGATGGTGTCGTTCTACCAGCCTACAAAATCCAAGTTTAAAATTGTGGTAGAAAGTGATGCATTTCCTAGTGATAAGTACGCAGTTGAGAGTCAGCTAAAATTTCACGGGTTTGACCCTAAAGAAGGATTAATTCTTTGGAAACCAAGAAAAGGAGAAGAATTATGCCGCTTTGAAGACCTTGAAACAATTTTGAAAGAACAAGGTGACAAAATCGCTTTACTAATGATAGGGAGCACCAATTACTACAGCGGACAACATTTTCCGTTAAAAAAAATTACACAACTCGGTCACGAGCATGGATGCATGGTTGGTTTTGATTTGGCGCATGGTGCCGGTAATATTCAACCTGATTTACATGATACAGGTGCCGACTTTGCCGTATGGTGTACGTATAAATATTTAAATAGTGGTCCAGGAAGCTTAGGAGGATGTTTTGTTCACGAACGCCACGCTCAAAATGAACATCTAAACCGTTTTGCTGGCTGGTGGGGACATAACAAGAAGACACGGTTCAATATGCGACATGAATTTGATGCGTTACCAGGTGCCGAAGGTTGGCAGTTAAGCAATCCGCCAATTCTATCGATGGCAGCTATTAGAGCGAGCCTCGATGTATTTGCTGAAGCAGGTTTTAAAAATCTTAGAGCAAAGTCTGAAAAACTTACTGGATACCTTGAGTTTTTATTGGACGAGCTAAACACCAATAATATTAACATCATTACCCCTAGAAATAAGAATGAAAGAGGTTGCCAACTGAGTATCCAGGTTAAAAATGCAGATAAAAAACTACATACTAAACTAACAGAAGCTGGAGTTATTAGTGACTGGCGCGAACCCGATGTGATTCGAGTAGCTCCTGCCCCACTCTACAATAGTTTTGAAGATGTATTTGAATTCGTACAGCGTTTAAAAGAAGTTCTCTAATAACATATGAACACTAAAACTAATATCCTAATTATTGGTGCAGGTCTCTGCGGAAGTCTACTTGCACTTCGCCTAGCACAACGTGGGTACAAAATTACGCTCGTAGAAAAAAGACCAGATCTGCGTACACAACATCAAGATGCCGGGCGTTCTATCAACTTAGCATTAAGTGATCGTGGCCTTAAAGGACTTAGACTTGCCGGTGTCGAAGAAGCTGCCTTACAACTTTGCATCCCGATGTATGGCCGAATGATTCACGATATGGAAGGAAACACATTTTTAAGCAAATACAGCGGAAGAGCAAATGAATACATTAATTCAATTTCAAGACCTGGCTTAAATATGCTACTGCTGGACGAAGCCGAAAAGATGCCCAATGTTACCATTATTTTTAATAAAGGGTGTAAGTCGGTAGATCTTGAAAACGGTTCGGCTACGTTTAAAGATTATCCTACAAATGAAGAGGTAACATATACTGGTGATATTATTTTAGGAACGGACGGAGCAGGTTCTTCTGTAAGAAAAGCAATGTTTAATCATAAGAAATTTTTGTTCAGTTTTTCTCAAGAATGGCTTACCCATGGGTATAAAGAAATTACAATTCCTCCTGCAAACGACGGAGGGTATCGTACCGAAAAAGGAGCACTTCATATCTGGCCTCGAGGTGAAGATATGCTTATTGCACTTCCAAATCTGGATGGTAGTTTTACCGTGACCTTATTTTTACCATACTCGAATAGTGAGTATTGTTTTGACAATTTGACCACTCCAGAAATGGTAACCGAATACTTTACCAAAGAATATCCCGACGCGGTAGCGCTAATGCCAAACCTGGTAGAAGAGTTTTTTAGTAATCCCACAGGACCTTTGGGCACCATTAAATGTTCGCCCTGGAATAGCTACGGAAAAACTCTCCTGCTTGGAGATGCTGCTCATGCTATTGTTCCTTTCTACGGACAAGGAATGAATGCTTCTTTTGAAGATGTTGTTGTATTTGATGAAATTTTAGATCGTTTTACTTCGGAAAGTACCGATTGGAATACTGTATTTTATGAATACGAGAAAGCAAGAAAAAAAGACACCGACGCCATTGCAGATCTAGCAGTAGATAATTTTCACGAGATGAAAGAACATACGGCAAGTGCGCTCTTTCAGAAAAAAAGAAAACTGGAAACCGCTTTTGAAGCCGAGTTCCCCGATAAATATTATAGCAAATACAGTTTGGTAACTTTCAAAGAAGAAATTACCTATGCCGAAGCATTACAGCAAGGGCGTGCACAGGACAAAGCCATTTTAAACTTATTGGATGACGGAAAGCTTCCTGAAGACATGGAACTTTCAGAAAAATTAAAATTAGTACAACAGCAAACACAGGCTATTTTACACGATGATGAAGTGGCTGGAAATTTATAAGTATGAAGAAAAAAACCACACCCAGAGGGGCCTATCCGCATATTAGACGTGCAGGAGACTTTCTGTTTGTAAGCGGAACAAGCTCCCGTAGACCCGATAATACGCTTGAAGGAGTTGAAATAATCGATGAAATGGGAACGCTAAAGATCGATATCGAAGCGCAGACCAGAGCAGTTCTCAACAATATAAAAGACACCCTTGCCGAAGAAGGAGCAACAATGAACGATGTGGTCGATGTCTCCAGTTTTCTGGTCAATATGAACGATTTTGGTGGTTATAATAAAGTATATGCCGAGTTTTTCAACAAAGAAACGGGTCCCGCAAGAACCACAGTTGCTGTACATCAATTACCGCATCCTCATTTGGTGGTTGAGATAAAGGTCACAGCTTATAAACCTTTGTAAACCTATAATATGAAAGTAAGAATTAGAACGATACAGTTATTAAGTTTTCTGTGGGTGGCTTTTTTTTGTTTACCGTCAAAAGCGCAACCAACAATTAAAAAAAGAGCTCCATTTAATATTGGTGAACGACTTACTTTTGATTCTAAAGTTTTAAATGAAGAAAGAGCCTTGAATATTTACCTTCCAAATGGGTACGATAAAGCTTCAGAAAAAAAATATCCTGTAATCTATCTCTTAGACGGTTCTAAAGATGAAGATTTTATTCATATTGCTGGTTTGGTTCAGTTTGGTTCATTTTCTTGGATCAATATGATTCCTGAAACAATTGTGGTGGGTATAGAAAACGTAGACAGAAAAAGAGATTTTACGTTTCCTTCAGAAAATACGCTGGATAGAGAAGAATTTCCAACTTCTGGAGGTTCAGCAAAATTTATTGCCTTTATTTCAGAAGAATTACAACCACTAATTCAAAAAACCTATAATGTTTCCGAAGAAAAAACGATTATTAGTCAGTCATTGGGCGGATTGCTAGCTTCGGAAATCCTACATAAAAAACCAGCTCTTTTTAATAATTATATTATTGTAAGTCCTAGTGTATGGTGGGATGACAACTCTATATTAAAAATGGAACCAACAATGGATTCTTCAAAGAAAATCTATGTTGCAGGAGGAACCGAAGGACCCGCAATGCAAACCGGTGCTGTCAATTTATATTATAAGCTAAGAGAAGTCTATAAGGATAATGGTGAGGTTTATTATGATTTTTTAAAAGAGAGAGATCATGGTGATGCGTTACATTTAGCTGTTTATAATGCTTTTGAAAAACTATTTGTAGCTACTAAAGAGTAACCATGAAAAAAATCCTAAACTATATCGACGGAGTATACACCGAGCCTGTTTCAGGGCAATGGTTGGATAATTACAATCCATCAAATGGCGAAGTTTATTGTCAAATTGCCAATAGTAATTCTGAAGATGTGGCCAATGCATATCATGCTGCAACAAAAGCCTTTCCAGCCTGGAGCCATACAACCATTGACGAGCGTAGTAGAATTCTTCTTAAAATTGCAGACTTGATTGAAGCAAAGCTTGACAATCTCGCTGCTGCAGAGTCCAAAGACAACGGCAAACCCTTGTTATTAGCTAAAGCAGTAGATATCCCTAGAGCTTCGGCAAATTTCCGCTTTTTTGGAAATGCGATTACTCAATTTGCTAGTGAGGCCCATGAAAGTATTGGGCTTAACACCATGAACTACACCCTACGGCAACCTATTGGCGTAGTGGGTTGTATTTCACCATGGAACCTTCCGCTCTATTTATTTACATGGAAAGTGGCTCCTGCCATCGCTGCTGGTAATTGCGTGGTGGCCAAACCAAGCGAGGTAACTCCCATGACGGCTTATTTACTAGGCGAAATTTTAACCGAAGCTGGGCTACCTCCCGGAGTGTTAAATATTGTTCATGGCACGGGACCTTCCGCTGGTCAAGCCATCGTGGAGCATCCTGAAATTAAAGCAATTTCATTTACAGGTGGAACAGCCACTGGAGCCAGCATTGCCCGAACGGCCGCTCCTATGTTTAAAAAATTATCGCTGGAATTAGGTGGAAAAAATCCCAACCTCATCTTTGCCGATTGTGATTATGAGAAGATGCTGGCAGTTACGGTAAAATCATCTTTTGCCAATCAAGGTCAGATCTGTCTCTGCGGAAGCAGAATCTTTGTGGAAGAAGCTATTTTTCCGAAGTTTAAGAATGATTTCATTAAAAAGGTGTCACAATTAAAGATTGGCTTACCTTCTGAAAGTTCAACCAATATTGGGGCGTTAGTAAGCAAATCACATCTGGAAAAGGTAGAAAGCTATATTAAAATTGCCGAAGAGGAAGGCGGAAAAATTTTGTTTGGCGGAAAACGCATCAATATCCCTAATGCTGAAAATGGATATTATTTACAACCCACCATCATCGAAGTTGATGATGATCAATGCAGAATCAATCAGGAGGAGGTCTTCGGACCTGTCGTGACCATTATGCCTTTTAAAACTGAAAAAGAAGTTTTAGCGATGGCAAATGGTATAAAGTATGGACTTTCTGCTACCCTCTGGACCACTAATATCAACCGAACAATGAGGCTTTCAAAAGAATTGGAAGCAGGCATTGTTTGGGTAAACACTTGGCTTAACCGCGATTTACGTACCCCTTTTGGAGGGGTAAAGGAAAGTGGCATAGGACGCGAGGGCGGGTTTGAGGTCCTTAAATTTTTTACGGAAGCTAAAAATGTATGTATACATTATGAGGAATAACCCTCTCAATTTCGTACATTATATAAAACGAATTAAAATTAATAAATGAATTTAGATTTAAAAAATAGAAATGCATTAGTCTGCGGAAGCACCGCAGGAATTGGAAAAGCAACGGCCATGGAACTGGCTTCCATGGGAGCGACCGTGACTTTAGTAGCTCGAAATGCAGAAAAGCTAAAAGAAACATTGGTAGCACTACCTCATCAGGACGGTCAAAAACATAACTACCTTGTGGCAGATTTTACCAATCCTGAAGTGTTAAAGGAAAAAGTAACCGCAGCGGCAGAGAATAAAACGTTTCATATACTTATCAATAATACGGGAGGGCCAAAAGGCGGTCCTATTTTTTCTGCGGAAACAGACGAATTTACAAAAGCATTTGAGATGCACCTGGTGTGTAATCAGATCTTAGTACAAGCGGTTGCGCCAGGAATGAAGAAAGCAGACTTTGGAAGAATTATTAATGTCATTTCAACTTCGGTAAAACAACCCATCGACGGACTTGGTGTAAGTAACACGATTCGAGGTGCGGTGGCTAGCTGGAGCAAAACACTCGCAAATGAACTGGGACAATACGGAATAACCGTAAACAATGTGCTCCCAGGATTTACAGCTACAGACCGACTTGCAGATATTGTGGGCAATGCCTCCAAAAAAATGAACAAATCTGAAGAAGATGCCGCAGCTTTTATGCGCAGTCTCGTACCTGCCAGACGCTTCGCACAGCCTGGTGAGATTGCAAATGCCATTGCATTTTTGTCGAGTGAAGCGGCTAGTTATATAAACGGGATTAATTTACCAGTCGATGGCGGACGTACAAAAAGTTTGTAACTTTATCTTATGAAACGAAAACTTCGCATTAACGGTCATTCACACCTTCTTCCCTATCCGGAGGAAATCCCTCAATTTATGAAGGACAAAGGAATATTCTGGGTAGATAAAGACAGAAAATTTATGCTTCAAAAAGACTGGAGCCGTCCTGTGACAGACTCTAGCTTTTTCTTAGATGAAAAACTTGCATGGATGGAACGTTTTAAGATTGATCATGCAGTGGTACTTAATCTTTCTCAACTCTATGGAAACGGCTTGCGTGTAGAAGAAATGAAACAAGCGCTTCGTTTTCAAAATGATTTTAATGCGAAAGTACAACATGAAAACCCGTCTAAATTTACTTGCGGATTTGTCGTTCACCCCGGTTTTGTAAGAGGAGCTTTATGGGAAATGGAACGTTGTGTAGAAGAACTAGGGTTGCAATTACTATGCTTGCCTACACATTATATGGATACTATTGGAACTTGGCGATGTATTTTTGACGAAGAAAATGAACCTATTTTCGAGCTGGCAAGTAAATATAATCTGGCTGTAGAAATTCATCCGTATGATGGCGAAAAGTTTATCAAATTAGAAAATACATCCTGGCGTTTTCATCTCATCTGGATGTTAGCACAGTGCGCAGATGCCTACCACTTTTTGACGTTAAATGGCTACGCAGATAAATACCCAAATATGCGTACTTGTTTTGCCCATGGTGGACAATTAGCACAGATCAATTTGGGTAGACGTATTCAAGGCTTTGATGGAAGACCAGATTTGTTTGAAGGAAAAACACACCCTAGAAAAGCAGTGGGACACAAGAATATCTTTTTTGATACACTGGTGCATGATACGGGCGGACTGGAATTATTAGTAAAAAATCAAGGAGTAAAACAAGTGTTAATGGGCCTCGATGACCCATATCCTTTAGGAGAAATGGAAAGCGCTGTACAATCTTCGTATCCAGGAAAAATTTTGGATCTGGCAAAAGAGAGAAAAATTCTTTCTGAAACCGATTGCGATGCTATCTGGGAAGATAATGTGATACGTTGGCTTTGTGGCGATGATGAAGCTGCCAAGAAAAAACTTGTTGAGAGAATTACTTCATAGTAACAATCGTAAATTTCATATCAAAAACATTCCTAAAGCGCCCTCAAAGAGACCCTTATAACGTGTAATCAACTTATGAATTTTCTTCCTGAAAAAATAGACGAGTATGTTCAAGACCACTCACAGCCGGAGCCTGAATTACTTCAAAAATTAAGCAGAGAAACGTGGCAAAAAGTATTGGCTCCACGGATGTTAAGCGGTCACTTGCAGGGTCGGGTGCTGAGTATGCTTTCAAAACTTATTAATCCGAAATATATTCTCGAAATAGGTACATATACAGGGTATTCTGCATTGTGCCTGGCCGAAGGGATGCATGACAACGGAATAATTCATACCATAGATCATAACGAGGAGTTACACGATTTTCAGCGCAAGTATTTTGATGCTTCAGGGCTTGGGAAACAAATCATCCAACATACTGGAGAAGCTTCAGAAATTATCCCAACCCTTTCTGAAACTTTTGATCTAGTGTTTATAGATGCCGATAAACAGAACTATCCGTTATATTTAGATCTTATCCTTCCGAAGTTAAAAAAAGGAAGCGTCTTACTAAGTGACAATGTATTGTGGAGTGGAAAAGTGGTGGAAAAAGTGACACAGGATGATGCCGACACCAAGGCATTACTACTCTACAATAAGCTTCTTAATGAACATCCTGCATTAGAAACCGTAATACTTCCCATACGTGATGGTTTGACGATTTCCAGGGTACGATAAATTTTCAGAAATTAAATGGTATTGTATTTTTCTAAAATCTTTCGGCAAATAAACCAAAAAAGAAACGCAAATAAGGTACCTACAAGCGCTCCAACAAAAAGATCACTGGGATAGTGAACACCTACATATATTCTACTTAACACAAAAATTAGGGGCCAGATATACACCAACCAGATCCATTTTGTAAAATCCTTCAAAGCCAAGACTATAAAAGTGGTGATTGCAAAACTAGTCGCTGCGTGGCCTGAGAAAAAACTATAATTTGTAGGCTTTTGTAGAATCCTGATCAATTCTCCTAAAGCTTCAACATTATTGGGTCGTAACCGTGCGATAAATTCTTTTGTTAAGTCTGTGGCAAGTAATGTAGTAGCAAAACAAGCCAATAGAAATCCTAATACTACAACTCCTTTTTTTAGTTTATAGCAATAAAAAATAAGAAAGAAAAACAATAGAAATAAGGGAATCCAACTTTCGATTTGGGTCACAAAAATCCAGAATCCGTCAAACCGTTCAATACCTAAGCTATTTAGGTATATAAAGAGTTCTCTATCCCACTCTTTTAACGTCTGTAGCACTTAAAATTTTCTTTTTATGGGACCTGTAATTTCACCGACATCTTCTTTTACTTTATCGATCTGTTCTCTAACATCTTTAGTGATGTCAATATCGACACCATGCTTTTCGGCACTTTTAGTAATTTCAGACTTGATATCGTTGGTAGCATCTTTGATTTGTCGCATTCCCTTGCCTAATCCGCGCGCGATTTCAGGTACTTTATCTGCACCAAAAACCAATAAGATGACGAATAGGATAAATCCGATTTCGGCTCCGCTGATAAAAAGAAAATGTAATGAAGAAATCATAGTGCAAATATAGTAATTATGAAATGAGAACGATTTAATCTATTTAAATATCCTTAAATAAAAAAGCCCTGCTTTGACAAGCAGGACTTTAATTTTATACTTTCAGCAATTCTTTATTGCTTATTTCCTTCTTTAAAAGTATCAAACTCCCCTTGTTGCAATGTTGGTGGCCAGGTATTATTTGACGTATCAATGTCTGCGGTTTCCTCGTCTGGATCCACAACAATCATTGTGATTTCTTTATCTGTTGCAATTACTTTCCCTACTGACTTATCATTTAATCTCCAGATTTGAGCTGGATACTTGATACGCTCTTTAGAACCATCACTGTAGCTAATTTCAGCGATGATAGGCATTGGAATACCTCCTGGTTTGTTGTAAGTAATCTCGTACAAATATTTAGGCTTTTTAAGCTTTGCTCGCTCTTCTGCCGAAAAGTTGTCCATGAGATACTGATTTAACGTAGTGATGTCTTCAATCGTTGCATTTTTCATGGACTCCTCAAAATCATCTGCACCTTCCTCTACAAGATATACCAATGGTGGTAAGTCACTTTCACTTAACCCACGAGCTACCATCATTTCTTTTACTTCTTTACTCATTTTTGAAGTAACATAAAATTTCTTAACACTCTCCACTCCAATATCGGTGTAGTCTGTAGTATAAAACCAAGCTCTCCAAAACCAGTCCAGATCAACAGCAGAGGCATCCTCCATAGTGCGGAAGAAATCTTCAGGCGTTGGATGCTTAAACATCCATCTTTTTGAGTAGGTACTAAAAGCATAGTCAAACAGTTCGCGACCCATAATGGTTTCACGTAAAATGTTTAATCCTGTTGCTGGCTTTCCGTAGGCATTGTTACCAAACTGGTAAGTGTTAAGACCTTTGGTCATAATAGGAGCAATATAATCCTGATTTCCTCCCATATAGTTTACAATATTCTTTGCTGGACCGCGTCGTGAAGGATACGATTTATTAGGAGCGATGGCATCTGGATACCACTCACCAAAATCTTGTTCGGCTACATATTGTACAAAGGTATTAAGCCCTTCATCCATCCAAGTCCACTGGCGCTCGTCACTATTTACAATCATAGGATAGTAATTATGTCCTACTTCGTGAATAATCACACTAATCATTCCGTATTTTGTTCTTTCACTGTAGTTGCCATCTTTGTCTGGACGCCCATAATTCCAGCAGATCATAGGATATTCCATCCCTTGATTTTTCGCATGTACTGAAATTGCTTTGTGGTATGGGTAGTCAAAAGCCATTCTAGAATACGTCTTTAACGTACTAGCTACTGCCATGGTAGAATAATCTTCCCATAATGGATTTCCTTCTGGCGGATACATAGAAACTGCCATCACATCTTTATTTCCGATTTTAACGGCCATCATATCCCAAATAAATCTTCTTGAAGTGGCAAAACCGAAGTCACGCACCATATCTGCTTTTAATTTCCATGTTTTTTTCTGAGTAGAGAATCCTTTGGATGCAGCTTCAGCTTCCGCTTGAGAAACTATAATTACTGGCTTATCGTATGACTTTTTAGCCTGCTCATAACGATTCATCATCTCTTTTGTAAATACTTCCTTTCTATTGGTAAGTACTCCTGTAGCATCCAAAATGTGGTCTGCAGGAACAGTAATATTTACTTCAAAATTTCCGAAGGGCAATGCAAATTCATCACGGCCCCAAAACTGACTATTTTGCCATCCCTCAACGTCGTTATAAACGGCCATACGTGGGTAGAATTGAGCAATCACATACCCTTTATTTCCATCTTCAAAAACCTCATACCCACTACGAGCTCTATCAATGGTATGATCTGGAATTAAATAATTCCACTTTATTGAAAATTCAAATTTTTCACCTGGCTCTAAATTTTTAGGCATTTCAACACGCATCATTGTCTGATTGATCGTGTAAGGAAGATTACCTCCTTTTGTATCTTTTACTGCTTCAATCTTAAATCCACCATCAAACGGAGCTCCCATGTATTGACTTACAAAAGTACTCGCCTGATCTGCTGGAGCTGCTCCGCCCGACTCAATAAGAGGAGAAGGAGAATCTGCTGCACGAACATTTTGGTCCAGTTGAACCCATAGATATTCAAGTTCGTCTGGTGAATTATTGGTATATGTAATTGTTTCAAAACCAGAAATTCTTGATGTTTTATCATCAAGCTCGATATTCATCTTATAATCTGCTTGCTGCTGATAGTAATTTGGTCCCGGAGCACCACTTGCCGAACGATATACGTTAGGAGTCGAAAACTCTTCGTACAGTTGTTTGAATCGGTTTTCATTTTTGTGACCAGGCTTCCGTTCTTCTTTTGTAGTCCCAGCATCCTGAGCATACATAGTTCCTGCTGCTAGAAATAATGCAACAAAAGATAAATACTTGAATAATTTCATGTGATTTTGTTATTTATAGATAATTTTTGAAGCCCCTAAAATAGGCTTTATTGGTAGATTTGAACGAATTATCGATTAAAGTTTAACAATCCTTTAGGATTATCCCGTTTCAGGATGATACTTCGTCTTTCTGAAGGTGTTTTAATATGAAGAATATTTTGTTGATCATCGAATAAATCCATGAGTATTGTGTTTTCAATCTCCAAAGATTTTAAGTCCTTCACACCCGTAATTTCAATATAGGCTTTAACAACGTCCGTTTCATATTCCTGACCCAAATAAGTGAGTTTTGCTGGTTTGCCATTGACAAAAACAGTTAATTTTTGAAGAATATACTTTCGCAGGTACGAACGGTCAATTTCAGCTTCTTTCTTTTCGGCTAAATGAATGTCAATCCCATACCGCTCTTCAAGAACATCTTCAATATCATCGATAAAAATCTTTGAAATAATCTGTATGGATGCTTTTTCTGGAACGTATTCTACATTTGTGGTACTTACATAAAACTTATGAGCAGATGTAGAAGCCATTAAAACTGGAAAAATTGCCAGCAGCACTAGATATTTAAAATTTTTCATAGTGGTAAAAATACGAAGGTTTGTAACATTTTAAATAGCTATACCAAATATTATTCCTTTTCTTCGGAAAACTCCAATCTGGATCTATATTCTTTGCTTTTATCATCAAACACTGAAAGTACTCCCGCAAAGTTTTCATTTTTAAAATTCTTCTGAAGCTCTGTAGTTTCAATACAATAGATCATAAAATCGTATGTTCTATTTTCAGGAATTTGATAGGCTTCTGTAAAAAAAGCAGCAGTATAAAAATTAATGATCCTTATAGCATCTGTGTGCTGTCCCTCCCACTTTCGTTGTATTCGTAACTTTTTATAATATCCACTTATGTGTTTATAAAGTGCTTCAATATCTACGGCTGTAACTAAGCCTATAGTTGGAACCACCGGCACTATCTTTTCTTCAGGTTTTCCTTTAAATCCTGGAATGCCTACATCATCAAAATTAAAAGCTTTTTCAGTTTTAATGTTTTTCAGGTCTTGTTCGATATTGCCTGTTAGATTTGGTCCTAGAAAAACTTCATCAAGTTCATTTACAATTTCCTCCAACTGGATTTCCAGTGATGTCGAATTGTAAATTTCAGCAGTAATGGCAACTTTTTGAGGAATGTATTTAACCGAAGAAACAAAAAGTGTGTCCCCGAGCTTCACTTGAATTGAAAAAATACCCTCGGTATTGGTAACTGTATTGATTCGAGACGTAGTGTTTAAAATATGAATCCCTTCAACTTCAAATTCATTGGTAATTTTTCCTTCGAGTTGCTTGTGTTGCGCACCTACAGAAAGAGATAAAAAAAATAACAACAAAAATAAACCTTGCTTCATTTTAATCCATTTGCTTTTTAAAAGCATCTGCTCTGGCAAACATAAAATCAAGCAACTCTAATTCATTTTCAGACTTTAGAAGACTGGTTTCGATTCCTTTATCTTCCAGAAAATTAATGAAATCTGCTGCCTTACTCTGGGGTATTCCAAAAAAACTTTCAATGTATCTCGGACTAAACCGTTGTGTTAAATTGGTTGCTAAAGCCAGCTTTTCTTCTTCTGTTTTAGGAGTTTTTCTTTTGTCGGGTTTTCCAAAAATAAGGCGTGCCAATAATCCAACGCCACCAATAATATTAGCCCCATTTTGTTTTTGTCCATTGTAATAAGCTTCTTCAGCTTTATTCCCTCGAATAGCTGTTTGACCGTCATCTACAAAGCCATATTCAAATTCCCAAGCCTTATAATCCAATGCCCATTCAGTATCTAAATCTACTGTTTTAATTTTACCAACATCTACTTTTATATTTCCTGTGAGGTCGTAGGGACGCACAATAACTTCGGCTAACTGATTCACTGCTGGATTTAAATACACTTTCATGCTTTTTGAAGAAATAATTCCCTCGTCAACGATGATTGTAAATGACTGATATTGAATACTAGTTACCTGTACCCGATCATTCTTGGCGACTTCTATAGTAAACAGTCCTTCTTCATCGGTTACAGTTCCTTTTTGTGAAGATGTATTATAAATATTGATACCGTCAACACTCTCCCCTTCTGGAGCTGTGATTTTACCATTTACGAGAGTTCTTTCAATTTGCTGAGCTCCAACAAAAAAGGGTATCGCACACAGGAGTATAAGTAATAGTTGTTTCATAGTATTCGAAAATTACGCTTTAAAGACGAACCAAATCGTTGGTTGTTTGTTAAATTTACGATTATTTCAAAAAAGCTATGAAAAATCTACTCATTGCCAGTACTTCTACCTTGTATGGCGGTTCCTATTTAGACTATTTAAAAGATGCTCTTTCAGTACTATTTTCTGAAACAGATAGAATCATTTTTATACCTTTTGCAAGACCTGGTGGCATTTCGCACGACGAATACACCTTAAAAGCTTCCGAAGTCTTTAAAAAAATTAATAAAAAATTGATAGGCATTCACGAGTTTGAAAACCCGTTGGAAGCCCTTCAGCAGGCAAAAGGCATTTTTACGGGTGGCGGCAACACTTTTGTACTTGTTAATGAGTTATACAAACACAGTTTAATGCAACCCCTTAGAGAAGCGATTTTTAACGGACTTCCGTATTTAGGGACTAGTGCTGGAAGCAATATTTGTGGTGTAAGCATGCAAACAACCAACGATATGCCAATCGTATATCCACCTTCATTCAAAACGTTAGGTGTAATTCCGTTTAATATCAATCCGCATTATTTGGATCCAATTTCTGGCACCAAACATATGGGGGAAACACGTGAAACGAGAATTAAAGAATTTCATACCCAGCATACTGTCCCGGTGGTTGGACTTCGCGAAGGAAGTTGGTTTCGGGTTCAAGGCGATTCCATAATCTTACATGGAAACGTAACTGCCCGTGTTTTTGAGCAGGAAAAAGATGCGTATGAGATAAATCCAGGGACTAATTTGCAGACTATTTTTTAGAAATATCTTTTACAAAATGGTAGCCTTTAGCTGCAAATCCGTGATTGTAATAGAACTTGTGTGAAGGAAAATTATGCACATAGGTATTTAACTCAACCCATGCTCCTCCTCGTTTTTCTGCATATTCATATACATATTCCATTAGTCTTTTTCCAATGCCTTTGTTGCGGTGACTTTCCAGTACGATGACGTGGTCCATTTCTACACTTCTCCCAGCATAGTGGCGGGTTTGATACCAAAGTCCGCAGCACCCTATTAACATATCCTCGTCATAGATCCCAACACATTCATAATTTTGCTGTGCCATTTCTTGAACTCGTTCTTTTAGCAGCTCTTCGGAAACTTTTTCCTCACCAAGAATACGAAGTAAGGGAATAATGCAATCGATTTCTGAAGCCGGAATAATACGAAACAGTTCACTCATATTTTTCAAAATAATGGTACTTTTATTGCAGACGAAGATACTACATGGACAGAAATAAATTTATAAAAATTAGCAGTCTCGCGACGATCGGGGCACTTATGCTTCCAAAAGTAATGGTTGCAGCAACATTTCAGCAATTTACCCGTGATCAACTCATAGGTAAAGGCAATCCAGATATCGTTGGAGAAAGTTATACGTCAAAAATGCACAAAGACACCAAAGTTGCTCTTGACAAAATGAAGATAGCTGCAGAAAAAGACGGTATTTATATTGAAGTGGTTTCTGCCTACCGAAGCTTTCAACGACAAAAAGAAATCTTTGAAGGAAAATACAGTCGGTTTACGAGCCAAGGATTGTCTCCTGAAGATGCCATTTCTAAAATTATCGAGTATTCTACCATTCCTGGAACTTCGAGACACCATTGGGGAACCGATATTGACATTATACAAGCAAAAGTTCCAAGACCCGAAAGTGTGTTACAACCTCAACATTTTCATGGTAATGGACCCTTTTGCAAATTAAAGGAATGGCTAAACGAGCATGCACATAGTTTCGGTTTTTATGAAGCCTACACCAATAATGCACAAAGAAAAGGGTTTAAATATGAGCCTTGGCATTTTAGTTATGCACCCGTTTCTAAACCGATGCTTCAGGAGTATAAAAAAATAGATATCAAACAGGTACTAACTGAAGAGAACATAAATGGAAGTGATTTTTTTTCCGAAGCATTTATAGAAACCTACCGCCGGGAGAATATTTTGGATATTAATCCCAAACTACTTTCGTAACTTAGTTGAATAGAAGTCAATAATTAGCATTCCCGATTTCTCGGGTAGGCAAAAAAGATTTTAAGATGAGAGGAAATTGGAAAGTTAGAATATTTATTGGTCTGGCCATCGTAGCTTTTGGACTTTTTAAATATTGTAGTCGTATGGAAGAAAATCCGTACACAGGAAATACGCAAGCGATTGCCTTGGATACCGAGGAGGAAATTGCTATTGGACTTGCCAATGCGCCTAAAATGATCGAAGAATATGGTGGTTTGTATCAAGATCAGCAACTACAAAGTTATATTGACATGGTGGGAAAGCGACTGGTAGACAATACAGTAGCTCGCAACTCTGAATATCAATACGACTTTCATTTATTGGCAGAACCAGAAACCGTTAATGCGTTTGCTCTGCCTGGTGGACAAATTTTTATCACCTATGCACTATACTCAAAACTGGAGAATGAAGATCAGTTGGCCGGTGTGCTAGGGCACGAGATTGGTCATGTATTGGGTAGACACAGTAGTGAGCGAATTGCAGGCAGCGATGTATGGCAAACTGTTGCCCAGGGTGCCGAAGTTGCTGTAGGTGCTGGTGGAGCTTTGCAACAGTTAGGCATGAACACCTTATTAGGGAACGGTCGTGAGGACGAATTGGAAAGTGACGATCTGGGCGTTCGGTTTATGATCAAAGCAGGTTATGAGCCTAGAGAAATGATTAAGGTAATGGAGATTCTAAAAGCAGCAGCAGGTCCTAATCGATTGCCAGAATTTAAAAGTTCACATCCAGATCCTGAAAATCGAATTCAAAAAATTGAAGAGTCCATTGTAAAATATGGAGGGTAGTTTATCCTTGAAACAAGATTGTGTATCCATAAGCTTAAGACTAATTCTTACCTTTGCTACATGAACAAAAAAGTAGTACTCCTTATTCTTGATGGCTGGGGAGTGACCCAAAATAATGAAGTTTCAGCGGTGGCACAGGCCAATACTCCGTTTATTGATTCATTATATTCGAAATATCCACATGCAGAAATACTAACGCATGGCATGCACGTGGGCCTTCCGGAGGGACAAATGGGCAATAGTGAAGTAGGCCATATGAATTTAGGAGCCGGACGAATCGTCTATCAGGATCTGGCAAAAGTTAATCTTGCAATCGAAAACAATACGCTTAAAGATGAGCAGGTTTTAAAAGATGCTTTTAGCTATGCAAAACAACATAATAAGAACATTCACTTTTTAGGCTTAGTATCAAATGGGGGTGTCCACTCGCATATTGACCATATTAAAGGGTTGCTTACAGCAGCTCATGCTCAAGACCTGCAACATGTTTATGTACATGCATTTACAGACGGCCGTGATGTAGATCCTAAGTCTGGTGCTGGTTTTATAGAAGAACTCGAACAACATATGCAACAAACAACTGGCACAATTGCTTCAGTAATTGGGAGATATTATGCAATGGATCGTGATAAGCGCTGGGAACGTGTAAAAAGAGTGTTTGATCTACTTCGCTTCGGAAAAGGGACTCCTTCAGAAAATGCTTCAGAAAGTATTAGACAAAGTTATAGTGAAGGGATTACAGACGAATTTATAGCGCCTATTTCTATTCAGAAAAACGGAAACCCAATCACAACCATTGAAGCAGATGATGTGGTCATTTTCTTTAATTTTCGAACAGACCGAGGCAGACAACTTACCGATGTATTGACACAAAATGAGTATCCCGGATTTGAAATGAACACACTTCCACTCTATTTTGTGACCATGACCAATTATGATGATTCCTTCGGAAACATTCACGTGATTTATGATAAAGAAAACTTAACCGAAACTCTTGGCGAAGTTTTGGAAAAATTTAATAAAACCCAGATTCGTATTGCTGAAACTGAAAAATACCCACACGTCACCTTTTTCTTTAATGGCGGAAGAGAAGAACCGTTTGTAGGTGAAAAGCGAATTTTATGTCCGTCGCCAAAAGTAGCCACCTATGATCTACAACCAGAAATGAGTGCCTATGAAATTCGAGATAAAATCATTCCGGAAATACGAGAAAAATCGGCTGATTTTATTTGTCTCAACTTCGCAAATCCAGATATGGTAGGCCATACAGGAGTATTTAAAGCAGCTATAAAAGCTTGCGAGACTGTAGATAGTTGCACAAAAAGCATTGTGGAAGTTGCACTCGAAAATGAATATACGACTCTCATAATAGCAGATCATGGTAATAGCGAAACGATGCGAAATCCCGATGGCTCTCCAAATACAGCTCACACTACAAATCCAGTTCCAATTATTTTAGTCGATAAAGAACTCAAAACAATAAATAATGGTATTTTAGGCGACATAGCACCAACGGTATTAAAATTGATGGGATTACCACAACCCAAAACAATGACACAACAATCACTAATATAACTGAAACTATGAAAAAACTATTTATTCTATCGGTTGCAACTTTATTAGTTGCCTGTAATGGTACTAAAACTACTTCCGAAACAACCTCGGAAACTACAACGACTTCAGAAACTACGACTGAAACAAACACTACTAATGATACGTCAATTCCATCAACTGGCGGTGGCATTTATGAACCTTTAAATCAGACTGTACCTGATGATGAAGATACTGTAATTTTACAAGGAAAAGTCAATCGAGAAGGCTTTCAAATGGAACCGTTTAATAGCTGGTTTACTGAAAATTTTAAAGATTACGTTGTTGATGAAACAACTTTAGAAATGCTAAAACCTTTACTAGATGACATTAAAATAAAGGCTTTTATGGGAACCTGGTGTGAAGACAGCCAACGAGAAGTCCCTGCATTTTATAAAATTTTAGATGCTGCTAATTATGACTATGATAGCATGGACATTATTGCAATGTCTCGTCAAAAAGACACTCCTGCTCAATATGAAAAAGGCTACAATATTATGCACGTTCCTACTTTTATATTCTATCGAGACGGCAAAGAAATTGGTCGTTTTGTAGAATATGCCAGAGAGACTTTGGAAAAAGATATGTATGCGATTTTGAGTGGTGCAGAGTATAAACATTCTTACGAAGACTAATACTTTCCTATCGTACGAATTCTTTGTAATTTTGGCGTTCTATGAAGAACGAAACCTATACTATAGCGGTAGATTTTGATGGCACCATTGTCGAGGACGAATATCCTGGAATAGGGAAACCTATAATTTTTGCATTTGATACGTTAAAAAAACTCCAAGAAGAAGGACATCGACTCATTTTATGGACCTATCGAAATGGCAAAGCCTTAGACGAAGCGATTGCCTTTTGTAAAGAAAATGGAATTACATTCTACACGGTAAACAAAAGTTTCCCCGAAGAAGAATTTGATCCAAAATATAGCCGAAAGATTAATGCTGATTACTTTATAGACGATCGTAATATTGGCGGATTAAAAGGTTGGGGGGAGGTTTACCAATTACTAATTGGTGAAAAAACTCCGAATCTTACCCCCAAACCCAAAAAGAAAAGCTGGTTTTCCCTCTAAGTAAGCACTATGATTATACCTAAGACACGCGAAGAAATTGAGTTAATGCGCGAAGCGGCTCTCGTAGTATCCAAAACTCTTGGGATGCTTGCCAAAGAAGTAAAACCTGGAGTTACTACAAATCAGCTAAATGACATGGCCGAAGAATACATACGAGCGCAAGATGCTATTCCTGGGTTTTTGGGTTTGTACGACTGCCCTTCTACCTTATTAACTAGTGTGAATGAAGCAGTTGTTCATGGATTGCCTACAAATATTCCACTAAAGGAGGGAGATATTGTTGCAATCGATTGTGGCGCCATTAAGCACGGATTTTACGGTGATCATGCTTACACATTTGAAATTGGAGAAGTTAACGCTGAAACCAAGAAATTACTTCAGGTGACTAAAGAATCGCTATATGTGGGGATTCGCGAGTTTAAAGCTGGAAATCGTGTAGGCGACGTAGGCTTTGCTATTCAGAATTATTGTGAGAACCATGGCTACGGTGTGGTACGAGAGTTGGTGGGTCACGGGTTAGGACGCAAGATGCACGAAGATCCTGAAATGCCAAATTATGGACGCAGAGGTCGTGGTAAAAAATTTGTTGAGGGAATGACCGTGGCGATCGAACCCATGATAAATTTAGGAACTCGTAGGATCAGTCAGTTGGCAGATGGATGGACCATTGTGACTCAGGATAAAAAACCCAGCGCACATTTTGAACATGATGTAGCCTTGATTGATGGCAAACCACACTTACTTTCTACTTTTGATTATATCTATGAAGCTTTAGGGATTGAAAGTAATGAAGAGGATGAGTTTCGCAGAAAGAAATCTTAGATGCAAAAACTATTTAAATTTTTTCTGAATTTAATCCCACGACCCGTCCTTATCAGGTTGAGTTATGTAATTCGTCCATTTGTAGCATTTTTTTTACGTGGAAACAAATACACAGATCCTATCGACGGAAGGTCTTTCAGAAAATTTTTACCCTACGGTTACGAGAATGTTAGGGAGAATGTCTTATCACCAAGTACGCTTTCTTTAGAACGCCATAGATTATTCTGGCTGTATCTTACTAATGAAACCGACTTCTTTTCAGCATCTAAAAAACTACTCCATTTTGCACCCGAACAAGCTTTCTTAAAACGCTTCAGAAAACTGCAACATGTTGACTACACAACAACCGATCTCAACTCGCCTATCGCCGATGTGAAAGCAGATATTTGTAAGCTTCCTTTTAAAGACAATAGCTTTGACATTATTTTTTGCAATCATGTCTTAGAGCACATTCCAGATGATACCAAAGCGATGCAAGAATTATATCGGGTATTAGCGCCTGGCGGAATGGCCATTCTTCAAGTGCCGTTAGAGAATGATAGAGCGAAAACGTTTGAAGATGACACCATCACAGATCCTAAAGAACGTGCTGCAATTTTTGGTCAGTACGATCATGTACGTATCTACGGAATGGATTATTTTGATAAACTTAGAAGTGTTGGTTTTACAGTAGAAGCAGTTGATTATACCGCTACGCTTTCCGAAGAGAAAATAAACGAATATCGTCTCGCAAAAGGTGAGTTATTACCTGTTTGTAGAAAAAATTAATCCAACAAAAATTCCTTCATACCCTCAGTGCTATAGACCTGCGGAATATTCCCCGAATCATTATAAGTAAGATAGGCTTCAACTCCGTCCAATTTTTCTAGTAATGCCTTGGATTTTTCAAATCCCATAGCCATAAAGGTCGTAGCATAGGCATCGGCTTCTATACACGTTTTAGCAATCACAGTCGCACTCGTCACATCGCTTTGTTCGGCTTTTCCCGTCAACGGATTTATGGTATGTACATATTTCTTTCCTGAAAGTGTATCCATTCGAAACTTTCGATAGTTCCCAGAAGAGGCCATCGCGCTATTTTGAAGGCTAATTCTTGCGGTGTACTTTCGGTTTTCCAAATCAGATTCGGGACTTTCAATTCCAGCAATCCAAAAAGCATCTTTGTCTAGATTTTTTCCCTTAGCCAGTAGCTCACCGCCTAGCTCTATCACATAATTTTCGATATTATTTTTGTCGAGTAGTTCACCTATCAAGTCTATTCCGTAGCCCTTTGCAATCGCATTAAAGTCAAAATAGATATTAGTATTTTCCTTAGTGATTGTTCCATCGCTATTGAGTTTAACTTTACTGAAACCTACTATTTGTCGCAGCGAATCTAAAGTGGTTGAATCAATCTCTTTAATTGGCTTTGTATCTCCAAATCCGTACGCATTACGTAATACCCCGATGGTTGGGTCAAAATACCCTTCAGATGTTTGATATACAATTTCTGAAACCCGATACACTTCCTTAAAGATGTTATCGACTTGAATGGTTGAATCGCCTGCGTTAATTTTTGAAATATCACTTTGTGGCATATACGTACTTACCGATTTATTGACCTTGTAAAAAACTGAGTCCAAAGCTTGTTCTAACTCGATAGTTTCCGAAGCATAATACTGAATGGTATAAGTCGTTCCAAACGCATCCCCTTGAAGTACGTTCAATGAAGTAGCTTCTTCTTTGCAAGATGCCAAGCTTACAAAGACCATTAGAAAAAAGATTTTCTTTAGCATTTTATTTAATTTGTTGAAGTCCGTTGTACACCATGGTATAGTCTTCATCTTTTAGCACTGGTTTTGCGTAATCGGTTCCGTGTCCCAGACCAACACCTGCATAATACGTTTTTGCTTCGTGGGAGTCTGCATGTTTTTTTATTGTCTCCATAAATACAGGATCATAGACATTAGCATCCTTGGGATAACGAACGGCACGAACAATCACAAAATGTAATTCTTTGTCTTTAAGTCCTACAAACTGAGGATCTCTTTTTAACTTCGAATTTACACCCAAAAATTCAAATCCGTTGGCCTTCATATCTTCTCCTACAATATTCATTGCCAGATTGTGTAATTCTTGTTCGTTAAGTTCTTTTGCCATTAATTGAAGCGTATAAATTTTATTTCATTAAAATAGTACGTGGGAATTTCTAGATAGGCTCCTATTTTTAAAGAATACCACGGATTGATCTTTGAATCATTCAAATTTTTAAGCATATGTACACTTTGAGCCGGTGTATTTCCCTGTGCTAAAATAAACAAAATTTCGCCTTTTTTGTTTTGGTTCTATTGATATTAAGCCCGCATTCTTAAAAGTGCATCTGCACATTGTTGGAAACCATTTGAAAGCACAGCAACTTCCAGTACCTACAACGCCCGTATACCTAATTTCTTCGCACCGGTTGAACAATAGCTTTCTTTGTTTTGTTGTGACAATCAATTATTTATGTATTTTTAGCACTACCAACTAACCAACCATGATTAAATTCTTCCGAAAAATACGGCAACGCCTTATTTCAGAAAACAAGTTTTCAAAATATCTACTCTACGCTATTGGCGAAATCCTTTTAGTAGTCATCGGGATTTTGATTGCGCTTCAAATTAATAATTGGAATGAAAACCGAAAATCTAACCTACAAGAACGAAATGCTTTAAACAATATTCATCGCGATTTTTTAAAAAACAAAGAATTATTAGAAGAAATAAAACACAATACGCAACTAATAATGATTTCTGGAGTACAAATTCTTAATCATACAGGTAGTAAAGAAGGCCCAGGCACAGAGAACAAGTTTAACGCATGGTTAAATGAACTTTACAACAGCGCACCATATTACCCACAAAATGGCTTTTTAGAAGATTTATTGAGTAGTGGAAAACTAAGCATATTTAAAAATGCAGAGTTAAGAAACTTATTGTCTTCATGGAAACCAGAAGTTGAAATTTTAGAAGAAGGATTTATTACTGTCGATAAAAATGAAGATATTTTAAACGTCTATATTCTTAAAAATGGGAGTTGGTTGAATGCTGATCAAGTCGATAGGAATACTAGGAATATTAAATTTCCACCATCAGGTTTTAAGGTAGATAATAGAGATTTATTAAAAGCCCTAGAGTTCGAAAATTTAGTTGAAAACTTAGTGATAGCGGCAGATAGTTATTATTCATCGCAAAAAAAGGCAGATAAACTATTGGAGGACATAATCGCCTTGTTAGAAATCGAAATTCAAAAAAATCAATGATCAAATTTTTCCGCCATATCCGACAACGGCTTTTGATTGAAAATCGTTTCAGCAAATATTCACTCTACGCTATTGGAGAAATCATCCTTGTGGTGATAGGTATTCTTATTGCACTTCAGATAAACAATTGGAACGAGGAGCGAAAAAATAATGCATTTGAAAAAGAAATTCTTTCTCAAATTCAAGAAAATCTCATACAAGATCGCACTAATCTTATTAATATTAATATCTGGCAACAAAGGGCTTTTGAAGCCTCAGAGAAGCTAGTAAGTGATAGTCTTAGAGCAAAAAACAAGGATAGTGTTTCTCTTTGGTTGGGAGAGGTCGTTCATTTTAGCAGGTTTCAATCACTTACAAATTCGTACGAAGCACTTAAATCTGCTGGTCTTCAGACTGTAAAAAATAAAGAATTAAGAAACAGTTTAGGAATTTATTACGATGATAAAGTAAATCATGTCAATAAAGCTTTGTCAGATATTGAATATGCATTTAACTATCAATGGTTACCGTTGATGGAGGCTCACGCCTCTCACTTTGAATTTAGGAAAATTCTTGAGGTTGAGGATATGCAGCGATTTTTTGCTGAAACAAATGTTTGGAGAATACTAATGTTAAACAGAGATAATATAAGAGCTTCCATAGCCAATTTACAAAATACTTTGGACGCGATCAATGTAACACTTTCGCTAATGCCCGAAAATTTAAACTCATCTGAATGATCAAATTTTTCCGCCATATCCGCCAACGTCTTTTGATTGAAAATCGTTTCAGCAAATATTTACTCTACGCTATTGGAGAAATCATCCTTGTGGTCATTGGAATTTTAATCGCATTACAGTTTAACAACTGGAATAATGAAAGACAAACAAAGAGTGTACAAATTAGGTACTTAAATGAAATAGCTAATAATTTAAAAACCGATTTGGACGACGTTAGATTTAATATAGGTTTTAATGAAAAAAGACTTAAAGCTTGTCGAATGGTTATAAAAAGCATTGACGAGAACGCTACATACTCTGATTCTCTAGACATCTATTATGGTAGTTTACTATATACAACAAGATCTGTAGTTAACTACAGTGCCTATGAAACGCTAAAGGCAAAGGGATTAGAAATTATTACAAATGACAGTTTAAGAAAAACCATAACTAAACTGTATTCGTTCTATTATCAAAATGTTATTGATTTTGAAATTCAGGATGACCATGCATTGCAATATCAAATAGTAATGCCTACGGTTTTAAGTAGAATTGAAGTCAGAAAAAAGGAAGGTTCTGTAACAGGTGAACAGTTAGCAAAACCAACCAATTTTGAAGAACTTAAGAATGATGTGGAATTTAAAAATGCAATTGTTATGAATGAAGACTTAAGGGTTTATATGATTGATAACTATAAGGGTTTAGAGAAAAACATTTTGGAATGTTCAAAGCTTATTAATGAGGAGTTAAATAAATTAGAATGATAAAGTTCTTCAAACACATACGCTATAAACTCATGGTAGAAAACAAAACAGGAAAGTATCTCAAATACGCCATAGGTGAAATTATCCTTGTGGTTATTGGAATTTTGATTGCGTTACAGATTAATAACTGGAATCAAAACAGACTAGTTAGTTTAGAGAAGGAAGAGCTTATTACAAAACTGCATTTAGAGTTTAAAGAAAATAAAAGAGCCATTAAAAATTATAAAATCGCCGAAGAACAAGCTATGAATTCAAGCATAACATTAATGAGCTTAATTGGTCTTAGTGAAGAAGAACTTGTAGCGCATAATTTAGATAGTTTATTGTTTGAATCATTCCCGTCAAACGAAATAGCATTTGCCAATAATGCTGTAAACAGTATTGTACAAAATGGACGATTAAAACTTTTTAAGGACGATGAAATCAGTACGCTACTCTACCAATGGAATTCTTTAGCCGAAATTAGAAAAATTAGATTGGAAAAGCTCGATTCATGGAATAACAACATTTTTCTACCCTATCTACTGCCTCATATCTCTTTTAAAGAAATGGATAACCATGGAAATTTTAAATGGTCAGGAACATCTAAAGTAAAACCCAATTATTATTCCTTGTTTCAAAATGTAGCGTTCGAAAACTTGTTAGATAATGCCTTATGGCTTCATCAACAAGTTATTATTAGGATGGATGAAACCGAGACTCTTATTGATAAAATAATTGAGGTAACAAAACCTAAATAACATGATAAAATTCTTTCGCCATATCCGTCAACGCTTAATAAAAGAAAACCGTTTCAGCAAATATCTGCTCTACGCCATTGGCGAAATAGTTCTTGTAGTCATTGGGATTCTCATTGCTCTACAAATCAATAATTGGAATGAAGAACGGAAAGAAAAAATAGCTGAAGAGAATTTCTTTGAAAATGTCCTTATCGATTTAGAAAAAGACCAAACAAAACTGGAATACTATCAAAAATTCTACACGAAAAGGATAGCATATTTAGATACCCTTTTAACCTATGTTAGAAATCCAAATATAAAAATGGGTATTGAAAAATTTGGAATGTATGTGGAACCACTTTTTTACGCATCAGATCCAACCAATAATAACACCACATTTGAATCTGCCAAGACATCTGGTGCTTTTAACACCTTTAAAGACAAAGAATTACTAAAACAACTTTCTCAGTACTATGCTGATTTTCCATTAATCGAAAAATCATTTAGCTCAGTCCAGAGGTTTATCGAGAATCAATTTGAGCCAATCATGTACACCTTACCAGAAAGCTATATGACACAAGAAACTGGGAATCTGGTCATTAGTGAAGGAGACGTACAAGACTTTTACAATAAGATTGCAACCATAAAAGATTTCCGCAACATCACACCAGATTATGATGGATTGTTAAGGACTCCAATTATGGAAAATTATTTAATAGGAGATATGGGAAGATCTTTTGGCGCTTTAGCTGTAATTAAAGCGAGATATGGGATGCTTAGAAATCTCAAACTGAAATTAGAATAGAGAAATATGATTAAATTTTTTAGAAAAATCCGTCAACGATTACTTACTGAAAACAAATTCAGTAAATACCTCGTTTACGCTATTGGTGAAATCATTCTTGTGGTTATTGGGATATTAATTGCATTGCAGATTAATAACTGGAATGAAGCCAAATCTGAACAAGGCATTGAAAATGCCTATATGAAAAATCTTCTGGAAGATTTAGAAGATGATTTAGCCATCTACGATAAGTTTCAAAACAGCAATAATGAAGTTTATGCCTTGATAGATTCTATTATTCCAGGATTAAAAAGTGAAAATAGAAAAAACAATGTAAAAAAATTGGCCTATTGGTCCAGAATGGTAACAATAAAATGGACTATAATCCACACTGTTGACAGAACGTATGAACAAATGAAAAGTTCAGGACACCTTCGGTTGGTCAGTGATAGTGAAGTTTCTGATGCCATTTCTAAATACTACAATTCGCTTTCGGAGTTTAACGGTTACAATGAAGCTGGTATGTTGTGGGCAGCAGACTACGTAGAAGTGTTAGGGAAAATTTTTGATGCAGAAGTAATGCTAAAAATAATGCGTACTCGCCAAATGCAAAATGCAAGTGCAGATGATTTGCTCACTGAGGACCCAATTGTTCTTAATCAATTAATGAATAGTCTCAACTATTTCAATGGTGCTTTAAGTTTGGGTGAGAGCGTTAGTCTGAAAAAGGAAAAAGAAGCAAAAGAGTTAATCCGTTTAATTAAATCAAACTATGACTTGAGTTTATGATTAAATTTTTTAGACATATCCGTAAGCGCCTTGTTGTTGAAAATCGCTTTTCAAAATATTTGCTTTACGCCATAGGCGAAATAATCCTCGTGGTGATTGGGATTTTAATTGCGTTACAGATAAACAATTGGAACAACACTCAAATCAATAAAAAAGAGGAGCAGACCATTTTAAAGAACCTCAACTTTGAATTTAAAAAAAACAGGAGGGATCTTGAATTGGTAAAAAACAACTATTTAAGGTTTATTAATTCCACTAAAACTACATTAAATCTAATTGGAGAAAACAGAGAAACATTACAGCAACACAACACAGACAGTCTTATATCTGAAAGCATCAATTATTACGATTATAGACCAACGGAAAATGTACTTTCAGACCTTATTTCATCTGGTAAATTAAAATTGATTGTATCAGATTCTTTGCGATTGCATTTATTCCAATGGTCTAGTTTTTTAAATGAAAAAGAAGAGGCATGGGATACACTCGATGATTTCTCCCAAAATATGATGATGCCATATCTTACAAAAAATGCATCTCTCAAAAACATAGACAGTTATGGTTTTTTGGATTGGAAAGCACCCTCTAAGTTGAACCCCGATACTTATAAAATGTTTCAGGATATTGAATTTGAGAACAACATAGATAATCATGCTTGGAGCTTAACCAATTATATGTTAGCGTTGGAAAATCTTGAGAATACTATTGATAAAATTTTAGTTGAAACGTCGAAAATTAAAGACTGAAAAGTGATTAAATTTTTCCGCCATATCCGTCAACGATTGCTTACTGAAAATAAATTCAGCAAATATCTTCTTTATGCGATAGGTGAGATCATCCTTGTTGTTATTGGTATTCTCATTGCACTACAAATCAATAATCTAAACGAAGAACGAAAGCAAAACAAGCTGGAAACTGAATACTTAGTGTCATTACAAGAAGAGTTTAGGTCAAATTTACAAGAGTTGAAAAGGGTAAAGGCGCAAAACGCCAAAAACTTAAGGCATGCTTCAGAATTGTCAAAACACACAGGTCCCAAAACTCCCACAATCTTCGATGAGCAATTTTCAAAATTGTTTTGGGGCGCATTCATAAATGAAGTACAATATAGGCCTGGGACGGGTATTATAAACGAAATTATCAGTTCAGGAAATCTAAGTATTATTAAAAATAGAAAGCTTAAAAAGGCATTGGCCTCTTTGGACGGTTTAATGCTAAAAATTCGTTTTCAAGAAACTACAGAGCATGGGAATCAACGAGGAAAAATTTTTGATCTGGCCGATGAGACTGTCGGTCTTAGAAAAATGGAATTTGATGCCTTTGCTAATGATGAAATAGAAAATATTAAATTCATAGAAAGTAATCTTACACTTTTGCAATCCAGAAAATTTGATAATTTATTGGGAGGATTTATTTCTACAGGAAGCTATTTACAAGACAATTATTACAACCAATTGCAGCAACAGTTAGAGGAAATCATTCAGATTATTGAAAGTCTAGTAAACAATTCATAAAATTATAAAGTAATTGCTTATGATTAAATTTTTCCGCCATATCCGCCAACGACTTATTGGAGAAAATCGATTTTCAAAATACCTCTTGTACGCCATTGGAGAAATCATCCTTGTCGTCATTGGAATTTTAATTGCCTTGAGCATCAATAATTGGAACGAAGATAGAAAAGAGCGTGCCAGAGAAGTGAATTACCTTAAGAATCTTAAAGCAGATCTTGTTAGTGAAATCAATAATAACGAGCATTTTGCCACATATCGCTTTAATAAGGCGAAAACTTGCACTATTCTTCTCAAAGAAAAAGAACCGGAAACTATCCAAGAAGTACAAGAGTATACAGATAGATATGAACATGTGTTTGTGTGGAATACGTTTGGACCTAATAACAATACCTATAAAGAATTGCTTAGTTCTGGAAATCTTAGTCTAATTAAAAACGATTCAATAAAAAATGCAATAATAGAATTAGACAAACGCTATGCAGCAATTGCAACTGGAGAGGAGCACATGAGACGTGAATATGAAGCCTACTTATACGATACGAACGTTGAAAATATTGCAGCACTCGCTTTTTTTGATATGAATGACCCAGCGTATGGATTTCCGAAGCGATTAAAGGCTGAAGATATTCCAGTATCAAAACATAGTGATATGATCAAAGACGCTCAATGGCAGCACAATAATGAACTCTTTAAAAATGGGCTACGACTTGCCATGATGAATAATAGTTTTTTAGCCGGAATTCATAAAGATTTGGTTGCATATCTACACCAACTAATACATCTAATTAATGAGGAAATTAAAAGGTAATGATTTAAAAAAACATTAAAAAGCACAAAAAAACCGCTCTGTATAAGAACGGTTTTTTTTCTTGTAGTGAGATTTCTCTCATACGTTCGAAATGATAATGAGGTTATCCTCCAAAATCATCAAAGCGAATGTGCTCATCTGGAATACCAAAATCTTCTCCCATTTTCTGCACTGCTTGGTTCATTAATGGAGGTCCACAGAAGTATAACTCGATATCTTCTGGAGTTTCGTGATGACTTAAATAATTATCGATCACTACCTGGTGTATAAATCCTACAAACCCATCACCTGGTCCATCTAAACTTTCTTTAACTTTCCAATTATCTTCTTCCATAGGTTCAGATAAAGCCATATAGAATTTAAAGTTATCAAATTCACGCTCCAATTTTCTGAAGTGTTCTATATAGAATAATTCTCTTTTTGAACGTCCTCCATACCAATAGGTTACTTTTCTACCAGTTTTTAAGGTGTTAAACAAGTGATATAAATGTGAACGCATTGGCGCCATTCCAGCTCCTCCACCTACGTAAAGCATTTCACTTTCAGAAGGATTAATAAAGAATTCGCCATACGGTCCAGAGATGACACACTTATCACCTCTCTTTAAGTTAAAAATGTAAGAAGACGCAATTCCAGGATTCACCTGCATCCATTGATTCTTAGCTCTATCCCATGGTGGCGTAGCAATACGTACGTTCAACATGATTTCACGCCCTTCGGCTGGATAAGAAGCCATTGAGTAAGCTCTTTCTACAGTTTCAGTATTCTTCATCACTAATGGCCAAAGACCAAACTTATCCCACTCTGCTTGAAATTTGTCGGGTGTTTCGTGCTCTTCGGGGTGTGCTGTGATATCAATATCTTCATATTTAACTTCGCATGGCGGAATTTCGATCTGAATGTATCCACCAGCTTTGTAGTTCATGTCCTCTGGGATCTCAACTACAAACTCTTTGATAAACGAAGCTACATTGTAATTACGAACTACAACGGCGTCCCACTTTTTAATTCCGAAAACCTCTTCAGGAATATGAATATTCATATCCTGTTTAACTTTTACCTGACACGATAGACGTGCTCCGTCTTTTAATTCTTTTCTGCTGAAGTGTGGTGTTTCCGTAGGCAATGCCTCTCCTCCACCTTCTAGGACGTGACATTCACATTGGATGCAAGTTCCACCTCCTCCACAAGCGGAAGGTAAAAAGATCTTTTGATTCCCTAAAGTTGAAAGTAAGGTTCCTCCACTTTCTACTTCAATCACCTTCTCGTCATTAATGGTAATTTTTACCGGTCCCGAAGGAGATAGTTTTTGTTTTGTAAATAATAAGAGCGCGACCAAAAGTAACGTTAGAACCAAAAAGGCCACAACAGTTGCTACAATAACGCCTACGATACTAGCTGCTAAAAACATATTATTCCTGTGTTATTTCTGAAACTTCTACTAGAGCCGTTTCGGTTTCACTTTCTATTTTTTCTTCAATTATTGATCCTACGTTAGAACCATCCCCTTCTAATGAGGTTGTATCTTCATCACCTCCAGTTAACATTCCTCCAAAACTCATAAAACCAATCGCCATTAATCCCGTGATGATAAAAGTAATTCCGAGTCCGCGTAAAGGTGCTGGCACATTACTATATCTAATTTTCTCGCGAATGGCTGCAATCGCGACAATTGCTAAGAACCATCCAATTCCTGAGCTGAAGCCGTAGTTTAGGGCCAGTCCAAAAGTTTCGATCTCACGTGATTGCATAAATAATGAGCCTCCTAAGATGGCACAGTTTACTGCAATTAGAGGTAAGAAAATACCTAATGAGTTATACAAAGAAGGTGAAAATTTCTCTACAATGATTTCAACTAGTTGTACCATCGTCGCAATCGTTGCGATAAAAAGAATAAATGACAAAAAACTAAGGTCATATTCTGCGTACTCTGCTCCTAACCATGCAAGAGCACCCTCCTGAAGGATATACTGATCCAATAACCAGTTTAAGGGTACCGTTACTGTTAAAACGAATATTACTGCAGCTCCAAGACCCACAGCTGTACTTACCTTTTTTGATACTGCCAAGTATGAACACATACCCAAAAAGTATGCAAATACCATGTTATCAACGAAGATAGATTTGAAAAAAAGTTCAATGTGTTCCATTTATTTCAAGTATTCAGTAAATCAGTATGCAGTAATCAGTCTTTAACTACTCCAAATTTATCGGGATTGTTAATCATATAATTTAACAATCTGCCAACTTCTTCACTTTTATTTATTAATTCTATTTTTTGTTCTTCTGTTATATATTCACAAGCTTCGGCAAATTCTATCCAAGTTTGTGTTTCTAAATTTTCCGAGTCGCTATCAGTTAATTTACTTTGATAGTGCTTCGGATATTTACGTTTTCCGTAACTCTCTGCAATTGCTGATGAAACAGCTCGCGACGATCTCCTTATTTGACTTGTCAAAGCAAATACTTCTTCTTTAGGAAAACCTTTTGAGATTTCAAGAATTTCCATTGCTAGCGAAAATGATTTTTTATAAGCTAGTAAATCCTGAAACTTCATATATCAATATTTCAAATAATCAATTACTGATTACTGCGTACTAATTACTGATTACTGCGTACTAATTACTGAGTACTGACTAGTTTTCTTCTATTAGTTCTTTATTACGACTACGTTGCACCCAAATGATAATCCCTACTACGATTAATGCCATAGGAGGTAAAACCATAAATCCGTTGTTTTCATATCCATATGCGTACAAACCTGTTTTTGTCACAGGATCACCCAGGACTTGAAATCCGAATAAGGTCCCACTTCCCAACAATTCACGGAAAAATCCAACAATGATTAGAATGACTCCATATCCAAAAGCATTTCCAATTCCGTCAAGGAAAGAACGCCATGGACCATTCCCCAAAGCAAATGCTTCAAAACGCCCCATAATAATACAGTTGGTAATAATTAAACCAATGAATACTGAAAGTTCCTTGCTCAATTCGTAAGCAAAAGCTTTTAGCACCTGATCTACAATAATTACCAAAGTTGCAACAACAATAAGTTGTACGATAATTCTAATTTTTGAAGGAATGACATTTCTCATTAAAGAGATTACAACATTCCCAACGCCTAATACAAACACTACAGAGATTGCCATTACGATCGACGGCTTTAACTGTGCTGTGATCGCAAGTGCAGAACAAATACCCAATACTTGAATCGTAATCGGGTTATCGTCTGTTAACGGATCGATAATTAATTTTGTATCCTTTTTTGAAAGTAATCCCATTGCTTAGTTGTTTAATGTTTTAAAGTAGGGTACATACAGCCTGATATCTTTTTTTAACATCGCTGCCACTCCGTCTCCGGTAATAGTTGCACCTGCTAGTGCATCTACTTCATTATCTGTTTTGTCATTATTTACAGGATCATTATTTCCTTTTGCTACTTCAATGCCTTTAAAAGCATCTCCATCTAAAAACTTCTCACCTGTAAAGTCATCCATAAAATACCGTTGTTTTATTTCAGCACCAAGTCCAGGAGTTTCACCTTTATGATCAAAATAGACTCCTTGTACGGTCATTGATTTATCCACTGCAACAAAGCCCCAGATAGCATCCCAAAGTCCTTTTCCTCGTACTGGCATGACATACACTTCTTTTCCATCCTTCTCGCCAATAAAAAGAGGTAACTTTCTGTTATATCCATCTTTTTTCGCTTTGGTTTCTTCTTTTTTAATATCAATTAGATAGGCAAGACTGTCTTCAACAGGTTCCTGTCCTTGTTGTAGTACCAATTGTTTTTTTATGTAAGTATCAAATTGAGATTGAACCTTATCTGTAGAAACAAACGTGACATCACCAGGACCTTCATTTTCATTGACGCCCATTGCATACAGAATGTTCTGTTGCTTTTCAAACTTTTCATTTTCCTTAATCATTGGTTTAAGTCCGCTAGAGAAGCCTGCCAACAGGGAACCTACCACCACTACCATGATTACGGCAAATATGATTGTATACGTATTTTTATCTGTGTTAATTGCCATAATTAAGCCGTTTTAACTTTTAAACGTTTTGCTCTTTTCTTTATATTACCTTCAAGTACATAGTGATCTATGGTCGGAGCAAACACATTCATTAATAATATTGCCAAGAAAACTCCTTCTGGATATGCAGGGTTGAATACTCGAATTAATATTGAGATAAAACCAATTAAAAATCCATAGATCCATTTACCTTTATTGGTCTGCGATGCCGTAACAGGATCTGTAGCCATATAAACGGCTCCAAAGAGTATACTTCCTATAATTAAATGTTGCCAGAAAGGAACAGTCATTAATCCGTAAAACTTAGAGCTTTCTCCAATCCAGCCCATTTCAACTACTCCGTTAAAGATTAGTCCCATTGCGAGTGCTCCAATAAGGGTGCTAAAAATAATTCGCCAACTTCCAACCTTAGAGAAAATTAGTATTAGTGCTCCTATTATAATTAGCAACTTAGACGTTTCACCTACAGATCCTGGTATAAAACCCCAGAACATATCCCAATAATTATAGACTACATCTTGTCCTTGGGCATAGCTTCCTAAGATCGTTTCTCCAGAGATAGCATCTACATTTGCTCCGGCAGCAATTTCTTTTTGTCTTTCAACCGCACCGTGTACCCATACTTTATCTCCAGACATCCACGTTGGATAAGCGAAGAATAAAAAGGCACGTATTGTTAATGCAGGGTTTAGAATATTCATTCCAGTTCCTCCAAACACTTCTTTTCCAATTACTACTCCAAAGATTACAGCAACTGCCAACATCCATAGTGGGATATCAATAGGCACAATCAAAGGCACTAACATTCCGGTAACTAAGTATCCTTCTTCAACTTCATGTCCTTTAATGATAGCAAAAATAAATTCGACCACAAGTCCTACACCATACGAAACAATTACCAATGGCAGTACGGTCCAGCATCCCATGATAAAATTATCCCAGGTAAAGAAATTAGCTAGAGGAGCCAGTCGTAATGTTTCATCAAGTGCTGAGTAATGCTGATATCCAGCGTTAAATATTCCGAAGAGCAAACAAGGAACCAACGCCATGATGACGGTATTCATCGTTCTTTTTAAATCATCTGCTGCACGAACATGAGCTCCACTGTGTGTGGTCTCATTTGGGAGGTACAAGAATGTGTGCAATGCATTAAAAGCAGGCGCCATCTTAGTACCCTCGTACTTCATCTTAAGCGTATGTAATTTTTGTTTTAAACCCATTTACTTAGTATTTTTCATTTTTCAAAATGAATAATTATCCAATTTCTTTATACATTAAATCCAGTCCATTTCTAATGATCTGTTGATGTGGTTGTTTTGACACACAGATAAATTCTGTCAAAGCAAAATCTTCTGGCGCAACTTCATACATTCCTAAGGCTTCCATCGCATCAAGGTCTTGAACCATACATGCTTTTAAAATCTGAAGCGGATAAATATCTAGTGGAAACACCTCTTCATAATTTCCTGTCACTACAAAAGCACGGTGCTCTCCGTTTGTATTAGTGTCCAGTTCAAATTTTTTCTTCGGAAACATCCACGAAAAAGTTAATGCTCTGGAAGTTGAGATTTTATTAAAAACAGGTTTGTTCCACCCAAAGAATTCATAATCGTCTCCTTCAGGAATTACGGTTACAGTATTGTTGTAGTATCCTAAATGTTCTTTTGGAGAGATCGCTTTTCCAGTTAAAACATCCCCGCTTATCACACGAACATTTTCTTCATCCAAACCAGAATCGTATACAAATGTTGCCACCTCTGCGCCTATTTTAGTACGATAGTATTTTGGTGTTTTTACCGAAGAACCTGCAAGTGCTACAATTCTTTCAGCATTAAATTTTCCAGTTAAGAAAAGTTCTCCAATAATTACTAAGTCCTGAGCAGCTACTGTCCATACAGTTTCGCCTTTATTTATAGGATCTATTTTATTGATCTGAGTTCCAACATTTCCTGCAGGATGCAAGTTATTCGCTTTATGAATCACAACATCATTCATAGTTGCCAACGGTGAAGCGCCTTCATTCCCAATAGTGATATGCACAGCGCCTTCAGTTAGTTTGCTCAAAGCTGTTACCGCAACCTGTAACTCTTTTTCTTTTCCTTTTAACGTAAAATCTAGATCTGCAGAAAGTGGTGCTGTATTTACTCCTGAAATGAATATAGCCTTTGGCATTATATCCGGATTTGCAATTACATCGTACGGACGTTGTTTAACGAATGGCCAACATCCAGAAACTAACAGATGATTTTTTACGTCTTCGGCCTGCATTGAATCTGGATTTTTAATTCCGAAGTCATTATAGGCATCTTGCGTTTCAGCTTCGATAGTAATCTTAGTGATCACTCTTCTTGCTCCTCGCTCTATTTCGGTTAAGGTACCACTCACGGGAGAAACAAACTTTATCGCTTCATTATCTTTACTGTAAAAAACAGTATCACCAGCCTGCAGTTTTCCCCCTTCCTTTACCACCATTTTTGGCGTAATTAAGTGAAAATCTGAAGTTCTAAATGCAAATGTGCGCGAACGCGGTGCGTTGGAAAGTGTTTTATCCGCTTCGCCTTTAAGGCGAATGGTAAGACCTTTTTTAATCTTAATGTCTTTGGACATAGGATACTTGTGTTAAAATTGTCTTTTATTCACTTAAAAAAAGTGAGTCTTATTAAAAGGTTTGCAAATTTATAAAATAGGAAGCCATCTTACAATGAATTGCACTATTTTATTCCAAAAAAAACTTGATGATCTTGAACACAATTTTAAGGCACAAATTTTGTTTATCTTTAGCCACATAATTTTAGTCCATGCGTACACCTTTATTTCTTTCTGTTTTTCTACTTTGTTTCGCCTTTTCTAATGTCGCCCAAGTAACAGAAATTGTTGAACCCAATTATATAAGAACTATACAATTTTCGGGCACTACAGCTCAAAGTCAGTTGCCAATTATACGACTTGGTGACAGATTACAGCTTTCATTTGATGCGCTTAATGGTGAAGAAGCCGATTTTTATTACACGATCACACATCATAATTTTGACTGGACACCGAGTGATCTTTCAAAGGGAGAATATTTGGATGGATTTGATGATGTTCGGATTGAAACCTATGAAAATTCATTAAATACGCTTCAAATTTTTTCAAATTATACCCTTACTATTCCTAACAGAGAAACTAGAGCTATAGAAAAAAGTGGAAACTACCTCATCACTATTTTTGATGACGATGGATACCCTGTGTTTTCTAGAAAATTTATGATCATTGAAAGTGTAGCTACGGTGGGTGTTGAAATTAAACGCAGTAGAGACTTAAAATACATTGATGAAAAACAAGTGGTGCAGTTCTCCATTAACTCTCCAACAGAGTTATTGATCAATCCTAAACAAACGGTCAAGACGTTGGTCATGCAAAACAGCAACTTTAAAACAGCAATTACAGATTTAAAACCTCAATATACGATTGGAAGTGAATTGATTTACAGATATGATCAGGAAGCTGCTTTCTGGGGAGGTAATGAATATTTGTTTTTTGACAATAAAGACATTCGAGGTGCAAATAACAGCATCCGTTCGGTAGCACTAAATGAGCTATATGAAAATTTTCTTTTTACAGATGGAGTTCGTGCGAACAGGCCCTATACCTACAATCCAGATATTAACGGAAATTTTGTTGTGCGCAATATTGACGCCAGAGATCAAAGTATTGAGGCAGAGTATGCAAAAATTCATTTTAATCTCATTTATCCGTATGAACTGGGAGATAACGAATTACATATCTACGGAAACTTTAATAACTGGACCATTGATGGTTCAACCTATTTAGAGTATAATACTGAAAGCGATACCTACCAAAATACACGTCTTTTTAAGCAAGGATTTTACAACTATAAATATGTATTGGTGACTCCAGATGGTAAAATCGATCCAGGGGCTATTAGCGGGAATTATTGGGAAACCGAGAATGAATATACCGTTCTTGTTTATTACCGTGCTTTAGGTGCTCGTTTTGACAGAATTATTGGTTTTGGAATGGCAAATTCTACAAATATTACCAATCAATAAGTATTTCTACTGTAAGTTTGCAGTTCTAAATTCTTCTAAGAAATTAAAACCTAAACATGCAAAAAGATCTTCAACTCTTTACTTCTTTAGCTGAAAAATTACTTACCGCAGAAAATAATGATCCTGTAGTTGACCCCATACCTACTTCAGAATTGTATGAACAATTAGATCTTACACTCTCTGAAGAACCTGCCACCGATACCTACTTTGAGGAAACTTTAGAAAAACTGGTTTTAAACACTCCAAGAACGGCTACTAAGTTATTTTTTAATCAGTTATTTGGAGGACGACATCCTAAAGCTACTTTAGGAGATTTACTTGCTGTGATGCTTAATAATAGTATGTATACGTACAAAGTTGCAGGACCTCAAGTAGGTGTTGAAAAAGAAATTCTGCATAAAATCTGTGATCGTATTGGCTACGGAAACGATAGCGATGGCACTTTTGCTCCAGGAGGCTCTATGAGTAACTTTATGGCGATGCTCATGGCTCGTGATGCGCATGCAAAGGCAATTCCAACTGAAGGAGTTACCAAAAAAATGACTGTTTATACTTCGATCGAATCTCACTATTCCATTCCAAAAAATGCAGCGTTTATGGGCATTGGCCGTGAACAGGTTCGATACATTGACACCAATGCGGTAGGTGAAATGGTTCCCGAAAAACTTTCAGCACAAATAACCAAAGATATTGCTGAAGGTTTTGCACCTTTCTTTGTCAACGCAACTGCGGGCACAACCGTTTTGGGAGCATTTGATCCTATTAAACCTATTTCAGAAATTTGTAAAAAATACAATCTTTGGCTTCACCTTGACGGTGCGTATTGTGGTGGTGTGATTTTTAGTTCAAAGTATACGCATTTGGTAAAAGACATCGAGCTTACAGACTCATTTAGTGTCAATGCACATAAAATGCTGGGCACTCCCCTTTCATGTTCTATTATTGTTACTCAACATAAAAAACACCTGTATGATTCGTTTAGCAATGATGCGGCCTATCTATACCAGACAGACGGCGATGACTACAACTTAGGTAAAACCTCTTTGCAATGTGGACGAAGAAACGATGCCCTTAAGTTTTGGACACTTTGGAAATCTGTAGGTAGTAAAGGGCTTGAAAAAATGGTGGACAATCAGTTTTATTTGGCAGATGTCGCAAGAAAATACATTTCCAACCATCCAGACTATACCCTTTATAGCTTTGATGACTCCATTTCGATTTGCTTTAATTACAAAAATATTCCTGCACAACGCCTTTGCACGGCACTTTACCAAAGTGGCGAATTGATGGTAGGCTTCGGAACTTTCAGAAATCAAGAGTTTGTAAGATTAGTGACTATTAATTCAGGCAATGAAAAAAAGGACATTTTACACTTTTTCAAAATCCTAGAAACATTTGTGGAAGCCCACCCAAGTCTAGTACAATCTGAGGTCTTTCAGCAGTAAAAATTACTTTCGGCTTTTATTTTAAAAAACATTTTATCTTTACGGTATGAGTAAGAAAAAACTCGCTGTAAAGAACAAAACAGTTTCAGAAAACAGCAGAAGGCATTTTAAATATCGTAGCAATGAGTGTCTCAACTGTGGGCAACCTTTGGATTTAAGCGATGTATATTGTCCTTATTGTTCTCAATTGAACAGTACAAAAAGTCTTTCACTTAAAGATTTTATCACCGAATTCTTTAGCAGTTTGGTGAGTTATGATTCCCGTTTGCGCTATACAATATCCGATCTTTTATTTCGGCCAGGCACTATTACTAAAAATTATATCAACGGTCAGCGGTTACGATATACCAACCCATTTCGGTTCTTTTTAAGTGTTTCGATTATTTACTTTCTTCTTTTTAGTATTATCAATTTTTTTGATCCAGCATACAATGCTCCTTTCTTAGATTTTGGAAGCGGTATGGAAGAAGGCTTCAACAACTCTAACAATAATAAAGATATACTAGTAGTTGACTCGTTAAAGCAACTAAATCAAATTAAGAAGGATACTGTAAGCAAACAGCAACAATTTAGCAGCCGAAAAGATTCTATTTCAAAATCTAAAGATCAAAATTCTGGAGGCTACTGGATTGTTAATGGTGATACCATTTACAATAAAAACGATAGCTATCCAGCAAGAATTGCCAAATTAGATAGTGTGGGAAGTGTACAAAGCCTTGCAATGAAATTTCAGATCTTTAGAGATTTTTATAAAGAAACTGAGATTAAAAACGCTTATAATGCCATGGATAGTCTTAAACTAGAAAAGACTCGAACCAATACTTGGCTTTATGAACGCAATAAGTCTTTTGACCGTATAGGTGACTCTCCACGGGAATTTATAAATTATCTATTTTCAAAAGTTCCTTTTTTCTTATTCTTTTTTGCTCCACTATTTGCGTTATTTTTCTGGTTGCTGTATGCTCGAAGAAAATTTACCTATATGGAACATTTGGTATTTATTTTTCATGTTTTTAGCTTTACTTTTTTAGCGCTTATTATTACATCGATACCTGATTGGATCTTTAAAACAGAAATTTTTAGTAGTATCCTATTCTTACTAATAGGCCCTATATATTTTTATATTGCGATGCGAAAATTTTATGAGCAATCTTATATCAAAACTTTTATTAAATTTATCCTATTAAATGTTGTTTTCTTTTTTAGTTCATTTACAGCTGCTGTAGTTTTCTTTTTAATTTCGGCTGCGCTTTATTAATATGGTACAACAAGTTACACAAGGCATAAAAATTTCGGTGATCACTTTGTTTGAAGGCACTTTCTACAAAAATCACAAGGTACACTATGCTTTTAAATACACAATATCGATTGAGAATCAAAGCAAGGATGTCGTACAGCTTAAATCGAGAAAATGGAACATCAATGACGCTCTCAATACTACTGAAATTGTAGAAGGAGAAGGAGTTATTGGAAAAAAACCTGTCATCGAACCAGGAGAAACCCACAAATATAGTAGTGGGTGCCTATTAGTATCACCCATAGGAGCTATGAAAGGGTACTACACAATGATCAATTTTACTACCACCAAAGAATTTAAAGTTAAAATTCCTGTTTTTAAACTAGTTGCTCCTTTTGCAATGACGTAGTAGCTTTTGAAAAAGCTTTTACACCCTTTAATCTTATCTCTTGGCTGTCCTGTACTACAGTACAATAAGCGCAGTTTGAATCGTAGACAAATTGAAATTTCTTAGCCAAATTAAAACGATTCGACTCATAAATACCATCATAATCTATTTCATGCAAATCATTGTATCTGCGAATCCTATAATATCCTTGTGGTAGTGGCTCTTCGGCAACCAATTCAAACCAGGCGTTACTTCCCGTCCCAGCTAGTTTTTGAGCCTGTGCAGGTATCTTACTTTTTACCTGATATAATTTACTCTCAGGTACATTTCTATCAAAATAATTCTTTAAATTTTCTTTTAAGGCCGAACTTTTAAATTGTGTTACTTCCCCTTGATATGCCTGAAAGATTTTCTTATCTGCTGCCGCCTTTTCTACATTGCCAACTGTACTGGGAGTAAATCGTTTATTAAATTGTAGTGCTTTTTTAATTTTTTTATCTGTCGTAGCCGCTAGAATAGTATCGGTAACAAAACGAGAACAGTTACTTCCAGTTTTATCAAAAGCACCATAGGCAATACTTCCTCTCTTTTGTAATTTAGTCATGTAATTGAGTGCTAATTCAAAATCTATTACATTACACACCGATGCAAGCAACCTACCCTCTCCATGTGTTTTTTGTGGGTTAGCATCTAACCACAAAAGTATCTCATCAAGGTTTTGTAATATATTTTCAGAAGAAATAGCAGCAGAAAAAGGAATTACTAACTCGGCATCTGTAGTAGCATTACGTACCCTTCCCATTCCTGGCGGAGTGACATAGCGGCCAAAATCAAAATACTGCATCTTCCCAGTTTTATTTTCAATTAAAACCAGTGCCGCATGTCCTGCTTTTATATGTGTTTTGGTTCCTAATCCTACGAGCGGCAAAAGTCTACAGATAAACTCGGTGCTCATGGTCACAAACGTATCTGGATACGCCAAAACAATTATTTTTCCGGTTGGGTTCAAAGGCTAATTTTTGAAGTTAGTTGTTGCTGAAGATCCTCGTATCGCATGCTGGTTTTAGAAGTATGTACGACCTGAGTGATGCTTTTGGTTTTTACAAAACTGCGATCCATAACAAGATCTGTTTGAAGATTTCCATCACCAGCGGTTTTATGAAAGTGAAGCAATTCGGTTTCAGAAACATTGGGATGCTTCAGTAAAAAATCTGAAAACCAAGAGGTTCGTTTCTTTTTAGTTGCTTCGGAATACAATAAAGAAGACGACCAGATATGAGGTGTAAGTGGTTTTTCAGAAAAGTGAGACGTTTTTCCATCCCAGACCAATTCATATAGCTGAAGCTTTTGAGACCAATCCACCAAAATAATGGTAAAAGGTTCTATTCCATCAAAATCATACGCATCAATAGCCTTTACTGCATTTTCCGAAGTCAAAAGATCGGTTACAATAACACCTCGGCTCAACCGATAGCTTGCTGCACGTTCATGAGCTGTAAACCCTCCATTTAACAAACAAATGAGGCGTTTCTTTTCGCTTAATCCTATCCAAGTGCCACCAGCCACCTTGTCTTTTGGAAACAATAGTTTGGTTCCTGAAATCTCATAAACTCCTGGGGACTTGGTAACTCTACCGGGAGCTTCATCTCTATTGGAAGTCAGAATAAATTCATTTGAAGATTTCGGAATAAAGGTTACGGTGCACATACGATACGTTGTCTGCTTATATGTTTAAAAATTACAAAACTGGAAACAAAACTATTGATAAAACTTAATACCGCTTTAACTTAGCTAAACAATTCTAATCTTTATCTTTGCAAAAATTTAGAATACTAAACTAATTAAACAAGAACATAAAGACATGGGAAAAGGATTTTTCAAAGTGCCCGTAGCTGTTAATGAACCTATTAAAAGTTATGCTCCGGATTCACCAGAACGTGAGGAAGTATTAAAAACATATAAAAAAATGTATGCTGAAACGATTGACGTTCCATTATACATTAATGGTAAAGAAATAACTACCAAAGATACAGCAACTATGTCTCCTCCCCATGATCACAAACATGTGTTGGGAACCTATCATAAAGCAAAGAAAAAGCATATTGAAGAGGCAATAGCTACCGCATTGGAAGCTCGTAAAAAATGGTCTCAAATGCCTTGGGAACAGCGAGCAGGTATTTTTCTTCGAGCTGCCGAACTAATCGCTGGTCCTTACCGTGCTAAGATTAATGCGGCTACCATGTTGGCACAATCAAAAACCATACACCAAGCCGAAATTGACTCAGCTTGCGAGTTAATTGATTTTTTGAGATTCAATGTACAATACATGACCGAGATCTATGCAGAACAACCTGAATCTACTTCTGGAGCATGGAACAGATTAGAGTACAGACCTTTAGAAGGATTTGTCTACGCAATTACACCATTTAATTTTACAGCGATCGCAGGAAACCTACCTGCCAGTGCTGCTTTGATGGGCAATGTGGTCGTTTGGAAACCAAGTGATAGCCAGGTATATTCTGCAAAAGTAATTCTAGATATTTTTAGAGAAGCAGGTGTCCCCGACGGTGTTATTAATATGGTCATGGGCGATCCTGTGATGATTACAGATACTGTATTAGCAAGTCCTGATTTTAGCGGAGTCCACTTTACGGGCTCTACACATGTGTTTAAAGATATCTGGCAGAAGATTGGAAACAATATCCACAACTATAAAACGTATCCTCGAATTGTGGGAGAAACAGGAGGAAAAGACTTTATTGTAGCACATAAATCTGCCAATCCGCAACAAGTTGCAACTGCTATTGCGCGCGGTGCTTTTGAGTTTCAGGGACAAAAATGTAGTGCAGCCAGTAGATGTTATGTTTCAAAAAGTATTTGGAAAGAAGTAAAAACTTTTCTACAAGCAGATATCAATAGCTTTAAGATTGGTTCACCAGAAAATATGAATAACTTTATCACAGCTGTCATTCACGAAGGTTCTTTTGATAAACTTGCCAAATTTATTGATGCAGCAAAAAAAGATAAAAAAGCTGAAATCATTGCAGGTGGAACCTATGATAAAAGCGTTGGCTATTTTATAGATCCTACGGTTATCGTAACTGAAGATCCAAAATATACCACTATGTGTACCGAACTTTTTGGACCAGTAGTTACTATTTATGTTTTTGATGATAAAAAATGGGAAGAAACACTTGAGCTTGTTGATAACACAAGCGAATATGCCCTCACCGGAGCTGTAATTAGTGAAGACCGATATGCATTAGAAACTGCTGTAAAAGCCTTGGAAAATGCTGCAGGGAACTTCTACATCAATGACAAGCCAACAGGTGCCGTAGTTGGACAACAACCATTTGGAGGTGCTCGTGCTAGTGGAACTAACGATAAGGCAGGAAGCAAATTAAATCTGTACCGTTGGATTTCTCCACGTATGATTAAAGAAACCTTTGTAACTCCTGTGGATTATAAATATCCTTTTTTAGGATAATAAAATTTTTATTATTTCTGAAAGCACCTACTGAAAAGCAGGTGCTTTTTTTATATTTATAGCTATGAACTATACAGTTGAAAATGAACAAGTGGTTTTTGATGACCACTATCAAATGCTGAAAGCAAAAGTTACCTACGACACTTTTAAAGGTAGCGAAATTTCTACCAACCGACTCGCATTCTACCGAGGCGACAGTGTCGCGATTCTTTTGTATGAAGCTGAAAGTGATTCGGTGTTATTAACAAAACAGTTTCGCTATCCAACCACAAAACACCAACAAGGATGGATGCTTGAAATACCAGCAGGTTCGATGGAAAAAGAGGAATGTCCGCTCACTTGTATAAAAAGAGAAACCTTGGAAGAAATGGGGTATCAGCTTCACCAACCACAACAGATTTATAGTTTCTATCCTTCCCCGGGAGCCTGTACAGAAAAAACCTATCTCTTTTATGCTGAAGTTTCAGAAAAAGACAAAGTAGCTAAAGGGGACGGCAATCCTTCAGAAAATGAAGATATTAAAATGGTAAAATTACCTGTTTCAGAAATCGAAAACTGGCTTTCAGAAAAAATAATAGATGCTAAAACAATAGTTGGGTTACAGTGGTTTTTGTTTCAGAAAAAAAGATCCTAGCCTTTATATTTTAATGGAAGATGTACCACACTTTTGGTTTCAAAAAAATCTTCTTTAAAATAATCTTGAAGTGAATATACGGTTGCTTTTGGGAAGCCTGCAAGTTCTTCGGTAAGATCACCCCCTTTTAAATACAGTATACCGCTTTTTAGTTCGTGTGTGCTCTTTTTCGCGACACGATCTTTGATCCAACGAACAAAAGTTTCCATTTGCGCTACTGCCCTACTGACAATAAAATCATATTGCCCAGTAATGGTTTCGGCACGCGCATTTGTAATTTTTACATTCTCTAACCCTAAGCCTTCTGAAACTTCTTGGACTACTTTTATTTTTTTTCCTATACTATCGACTAGATGAAACTGGGTTTCAGGAAAAAGGATTGCCAAAGGGATGCCTGGAAAACCACCTCCGGTTCCAATATCCAGAATTTTAGCGTTAGGTTTAAATTTTTGAACTTTTGCAATTCCTAAGGAATGCAATACATGCCGCAGATATAACTCATCAATGTCTTTTCGGGAAACGACATTAATTTTAAGATTCCAGTCCTGATACAATGTATTCAATTGTTCAAATTGACTAATTTGATTTTCAGAAAGATTTGGGAAGTAATGTTGGACGAGTTTCATGCGCTGTTATCAACAACAAAAGTATAATTTCTTTCATAATTTTATGTTATGAACAAGTACTTTTACTATTAAGATATGTATTTTTGCAATTCCTATTTTGGGCTTCCCTTAAAATAATATTATTGTGAACAAACCACAAGTTACCTTCTCAAGAGTTGATTCTGCTAAGTTTTTTAGAACGTTAAACAAACGTGTTAACACCTATTTTAAAGAAAATAATAAATCTAAAAACGGAAACTGGCGTTTGCATCTTAAAACCATTGTCATGTTTTCACTTTATCTAACTCCTTATTTTTTATTTCTAGGTTTAGATTTTCCTTGGTGGGCTCAATTATTATTGACCATTGTCATGGGTGTAGGAATGGCTGGTGTAGGCATGAATGTAATGCATGATGCGAACCACGGCGCCTACTCATCCAAAAAATGGATCAATAAAATCATGGGAGGCAGTATGTACATTCTTGCAGGAAATGTGTACAACTGGCAAGTACAACACAATGTTTTACATCACACATATACCAATATTCATGGGCATGATGAAGATCTAGAAGCAGGAAGAATTTTACGTTTTTCTGAACATTCAAAATGGCACCGACTTCACAAATTCCAGCATTATTATAGCATCTTTTTTTACGGACTACTAACAATCAATTGGGTGATTAGTTCAGATTTTAGTCAGACCAAACGTTATTTAAAGCAAAAGCTTTCCTATGGAAAGCTTCCAAAAGCAAGTTTGCAATGGAGCACCCTTGTTATTACTAAACTCATTTATGCAGGTATCTGGATTGCTATACCAATTCTATTTTTTGACATCGCCTGGTGGAAAATTTTAATTGGTTTCTTTATCATGCATTATGTTGCCGGCTTAATTTTAAGTGTTGTTTTTCAATTAGCCCACATTGTAGAGCAAACAGATATGCCACTACCAGATAATACGGGTTCTATGAAAAATACATGGGCGATTCACCAGTTATTCACTACCGTTAATTTTTCGACTAAAAACAAAATAATGAATTGGTTTACTGGAGGGTTGAATCATCAAGTGGAGCATCATATTTTCCCAAATATCAGCCATGTGCATTATACCCGAATATCAAAAATTGTTAAAGAAACGGCATTGGAATTTAATCTTCCATACCATGAATATAAAACTACTCGAAAAGCATTATTGGCGCATTTTAGACATTTAAAAGAGATGGGTATGAAACCCGCATTAGCTATTTAAACCTATGACACCACAACTCTCCGACCGAGTAAAGAATATGGCAACATCTGCCACCCTTGCAATGGCAGCAAAAGCTCGTGAATTAAAAGAAGCGGGTAAAGATATTATTGGCTTAAGCCTTGGAGAACCAGATTTTACAATTCCAGAATTTGTAAAAGAAGCTGCTATCAAAGCGATTCAGGAAGATTTTCATTCGTATACTCCTGTCGATGGCTATGGCGATCTAAAACAGGCAATTATCACTAAATTTAAAAGAGATAATGGTCTCTCGTATACCCCTGCTCAAATAGTGGTTTCTACAGGAGCCAAACAATCGTTGGCAAATCTTGCTCAGGTACTTTTAAATGAAGGTGACGAAGTCTTATTACCTGCACCTTACTGGGTAAGTTATGCAGATATTAGTAAAGTTGCTGGCGGTGTTCCAAAAGAAATTAAAACTTCGATCGATAACGATTTTAAAATTACTGCAGACGAATTACGTGCTGCAATTACCTCAAAAACCAAACTCATTATTTACAGTTCTCCATGCAACCCAAGCGGATCTGTATACAGCAAGAAAGAATTAAGAGCTTTGGCAGATGTATTGGTTGATTATCCAAATATTATTGTAATTAGTGACGAGATTTATGAACATATCAACTTTGCTGGCGATCATGTATCGATGGCAGAATTTGAAGATATGTATGACCGAACGGTGACTGTCAATGGAGTATCCAAAGCATATTCGATGACAGGTTGGCGAATTGGCTACATAGGTGCGCCAGAATGGATCGCTAAAGCCTGCACAAAAATGCAGGGACAAGTGACCAGCGGGGCTAATTGTATTGCGCAGCGAGCTACGATAGCTGCACTTGAGAATCCGCCAAGTAAAATTCAATATATGGTGGATGCTTTTAAAGAAAGAAGAAAACTTATTTTAGGGTTACTTTCTGAAATACCTGGATTTAAGACCAACGAACCCGAAGGTGCATTTTATGTATTTCCAGATATTTCTTATTACTTCGGAAAGACCTTGCAAGGGACCAATATCAATTCAGCTTCCGACTTTTCGCTCTTTTTATTAGAGCATGCCAATGTAGCAACTGTTACGGGTGAAGCGTTTGGCGATGCAAACTGTATTCGTATTTCGTATGCTGCTTCAGAAAATGATATTACTGAAGCAATGAAGCGAATTAAGGAAGCCCTTACACACTAAATCATGGCAAAAATACTACTATTAGGCGCTGGTGAATTAGGTAAAGAATTTGTCATCGCGGCGCAGCGTATTGGACAGATTGTAATTGCGGTGGATAGTTATACAAATGCCCCAGCCATGCAAGTAGCCCATGATTTTGAGGTTATTAATATGCTCGATGGCGATGCGCTTGACAATCTAATTAAAAAACACCAACCTGATTATATCGTTCCAGAAATCGAGGCAATACGTACCGAAAGATTGTATGCGTACGAAAAGCAAGGATTTACGGTAATTCCTTCGGCTAAAGCGGCGAATTTTACAATGAACCGAAAAGCAATCAGAGATCTTGCAGCAAAAGAGTTAGGCTTAAAAACTGCAACCTATAGATATGCTACCTCAGCCGCCGAATTAGCTGAAGCAGTTTCAGAAATTGGCATGCCCTGCGTAGTAAAACCATTGATGTCTTCTAGCGGAAAAGGTCAGAGTACGATTAAAAATGAGGCTGATATCGAAAAAGCATGGAAATATTCTCAGGAAGGTTCGCGTGGGGATGTAGCCGAAGTTATTGTGGAAGCATTTATAAATTTCAATTACGAAATCACCTTACTTACGGTTACTCAAAAAAGTGGAAAAACATTATTCTGCCCTCCTATAGGACATCGTCAAGAACGTGGTGATTATCAGGAAAGCTGGCAGCCTGCAACCATGGAAGCAGTTCATTTAAAAATTGCCCAGGATATGGCAGCAAAAGTGACCAAAGCATTAGGGGGTGCTGGTATTTGGGGCGTAGAGTTTTTTGTAGGAGATGACGGAGTTTATTTTTCTGAACTTTCACCAAGACCTCATGATACAGGGATGGTCACTTTAGCTAACACTCAAAATTTTAACGAATTTGAATTGCATTTGAGGGCAATTCTTGGGTTACCTATTTCTGAAATCACCTTAGAAAGAATAGGCGCAAGCGCTGTGATTTTAGCTTCAGATACTTCAGATGACCCTTCATTTTCAGGAATTAAAGCTATTGCTGATGCTCCTAAAAGTGACTTCAGGATTTTTGGAAAACCTACCGCAAGACCCTATCGTAGAATGGGAGTGGTTGTTACGTACGATTCACTTTCCGCAGATATTAATTCAGTTACAAAAAGAGCAAAAGAACTAGCCGCAAAAGTTAGAGTGGTTTAATATACTTACCTGTATTATCTGTTTCTCCAGAAAAAAGGAGTTAAAAGAATAAGCACCGTAAAAAGTTCCAATCGGCCAATAAGCATTAAAAAGGAAGACCACCATTTGGCTGCGGTGGGCAGTCCATTGTAATTATCTATAGGGCCTAAATCACCTAATGCAGGACCTACATTTCCCAGTGAAGATGCAGCACCTCCAAGCGCTGTTTTAAAATCAAGTCCGAGCCAAGAGAATACGATCACTCCTACTATAAAAGATAACATATAGAGGATAAAAAAACCGAGTATATTATATACGATGGGACGATCCACAGCTCTGTTATTGTAACGAACGGGTAAAATGGCATGTGGATGAAGTGTTCTTTTAAATTCTAACACTCCATTTTTTATCATTATTAAATGCCGTACAATTTTTAACCCTCCTGCTGTTGATCCTGAAGAACCTCCTAAAAACATGAGTCCGAAAAAGAACATGGTTAACATAGGAGTCCAGGCTGTATAATCTGCGGTTACAAATCCTGTGGTTGTTATAATTGCTAATACCTGAAAAAAGCCATGTCGAATCGTACTTTCAACCCTTCCTAAAACCATAGGGTGACTAATCGACGAAGCAGTAATATCTGACTGCCATAAAATAACGAAGGCAGCAATAACAGATAATCCTACAATAAAAATGAGATAAGATCTAAACTCTTCATCTTTAAAAATTCTAGAAAACTTCCCTTTAAAAGCAAAATAACTTAATACGAAATTAGTTCCTGCCAGAAACATAAAAATCATGACTATGTATTGAATCAAAGGCGTATCATTCCAATACGCTAAACTTGCATTTTTAGTGGAAAAACCTCCTGTACTCAGAGTGCTTAGAGAGTGATTAATGGCATCAAAAAAGCTCATCCCTGCAACGGTAAGCAATAAGGTTTCTGCTAGCGTATATCCTACATAAATAAGCCATAATCTTTTGGCAGTATCTGTAATTCGAGGGTGAAGTTTATCTCCTCCAGGACCTGGAGCTTCGGCTGCAAAAAGCTGCATCCCTCCTATTCCTAATAATGGTAAAATTGCCACTGCCAAAACAATAATTCCCATACCGCCAATCCAGTGTGTAATACTACGCCAAAATAACACGCCTCTGGGAAGCACTTCAATATCTGTCAATATTGTGGCACCCGTAGTGGTATACCCACTCATAGTTTCAAAAAATGCATTGGTAAATTCTGTAATTGCACCTGTCGCTAGATATGGGATAGTTCCTGTGAGCGACATAAAAACCCATCCAAAAGTTACTATAATATACCCCTCTCTTTTTTGTATTTCTTTACGGTGATTACGTGTTAAAAACATGACTGCAAGACCAAAACAAACGGTGCCTACTCCAGAGAGTAACATTTCCTGAACTACACCATCTTTATATACAATGCTAATAATTGCAGAAAGAAGCATAAACCCTCCGTTTACACTTAACAGAAGACCCATGATATGGGCAATAATTTTAAAGTTAATCTTTGAAAGCGCACGCATTAGATAAAGAGCTTTTCGATCTTACCTATAGATTGTGGCAGGCAGCAAACGACGACTCGGTCACCACTAAGAATTTTAAAATCTCCTAAAGGTACCTGACCTTTTCCATCGCGAACAACTCCGCCAATAATTGCAGATAGCGGTAAGTTGATCGCTTTAATTGTTTTATTACAAACCAAAGCTGAAGGTGAAACGATAAATTCAAGTAACTCTGCATTCATATTGTTCAATTTTGTCATTGCGACAACGTCTCCTTTACGAACGAAACGAAAAATATTATTAGCAGCAAGTAATTTTTTATTAATCAGCGTGTCAATACCTATAGAATGGGATAATTGAAAATAATCCATATTTTCAACCAAGGCGATGGCTTTTTTTACTCCTTTTGATTTTGCCACCAAACAGGAAATGATATTGGTTTCACTATTTCCTGTTACCGCAATAAATGCGTCCATATCGTCAATGGCCTCTTCATTGAGTAAATCAACATTTCTACCATCCCCATGAATTACTAGACAACTTGAATTAGCATCTGCAATTTCATAAGCCTTATTTTTATCATTTTCAATAAGTTTTACATTAAAGCGACGCTGACATAAATCCTTAGCTGTTTTACACCCTATATTACTTCCTCCTAGGATCATTACATTTTTGATCTCTTCCCGGTCTTTTCCGCTCAATTTATAAATTTCCTCTACACCTTCTTTAGTCGTAGTAAAGTATACTTGATCCCCTTCTTTAAAACGAGTATCTCCTCTTGGAATTAATGTATATTGAGTTCCAAATCGCTGAATGGCAATAGGCATATAAGTAAGTCCTGGGTACATCTCGGCTGTTTCACTTACTGTTTTTCCAACAAAAGCTGTTGTTTTTGACAACTGAAGCCCAATCATGGTCAATGCACCTCCTTCAAATTCATACGTGTCATTAAATGCACTTTGATTCAGAAGCAATTCTATTTCATTTGCTGCCAGTGACTCTGGCGAAATAAGTTCATCAATTCCAAATTTTGTAAACCCTACCTCATCTTTATTGTCAATAAATTCTGTGTTAGATATCCTCGCAATGGTTCGCTTAGCTCCAAGTTGCTTGGCTAAAACGCAAGCAGTGATATTTGTAGTTTCTGAAGAAGTCACTGCTATGACTAAATCTGTCGAATCAACCTTCGCATCTTTTAAAACTGAAATTGAAGTTGCATCGCCACGTATAACACGAATATCCAAATGGGTATCTGCGTTCACTAATGCTTCTTTATTATTGTCTATAAGCGTAATATCCTGTGACTCGAAAGATAGAAGTTTGGATAAATGAAACCCAACTTCACCGGCACCGGCAATGATAATTTTCATAGGTTATTCTGGGATATAGATGCAAAGGTACAAATATGAAACAGGAATATAATAAAGGCATCGTTATTTCTTTAAATTTTGGTAATTTTGCAGCTGCTTTCAAGAAAGCAACAGCAAGACGCTATGAAAGAAAAAATCACACCCTATAAGGATTCAGAACTCAATAAGAAAGAGCAGGTTGAACAAATGTTCGATACCATTTCTGGTAACTACGATGGACTCAATCGTATAATTTCATTGGGAACCGACACCAAATGGCGTAAGAAAGTTATCAGACTTGTTGCTGAAAAAAATCCTAAAACTATATTAGACATTGCAACCGGAACAGGCGACCTTGCTATCAAATTTGCTTCAGAAATAGAATCTGCGACTGTTACAGGCCTGGACCTTTCTGAAGGAATGCTTTCGGTAGCAAGAAAAAAAGTAGCGAATAAAAAGTTTTCAGAAAGATTAACTTTTGTAAAAGGGGATAGCGAAGCGCTTCCGTTTGAAAATGAATCATTTGATGCTATTACCGTCTCCTTTGGAGTGCGTAATTTTGAAAATTTAGAGAAAGGACTTACAGAAATTCTTCGCGTTCTTAAAACTGATGGCCTTTTTGTGATCCTTGAAACCTCCGTTCCTACAAAATTCCCTTGGAAGCAAGGGTATTATGCGTATTCTAAAGGAATTCTCCCTATCATTGGGAAGCTATTTTCAAAAGATAAAGTAGCGTATTCGTACCTAAGTGAAAGTGCTTCAAAATTTCCACATGGTGAAGCCCTGAACAATATTTTAAAGAAAATCGGGTTTAAGACAGTGAAAAATAACCCCCAAACTTTTGGTGTAGCCACAATTTATACCGCTACTAAATAACTATGAAGTATTTATTTCTAATCTTAACCTTATTATTCTTCGTTTCAACAGCAGAAGCACAGTTGTTTACAAAAGAAAAATTACAGAATTTCGGGAATGCCGGAAAGGGAGATTACGACCAACGCACGCTTACCTGGGGCTACTTTTTAGGATTCAACAGCTTCGATTTTAAGATTGAATACAACGAACAGTTTGGTGATGAGAACACCGACATCTTAATAGATGAAGAAGTAGGGTTTAACGTAGGTCTTATTGGCGATATGCGATTGACAAAACACCTAAATCTCCGCTTAGAACCTGGCTTGTACTACGGAAAGAGAGATCTTTATTTTCCTGGCTTTACAGAAGAAAAAGACTTTTTACGCGAAATAAAATCTACCTATATTCACGTGCCCCTACTCTTAAAGGTTTCTACGGCACGTCTCAACAATTTTAAACCTTTCATTGTGGGTGGATTATCGACTTCGTTTAACCTCTCGAGTAATGAAAATAACCCCGAAGACAACTTTGAAGGACAGTTTAGGACAAAAACGGGAAACACTTTTTTTGAACTAGGCTTTGGAATTGACTTTTACCTCTACTATTTTAAATTCACTCCTTCTATTCGGGGAGTGTTTGCTACCAGTAATGAGCTAGTTCGTGATGACGACCCTAATAGCCCCTGGACGAGTAATATAGATAATCTATACACCAGAGCTATTCTTATTAATTTTACGTTTCAGTAGTTCTTTTAAACTCGCTTAACAAAATTGCAGTTGCGGTCGCAACGTTTAAACTTTCGGTGTCTTTGGATGCTCCAAACTGCGGAATGGTAATCGCATGAGTAAGCAATTTTTGAATGCTTTTAGAGATTCCGTTTGCTTCATTTCCAAGGACTACAACCGCATTTTTAGGGAAGGTTTCAGCATAAACACTTTTCCCATCCATCACTCCTCCGTACACAGGGAGATTAGTGTTTTTTAGATACTTTTCTAAATCAACATAATGTACAGCTACTCTCGCAATAGACCCCATAGTCGCCTGAATCACCTTTGGGTTATAACAATCTGCCGTATCTGGACTACAGATCAATTGGGTTATTCCAAACCAATCGCATAAGCGAATGATGGTTCCCAAATTTCCAGGGTCTCGAATCGCATCCAATGCTACGGTCAAACCTTCAGCTTTTATTGATTTTTTCTTCGGAATGTGAAAAACAGCCAATGACCGATTTGCATTTTTTAGAGCGCTTATTTTTTGCAACTCTCTTTCAGTAATTTGAACATAATTTAAATCGTCTGAAGATTTTTCCGTAGCTAAATAGCTGTGTAATTTTAACCCTTCAGAAAGTAATTCACTTATTACTTTAGGTCCTTCTGCAAAAAAAAGTCCGGTAGAATCACGGTACTTTTTTTGCTGTAAACTCGTTATTAATTTTATTTGACCTTTACTAAGCAATTTATCTTATTTTTGAAATACAAATAACAACCCTCTTGACTCGAAGCCTCACAAAAATATCACTATTTTTAGTACTTATCATATTAATTTCGGCCTGTAATGCAGTTAAAAGAGTGCCCGACGACAAATACTTACTCACAGAAAACACTGTTATTGTTGACAGTACTGAAGTGACAGATACAGGAGTTTTAAGTCAAATCTACCAAAAACCAAATACAACTTTTCCTTTACTGGGTATTCCTATTGGGTTGCATATTTACAATATAGCAGATCCTCAACCCGATTCTACATATATTAAATGGTTGCATAAAAAACCCAAACGGGAGGCACGATTAAACAAATTCTTATCAAAAAAACAAACCAATGAGTTAGGAAATAGCTATGTAGGTTTTAACAAGTGGCTGGAAAAAAGTGGAGATGCTCCTGTTGTTATAGATAAAGAGAAAACAGATAAATCTGCAGCACGTATAAAACGATATTATGCAAGTTTTGGATGGTTTAATACCGAAACAAGTTATAAAATTAAGGTTGACAGTTCTAAGAAAAAAAGAGCATCGGTCACCTATAACGTGGAGCGATTTAGACCTTATTATGTGGATTCAATTTCTGAAGATATTAGCTCCCCTATAGTAGATTCACTCTTTCAGGCTTCAAAGAAAAATACCTTTATTGAATCTGGGAAACAATATGCTGCCAATGATTTTTTAAATGAACGAGACCGATTGACTATTCAATTCAGAAATTCTGGATTGTATCATTTTGATCAGGATTATGTTGGTTTTGAAGGAGATACAGTAAATACTAATCATAAGGCAAATATTAAATATATCATTCCAGATAGGAAAATAGAAATTGGAGACACTACCTATACAGAACCTTTTAAAATTTTTAAAGTTAATGAAGTACGCATAGTTACAGATTATAATTTTTCTAATAGAAATGAGGTTTTTAAAGATTCGGCATCTTACAATGGGTACACCTTATATAGTTATGACGATTTAAAATTTAAACCTAAAGCAATTACCAATGCGGTATCCATTACACCCAAGAAAATTTTTAAGGATATAGACCGTACGCTTACCTATAATCAAATAAGTGATTTAAAAATCTTTAAATATCCTAATATAAGCTATCAAGAAGATGCAACAGATACTACGGGTACTGGATTAATAGCTACCATTTTATTAAGTCCAAAAAAGAAATATACTGCTAGTGTCGATCTTGATGCGTACACCTCTACCATTCAGCCATTCGGAACTGGGTTTAGTTCTACTTTTTTAATTCGGAATGTTTTCCGAAGAGCAGAGACACTAGAAATCACTGCAGGCGGAAGCGTAGGTTCGTCGGCAGATAAAGAAGGAAGTTTTTTTGATACTTCAGACATTGGCGCCAATGTAAAATTAAGTTTTCCCCGAATTGTATTTCCTGCAAGTACAGATAAAATTATACCTAAATACATGTCGCCGGCTACCAGTATTAGTGCTGGTTTTAATGTGCAAAATAATATCGGACTGGACCGTCAAAATTTTAGCGGGATCTATAGCTATGCTTGGAAGCCTTCAAAAATAAAGAACTACCGTTTTGACCTACTTAATGTGCAATACGTACGCAATGTAAATCCGGGTAATTATTACAACGTATACCGAAGCTCTCTTAATCAGCTTGAAGATATCGCACAGGAGGTTGGGTATGAATTTATGAATCCTGAAAGTAATGATTTTATTGTTCCTGAAGACGGAACTGGATTTAATGAAGCCGATTTTTTTATTGAAGGCGTTCTTAACAATCAATTTCCAGATCTTAATATAGAGCGTGAAGATTTTAGAGATGTTTTACGAATATTTGAAAGACAAGCCCGACTTACCGAAGATAACTTAATTTTTGCTTCAAACTTTACTTGGAACCGAGATACACGCACCAATATATTTGACAATAATTTCTCTAAATGGCGCTGGAAAATCGAAAGTGCCGGAAACTTATTGTCTGCAATTTCAAGTGTTGCTGGTGCTACAAAAAACGAAAACGGAAATTTTGAAATTTCAGATGTTGTGTTTTCTCAGTATGCAAAAGCAGAAACAGAATATATTAAACACTGGGAATTTTTAAATCGAGATGTCTTGGCTGTAAGAGCTTTTGGAGGCATCGCAATTCCGTATGGCAATAGTAATTCCATTCCTTTTACTCGTAGTTATTTTGCAGGAGGAACCAACGACAACAGAGGCTGGAGAGCCTATGATTTGGGTCCTGGTAGCAGTGGGAGCGTTCTCGATTTTAATGAGGCAAACTTCAAACTGGCGTTTAATGCTGAATATAGGTATACAATTTTTGGCGGATTTAAAGGCGCGTTTTTTATTGATGCCGGAAATATCTGGAATGCTTTTGATGACGTAGATGATCCTGCATTTAGATTTGATGGAATTGCCGATCTAAAAGAAATTGCAGTAGCATCTGGTATAGGTTTACGTTATGATTTCGGATTTTTTGTAATTCGCTTTGACATAGGGTTTAAAACTCACGATCCGGCAAGACCCGTAGGCGAACGCTGGTTTAAAGATTACAATTTCACCAACGCAGTCTATAACATAGGGATCAACTATCCCTTTTAAACCACATAATTTCCTTATTTTTGTAGTGAATATACCAAACAAATTATGAGTCACAATATCCAACCAGGTGTAGCAACTGGGAGAAACGTTCAGGAAATTCATCAACTAGCAAAACAAAAAGGCTTTGCCATGCCTGCTGTTAATGTCACTGGATCCACAACTGTAAATACAGTTATGGAAACTGCTGCCGAAGTAAATGCGCCAGTGATTATTCAGTTTTCAAATGGAGGAGCCCATTTTAATGCAGGTAAAGGACTTTCAAATACCAATGAAAAAGCAGCAATTGCCGGTGGCATAGCGGGAGCCAAACACATTCATGAAATGGCTAAAGTTTACGGAGCTACTGTAATCCTGCATACCGATCACTGTGCAAAAAAATTATTACCCTGGATTGACGGCCTTTTAGATGCCAGTGAAAAATACTATAAGCAACATGGACACTCGTTGTACAGTTCTCATATGATAGATCTGTCTGAGGAACCTCTTGAAGAAAACATCGAGATTTGTAAAAGATATTTGGAGCGTATGAGCAAGATGGGGATGACCTTGGAGATAGAATTGGGTATTACGGGAGGAGAGGAAGACGGTGTGGATAATACAGATGTTGACTCTTCAAAATTATATACACAGCCCGAAGAAGTGAGTTATGCCTACGAAGAGTTGTTAAAGGTGAGTGATCAATTTACGATCGCAGCTGCCTTCGGAAACGTCCATGGAGTTTACAAACCTGGAAATGTAAAATTGACACCTATAATCTTAAAAAATTCACAGGAATATGTGCAAAAGAAATTTGGAACAGGACACAATCCTATCGATTTTGTTTTTCACGGCGGAAGCGGTTCTACAGTAGATGAAATTCGAGAAGCTATTGGCTATGGTGTGGTAAAGATGAATATAGACACCGATTTACAATTTGCGTATAATGAAGGGGTAAGAGATTATATGGAAACCAATATCGAATACCTACGCACACAAATAGGGAATCCTGAAGGAAACGAACTTCCAAACAAAAAATACTATGATCCAAGAAAGTGGCTTCGCGAAGGCGAGCTTACATTTAAAAGCAGATTAAAAAAGGCTTTTGAGGATCTTAATAATATAAATACTTTATAACAGAGTTTACTTGATTAATGAAACTCATTTAACCGAAGATACTATGGCTTGGTTTAAAAGAACAAAAAAAGGAATACAAACACCTACAGAAGACAAAAAAGATGTCCCTAAAGGGTTATGGTACAAATCCCCTACTGGAAAAATTGTTGATAGTGATGAACTTGAGAGCAATTATTTTGTGAGTCCCGAAGATGGGTATCATGTTCGTATAGGAAGTAAAGAATATTTTCAGATTCTATTTGACAATAATAAGTTTAAAGAACTGGATAAAAATTTAACGTCAAAAGACCCTTTGGAATTTGAAGACAGCAAAAAATATGTAGATAGATTAAAAGCGGCGCAAGAAAAAACAGGATTGAAAGATGCTGTAAGAACTGCAGTTGGGAAATCTATGGGAGAAGACCTAGTTGTTGCCTGTATGGATTTTAGCTTTATTGGCGGCTCTATGGGAAGTGTTGTTGGAGAAAAAATTGCACGTGCTGCAGATTATTCACTAAAGCATAACATACCGTTTTTAATGATAAGTAAAAGTGGAGGTGCTCGTATGATGGAAGCTGCTCTTTCATTAATGCAACTAGCTAAAACAAGTGCTAAATTGGCTAAACTAGCAGACGCTGGGGTTCCATATATTTCCTTATGTACAGACCCAACTACAGGAGGAACAACCGCTTCATTTGCGATGTTAGGAGATATTAATATTAGTGAGCCTGGAGCGCTAATTGGTTTTGCTGGACCACGTGTAGTGCGTGATACAACTGGTAAAGAATTACCCGATGGTTTTCAAACAGCAGAGTTTGTCCTGGATCATGGATTCCTTGATTTTATAACACATAGAAAAGATTTAAAAAGAAAGATTAACCTCTACTTGGATTTAGTATTAAATAGACCTCTTAGAGAAAAGTCAGCTTAATATCTTTAAAACCTTCAGCTTAAAACTGAAGGTTTTTTTATACACTATAGGTATAAAGTTTTCCGTTACATCATAAACTACATCCTAATGAAAAAAGTCACATTTTTTCTTTTTCTCTTCGGAAACATTTGTTTTGCCCAACAAAAAATAGATACCGTTTCTTTGTATTTTGAAAATGATGTTTCGGCTTTAACCACAGCACACCTTCAAAAAATTGACAGCATTCAGTCTGACACGCTGCCCATCATCTCTTTGAAAATTAATGGGTATGCCAATAGCTTTGCCAGCTTTGAATACAACCAGAAACTTTCAGACAAAAGAGCAACTAATATTGCTGAAGCTTTTTCAGATTCAATAAATGTGCAAACCATAGGTTTTGGTGAAATTGACGATCCTTCGGCAGCTTATAGAAGAGCAGATATTATTGTAACAAGACAATTTCATACTATTACGAAAAAAGAAGTGGTACCAGAACCAACTTTAGAGAATGAAATGAAAACTGCCGTTTCAGGAGAAAAGATAACACTTCAGGGAATGCAATTTTATCCAGGCGTTGATATTATTCGAGAATCCAGTATTCCTGTAGCAAAAAAACTTTTCTTCTTTTTAACTGAAAATCCTTCAGTAAAAATTAAAATCAGTGGTCATGTTTGCTGCGGAAGGCTTGGTATTCCATCCAGTATCGATGGAATGAACAACCGCACACGCGTCCAAAATCTTTCAGAAGCACGAGCAGCAGCGGTATATAATTATTTGGTTGAAAAAGGGATTTCTAAAGACAGAATGCAATATGAAGGATTGGCATTTTTGTTTCCGTTAGGCAAAACCGATGATGATGACAGGCGCGTTGAAATTGAGATCCTTTCTAAATAAAAAAAACTCACCGTAAAGTGAGTTCTTTTATAGTAGGATTGAATTTTATTTTATTATAGCACAATATCATAGATACGTCCATTAATTTCGAGGGTAGCACGATTATCACAACTGCCATCTCCCCAATCTATCACACCAGTAATATTTTGTTGCGAAATTTCTAACAATCCGCTAACCAGGTAGCGGCATTGTAATTTTCTCACCAGCTTATCGGTTACAGTTCCAGTTCTTGAAAATCCGTTGGTAAATATTGTTTCCCAATTTCCAGTGATATGGTACACATTATCCTGCCAGTTTCCGCTACCAACTCCTTCTACCCATTCTGAAATTCGGGTAGCGTTACGCGTTGCAGTTATTTCGGTATTTGGAAATGAAACTGTGATATCTTCTGTGACAGTAGATTGTGGATTTCCATTACCATTATCTACTACTCTTACTACAGTTCCTCCTCCAGAAATTCCGTTAGAATTATAGGTGAAATTGGTATACTCATACGTGAGAGTTCTAGTACCACCGTCCAAGGGCCCATATAGAATTTGGATACTTCCGGTTACAAATGCACCGTTATTTAATTCGCAACCTGTTCCAAAATCTAACAAAATGCTTCCCCCATTGCCATTAGGTTGAATGGTAATTGTAGTACAATCTGGAAATAAGGTGGTTACAGCAACACCACGAGGCTCTTCATTTTCTGTATAGGCATTTTCTATAATACTCAAAGCACCATCGGCAACATTATCGGTTTGTGCTGCGCGGGCACTATCTTCGGCAGAAAAATTAAATTCTTCTTGAATGGATTCTGCATCACAATTTGCAAAAAGTACTGCCAATAAACATATGGCAAAAAGTTTTAAAAAAGGAATTTTCATATAAGATGGTTTTTTTGTGGATATAATTTAAAACTTAAATTTGTGTCAAAAATTGTATTACACATGTAAAAAAATCGGCATCATATAGTTTAGTATAACTAATTTACTTATTTTTGCAGCCTGATTACGAGAGACGTATTCATACATAAAAATTATTTTAATAATATTGGCATGTATTTAGCACCAGAAGAAAAACAAAAAATCTTCGCAAAGCACGGTAAATCTAAGACAGATACTGGTTCTGCAGAAGGACAAATCGCTCTTTTTACTTATAGAATTGAGCATTTAACAGGACATTTAAAAGCAAACCACAAAGACTATAACACAGAGCGTTCTCTTGTGAAGTTAGTAGGTAAGCGTCGTTCATTATTAGATTATTTAATGAAGAAAGATATCTTACGTTACAGAGCTATTGTAAAAGAGCTTAATTTACGTAAATAATATAATTGTAAAGGAGGCGCTAGGCGCCTCCTTTGTTTTTTCAGAATTTGTTTTTGAAAAACACCTAAAAAGTCTGTAATTCCTCCCCTAAAGGATTGACTATTTAAAATTAGAATATTAAATTTCAATAATACTACTCTTAGGGCTAGTGTACTAAAATTGAAATAATACATAGAAAAGCTACCCTTAGGTTTTTCATTGGTCAACCACAACAACACAACAACACTACAGTCGATAATCGATTGTTGACCAAATTAATAATTTCCACAGGTATTGCCAGCGGCAATAGCTTGGATGAAACTTCCGTTTTTACGGAAGAAAAACACAATTTTTATGATACCCAAAGTATTTAAAGAGGTTATTGACCTTGGTGACGGTAGAGAGATTTCTATCGAAACTGGAAAATTAGCAAAACAGGCACACGGTTCTGTCGTGATACAGTCTGGAAAATGTATGTTATTATGTACCGTAGTTTCAAACTACGAACAAAAAGACCTGGACTTTTTACCTTTAACGGTAGATTACCGCGAAAAATTCGCAGCATCTGGGCGTTATCCAGGAGGTTTCTTTAAAAGAGAAGCCAGACCTAGTGACGGAGAAGTATTAACGATGCGTTTAGTCGATCGTGTATTACGACCGTTATTCCCAAAAGATTACCATGCTGAAACACAGGTAATGATTCAGTTAATGTCTCATGATGATGATGTAATGCCAGACGCAATGGCTGGACTTGCCGCTTCTGCTGCAATTCAGTTATCAGACCTTCCATTTGAGTGTGCTATTTCCGAAGCAAGAGTAGGACGTGTTAATGGTGAGTTTGTCATTAATCCAACAAGAGCTCAACTAGAAGAATCTGACATCGATATGATGATTGGTGCTTCCGCAGACAGTGTTATGATGGTTGAAGGTGAGATGAAAGAGATTTCTGAAGAAGAAATGACAGAAGCTATCAAGTTTGCACATGAGCACATTAAAAAACAATGTGAAGCGCAATTGAGATTAGCTGAAGCATTCGGAAAGAAAGAAGTTCGTGAATATCCTGCCGAACGTGAGGATGCAGATCTTGAGAAGAAGGTATATGACATGGCATACGATAAAGTATATGCTATCGCAAAAGCTGGTTCTGCAAAACATGAAAGAAGCAACGCGTTTAACGAAATTAAAGAAGAGATCAAAGCCACTTTTTCTGAAGAAGAGTTAGCAGAGTATGATGGATTGGTTTCAAAATATTATCGCAAAGCAGAGAAAGCAGCTATCAGAGATTTAACCTTGAACGAAGGTGTACGATTAGATGGTCGTAAAACTGTGGACATTCGTCCTATTTGGTGTGAGGTAGATTACCTTCCATCGGTACATGGCTCTGCCGTATTTACACGTGGAGAAACTCAGGCGTTAGCCACAGTAACGTTAGGAACTTCTAGAGAAGCAAACCAAATTGATATGCCTAGTTATGAAGGAGAAGAAACATTTTACCTTCACTATAACTTCCCTCCTTTCTGTACAGGGGAAGCTAGACCAATTCGTGGCACATCACGTCGTGAAGTTGGACACGGAAATCTTGCACAACGTGCATTAAAAGGAATGGTGCCAGCAGATTGCCCTTATACAGTTCGAGTGGTTTCTGAAGTATTAGAATCGAATGGTTCTTCTTCTATGGCGACCGTATGTGCAGGAACAATGGCGATGATGGATGCAGGAGTACAAATGATAAAACCAGTATCTGGTATTGCTATGGGATTAATCTCTGATGGAGATACTGGAAAATATGCTGTTTTATCAGATATTCTTGGAGATGAAGACCACTTAGGTGATATGGATTTTAAAGTAACAGGTACCGCAGATGGTATTACGGCTTGCCAAATGGATATTAAAGTAAAAGGATTGTCTTACGAGATTTTAGTAAAAGCATTAAAACAAGCTCGTGATGGTCGTTTGCATATTCTAAAGCACTTAACTGATACGATCGCTGCGCCAAGAGAAGATGTGAAACCTTACGCTCCTAAAATGGTTACCGTACGTATACCTAACGATTATATTGGTGCTTTAATTGGACCAGGAGGGAAAGTAATACAAGAACTTCAGAAAGAAACAGGAACAACGATTGTAATCAACGAAGATCCTGTTACCGAAGAGGGAATTGTTGAAATTCTTGGAACGGGTCAAGAAGGAATTGACGCAGTGTTAGCAAAAATTGATTCGATTACTTTTAAACCAGAAGTAGGATCTGTATATGAGGTAAAAGTAATTAAGATGTTAGACTTTGGTGCTGTTGTAGAATATACAGAGGCTCCAGGAAATGAGGTGTTATTACATGTTTCTGAATTGGCTTGGGAACGTACCGAAAATGTAAGTGATGTGGTAAATATGGGTGATGTTTTTGATGTGAAATATTTTGGTGTGGATAAGCGTACTAGAAAAGAAAAAGTATCGAGAAAAGCGATTTTACCAAAACCTGAAGGTTTTAAAGAGCGTCCGCCTCGCGAAGACCGAGGAGATCGTACTAATCGCGGCAGTAGAGATAATCGTGGTCGCGACAATCGTAATAAACGTGACTAAATAGTAGTAATACCTACAATATAAAACGCCTTTCATTTCTGAAAGGCGTTTTTTTTAAAAGTATTTATAAGCACTTATACTTTTACCACCATCTTTCCTTTATTCTCTCCTTCAAATAAACCAATAAAGGCTGAAGGCAAAGTATCAAAGCCATTTTTTATGGTTTCACTATAAGTTAGTTCGCCAGATTGTAACCAGGAACCCAACTGCTTTGTAGCACTTTCAAAATCATCCTTAAAATCCCGAACTATAAACCCTTGCATTTTTACACTTTTCTTAACCAGTGTTGTTTCATGTCTGGGGCCTTTTGGAGTTTCAGTAGCATTATACAAAGAAATAGCTCCGCAATTTATGACACGCCCGTATCTATTAATATTTGCCAATGCTGCATCTAATATTTCGCCTCCAACATTATCAAAATACACATCAACACCTTCGGGACAAGCATTTTTAACAGCTGAATTCATATCCTTGGTAGTTTTGTAGTTTATTCCACTATGAAAGCCAAATTTTTCTTTCATTATAGTTAGTTTTTCATCACTTCCAGCAATACCTACTACGTGACAGCCTTTAATTTTTCCTATTTGCCCTACCGTACTTCCCACAGCACCCGAAGCTCCTGAAACTAACAAGGTTTCCCCTTTTTTTAGGTCACCTATTTTATTGAGACCTACATAGGCTGTAATTCCTGTAAGACCTAAAATACCAAGATAAGCGCTTAATGGTGCCTGCTCTTTGTCAACTTTTTGAAGCTCATTACCGCTGTGAACTTGTATAAGTTTCCATGGCAGCATTCCGTGTACATAGTCTCCTTTGTTGTACTCCGAATTATTTGATGCTAACACCTCTGCAATCACACTACTCTCAATAGGTTTTCCAATCTCAAAGGGAGGTATATAGGATTTTTCATCACGCATGCGACCCCTCAAGTAAGGGTCAACTGATATATAAACCGATTTTAATAACAAAGCACCTTCTTCTACCTCTGGAGTTTTAATAGCTTGTATTTCAAAATTGGCTTCTTCAGGGTTACCTTCTGGTCTCTTTTTCAATATTATCTGTTTGTTATCCATTATTTTCTATTTTAATTTAATAGTAAAAAAAATAAAAGTTTTGAAAGACTATTTCTCATAAGATTAACAAAAATTTCAAGCCTTTATCATAAATTACAGCGAAGTTCTTTTGAAGCAGACATGCCATTACCTAAATGACTTTAAAAAATTAAAAGCTATAAAAAGGGAATGAATTTTTTTCTATTTATTTTGTAACCTTTTTTGAACTCTTTACGTATAACTAAGTAGAACGCATGTATGCACACCTAAATCTTAGTATTTTTTAAATGAGACAACTCAAAATTACAAAGCAGGTTACGAACAGAGAAACTGCTTCATTAGACAAGTATCTTCAGGAAATTGGAAAAGTTGACTTAATTACCGCAGACGAAGAAGTAGAATTGGCACAAAAAATCAAAGCTGGCGATCAACGCGCACTTGAAAAACTTACAAAAGCTAATTTACGTTTTGTTGTATCGGTAGCAAAGCAATATCAAAATCAAGGGTTAACACTCCCAGATTTGATCAATGAAGGGAATCTAGGTCTTATTAAAGCCGCACAACGTTTTGACGAAACACGTGGTTTTAAATTTATTAGTTATGCCGTATGGTGGATTAGACAATCTATCCTTCAAGCATTAGCTGAACAGTCACGTATTGTACGCTTACCACTCAATAAAATTGGAAGCATCAATAAAATTAATAAAACATTTGCTTTTCTAGAGCAAGCACACGAGCGCCCACCTTCTGCCGAAGAAATTGCAAAAGAATTGGACATGACGATCAATGATGTTAAAGAGTCAATGAAAAATTCTGGACGTCATGTATCCATGGATGCGCCGCTCGTTGAAGGAGAAGATTCCAATCTTTACGATGTATTGCGAAGTGGGGAATCTCCAAATCCAGACCGTGTATTATTACATGAATCATTACGTACCGAAATCGAAAGAGCACTGGAAACACTTACACCTCGTGAGGCAGATGTCATTAGGCTGTATTTCGGACTTGGAAGTCAAAACCCTATGACGTTAGAAGAAATAGGAGAAACATTCGATTTGACTCGTGAACGTGTACGCCAGATCAAAGAAAAAGCAATTAGAAGGTTGAAGCATACCTCTCGTAGCAAGATCTTAAAAACATATTTAGGCTAGTCCTAATAACGGTAACTTACAGTATTGATACCTGGTGATGCGGGTATTGTAACATACTGTTCGTTTTTTGATTGATGAATGACCTCCGGAGTGATTACCGGAGGTTTTTTTTGGATTCTATTTATAATTAAATTGATATTGTTACTACTGAAAAATTATTTTAGTAATTTTAGTGTACAAAAAAACAACAATGTCATATACTATTTGTTATGTTAGTAAAGCTTCAGAAAACCTAACTGAAGAGTTCATCAATGAAATATTTGAGAAAACTGTTAAAAAGAATAATCTAAAAAACATCAATGGGATTTTACTTGAAGGATTAGGTAATTTTTTTCAGGTACTGGAAGGAGACAAAACCATTATTGAAGACCTATATCAAAATTCAATTCTTAAAGATAATAGGCACTCAGGTGTGTTCGAAATTATAAGAAGAGAAACCGAATTTAATGTATTTTCAGATTATAGCTCGAATTTTAATGTAGTTAAAACGCCTTCAGATTTAAGAAGAATTCAAGAATATTTGAGTCGCACCCGCTATAATTCTACTTCAGAAAAAATAAAAAGATTACTAACACCCTTCATTTCGGCCCCAGCAGAACTATAATAGCTATTACTCTAAACCTTCAGCATAAATTAGTACCTTTGCTGAAAGTCAATTTATATGAGTACTAAATTAATTGCTCCCTCTATTTTAGCAGCAGATTTCGCTAACTTACAAAGAGACGTAGAAATGATTAATGCGAGTGAAGCAGATTGGTTTCACATTGATATCATGGACGGTGTTTTTGTTCCAAATATTTCTTTTGGAATGCCTGTTTTAAGAGATATTGTTAAGCATGCAATCAAAACTATCGATGTGCATCTTATGATTGTTGATCCCGATCGCTACATTAAAACTTTTTCTGAATTGGGAGCAAATATTTTAACGGTACATTATGAAGCCTGTACCCACTTACATCGTACCCTACAAGCAATAAAAGCTGAAGGAATGCAAGCTGGAGTAGCACTAAATCCGCATACAAGTGTTTCATTATTGGAGGACACTATCCGTGATATCGATTTAGTTTGTGTAATGAGTGTAAACCCAGGGTTTGGCGGACAGAGTTTTATTGAAAACACTTATGATAAGGTTAAAAAATTAAAACAACTTATTTCTGAAAAAGGCGCTTCTACAAAAATTGAAATTGACGGCGGCGTCACCAATATAAATGCAAAGCAGTTAATGGGTGCTGGTGCAGATGTTTTGGTCGCAGGTAGCTATGTATTTAAGGCAAGTAATCCTACTGAAACTATCGCAGATTTAAAGAAAATTGTATCGTAAATGTCTGCAACTATTCTGGATGTTGTTATTGTTGGAGCAGGACCTATTGGAATTGCATGCGCACTTGAATGTGAAAAAAATAATGTGTCTTATCTGGTACTCGAAAAAGGAGCTCTGACAAATTCGTTGTTCAACTATCCGTTAAACATGTCTTTTTTTTCGACTTCTGAAAAGTTAGAGATAGACGAAATACCCTTTATAAGTTCAAATGCAAAACCAAACCGAAATGATGCCTTAGAGTATTATAGAAGGTTGGTCACTTCAAATAAATTAAAAATTAATCTATACGAGAAGGTACTTTCAGTAAAAAAAATAGAATCTGTTTTTTTAATAGCTTCTGAAAGTGAAAGTTACCATGCAACTAATGTAATTATTGCAACAGGATTTTATGACATTCCAAAATTGCTTAATATCCCTGGCGAAAATCTGCCAAAAGTTTCACACTATTATAAAGAAGCTCATCCCTATTCACTACAGAATATTATTGTTGTAGGAGCAAGCAATAGTGCTGTGGATGCTGCTCTTGAGATTTGGCGTAAAGGAGGCAAAGTGACCATGATCGTAAGAGGGGCAAGTATTGGCGAAAGAGTTAAATACTGGGTGAAACCAGATATTGAAAACCGAATAAAAGAAGGAAGTATCAAAGCCTATTTCAATGCTGAAGTTTCTAAAATTGAAGAAAGTGAAGTTGTTATTCAAACTCCTGAAGGTGAAGTCATCATTAATAATGACTATGTTCTAGCATTAACGGGCTATCGACCAAATTTTGAATTTTTAATAGCAATGGGGATTAAGCTTTCTAAAGAGAATATGATTCCCGAGTATAATAATGTAACTATGGAAAGTAACGTCAAAGGCTTATACCTTGCTGGTGTAATATGTGGTGGTACTGAAACTCATAAATGGTTTATTGAGAATTCCAGAATTCATGCTAGAAAAATTCTAAATGATATTGTCTTAAAACTTTAATTTATTACTTAGAAGATTCTCCTTTAAAATGTTGTGAACTATTTTTAAAAAGCACATTAAAGGTAGTCAAACTACCATAGCAACGGGTAATATATTGCTGTAAATCAACCTTATCCTGATCATCTAAAGATTTACTACTGTTTATTTTTTGCTCCATAACACGTAAACGATCGCGTAGCATTACAATTTTATGAAAAAAAGTATTTATAGGAATTTCCTTATTGGCCATAGTTACATCTTTAGGCTGCAACACTAAAAGTCCTCCTTTATATTTATCTGCCAATGGAACTATTTCACTAACATCACTCCATTTTTTTAAAATCTCTCTCAGGCTATTTTCAACCTCATAAAAACTTACGGTATCAACTTCATCTTCTACAGCTTGAATTACATCAAACTCAGAATCTACATCAATTGTTTCAAGTCCTTTATCTATAAATGTGACCCAATACATATTAGAAGTAACATTAGTTACTACCCCTTTTCCATATTCTGAATGTTCAATTCTTGATCCTATTCCCAAAATGTTTTTCATGTTCTATTTTATTTCAATCTAAAATAAACAATTTATAAAATAAAAAACAACTAAAAATAAGAAACCCTGTCACTTTCGTAACAGGGTTTCTTTGGTTGGTTAAATATGATTAATCGATTACTCGATGATTAATCTTTTTACAACTACGTTGTTCTCACCAGAGATCTGTACCATGTAGACTCCAGAAGCAAGAGAAGAAACATCAATAGTTCTTTCTCCAATCATTCCGTCTAAGTTTACA